>NZ_CP087719.1:1873750-2487500 GCF_020991085.1 Roseomonas sp. OT10
TGGCTTCAACGACCGCATCCGCGAGGGCATCGGCCTGCTGCGGCGGGGCGATGCCGACACCCCCACCCTGACCGCGATGCGCTGAGGCGACGATGCGTGCCCTGATCACCGGAACCGGCGGCTACCTTCCCGCGCGCGTTCTGGACAATGATGCGTTGGCGGCGGCCTATGGGCTGGACACCTCCGACGAGTGGATCCGCGAGCGGACGGGCATCCGCCAGCGGCACCTGGCGGCGGAGGGCGAGACCGCCTCCTCCATGGGCGTCGCCGCGGCGCGGCAGGCGCTGGCCCAGGCGGGGGCCGACCCGGCTAGCGTGGGCGCGGTGATCGTCGCCACCTCCACTCCCGACAGCGCCTTCCCCTCCACCGCAGCGCGCATCCAGGGTGCGCTGGGCTGCCCCGGCGGCCCGGCCTTCGACCTCTCCGCCGCCTGCGCCGGCTTCATCTATGCGCTGGGCGTGGCCGGATCGCTGATGCGCAGCGGCGCGGTGCGCAGCGCGCTGGTGATCGGCACGGAGGTCTATTCCCGCATCCTGGACTGGACCGACCGCGGCACCTGCGTGCTGTTCGGCGACGGGGCGGGGGCGGTGCTGCTCCAGGCGGGGGAGGACCCGGATCGCGGCCTGCTCTCCTGGCACCTGCATGCCGATGGCCGCCATGGCGACATCCTGCAGGTGGAGGGCGGGGCCGGCAGCACCGGCGGCACCGGCCTGCTGCGGATGGCCGGGCGCGAGGTATTCCGCCACGCCGTGGCCAAGCTCGCCTCCGCCGTCGACGAGGCGCTGGCGGCCAACCGCCTGGACCGGTCCGAGGTGCAGTGGCTGGTGCCGCACCAGGCGAACCGGCGCATCATCGACGCCATGGGCCGCAAGCTGGGCCTGCCGCCCGAGCGGGTGGTGATCACCGTCGACCGCCACGCCAACACCTCGGCCGCGTCGATCCCGCTCGCGCTCGCCGAGGCGACGCGCGACGGCCGCATCCAGCGCGGCGACCTGGTGCTGATGGAGGCCATCGGCGGCGGGCTGACCTGGGGCGCGGCGCTGGCGCGCTACTGACCCGCCGCCGGTCCCACGCCGGCATGGCGGCGCGGCCACACACGCCGTGGCTTCGTGACCACAGGGGAGCGGACTCCGTTGACGCCCCGCGGTGGCCCTGGCTTCATCCCGCCGTCTGAGGCGAGTCAGGGTGCAGCCGGCATGAATACCGTGACGCGGGCACAACTCGCGGACGCGATCTATGCGCAGGTGGGTCTGTCGCGGAACGAGAGCGCCGCGCTGCTGGAAGGCGTGCTCGAGCGCATCTCCGCCAGCCTGGAGGCGGGGCAGGCGGTGAAGCTCTCCGCCTTCGGGACCTTCACCGTGCGGCAGAAGGCGCAGCGCGTGGGCCGCAACCCCAAGACCGGTATCGAGGTGCCGATCTCCCCGCGCCGCGTGCTCTCCTTCCGGGCCAGCCAGGTGCTGAAGGCGCGGATCAACGGCGAGGCCGCGCCCGCCGATGCGCCGGACGGGGGGGATGACGCCTGATGCCGTCCGAGGTGATGGACGAGGCCTCGGCACGGCCCCGCAAGGCGCCGACAGCCTTCCGCACCATCAGCGAGGTGGCGGAGGACCTGCACATCCCGCAGCACGTGCTGCGCTTCTGGGAAAGCAAGTTCCCGCAGCTCAAGCCGCTGAAGCGCGGCGGCGGGCGGCGCTACTACCGGCCGGACGACATCGCGCTGCTGCGGCGGATCGGCGACCTGCTCTACACCCAGGGCTATACCATCAAGGGCGTGCAGCGGCTGCTGCGCGACGGCACGCCGGAGGGGGCTGAGCCGGCCCCGGCCGAGATGGCGGCCACCGGGCGGGAAGGGTTGCTGCAGGAATGCGTGGAGGAGCTGGAGTCGATCGCGGCCAGCCTCCGCCTCCTCACCCATGGCGGACGCGGATAGGGACTCCGGCGGCGGGCCGGGACCGGCCCGCCGCGTGACGGCGCCAAGCGACCGCCGGCCTGCTGCTGCTCCGGCGCGCCACAGGGATTGACCGGCGCCCGGGGGTGGACCGGCGGGATCGCCGCTACGCCGGGCGGCGGCGTCAGGCGCCGGGGCGTGCCGGTGACCGGAGGCACGCGCGAAGCTCGATCAGCAGATGCGCCGCCGGGATGAGAAGCGGCAGGCCGCTGTACATCAGCGCCGCCGCCATCCTGTTCAGGTCGAGGGGGCCGGCCGAGGCTTCCGCGTACAGCCGGGGAAGGCTCGAGAGCAGGATCGGGGGCGCGGCGAGCAGGATGGCGATCCGGGCCGCCCGCCCCTGCCCGCGCAGCCCGTCGCGCCCGAGGAGGAGGAAGCGCCCGCCCAGGCCGACGAACAGGAAGAGGGCGGCGACCGCGCAGAGGCAAAGCATGGCCATGAGCAGCAGCCCGAGTCCGGTCCACAGCTCCTCGCCCATCCGCGGCCCGCCCGCCAGGACCGTGTGGACGAGTCCCAGCAGGGCGACTGGCACAAGAAGGACGATGGCCGGCAGCAGGAAGGGCACGACGAACAAGGACGCGGGCATCGCGATCAGGACCATCTCGGCGGCGAAAAGCGTTCGGCTCAAGGCTTCGGACATGGCATCCCGGACGCTGCGGACCCGCGCTGCGCCGGAGCCTGCCGCCGATCGGACGCCCGCCGCAACACGGGACCGGCCGGGCCGTGGCGGCGGGTGGCCACCGGCCCTGGTCTTCGCGGCCGCCTGGCCCCATCTGGGGCGCACCGCATGGGAGGGAATGGCATGACCGAGGCCTGCATCGTCGGCTGGGCGCATACGCCCTTCGGCAAGCTGGAGGACGCGCCGGACGTCGAAAGCCTGCTGGCCCGCGTCGCCCGCAACGCCATCGAGGATGCGGGGGTCGCTCCGTCCGACATCGAGGGCGTCTTCGTCGGCCTGTTCAACGGCGGCTTCCAGGCCCAGGACTTCCCCGCCTCGCTGGTGATGCAGTCCGTGCCGGAGCTGCGCTTCCGCCGCGCCACCCGCTACGAGAACGCCTGCGCCACCGGCTCCGCCGCGATCCATGGCGCGCTGGACTTCCTGGCGGCCGGGCGGGGGCGCTTCGCGCTGGTGCTGGGGGCGGAGAAGATGACCGCCGTGCCGGGGGCGAAGGTGGGGGACATCCTGCTCGGCTGCTCCTACCGCAAGGAGGAGGGGGAGATCGAGGCGGGCTTCGCCGGGGTCTTCGGCCGCATCGCCGAGGCGTATTTCCAGCGCCATGGCGACCAGTCCGACGCGCTGGCCGCCATCGCCGCGAAGAACCACCGCAACGGGGTGGAGAACCCCTATGCCCAGCTCCGCAAGGACCTGGGCTACGAGTTCTGCCGCACCCCGAGCGAGAAGAACCCCGTGGTCGCCGGGCCGCTGAAGCGCACCGACTGCTCGCCGGTCAGCGACGGCGCGGCGGCGCTGGTGCTGACGGACGAGGAGACGGCGCGCACGCTGGGCAAGGCGGTGCGCTTCCGGGCGGCGGTGCAGGTGAACGACCTGATGCCGATCTCGGCGCGCGACATCACCCGCTTCGAGGGGGCGCGCGAGGCCTGGGCGCGGGCGCATGCCGCCGCCGGGACGACGCTCGCCGACCTGTCGCTGGCCGAGGTGCACGACTGCTTCACCATCGCGGAGCTCATCGAATACGAGGCGATGGGCCTGGCGCCGGAGGGGCAGGGGGCCCGCGCCGCGCTGGAGGGCTGGACGGCCAAGGACGGGCGGCTGCCGGTGAACCCCTCGGGCGGGCTGAAGGCCAAGGGGCACCCGATCGGGGCCACCGGCGTCTCCATGCACGCGCTGGCGGCGATGCAGCTCTGCGACGCGGCGGGGGGGATGCAGATTCCTGGCGCGACGGTGGCGGGGGTGTTCAACATGGGCGGCTCGGCGGTGGCGAACTACGTCTCCATCCTGGAGCGGCTGCGCTGACGCCCCTGGCGCGCTGACGCGGCGCCCCCATCTGCGGGGGCGCTTGCAGACCGCACCCCTCCTCATCGGGTCGGAGATCTACCGGGGCTCGACCTATGGCGGGAAGCACCCGCTGGCGATCCCCCGCGTCTCCACCGCGCTCGACCTGATCCGCGCCCTGGGCTGGCTGGACCCGGAGCGGTACCTCGACAGCCCCCGCGCGACACCGGAGCAGCTCACCCGCTTCCACACCCCGGACTACGTCGCCGCGCTGCAACGCGCCGAGGCGGAGCAGGCGGTGAGCGACGCGGTCCGCGCCCGCCACCGCCTGGGCGCGGAGGGCAACCCGATCTACCGCGAGGTCTTCCGCCGCCCCGCCACCGGCGCCGGGGGCGCGATCCTGGCGGCGCGGCTGGTGCGCGACGGCGGCGTGGTCCACATCCCCGGCGCCGGGACACACCACGCCATGCCCGACCGGGCGAGCGGCTTCTGCTACCTCAACGACGTGGCGCTGTGCTGCCTCGCGCTGGTCGATGCCAGGCTGGAGCGGGTGCTCTACCTCGACATCGACGCGCATCACGGCGACGGCGTGGAGGCCGCCTTCCACGACGACCCGCGCGTGCTGACCGTTTCCGTCCACGAGGCCAACCGCTGGCCGCGCACCGGGCTGGTCGGCGACCGTGCCGGGGGGCATGCGCGGAACCTGCCGGTGCCGGAGGGCTTCAACGACAGCGAGATGCGCTGGGTGCTGCACCACGCGATCCTGCCGCTGCTGCGCCACTGGCGGCCGCAGGCGATCGTCCTGCAATGCGGCGCGGATGCGATCGAGGAGGACCCGCTGTCCCGGCTCGCCCTCTCCAACAACGCCCATTTCGCCGTGATTCGGGCGCTGCTGGGGGAAGCGCCCCGGCTGATCGTGACGGGGGGCGGGGGCTACAACCCCTGGTCCGTGGCGCGCTGCTGGGCGGGGGTCTGGGGGGTGCTGAACGGGCATGAGGCGCCAGAGCGCCTGCCGCCCGGGGCGGAGGCGGTGCTCCGCGGCCTCACCTGGTTCCGCGCCGCCGGGCGCGCGCCGCCGGAGCACTGGTTCACCACCTTGCGCGACCCCCCGCGCGAGGGGGTCATCCGCCGCGAGGTGCAGGAGGTCTGCGCGGCGGTGGTGCGGGACCTGCCGGAGCCCTGACTCGCCGCTACTCCGGCAGCAGGACCGAGACCGCCGCCTGGCAGGCGATGCCCTCGCCCCGCCCGGTGAAGCCGAGCCGCTCGGAGGTGGTCGCCTTCACCGAGACGCGGGACAGCGGCACGCCCATCAGCTCCGCCAGCCGGGCGCGCATGGCGGGGGCGTGGGGGGTGATCTTCGGCCGCTCGCAGATCAGGGTGACGTCCGCATTGGCGATCACGCCGCCCCGCTCCGCCACCAGCGCCGCGGCGTGGCGGAGGAAGCGGGCGCTGTCGGCATCCTTCCATTCCGCCTCGGAGGGCGGGAAGTGTCGGCCGATATCGCCCTCCGCCATGGCGCCGTAGATCGCGTCGCACAGGGCGTGGATGCCCACATCGGCGTCGGAATGCCCATCCAGGCCGAGCGGATGCTCGACCTTCACGCCGCACAGGAACAGCGGCCGGTCCGGCACCAGCCGGTGCACGTCGAAGCCGGTGCCGGTGCGCGGCCAGAGCGCCGCGCGGCGCGCCGCCTCCAGCCGGGCAAGGTCCTCGGGAAAGGTCACCTTCACGTTCTCCTCCGATCCCGGCACCAGCGCCACCGCCTCTCCCATCGCCTCCAGCAGCGCCGCGTCGTCCGTCGCCCCCGGCGCGGCGGCGCGGTGGCCGGCGAGCAGCACGGGGAAGCGGAAGGCCTGGGGCGTCTGCGCCCGGAACAGCCCCTCGCGCGGCACGGTCGCCGCGATGGCCCCGCCCTCGCCGCGCTTGAGCGTGTCGCTGACGGGGAGCGCCGGGATGGCGCCCGCCCGGTCCTGCAGCGCCGCCAGCAGGGCGGCGACGGTGCCGGCGGGCACGACCGGGCGGGCGCCGTCATGCACCAGCACGATGGCGGGCGGGTCGGCGGCCAGCGCCTCCAGCCCTGCGCGCACGCTGTCCTGCCGGGTGGCGCCGCCGGCCACGGGGGCGAGGGCGGGCAGGCCCTCCAGCAGCGTGGCGACCCGCCCCGCCTCGGCCGGGGCACAGACCGGGAGCAGCGCGTCGACCAGCCCCTCGGCGAGCAGCGCCTCGGCGGCGTGGCGCAGCACCGGCTTGCCGGCGAGGGGCAGGAACTGCTTCGGGGCGGCCGCGCCGAAGCGCAGCCCCTGGCCCGCCGCCAGCAGCAGGGCGACGGCGCGGGGCGGGGAGGGCGGAGTCGCGGCGGACGGAACGGGGCGCGTCATGGGCGGCGGAAGCTAGAGCGGATCGCCGGAGGGAGGCAGCGGGGGCGAGGCAGGAATCTGCCCCGCCCGGTCGACCGCGCGGACCGGACCGGGCTCAAGCGGCGATGGCCGGCCCCCCCCTCGTCCGCCTCCCCGGGTTGGCGCCGCCCGACATGGCAGAGCGCGCCTTTTCATATCGAAGCTGAACGGAGAATGACGCCTTCCGTCGCTTCATGCCTCATTTCTCAGCACGGCGCTTGACGCGGCGCCCGGCCGGCGGATACCCGCATCATTATGAACGGCTTTGAAGCGACTGTTGCGGCCGCCCCTGATCCTTTTCCAGGGCGCGGCACCCCGGCGCACGCCTCCATCATGACGGAAGGCGATCGGTCCTCGCCAGCCGGGTCCGCCGCCCTGGCGCCCATCGACCTCGGCGGCGGCGTGCGGATCGACTGCCCCGTGATCCTGGCGCCGATGTCCGGCGTCACCGACCTGCCCTTCCGGCGGCTGGCGCGGGAGCTGGGCGGGCCGATGGTGGTCAGCGAGATGATCGCCAGCCAGGCGATGGTCCGCACCAACCGCCAGACGCTGAAGATGGCGGAGGTGGACGGCTTCGGCGGCCCTGCCTCCGTCCAGCTCGCCGGCTGCGACCCGGAGGTGATGGCCGAGGCCGCGCGGCTGGCCGTGGACCGCGGCGCGGCCATCGTCGACATCAACTTCGGCTGCCCGGTGAAGAAGGTCGCGGTGGGCCAGTCCGCCGGCTCCGCCCTGATGCGCGACGAGGTGGCCGCCGCCCGCATCCTGGAGGCGACCGCGCGGGCGGTGTCCGTCCCCGTGACGCTGAAGATGCGGATGGGCTGGGACCATGCCAGCCTGAACGCCCCCCGCCTTGCGGTCATCGCGCGGGAGAGCGGCATCCGCATGGTCACCGTGCACGGCCGCACCCGGCAGATGTTCTACACGGGCACGGCCGACTGGGGCTTCGTGGCCCAGGTCAAGGCGGTGGCCGGCATCCCGGTGATCGTGAACGGCGACATCCTGGGCGCGGAGGACGCGGCCGAGGCGCTGCGCCGCTCCGGCGCGGATGGCGTCATGATCGGGCGCGGCGCCTATGGGCGTCCCTGGCTGATGGCCGCCGTCGCCGACCGCCTGCGTGGCGGGACCATGGCGGAGGATCCGGACCTCGCCACGCGCTACGCCATCCTGCGCCGGCACTACGATGCCATGCTGGAGCATCACGGGCGCGACCCGGGGCTGCGGCTCGCGCGCAAGCACCTCGCCTGGTACTCGCGCGGCCTGCCCGGCAGCGCCGAGCACCGCGTCCGCATCAACCAGGCCGATACGGTGGAGGCTGCCCTGGCCGAGCTCGCCGCCTACTGGGAGCCGCTGATCGGGCGCGGCGTGGTCGTCGCCCATGGCCGCGCCGAGGCGCTGGCGGCATGAGCGGCGTCGCCGCCGCCCTGCGCCGGGCCGTGAGCCGCCCCGCCCGCCGTGTCCCCTCGCCGGAGGCCACAGCCGTGCTCGGCGCCGTGCCGCTGCCGGTGGTCGTGCTGGATGCCGAGGACCGCTTCATCTTCGCCAACCCGGCGGCGGAGCTGTTCTTCCAGCTCTCCGCGGTCTCGCTCTCCCAGCTGACCCTCGAGGCCCTGGTGCCGGAGGACAACCGCCTCGTCGCCCTGGTGCGGCAGGTGCGCAGCGCCGAGGCCCCGGTCTCCGACTACGACCTGCTGCTGGAGAGCCCGCGGCTGAGCCGCAGCGGCGTCTCCGCCCAGGGGGTGATGCTGCCGGAGCTGCCCGGCGCCGTGGTGCTGACGCTGCAGGACGGCTCGACGGCGCAGAAGCTGGACCGGCAGCTCAACTTCCGGGGTGCCGCGCGCGGCGCCTCCGCCATGGCGGCGATGCTGGCGCACGAGGTGAAGAACCCGCTCTCCGGCATCCGCGGCGCCGCCCAGCTGCTGGAGCAGTCGGCGGCGGAGGGCGACCGCGAGCTGTGCACGCTGATCCAGGACGAGGTGGACCGCATCCGCGACCTGGTGGAGCGGATGGACATGTTCAGCGAGCGCCCGGTCGAGCGCAGCCCGGTGAACATCCACGAGGTGCTGGGCCATGTCCGCCTCGTCGCCGGCTCCGGCTTCGCGGCGCATCTGCGGCTGGTGGAGGAATACGACCCCTCGCTGCCGCACGTCCTCGCCAACCGCGACATCCTGGTGCAGGTGATCCTGAACCTGGTGAAGAACGCGGCCGAGGCGGTGGACCCGCTGGAAGGGGAGATCACCCTGTCCACCGCCTATCGCCACGGGGTTCGGATCGCCATTCCCAGCAGCCGCGAGCGCGTCCACCTGCCGATCGAGGTCAGCGTGCGCGACAACGGCCCGGGCATCGCGGAGGAGGTGCGCGCGACGCTCTTCGAGCCCTTCGTCAGCACCAAGCGCGGCGGGCAGGGGCTGGGCCTCGCCCTGGTGGCGCGGCTGGTGGAGGATCTCGGCGGGCTGATCGAATGCGACAGCCGCCCGGGCCGCACCGTCTTCCGCCTCTCCCTGCCGATCCCGCCCAGCGGCAAGGCCGCCGCCACCGACAAACCCGCCGCCAGCCGGCCCGGTACCGACGAATCCGGCACCGGGAAACAGGGCCCGTTCGCGCGCGGCGCCCGTGCAAGGACCAGCCCGTGACCGGACAGACCATCCTGATCGCCGACGACGACCGGGCGATCCGCACCGTCCTGTCCCAGGCGCTGGGCCGCGCCGGCTACAACGTCCGCGCCACCTCCTCCGCCGCCACGCTCTGGCGCTGGGTGGAGGATGGCGAGGGCGACCTGGTCATCACCGACGTGGTGATGCCCGACGAGAACGGGCTGGACCTGGTGCCGCGCATCAAGCGCGTGCGCCCGGAGCTGCGCGTGCTGGTGATGTCGGCGCAGTCCACCTTCATGACGGCGGTGAAGGCCGCGCAGCGCGGGGCCTTCGAGTACCTGCCCAAGCCCTTCGACCTGAAGGAGCTGCTCTCGGTGGTCGGCCGCGCGCTGGTCGCCCCGGGGCCCGCCCCGGCGCCGAGCGAGGACGGGGAGGGCGAGCGCCTGCCCATCGTCGGCCGCTCCGCCGCGATGCAGGAGATCTACCGCACCGTCGCGCGGCTCACGACGACCGACCTGACGGTGATGATCACGGGCGAGTCCGGCACCGGCAAGGAGCTGGTCGCGCGCGCCCTGCACGACTACGGCAAGCGCCGCGGCGGGCCGTTCGTGGCGATCAACATGGCGGCCATCCCGCGCGAGCTGATCGAGGCGGAGTTGTTCGGCCACGAGCGCGGCGCCTTCACCGGCGCGCTGGCCCGCGGCGTGGGGCGCTTCGAGCAGGCGGCCGGCGGCTCGCTCTTCCTCGACGAGATCGGCGACATGCCGCCCGAGGCGCAGACCCGCCTGCTGCGCGTGCTGCAGGAGGGGGAGTTCACCACCGTCGGCGGGCGCCAGCCGATCAAGGCGAACGTGCGGATCATCGCCGCCACCCACCGCGACCTGCGCCAGGCGATCCGGGCGGGCAGCTTCCGCGAGGACCTGTTCTACCGGCTGAACGTGGTGCCCATCCGCCTGCCGCCGCTGCGCGAGCGGCTGGAGGACATCCCGCTGCTGGCCCGCCACTTCCTGGAGCGCGCCAAGGCCGCCGGCCTGCCGGGCAAGACGCTCGACCAGGATGCGATGGAGCGGCTGAAGCAGCATTCCTGGCCCGGCAACGCGCGCGAGCTGGAGAACCTGATGCGCCGCCTTGCCGCCCTCTACCCGCAGGAGGTGATCGGCGAGGATGCGGTGGCGGCGGAGCTGGCGGAGACGGAGACCTCGCCCGCCGCGACCGGCGAGGCGCGCTCCCCCGAGACGCTGGAACAGGCGGTGGAGCGGCACCTCACCACCTTCCTCGGCGCGCACCGCGACGGCCTGCCGGTCCGCGACCTCTACGAGCGCGTGGTGTCGGAGGTGGAGCGGCCGCTGATCCGGCTGGCCCTCGCCGCGACGCGGGGGAACCAGATCAAGGCCGCGGCCATGCTCGGGCTGAACCGCAACACGCTCCGCAAGAAGATCCGGGAGCTGGAGCTGCCGGTGGTGCGCGGTCTCTCCTGACCGCCGGGCGGGGCCGTTCTGCCTGACGGTTCGCTGTGCGCAACGTCTTCGGCGGGATGTGGCCTGGACGACACAGTTCGGTCTAGGATGGCGCCGATGATATCGGCGTCGAGCGTCGCACCATGAGGCCCGGCCCATGACCGCGGCCCCCACCAGCGCCCACGGCGAGGCGGGCGCGGCCGGCCGCGCCGGCGCGGAGCAGCCGCGCGGGCTGGCCCGGCGGACCGCCGACCTGCTGCTCGGCCGCGCCATGACGCTGGGCCTGGCGGTGGGGGCGCTGCTGCTGGGCATCGGCACCTTCACCCTGCTGTCGGATGGCAGCCCCTTCGGCCCCACCCGGCCGGGACAGGTCGCGGCCATGGTCATGGTCAACGCGGCCTTCCTCGTCCTGCTCGCCGCCTCCCTCGTCGGGCGGCTGGTGCGGGTCTGGGCGGAGCGGCGGCGGGGCAGCGCCGGCTCTCGGCTGCATGTCCGGCTGGTGCTACTGTTCGGGGTGGTGGCGGTGGTGCCCGCCACGCTGGTCGGCATCTTCGCCGCGGTCTTCTTCAACTGGGGCATCCAGGCCTGGTTCAGCGACCGGGTGCGCTCGACGCTGGAGGCGAGCCTTGTCGCCTCCCGCGCCTATCTGGACGAGCACCGCAACACCATCCGCGCCGACGCGCTGGCCATGGCGGCGGACCTGAACCGCGCCGCCTCCCTGCTGCCCGACAACACCCTGGCCTTTGCCCGGGTGCTGGCCACCCACACCGCGCTGCGCGGGTTGCAGGAGGCGGTGGTGTTCGAGCCGGTGCTGGGCCAGGTCGTCGCCCATGCCGGGCTGACCACCACCACCGTCGTCTCCCCGCCGCCCGCCTGGGCCATGGACCTCGCCCGCAGCGGCGAGGTGGCGGTGCTGGCCAATGACGAGGGGGAGGAGGGGCGGGTGCGCGCCCTGGTGATGCTGGACATCGCGCCGGGGCTGATGCTGTCGATCGGCCGGCCGGTGGATGCCAGCGTGCTGGAGCACATGCTGGCGACCGAGCGCGCCTTCCAGGCCTATGACCAGCTCGACCGCAACCGCTCCGGGCTGCAGATCACCTTCGCGATGATCTTTGCCATCGCCGCCCTGCTGGTGCTGATGGCGGCGGTGCTGATCGGCCTGGTCTTCGCGAACCAGCTGGCCCGCCCCATCTCCCGCCTGATCAACGCGGCCGAGCGCGTGCGGGGGGGCGACCTGTCGGTGAAGCTGCAGGAGGGGCCGGAGGACGACGAGCTCGGCAGCCTCAGCCGCGCCTTCAACCGCATGACGAACCAGCTCGCCGCCCAGCGTTCCGAGCTGATGCAGGCTTATCGCCAGATCGACGAGCGGCGGCGCTTCACCGAGACGGTGCTGGCCGGCGTCTCGGCCGGGGTGGTGGGGCTGGATGCGGAGGGCCGGGTGAACCTGCCGAACCGCTCCGCCTCGGATCTGCTGGGCCAGGACATGGAGGCCGCCATCGGTCATCCGCTGCCGGAGGTGGTCCCGGAGTTCGCGGCGCTGGCCGCCGCCGCCGCCGCCGCGCCGGAGCGGGCGCATACGGCGGAGGTGAAGCTGGGCGCTCCCAACGCCCGCCGCACCCTGATCGCGCGGATGGGGGCGGAGGTGCAGGCTGGGCAGGTGGCCGGCTACGTGCTGACCTTCGACGACGTGACGGAGCTGCTCTCCGCCCAGCGCAAGGCCGCCTGGGCGGACGTGGCGCGGCGCATCGCGCACGAGATCAAGAACCCGCTCACCCCGATCCAGCTCTCGGCCGAGCGTCTCAAGCGGCGCTACCTCAAGGAGATCACCTCCGATCCGGAGACCTTCCGCACCTGCACCGACACCATCGTGCGGCAGGTTGGCGACATCGGCCGCATGGTGGACGAGTTCTCCGCCTTCGCCCGCATGCCGCAGCCGGTGATCCGGCCGGAGGATCTGGGCCGGCTGGCGCGGGAGGCGCTGGTGCTGCAGCGCGACGCCCATCCCGCCATCACCTACGAGACGGTGCTGCCGGAGGCGCCGCTGCCGGTGCCCTGCGACCGGCGGCTGCTGAACCAGGCGCTGACCAACCTGCTGCAGAACGCGGCCGATGCCGTGGCCATGCGCCCGGAAGGCGAGGCCGGCGGGCGCATCCGCCTGGCCGTGGAGCGCCAGGGCGAATGGGCCGCGCTGGTGATCGAGGACAACGGCGTGGGCCTGCCCTCCGGCGAGGACCATGACCGGCTCGCGGAACCGTATGTCACCCACAAGGCGAAAGGGACGGGACTCGGCCTTGCCATCGTCAAGAAGATCATGGAGGACCATGGCGGCCGCCTCGTGCTGGCCGACCGGCCCCCGGAAGGCCCCGGCGAGGGGACCGGGCCGGGGGAGGGCGAGCGCCCGGGCGGCGCCCGGGTGTCGCTCCTCCTGCCGCTGACCGGCCCCCTGGGTGGCCCCGTGGGCAGCCCCCTGGGTGGTGCGGCCGATCAAAGGACGGAACAGCCCGCGACGGCGGGCGAGGCGCCCCGGCTGGCGCCCATAGGGACGGAGATCCTACGCCATGGCGCATGACATCCTGATCGTGGATGACGAGCCGGATATCCGGAACCTGATCGAGGGCATCCTGTCCGACGAGGGCTACGAGACCAGGACGGCGCGCAACTCCGACGAGGCGCTGGCCGCCTTCCGGCAGCGCCGTCCCAACCTCGTGATCCTCGACATCTGGCTGCAGAACTCGCGGCTGGACGGGCTGGGGATCCTGCGCGCCCTGCATGCGGAGGAGCCCCACGTGCCGGTGGTGATGATCTCCGGTCACGGCACCATCGAGACGGCGGTGCAGGCGATCCAGGAAGGCGCCTACGACTTCATCGAGAAGCCGTTCCAGTCCGACCGGCTGCTGCTGATCGCCGCCCGCGCGCTGGAGGCGGCGCGGCTGCGGCGGGAGAACAGCGAGCTGCGCCTGCGCGGCGGGCCGGAGGCGGAGCTGGGCGGCGTCTCCTCGGCGATCGCGCAGCTGCGCAACCAGATCGAGAAGCTGGCCCCCACCGGCTCGCGCGCCCTCATCACCGGCCCGGCGGGCTCCGGCAAGGAGGTGGTGGCGCGGATGATCCATGCCCGCTCGAAGCGGTCCGGCGAGCCCTTCGTCGCGCTGAACTGCGCGACCCTGAACCCCGCCCGGTTCGAGGAGGAGCTGTTCGGCGTGGAGGGCGGCCCCGACCCGGTCGCCCAGCCGCGCCGCGCCGGCGTGCTGGAGCGCGCCCATGGCGGCACGCTGCTGCTGGACGAGGTGGCGGACATGCCGCTGGAGACCCAGGGCAAGATCGTCCGCGCGCTGCAGGAGCAGGGCTTCGAGCGCGTCGGCGGCGGCACGCGGGTGAAGGTGGACGTGCGCGTGCTGGCCACCACCAACCGCGACCTGGCGGCCGAGATCCAGGGCGGGCGCTTCCGCGAGGACCTGTTCTACCGGCTGGCCGTGGTGCCGCTGCGGGTGCCGCCGCTGCGCGAGCGGCGGGAGGACGTGCCCGTGCTGGCGCGGGCCTTCATGGCGCGCTCGGCCGAGGCGTCCGGCATCCCGCCGCGCGAGATCAGCGAGGATGCGATGGCGGCGATGCAGTCCTATGACTGGCCGGGCAACGTCCGGCAGCTCCGCAACGTGGTGGACTGGCTGCTGATCATGGCCCCGGGCGGCGCCGGCGAGTCCATCCGCCCGGAGATGCTGCCGCCGGAGATCGGCTCCGCCGCGCCCGCCATGCTGAAGCTGGACCGGTCGAGCGAGATCATGACCCTGCCGCTGCGCGAGGCGCGCGAGCTGTTCGAGCGCCAGTACCTGGAGGCGCAGCTGCTGCGCTTCTGCGGCAACATCAGCCGCACCGCGAACTTCGTCGGCATGGAGCGGAGCGCGCTGCACCGCAAGCTGAAGTTCCTGGGCGTGAATGCGGACGACCGCGCGGCCACGGCTGCCAGCGCCTAAGGAACAGGGCACACAAGGAGACCCATGTCGCGCATCGCCTATGTGAACGGCCGCTACGTGCCGCAGCGCTTCGCCAGCGTGAACGTCGAGGATCGCGGCTACCAGTTCGGGGACGGCATCTACGAGGTGGTTCACATCCATGCCGGCCGCTTCATCGATGCGGATCGGCATCTGGGCCGGCTGGAGCGCTCCGTGGCCGAGATCCGCCTGCCCATGCCGATGCCACGCGCGGCGCTGGAGCTGGTGCTGCACGAGCTGGTCCGGCGCAACCGGATCACCGAGGGGCTGGCCTACATGCAGGTGACGCGCGGCGTGGCGCGGCGGGAGCATGCCTTCCCGTCGAAGCCGGTGCCGCCCGCCTTCGTCGCCACGGTGCGGCGCATCCCGCCCTATCCGGCGAGCCTCGACGGCTGGTCGCTGACCGCCATCACCCAGGCCGACCTGCGCTGGGCGCGGCGCGACATCAAGAGCGTGAACCTGCTGCCCAACGTCCTGGCCCGCCAGGCCGCGAAGGAGCAGGGGTCGGGGGAGGCGATCCTCTACGATCCCGCCACCCGCATGGTCACTGAAGGCGCGGCGACCACGATCTGGATCGTCGACGCGGCCGGGGTGCTGCGCACCCATCCGCTGGGCCACGCCATCCTGCCCGGCTGCACCCGCGGCGCGCTGCTGGCAGAGCTGGCGGCGGCCGGGATCGCGGCGGAGGAGCGCGGCTTCTCCCTGGACGAGCTGGAGCGGGCGCGGGAGGTGTTCCTGACCTCCGCCACCTCCTTCGTGAAGCCGATCCTGCGGGTGGACGGGCGGGCGGTGGGCGACGGCACGCCGGGCCCGGTCACCCGCCGCCTCTTCGACCTCTTCGCCCGCCACGTCACCGGCGGCCCGCGGAACGCGGCGTGAGCCCGCCGGCCGGGCCGCTGCCGCGGGCGATCGTCTGGGACTGGGACAACACCCTGGCCGATGGCTGGGGGGCGATCCAGGCCGGGCTGAACGCCGCCTTCCGTGCCTTCGGGATGCCGGAATGGTCGCTGGAGGAGGTGCGGGCCAATGTCCGCAGGTCGCTGCGCGATTCCTTCCCGGACCTTTTCGGCCCGGCATGGGAAGATGCGCGGGACGTCTTCTATGCCGAGGTCCGGGCCCGCCACCTGGCCGTGCTGGAGCCGATGCCGGGGGCCGGGCCCATGCTGGCCGGGGCGGCGGCGCTGCTGCCCCTGGCCGTGGTATCGAACAAGCAGGGCGCCCTGCTGCGCGCCGAGGCGGCCCGGCTGGGCTGGACGGGCCATTTCCGCGCCCTGGTCGGGGCCGGCGATGCCCGCGCCGACAAGCCGGACCCGGCCCCGCTGCGGCTGGCCTGCGCCGCCTGCGGCGTGCGCCCGGGGCCGGAGGTCTGGTACGTGGGCGACAACGCGCTGGACATGCTGGCGGCCCGCAAGGCGGGGTGCCGCGCCGTGCTGCTGGGCGACGCCGCGCATGACGGGGGGGTTGAAAGCGCCGGGGCGGACGTGCATTTCGGCAGCGCAGCAACACTTCTGGGTTGGCTGACGGGGCAGGGCGCGTCGAGGCTTGCAATGGCCGCTTCCTTGCGCTGAACGTCCCCGAATGGCCGGGCGGGGCGCCGCCGGGCCGATCCCGGCGAGGCCATCATGGCCCGCCAACAAGAAGAAGGACCGTGCCCATGGCCGCGGAGAAGTCCCAGAACGTTCAGGACGTGTTCCTGAACCACGTTCGCAAGAGCAAGACCCCCGTGACGGTCTTCCTGGTGAACGGCGTCAAGCTCCAGGGGATCATCACCTGGTTCGACAACTTTTCCGTCCTGCTCCGTCGGGACGGGCACACGCAGCTCGTCTACAAGCACGCGATCAGCACGGTGATGCCGGGCGCGCCGATCCAGCTCTTCGACGCCTCCGCGGCGGGCGCGCAGCAGGGTGGCGAGGTGCCGGCGGCCCCCGCGGCCCGGCCGCTGCGCGAGACGACCATGACCCTGCACCGGGAGCCACAGACTGTCGGCAGTAACGACTGAGACTCGCGGCGGGCCGACGCTCGCCGCTGTCATCCTTCCCTGGGAGAAGCCCGGCCGCGCGGTGAGCGCGGCCGAAGGCCAGGGGACGGGCGGGGGGGCCATCCGCGCCGCCGAGGCCAGGCTGGCCGAGGCGGTGGGCCTCGCCGCCTCGATCGGCGTGGCCATCGTCCACAGCGCCGTCTATCCGCTCCGCACCCGCCGACCCAGCACACTACTGGGCGAGGGGCAGGTCGCGGCCGTGGGCGAGGCGGTGCGCGAGCAGGGCGTGCAGGTCGTGGTGGTGGACGCCGCCCTGACCCCCGTGCAGCAGCGCAACCTGGAGCGGGACTGGGGCTGCAAGGTCATCGACCGCACCGGCCTGATCCTGGAGATCTTCGGCGAGCGCGCCCGCACCCGCGAGGGCTCGCTGCAGGTCGAGCTGGCCCACCTGGAATACCAGCGCACCCGCCTCGTCCGGTCCTGGACCCACCTGGAGCGGCAGCGGGGCGGCTTCGGCTTCCTCGGCGGCCCCGGTGAGTCGCAGATCGAGATCGACCGCCGCCTGATCGGCGAGCGGATCGTCAAGCTGAAGAAGGAGCTGGAGCAGGTCCGCCGCACCCGCGGCCTGCACCGCCGGGCGCGGGAGAAGGTGCCGCACCCGGTCATCGCCCTGGTCGGCTACACCAACGCCGGCAAGTCCACCCTGTTCAACGCCCTGACCGGGGCGGATGTCTACGCCCAGAACCAGCTCTTCGCGACGCTGGACCCGACCATGCGCGCCATCCGCCTGCCCAGCGGGCGGACGGTGATCCTCTCCGACACGGTGGGCTTCATCTCCGAGCTGCCGACGCAGCTGGTAGAAGCCTTCCGCGCCACGCTGGAGGAGGTCGCGGCGGCCGACATCATCCTGCACGTCCGCGACGTGGCGCATCCGGATTCCGCCGCCCAGCGCGCCGACGTGCTGGCGGTGCTGAACGAGATGGCGGAGGGGCCCGACGCCCCGCTGGACCCGGACTGGACCTCGCGCGTCATCGAGGTGCTGAACAAGGCGGACCTGCTGGGCGGCATCGAGGCGCTGGAGGCGCAGGCCGCGCCCTGGGCGGGGGAGGGGATCGCCGTCTCCGCCCTGACCGGGGAGGGGCTGGACACGCTCCGCCAGGCGCTGGACGAGCGGCTGAACGCCGGGCTGGTGGTGACGGAGCTGGCGCTGCCCCCGGCCGATGGCGCGGGGTTGGCCTGGCTCTACCAGCATGGCGAGGTGCTGGCGCGGGAGGATGCGGACGACGCGATCCGCCTGCGCGTACGCCTGAGCCAGGCCGATCTGGGACGGTTCGAGCAGCGCACATGACCCTGAACGCACGCTCCGTGGATGCCGTGGCCGCGCTGCTGCGCGAGGCCGCCGGGCAGGAGATCATGCCGCGCTTCCGGCGCCTGGCGGAGGGAGCGATCCGGGAGAAGACCGGCCCGCTCGACCTGGTCACCGACGCCGACGAGGCGGCGGAGCGGAAGATCGCGGCCGGGCTCGCCGAACTCTTCCCCGGCTGCGCCGTGGTCGGCGAGGAGGCCTGCTCGGCCGATGCCGCCATCATGGACCGACTGGCGGAGGCGGATCTGGCCTTCGTGGTCGATCCGGTGGACGGCACCGCCAACTTCGCCGCCGGCCTGCCGCTGTTCGGCTGCATGGCGGCCGCCTTCATCCGCGGCGAGGTGGTGGCCGGCTGGATCCACGACCCGCTGGGCGACGACACGGCCATCGCGCTGCGCGGCGAGGGTGCCTGGATCGCCGCGCCGGACGGCACCCGGACCGCGGCGCTGCGCGTCGCGCCGCCCGTGTCGGTGCGGCAGATGGTGGGCGCCGTCTCCTGGACCTACATGCCCGACGGGATGCGCCAGCAGGTGCCGGCGCGGCTGCCGCGGCTGGCCGCCACCATCGGGCTGCGCTGCGCCGCGCACGAGTACCGCATGCTGGCGGGCGGCCATATCCATTGTTCCGCCTATGCGCGGCTGATGCCCTGGGACCACGCGGCGGGCTGGCTGCTGCATGCCGAGGCGGGCGGTTTCTCCGCGCGCTTCGACGGCCTGCCTTACGATCCGGCACGGCAGCGGAGCGGCGGTTTGCTCTGCGCGCCCGACCGGGCCTCGTGGGAGGCCCTGCGCGAGGCGCTGCTCGCGGACTGAGTCATGGCTCTCCGGGGCGGGCCTCGGTCCGCTTTGCGGCCTGCCACAGTGCCTCCATCTCCTCCAGCTCCGCTTCGGCCGGGGTGCGGCCCTGGCGGGCCAGCGCGGCCTCCACGGCGCCGAAGCGGCGCTCGAACTTCCGGTTGGCGCCGCGCAGGCACTCCTCCGGATCGAGGTCCAGCTTCCGCGCCAGGTTGGCCAGGACGAAGAGCAGGTCGCCCATCTCGTCCGCCAGCCGGGCGCGGTCGGCGCCCTGCGGACCGGCCCCGGGCAGCTCGGCGCGCAGCTCCGCGACCTCCTCGTCCAGCTTTGTCAGCACGGATTCCGCATCCGGCCAGTCGAAGCCGACCCGGGCGGCGCGGCGGGTCAGCTTGGCGGCGCGGACGAGCGCGGGGAGGGCGGCCGACACCCCGGCCAGGGTGCCGGTCTCACCCGAAGCCCTGCGCTCGGCGGCCTTCCGCGCCTCCCAAGCCTCCGTCTGGGCGGCGGCGTCGCGGAGCTCGCGCTCGCCGAAGACATGGGGGTGGCGGGCGACCATCTTGTCGGCGATCGCCTTGGCGACATCGGCGAAGGCGAAGTGCCCGGCCTCCTCGGCCATGCGAGCGTGGTAGACGGACTGGAACAGCAGGTCGCCCAGTTCGTCGCGCAGCGCCGGCCAGTCGCGCCGGGCGATGGCCTCCGCCACCTCGTGGGCTTCCTCCAGCGTATAGGGCGCGATGCTGTCGAAGTCCTGCACCTGGTCCCAGGGGCAGCCGTCCGGGGCGCGAAGCCGCGCCATGATGGCGATCAGCCGGGTCATCTGCGCGGCGGCGGGGTCGACGGACGAATGGACCTCGGTGTCGGCATCAGCCATGGGCTTGGGCATCCCGGTGTCGTGGTTGCTGGATGGCCCGCCCATTCGGCGCAGCCGTCCGGGGCGTCAAGGCGGGCAGCGGGCGTCAAAGGTAGTTTCTTAGGAAACCATGGCGTCAAGGCGGGCAGCGGGCGTCAAAGGTAGTTTCTTAGGAAACCATATCGTCTGTCTCCGCCGGCCGGAGATGACGAAAGGGGCAGGCCAGAGGGCCCGCGCCCGGGTGTTCGTGAGTGCGCGATAAGATTTATTATGTAAAAACTACGAGGAACTTAATGGCCTAGGCGGCGTCGATCCGCATCCCGTCATGCGCCGCCTCGATGCCCGGCGGCAGGTTCGCCGCCATCCAGGCCCAGTCCAGATCGGTCCCCATATGCGTCAACAGCGTGCGCCGCGGCCGCAGCCGCGCCACCCACTCCAGCACCCGGTCCACATGCGCGTGCACGGGATGCGGCGAACGGCTGAAGCAGCCGACCACCCAGGTCTCGATCCCCTCCAGCGCCCGCAGGCTCTCCTCCGGCAGCTGGACGACATCCGTCGAATAGGCAAAGCGCCCGATCCGCAGCCCCAGCGTCTCCATCACCTTGTGGTCCTGCCGGAACACGCTCACCGGCAGGCCGGCGATCTCCAGGCTCTGCCCCGGGACCACGGGCACCGGGGTCAGCGCCGGGCGGTAGAAGCCCACCGTGGGTTCCCGGAAGGCATAGTCAAAGCGGTGGGAGACGTCGGCCAGCGTCGCTTCCGTCCCATGGATCGGGATGGCCGCGCCCCGGATGCGGTTCAGGCTGCGGACCTCGTCGATGCCCATGATGTGGTCGGCATGGGCATGGGTCAGAAGGATCGCGTCCACCCGGGCATGGCCCGTGGCGAGCAGCTGGGCCCGCAGATCGGGCCCGGTGTCCACCAGGAGTGCTTCACCGTCAGGGCCTTGGATCAGGATGCTCGACCGGGTTCGGCGGTTCCGAGGCTCCCCAGGGTCGCACTCGCCCCAATTGCCGCGCCCATCCGCACCGCCTAGCAAGGGCACGCCACCGGAGCCGCCACAGCCGAGGATGGTGACTTGCAGCAAGATCAGTGCCTTACGAGATTTTATTGAACAGGTTTCTGGTATTCCGACCCGTCAGTTCGATCAGCGCCGGCACCTCCATGCCCAGGGTCTTCGCCAGCACCTCTGCCGTCGTCGCGACATAGGCCGGCTCGCATCGCTTCCCGCGGTAGGGCACCGGCGCCAGGTAAGGCGAGTCCGTTTCCACCAGGATGCGGTCGCGCGGCAGGCTGGCCGCCACCTCGCGGATATCGTTGCTTTTCGGGAATGTCAGGATGCCGGAGAAGGAGACGTAGCCGCCATCCGCCACCACCGTCTCCGCCAGCGCCCGGGTGCTGGAGAAACAGTGCAGCAGCGCGGCGAAGTCCCCGCCCGCCTCGCGCTCCTCCCGCAGGATGGCGGCGATGTCGTCATCCGCCTCCCGCGCATGAATCACCAGCGGCAGCCCGGTGCGCTGCGCCGCCCGGATGTGACGCCGGAAGCTCTCGGCCTGAACCTCCGGCGGCGCGGTGTCGTAATGGTAGTCCAGCCCAGACTCCCCGATCCCGACCACCTTGGGATGGTCGGCCAGGGCGATGATCGCCTCCACCGTCGGGATCGGCGCGTTCCCCGCCTGCATCGGGTGTACCCCGACCGTGGCGAAGACCTGGGGGAAGCGGTCGGCAATCGCCTTCACCGTCTCCCCCTGGGCCATGGTGGTGCCGATGGTGATCAGCCGCGCGACACCCGCCTCACCGGCCCGGGCGACCACCGCCTCCAGCTCTCCGCCCTCGAAATAGTCCAGGTGGCAGTGGCTGTCCGTCAGCACCCGCTCAGCCCTCCGCCTCGACCTTGCGGAACAGCGGCGTCGGCGGCGGCAGCTTCGTCCCGTCCGGCAGGGCCTTCAGCGTGGCCAGGGTCCGCTCCCCCTCGCCTACCCCGAGCTGGTCCAGCAGCGCGTTCATCGTCCCCGGCATGAAGGGCAGCAGCACGGTCGCCAGCACCCGGAGCGCGGTGTGCAGGTTGCGCAGCACGGTGCCCATGCGGACGGGGTCGGTCTTCTTCAGCGCCCAGGGCTTCTGCGCGTCGATCCAGCCATTGCCGAGGCGGACCACCGCCCAGACCCGCTCCAGCGCCTCGTGGAAGGCCTGGCGGTCCAGCGCCTCGCCCACCGCGTCCGGCAGGGCGCCGAGCGGCTCCAGCAACTGCCGGTCCTCCTCGGTCGGCGGCGCCAGCGGCGGCAGGGCGCCGTCGCAGTTGCGCTGGATCAGCGACAGGCTGCGCTGCGCCAGATTGCCAAGATCGTTCGCCAACTCGCTGTTCAGACGGGATATCAGGGCGCGACGGGAGAAGTCCCCGTCATTGCCGAACGGCACCTCCCGGAGCAGGAAGTAGCGCACGGGGTCCAGGCCGAACTCCTCGATCAGCGCCAGCGGGTCGATCACGTTCCCCAGCGACTTGCTGATCTTCTGGCCCTCGTTGGTCCACCAGCCATGGGCGAAGACCCGCTTCGGCGTCGGCAACTCCGCAGCCATCAGCACGGCCGGCCAGATGATGGCGTGGAAGCGCAGGATGTCCTTGCCGACCATATGCAGGTCTGCCGGCCAGAAAGGCATATCTTCAGAGGGATAGCCAGCAGCGGTGATGTAGTTTGTGAGCGCGTCCAGCCAGACGTACATCACGTGGTCCGGGTCGCCCGGCACGGGGATTCCCCAGCGGAAGGAGGTGCGGGACACCGAGAGGTCCTGCAATCCCGCCTTCACGAAGCTCAGCACCTCGTTGCGGCGGCTCACCGGGGCGATGAAGTCCGGGTTGGCCTCGTAGAAGGCGAGCAGCCGCTCGCCCCAGTCACCCAGGCGGAAGAAATAGGAGGGCTCGCGCATCCACTCGACCGGTGCGCCGGAGGCGATCGCGTACTTCTGCCCGTCCCGCTCCACGATCTCGTCGGGGCCGTAGAAGGCCTCGTCGCGCACCGCGTACCAGCCCTCGTAGGCGCCCAGGTAGATCTGGTCCCGTGCCGCCAGCCGCTCCCACAGCACGGTGCAGGCGCGCTTGTGCCGCTCCTCCGTGGTGCGGATGAAGTCCGTGTTGGACAGGCCGATCGCCGAGGCGAGGTCGCGGAAGGTGGTGGACACCCGGTCGGTGAAGGGCTGCGGCGCCTCGCCGACCGCTTCGGCGGCTTTCTCGACCTTCTGGCCGTGCTCGTCCGTCCCGGTGAGGAACATCACCTCGTGCCCGGTCAGCCGCTTCCACCGCGCCATCACGTCGCTCGCGATGTTGGTGTAGGCGTGGCCGATATGCGGCTTGTCGTTCACGTAGTAGATCGGCGTCGTGATGTAGTAGCGCCGCGCGTCGCTCATCCGTCCTGTCCCCTCGGGGTGGCCGCCGCGGACCGGCCGCGACGGGGCACCGGGTGCCCGGGAAGGTGGAGCCGGTCTCGGCAGGGCATGCGGCGGATCGCGGGCGGCGCCCGGCGGCGCTCCTCGCGGACACGTCCAGGCGTCTTCCGGATGGATCCCCCGGGGCCCGGCTTGCGGGCCTGCCCTGGCGGAGTCACGCCGCCCGCCGCGCCGGAGGTGCGGTCAGGCCGTCCCGGGCCCCAGGGGCGGAACGGCCAGCGCGCCGAGGCCGACCAGGACCGCCTGCTTGCGGTCCAGGAACAGCGTCTCCGTCTCGTTCGCCAGGCGGCCCAGCATGTCCCACAGCCCCGCCCACTCCGCAAGCGGCCGGGACGCAAGCCAGGGTGGCGCCGCGCCGCCACGTCCCGCCTGGCGCAGCACCTGGGCCAGCGCGTCGCGCAGCAGGGCCACGAAGGTGGTGAAGGCGCTGCCGTCGCGCTTCGCCGCCAGCCGGTCGGCCAGGGCGTGCAGCGCCCGCGGCTCCGGGCGGGGCAGGCTCCGCAGGAAGGTGGCGACCTCCTCGTGCAGGGCCAGCGCGTCGCCCTCGGCCAGGCGCAGCGCCCGGCCCGGGGAGCCCGCGGCCATCTCCGCCAGCCGCGCGCGCCCGTCCCCCGGCAGCTCCGGCAGCCAGCGCGCCAGCAGCCCGTCCAGCCGCGGCCGGTCCAGCGGCGGCAGGTCGAGCCGGCGGCAGCGGCTGCGCACCGTGGGCAGCAGCCGGTCCGGCGCGTCGGTGACCAGCAGCAGCACGGCGCGGGCGGGCGGCTCCTCCAGCGTCTTGAGCAGGGCGTTCTGCGCCTCGCCGGCCAGCGCAGCGGCCTCGTCCACGATCACCGCGCGCCAGCCGCCCTCGGCGGGGGTCATGGACAGGAAGCGCGGCACCGTCCGCGCCTCCTCCACCGAGATCTGCCGCTTCACCTTGCCCTCCGCCACCTCGGGGGCCAGGACCCGCAGGTCGGCATGCGAGCCGTTGGCGACGCGCGAGAAGACGGGGTGCGACGGGTCGAGCGCCAGCGGCGCCGCCCCCTCCGGGCTGCCCGCCAACAGCCAGCGGGCGTAGCGGTAGGCGAGCGTGGCCTTGCCCACCCCCTCCGGCCCGGCCAGCAGCCAGGCATGGTGGGGCCGTCCGCCCAGCGCCGCCTCGCGCAGGGCCAGGGCCGCCTCGTCCTGCCCGACCAGCTCCGGGTTGGCGCGCGGCTCCGGCGGCAGGCTCATGCCGGGCCCGGCAGCCGCTCGCGCAGCGCGGCGAGGGCCGAGGCCAGCACCGCCTCGGGCGGCCGCGCGGCGTCCAGCACCAGGCAGCGCCCGGGCTCGGCGGCGGCGATGTCCAGGAAGGCGCGGCGGATGCGGGCATGGAAGGCGGCGTCGCGCGCGTCGAAGCGGTTGGCATCGCCCCGGCCCAGGGCCCGCGCCGTGCCCAGCCCCGGCTCCACGTCCAGCACCAGGGTCAGGTCGGGCCGGAGCCCGTCCAGCGCCAGCTCCGCCAGGGCGCGGCACGGCGCCTCGCCCAGCCCCTGGGCGAGGCCCTGATAGGCCAGGGTGCTGTCGGCGAAGCGGTCGGAGACGACCCAGATCCCCGCCTCCAGCGCCGGGCGGATGGTGTGGACGAGGTGCTCGCGCCGGGCCGCGGTGACCAGCATCGCCTCCGCCAGCGGGTCCCACCCGTCGCGGCCGAGCATCAGCCCGCGGATGGCCTCGGCGCCCGGGGAGCCGCCAGGCTCGCGGGTCCGCAGCGCCGGCTGGCCGGCGGCGGCCAGGGCCGCGGCGAGGGCACGGGCGAGGGTGCTTTTTCCCGCCCCCTCCCCGCCTTCCAGCGTGACGAAGCGTCCGCGGGCGGCGGGCTGCGGGCCGTGGCTCACCGGCTCAACCGGACACCCAGCGACCGATGACCGCGGGGATGCGCGGCAGCAGCCCCATCTTGCCCACGTCGGCCCCCGCGATCAGCGGCAGGGTCATGGGCGGAACGCCCTGCCCGGCGACGCTGATCTTGCCGACCTCCTGGCCCTTGGCGACCGGGGCCTGCAAGGGGCTGTCGTACTGCACCTTCACCTCCAGCTGCCGGCGCCAGCCGCGCGGCAGGGTGAGGACCAGGTCGCGGCCGCCGACCAGCGGCACGGTGGACTGCTCGCCGAGATAGACCGGCGCGCTCTCCACCGTATCGGCGGCGCGGAACAGCACCACGTTGTCGAACTCGCGGAAGCCCCATTCCATCAGCCGCTCGCTCTCCTCGGCGCGGGCGCGCATGGACGGCAGGCCGTTCACCACCAGGATCAGGCGCCGCTCGCCGCGCTTCGCGGTGCCGGTGAGGCCATAGCCCGCCTCCTCGGTATGGCCCGTCTTGAGCCCGTCCGCCCCGGCGACGCGGGAGAGGAGCGGGTTGCGGTTCTCCTGGTTGATGTCGTGCCAGCGGAAGGAGCGCTCGTTGTAGAAGCGGAAATCCTCCGGGAAATCCTTGATGATGCGCCGGGCCAGGATGGTCAGGTCGCGCGCGGTCATCCGGTGCTCGGGGTCGGGCCAGCCGGTCGCGTTGCGGAAGGTGCTGTTCTGCAGCCCGATCTTCTTCCCGTACTCGTTCATGATCTCGGCGAACTGCTGCTCGCTGCCGGCGATCCCCTCGGCCAGCACGATGCAGGCGTCGTTGCCCGACTGGATGATCACGCCCCGGGTCAGGTTCTCCACCGAGACCTGGTCGCCCAGGCCCACGAACATCTTCGAGCCGCCCATGCGCCAGGCGCGCTCGCTGACCGGAAGCTGCTGGTCGAAGCGCAGCCGGCCCTGCCGGATCATGTCGAAGACCACGTACATGGTCATCAGCTTCGACATGGAGCTGGGCGCCATGCGCTCGTCGGCGCTCTTCTCCAGCAGCACGGCGCCCGTGTCGGCGTCGATCAGGATGGCCTGCCTGGCGATGGTGTCCAGCGGCCCCAGCGGCGTGCTCGCCGGCGTGCCGGGCGGCGGCGCGGGGGCGCGGCCGCCCTGGGCCGGCCGTCGCTGCGCCGCAGCCTCCCCGGCGGTGCCGAGCAGGCCGAGCAGGGCGGCGGTGCCCAGAAGGTCGCGGCGCTGAGTCATGGCGGAAATCCCCCTTCCCTCCCGGCTCCCCCGCCGGGCGCCTCCGGCGGTCTAGTCCACCAGGATGCGGGCCTCCGATACGCCGCTCCGCAGCACTTGCTCAAGGGCGCGATCGGCCGCCGCAACATCCGGAAACGGTCCGAGGCGAACGCGCCACTCCGCGCGGCGTCCGGAGCCCACCGCCTCCGCCCGCGCGCCGGGAATGCGGGCCGCCTGGCGCCGGGCCCCGTCGGCGCCGGTGAAGCTGCCGAGCTGCACGACGAGCCGCCCCGGCATGGCCGGGCCGGAGAGCAGCGTCTCCGGCAGGCGCAGCGGCGGAAGCTCCGCGCCCGTCTCACGGGCCGGCGACGCCGCGGCTGCCGGGGCACGCCCCTCGCGCCGGACCGCCGCCTGTTGCGCCCCGGGCGGCGGGGCCAGGTCCTCGCGCTGCACGGCCACGGTGGCGGCGGTCGCGACGGCCAGGGCCGGCGCCTCGCCCGGCGCCCGCGGCAGCCCGACGGCCAGGGCCCGGGAGGGCTCGCCCTCCACCGCCACGCGCAGCTGGGCCGGGCGCCCCGGGCTCATGCCCAGCAGCTCGGCGGCGCGCCTCGACACCGCGAGCACCCGGCCGGGGTCGGCCGGGCCGCGGTCATTGGCGCGCAGCAGGAGGATGCGGCCATTCTCCAGGTTGGTGACCCGCAGGATGGCGGGAAGCTGCAGCGTCCGGTGCGCGGCGGTCAGCGCGGCGGGGTCGTAGACCTCGCCATTGGCGGTGCGGCGCCCGGCGGCTGCCTCGGCGATCACCGTGCCCAGCCCCGTCTCGACCAGGCCGAAATCCTCGCGCGGGTAGGACCAGACGCCGCCGAGGCTGTAGGGCTGGCCCAGCAGGTACACCGGCTCCGGCGTCGCCGGGGGCGGCGGCGCCCCGCAGCCCGCGAGCAGGACGAGCCCCATCCCCGCCACGGCGGCCAGGGCGGCGAGCCCGGCCCCGGCACGGCGGGCCGGGCCCCCGGTCACGCCACGAGATCCGCCAGCATCCCCACGGCCAGCGCGTAGAAGTCGGAGGGGTTGTAGCGCCGGATGACGTTGAAGTTCTGGTAGACCACGAAAGCCTGCCCGCTGGTGCCGCGCGGCACCACGATCCCGGCCGGCTGGTCGAAGGCCGGCAGCGGCCCGCCATCCGCCTGCCGCACGCCCAGCCGCGACCACTCGGCCAGCGGCTTGCGGTTGTCGCGGCTCAGCCCCGAGGGGTCCAGGCCGGCCGGCAGCAGCACCTCCCGTCCCCAGCGCTCGCCGCTCCGCCAGCCGCTCTTGGACAGGTAGTTGGCGATGGAGCCCAGCGCGTCGGCGCGGTCGTCCCAGATATCCTTCCGGCCGTCATTGTCGAAATCCACCGCCAGCCGGTTGAAGCTGCTCGGCATGAACTGCGGCTGGCCCATCGCGCCGGCATAGGAGCCGCGCATCCGCTCGACGCTGACATGACCGGCATCGAGGATCTTCAGCGCGGCCAGCAGTTCGCCCCGGAAGAAGGAGGCGCGGCGGCCCTCCCAGGCCAGCGTGGCCAGGGCCTCGATCACGTTGAAGTTGCCGGTGAACGAGCCGTAGTTCGTCTCCAGCCCCCAGATCGCCACGACGATGCGCGGGCTGACCTGGAAACGGTCCTCGATCGATTCCAGCAGGGCGCGGTTCTCCGCCACCATCTGGCGGCCGCGGTCGATGCGGGTCTGGCTCAGCCGGCCATCCCGATACTGCTCCCAGGTGATGGTGAACTCGGGCTGGCGGCGGTCCAGCTCGACCACCTTGTCATTGGGCCGCAGCCCGGCGAAGGCGCGCTCCAGCGTCCGCTGGGAGACGCCCGCCCGGCGGGCCTCGGCGCGGACGCCGTCGAGGAAGGCGGCGAAGCTGCCCGCTCCCTGGGCAAGGGCGGGTGCCGCGACCAGCGCGGCCGGTACGGCGCTCCCCAGGGCCTTGCACAGGGTGCGGAGGAGAAGGCGGCGGTTCGGCGGCATGCGGGAACAGGTGGCACTAGCGGCGCCGGACGGCAACGCACGGGCTGCGCGGCGCCAGCGGCCAGGGGCCGGCCTCATGGCGGTTGAACACCGGGCAATTCAGATCATCAACGCGTGTGTGGCGCATCCCACGCAACGGCGAAAATTCCCGCAGACAAGGAAAATCCCGGCCGCTTCTTGATTTCTTCACAACGTTACGTGCATGGTTCTGCTCTGCATGCAACCTAGAGATGCTGCATGGCCACCGGCACTTTCGCCCACATTGTGTACCTGTCCCTGTCCGGGAGCGTCTTCACGGTTCAGGGTGTGGATTCGTCGCTGATATGGACGGTGGACAGCAACACGCCCAGCTCGACCATCAATCCTGGCGACTTGATCGGCATCACCATCAGCGGCGGCGCCGGCACCTGGACCTATGAGGGCCAGGGCGTGGGCGGGCTCGTGGGATCCTCGTTCAATCCCGACCCGATCATGGGTGGGACGTCCTACTTCGCGCTCACCAACACCCCTCCTGCCGTGGGAACCACCTTCTCCCTGGAGGTGGACCCCTTCGTTCTTTGCTTCCTGTCGGGGACGCTGATCGCGACGCCGCGTGGCGAGGTGGCGGTGGAGGAGCTGCGGGCGGGCGACCTGGTGCTGACCCATGACGGGCGCGAGGCGCCGGTGGTGTGGCTGGGCCGGCAGACGGTCAGCACCGCCTTCGCCGATCCGCTGCGCGTGGCCCCCGTGCGCATCGCCGCCGGGGCGCTGGGCGAGGGGCTGCCGGTGCGCGACCTGCTGGTCTCGGCCGACCATGCGCTGCTGCTGGACGGGGTGCTGGTGCAGGCCGGAGCGCTGGTGCACGGCCGCAGCATCACCCGCGAGACGGCGATGCCGGAGCGCTTCACCTACTACCACGTGGAGCTGGCCGACCATGCGCTGGTGCTGGCCGAGGGGGTGGCGGCGGAGAGCTTCATCGACAACGCCGCGCGGCGGAGCTTCGACAACTGGGCGGAGCATCCGGGCGGGGCGGAGGAGATGGCGGAACTGGCGCTGCCGCGGGCGAAGTCGCACCGCCAGGTGCCGGCCGCCCTGCGCGCCCGGCTGGCCGCCCGCGCCGAGGCCCTGCTCCCGGCCGCCCTGGCCGCCTGACGCCGGGCATGGGGAGGGCTAGCCCTCCCCGACCGCCCGCGCGGGTCAGAAGCGCACGGAAAGGCTGATCGAGCCGAAGGACTGCGCGCCCTTCTGGCCGTAGAACTCCTCGGTCCGCAGCACCTGGGTATAGGCCAGGCGCATGCCCTGCCACAGCACCGCCACGCCGGCCTGGAGATCGCCCACCAGCGGCCGCTTGTCCACGCTGCGCGAATCCCGCCAGGTGTTGCCATCCAGGAAGATGTCCCGGGCGATGGCGCGCCCCTCCACCCCCGCGAAGACGTACCAGCCGAACTCGTCGCGCGGGCGGATGAAGCCCGAACCGGCCAGGGCGGGACGAATGCGCACCGGGCCCCAGTCCGCGTCCAGCGCCGTGCCCAGCCGCAGCATCCCGCCGGCCGAGGCATAGGTCTGCACATTGCCCACGGCGAGGGTGACGCTGGGGATCGCCTCGGTCCGGATGCCGCCCAGCGCCTGCAGCGGCAGGCGCCAGCGGCGTTCCAGCAGCACGTCCAGCGCCGGCTCGTCCTTGAGCTGGTAGTCCCAGCCCTTGGCCGTGTCGACGTTGATCAGCCGGTGGTAGTTGTTCTGCACCTGCTCGCCCAGCGCCGCCGGGCCGACCACGCCGGCCTGGATTTCCAGCAGGGTCTGCGTCAGCTCCGTGGTGCGGCTGAGGCTGAAGGCGCCGTAGAGGTGCCCGGCATAGGGACGGTCCCGCGGATCCGGGTTGCGCCGCTGCGTGTCCGTCGGCGTGTACATGTTCTGGCCGAGCGACAGGCCCCAGCGCAGCTCCCCCGGCCCCATCACCCAGTCCATCTGCCGGTCCAGCCAGGCGAAGGGGCCGGGGAGGTCGGCGCTGGGCGAGCGCCAGGTCAGCAGCAGCCCGTTCGTGTAGTTGCGGTCCGACCCGCCGCCGAAGAGGTCGTTCTCCGTGGTCAGGCTCCAGGTCCCGTACTGGTCCGGCGGTGGCACGGAATCGACCGGGCGGGTCTGGGCGGCCGCGGTGCCGGCGGCCAGGGTGGGAAGCAGGGCGGCGAGGGCGAGGATGCGCATGCGGCCCCTCCCTTGCCTCGTTCCCCCGGATCGGCGCAAGGAGGGCCCCGCGCGGGACAGGTGGCCGAGCGGTCTATGGCAGCGGTCTTGAAAACCGCCGTGGGTGCAAGCCCACCGTGGGTTCGAATCCCACCCTGTCCGCCACCCGTGGCGCGCTCCGGGAGGCCGGTTGCAGCGGGCCGGCCGCACCGGGAAGGCCCGGACCTGGCCGCGCGAGTCGGGAATCCCCCGCCCCGGGGAGGCCCATGCCGCCCCGGCAGCGGCAGACAGGGCCCTGCCCCGCCTCCGACCAGGACCGGCCTGCTTCCCCCGCGAACAATTCGCTACCGCGGGGCCCATTTTGTTGCTTTTTCGGTACAACGCCAGCCGGATGTTGATTCCGCTTCGCCCTGGCCAGATTGCGAGGGCAGTTAAACCTCCGTATGAACTCCGCTCACCCCCGGCTCGGGGAGCAGAACGGGACCCGGCAGACAGGCATGCAGCTCAGCACCCTCCAGGACGCGCCGGCGGTCCGCCGGTCCGGCAATGTCGAGGCCAGGGAGCTGGAGCTGCCGGGCGTGCTGCTGGTGACCACCCGGCGCTTTTCCGATGCCCGTGGCTTCTTCACGGAAACCTACAACCGGCGGGACTTCGTCGCGGTCGGCATCGATCACGACTTCGTCCAGGACAACCAGTCCCTGTCCCGCCCGGCCGGCACGGTGCGCGGGCTGCACTTCCAGACCCCGCCGCATGCCCAGGCCAAGCTGATCCGGGTGCTGCGCGGCGCCATCCTGGACGTGGTGGTGGACCTGCGGGCCTCCTCGCCCACCTTCGGCCAGCATTGCGCGGTGGAGCTGCGCGGGACGGACGACCAGCAGTTCTTCATCCCCGAGGGCTTCGCCCATGGCTTCTGCACGCTCGAGCCCGATACCGAGATCACCTACAAGGTGACCGACCTCTACGCGCCGGATTGCGACCGCGGCCTGGCCTGGGACGACCCGGAGCTGGGGATCGCCTGGCCGGTGGCGCCGGAGGCGGCGCTGCTCTCCGACAAGGACCGTCGCCAGCCGAAGCTGCGCGACCTGCCCCGGATCTTCGGCTAAGGAGCGCCGCGCCATGCGCGTCCTCGTCACCGGCGGCGCCGGCTTCATCGGCTCCGCCCTCGCCCGCCACCTCGTCCTCGACCGGGGCGACGAGGTCCTGGTGGTGGACAAGCTGACCTATGCCGGCGAGCGCCGCTCGCTGCGCGACTGCGAGGACAGGCCGGGCTTCGCCTTCCTCCAGGCCGACATCCTCGACACCCCGGCCATGGCCCGGGCGATGGCCGGGTTCCGCCCCGACGCGGTGATGCACCTGGCCGCCGAGAGCCATGTGGACCGCTCCATCTCCGGCGCCGCGCCCTTCATCCAGACCAATGTCGTGGGCACCTTCTCCATGCTGGAGGCGGCGCGCGGCTACTGGGAGGGCCTGTCCGGCGCGGCGCGGGACGGCTTCCGCTTCCACCACATCTCGACGGACGAGGTGTACGGCTCGCTGGGCGAGACCGGCGCCTTCACCGAGACGACGCCCTACGACCCGCGCTCGCCCTACTCGGCCAGCAAGGCCTCCTCGGACCATCTGGTCCGCGCCTGGCACGAGACCTACGGCCTGCCGACCCTGGTCACCAACTGCTCCAACAACTACGGGCCCTTCCACTTCCCCGAGAAGCTGATCCCGCTGGTCATCCTCAACGCGCTGGAGGGCAAGCCCCTGCCCGTCTACGGCGACGGCGGCAACATCCGCGACTGGCTGTTCGTCGAGGACCATGTCCGTGCCCTGGTCGCGGTGGTCACGCGCGGCCGGCCGGGCGAGACCTACAACATCGGCGGCAACAGCGAGCGGCGGAACCTCGCGGTGGTGGAGACCATCTGCGACCTGCTGGACGGGCTGGCCCCCGACGGCCAGGGATCCCGGCGGCGGCTGATCACCTTCGTCCCCGACCGCCCGGGCCACGACCGGCGCTATGCGATCGATGCGACCAAGATCGCCGGCGAGCTGGGCTGGACCCCGGCCGAGAGCTTCGAGAGCGGCATCGGGCGCACCGTGCGCTGGTACCTGGACAATGAGTGGTGGTGGCGCCCCCTGCGCGAGCGCGTCTATGGCGGCGAGCGACTGGGGCTCGGGGCCGGGAAGGCTCCGGCCTGATGCGCGTGCTGGTCGCCGGGAAGGTCGGGCAGCTCGGCCTCGCCCTGCGGACGCGGCTGGCGGAGGCGGGGCACGACGTCACCGCCCTGGGCCGGCCGGAGCTGGACCTGACCCGGCCGGAGACGATCCGGGCGGCGGTGAAGGTGCTGCAGCCGGAGGTCGTCATCAACGCGGCCGCCTACACGGCGGTCGACCGCGCCGAGGACGAGCCGGAGGCGGCCATGGCGGTCAACCGCGACGGCGCGCGCCTGCTGGCCGCGGCGGCGCAGGGCGCGGGGGCGCCCTTCGTCCAGCTCTCCACCGACTACGTCTTCGACGGCACCAAGGGGGCGCCCTACACCGAGGAGGACGCCACCAACCCGACGGGGGCCTATGGCGCGTCCAAGCTGGCGGGGGAGGAGGCGGCGCTGAAGGCCAATCCCCGCACGCTGGTGCTGCGCACCGCCTGGGTCTGCTCGGCCGACGGCAACAACTTCGTGCGGACCATGCTCCGCCTGGGCCGGGAAAGGCCCGAGCTGCGGATCGTGGCCGACCAGCAGGGCGCGCCGACCTTCGCCGACGACCTCGCCGCGGCGATCGCCGCGATGCTGCCCCGGCTGCATGCCAGCCCGGAGGGGGACCCCGCCTTCGGCGTCTTCCACCTCACCGGCGCGCCCTATACCAGCTGGTACGGCTTCGCCGCGGCAATCTTCGGGGGCGCCGGAGCGCGTGCCCTGCCCTCCCCCGTGCTGCATCCGATCACCACGGCGGAGTATCCCACGAAGGCCCGGCGACCGGCGGATTCCCGCCTCGACTGCACCAGGATCGCCGCCATCCATGGTATCGCGCAGCCCGATTGGCGGCCGGCGCTGGAACGCTGCCTCGACCGTCTGATCGGCAGCAAGGAAAAGGTCTGACCATGAAGGGCATCGTCCTGGCCGGGGGCAGCGGCACCCGGCTCTACCCGGCGACGCTGGCGGTCTCGAAGCAGCTGCTGCCCGTCTACGACAAGCCGATGGTCTACTACCCGCTCTCCGTGCTGATGCTCGCGGGCATCCGGGAGATCATGGTCATCTCGACCCCCCAGGACCTGCCGCTCTTCCGGCGGCTGCTGGGCGACGGCTCGCAATGGGGCGTCCGGCTGGTCTTCCAGGAGCAGGCCAAGCCGACGGGGATCGCCGAGGCGCTGCTGCTGGGCGAGGAATTCCTGGCGGGCGGCCCCTGCGCCCTGATCCTCGGGGACAACATCTTCTTCGGGGACGGGCTGGAACGGCAGATGGCCGAGGCCAAGACGAGGCCGGCCGGCGCCTCGGTCTTCGCCTACCATGTGGCCGACCCCGAGCGGTACGGCGTGGTCGAGTTCGATGCCGAGGGCCGGGCGCTGAGCATCGAGGAGAAGCCGAAGCAGCCGCGCTCGGAATGGGCGGTGACGGGCCTCTACTTCTACGACGGCCGCGCGCCCTCCCTCACCCGGACCATGAAGCCCTCGGCGCGCGGGGAGCTGGAGATCACCGACCTGAACCAGCTCTACCTGCGCGAGGGCTCGCTGCATGTCTGCCGGCTGGGCCGCGGCTATGCCTGGCTCGACACGGGCACGCATGAGAGCCTGCTGGAGGCGGGGGAGTTCGTCCGCGCCATCGAGAAGCGCACCGGCCAGAAGATCGCCGCCCCCGAGGAGGTGGCCTTCCGCCAGGGCTTCATCGACGAGGCGCAGCTCCGCAAGGTCGCCGCGCCGCTGCGCAACAGCGGCTACGGGCGCTACCTCGAAGGGCTGGCGGAGTAGGCGCGGCCGGGGGACGGCCATCGCCCCCGGATCCCCGCATCAGACAGGACCGGCCCCCGCATGGGAGAGATCTTCGAGCGCCCCGTCCCGCCGCATGCGCTGCGCTGGACGGGGGAGCGGCTGACCACCGAGACCTCGGGCCAGACCGAGATCGAGCACCTGCACCGCTACTTCTTCGCCCGCTCGCTCTGCCGCGGGCTGGACGTGCTCGATGTTGCGTCCGGCGAGGGCTACGGCGCGGCGATGCTGGCGCAGGTCGCCCGGTCCGTGGTCGGGGTGGAGCTGGCGGAGGACGCGGTCGCGCATGCCCGTGCCGCCTATCCCGGCCCGAACCTGCGCTACCTGGCGGGGGACGCGCGCAGCCTGCCCTTACGCGACGCCAGCGTCGACGCCGTCGTCTCCTTCGAGACGATCGAGCACTTCTACGAGCACGACGCCTTCCTGGCGGAAATCCGCCGGGTGCTGCGCCCCGGCGGCCTGCTGGTCATCAGCTCCCCCGAGCGGGACGTCTATTCGCCGGCCGGGAGCGCGCCCAACCCGTACCATGCCCGCGAGCTGACCCGGGCCGAGTTCGGCACGCTGCTGCACCGCCACTTCCCGCATGTCGACCTCTATGCGCAGCGCCCGATGCTCGGCTCCGCCGTCATGCCCGAGGCGCCGCCCGCCGCCGGCGCCCAGCCCCTCGTCACCTTCGAGCGCCGCGACCAGCGGCTGTTCGAGGCTTCCACGGGGCTGCCGCGGCCGATCTACCTCGTGGCCCTCGCCTCCGATGCGCCCCTGCGCCGGACCGGCGGCAGCCTCTACATCGAGACCGGCGGGGTGGAGGCGATCTTCAACCGCCTCGCCGCGGCCGATGCCGCGGAGCGGCGCTTGGCCGAGGAAGCCGGGCAGGTCCGGCAGATGCGGGCGGAGCTGGGCCGGCACGACGAACGGCGGCTTGCCCAGGAGGCGGAGGCGCAGGACTGCCGCCGAGAACTGGCCCGCCGGGCGGAGGAGGTGGCCGCGCTGGAGCGGGAGCGTGCCGCGCTGGAGCGACGGCTGGATCTGGCCGGCCGCGAGCTGTCGGCGGACCGCCGGGCCCGCGAGGCGCTGCAATCGGCGCTGCGCGAGACCGGCGAGGAGCTGGCAGCCGCCCGGGGGCTGGCCGAGGCGCTGCAGAATTCCGTCAGCTGGCGCCTGACGGGGCCGCTGCGCGGCTTCCTGGAGCGGCATCCCGGCGCCCTGCACCGGCTGCAGGCGGTGACCACGCGGCATCCGCGCACCCTGGACCTGGCGATGCGCTCGGCGCGCGGGGCCTGGCGGCTGGCGACGCTGCGCCCCTTCCGGGGCGGCGGGGCGGCCCCGCCCGCGCTGCCCGTGCCCACGGCGGCTCCGATATCCCTCCCCTTCGCCGCGCCGCCGCGCCAGGTGACCTTCGATCCCCGCCCGCTGCCCCCGCCGGCGGCACCGCATCCGGAGGCGCTGCCGGCCGGGGGCGGCCGGCGCGGCCTGCTGCTCGGGCACGTGCTTCCCTATCCGCCGCGGGCGGGGAACGAGTACCGCATCCATCGCCTGCTCGCCTGGCTCGCCGGCCAGGGATGGGACATGACGCTGCTGCTGGTGCCCCTGCCGGGCGAGGAGCCCCCGGCGGCGCGGCGGGCCGAGCTGGCGGCGGTCTATCCGAACCTCGTGATCTGCCAGCATGACGGCACGGTGTGGCACCGGCTCCCGGGCGGCGAGGCGCTGCTGGAGCCGCTGCGCGGGCGTCGGCCGCGGGCCATGGCGGCGCTGTTGCAGGAGGACGATGCGGGGGGCCAGTCGCGCCTCCTCGGCCACGAGCGGACCTTCTGTCCCGATGTCGCCGCCGATCTGCTGTGCCACCTGCAGCAGGAGCTGCGGGCGGAGCTGCTCATCGGCGAGTACGTCTTCATGACCCGCGCCTTCCCGCTGCTGCAGCCCAGGCCCCTGACGCTGGTGGACACCCATGACGTGTTCTCGTCCAAGGCGGGCAAGGTGGTGCGCTTCGGCGTGCGGGACACGCTGAGCCTGACGCCGGAGGAGGAGGCCTCGCTGCTGCGCCGGGCGGACGGGGTCCTCGCCATCCAGCCGGAGGAGGCGGCGGAGATCGAGCGGCTGGTCCCCGGCCGCGCCGTCCTCAGCGTCGGGGTGGACATCCCGGCCGCCGGCGGCTTGCGTGCCCCGGTAGCGGCCCCGGTCGCCATCCTCGTGGCCTCGGCCAACGCCATGAACCTCCAGGGGCTGCAGAGCTTCCTCGACCTCGCCTGGCCGCTGGTGCGTCGCGAGGTGCCGGAGGCGGAGCTGCACGTGGTCGGCTCCGTCGGAGAGGGTCTCCTCGACCCGCCGGACGGGGTGCGGCTGCTCGGGCGGGTGGAGCGGCTGGACCTGGCCTATGCGGCGGCGCGCGTCGCCATCAACCCCGCGGTCGCCGGCACCGGGCTGAAGATCAAGACGGTCGAGGCGCTCGGCTTCCGCCTTCCGGTGGTGACCTGGCCCACCGGGGCCGAGGGCATCCCCGCGGAGGCACGCCCCTTCTGCCATGTGGCCGGGAACTGGTTCACCTTCGCCCGCGCGCTGATCCGCCTCCTCACCGACGACGCGGCGGCGGAGGCGATCCTGCGCGAGAACGACACGCTCGCCCGCGCCTTCTCCCCCGACATCGTCTACGAGCCCCTGCGCCGGTTCCTCGGGCGCCGGGATGGAACGAGCGGCCCGACATGACCGCACCGCCCGCCTACGACGTCTTCGCCGACCTTTCCGGCGCGGAGAGCGAGGCCACCGATCCGGCCGCCCACCTGCGCCGGTTGATGCGCGAGGGCGAGCTGAGCCTCGTCGCGGGGCAGGTCCGCCTGGCGTTGCCGCCCGGCCGGACCCTGCCGCCCGAGCTTGCCGCCCATGCCGCGCCGGGGGCGGACCCGGCCGAGGCCTTCCACGCCGCGCTGATGGCGGCGGCGCGGCGCGGCCGCTTCCTGCTGGTGCTGACGGGCCCGATCATCCCGCCCAGCGCGGTGGTCCCGAGGCTGCTGCGGGCCCTGGCCGCCGATCCCATGTTCGGCAGCAGCCAGCCGCGCCTGGCCGCGGCGGCGACCGACCTGGTCCATCCCCTGCCGGCGCGTGGGGCGCTGGCCGCGCCGGAGCCGGAGACCTCGCGCGGTGCCCTGTCGCGCCTGCCGGAGCATCTGATCACCGCGGAGCTGCCCGCCGCCTGCATGCTGCTGCGGCCCGAGCTGGCGGAGATCGTCTCCCTTCCCGCGGGGCTGGCCAGCGGCGCCGGCGCCCTCGCCTACGCGCTCTGCCAGGCCCGCCGCTGCGGCTTCCGCAACGTGGTGGCGAACCGGACCGTCGTCGCCTCGACCCTCGGGCCGGAGCAGGCCTATCCCCTGCCGCCGCCCTCCGAGGCCGCGCTGCTGGCGGCGGCCTACCCGGATTCGCGCCGCGCCGCCGCGCAGAATGCGGACCTGCCGCAGCGGCGGTTCGAGGCGCTGCTGAGCGCCGGCTTCCCGCCGGCCGGGGAGCGGCGGCGGCTGCTGCTCGACTGCCACGGCCTCTCGCCCGTGTTCAACGGTACCGCGCTGTGCACCCTGGGCCTGCTGGACGGCATGGCGGCCCTGGACACGGGCTGGCAGATCGACGTGCTCAGCACGCCGGAGGCGGCCCGGTTCCACGAGCTGAAGCGTCGCTACCCGGGGTTTGGCCACCGCCACGGCCCGATCCTGGACCGCTACGCGGCGGCGCTGACGCCGAATCAGCCCTTCGACCTGGCGCCGGTGAAGGCCCTGCACCGGCATGCGCTGGTGATCGCCTTCAACATCCTCGACACGATCGGCTGGGATGCCCTCTACCCGCTGCCGGACCGGACGGGAGCGGTCTGGCGCCTGATCGCGCGTCATGCCGACGGGCTGGCCTTCATCTCGGGCTATTCGCGCGACCGCTTCCGGACGCGCTTCCCGCTCTCGCCCGGGGTCGCGCAGGCGGTGGCGCATCTCAGCCTGAAGCAGGAGGAGCAGTCCCTCGCGGCCTTCCGCGACCTGCCGGAGGGCGAGCATGTCCTGCTGTTCGGCAACAGCTACGACCACAAGGCGCTGGCGCTGACCCTGTCGGTCCTGACCCAGGCCTTTCCCTTCCAGCGCCTCGTGGTGCTGGGCGGGGAGGCGGAGCCGACGCCCTTCGTCCAGGCCATTCCCAGCGGGCAGGCCGACAGCGAGGAGGTGCATCGGCTGATCGCCACGGCGCGTGCCATCGTCTTCCCCTCCTTCTACGAGGGCTTCGGCCTGCCGGTGGTGGAGGGGCTGGCCTATGGCCGGCCGGTGATCGTCCGTCGCTCGCCGATCTGGGAGGAGATCGCCGGCCATGCCCGCCTGCCCGGCCGGCTGATCCCCTTCGGCGACCCTGCCTCCCTGGTCGACGCGCTCGGCCGGGTGCTGGAGGGGATGCCCGTCGCGGCCCTGCCGCAGGGCGTCCGCCTGGACGCGGGCGCACCCGTCACCGGCTGGCGCGAGAGCGCGGCCCTGTTGCTGGAGCTGCTGGACCGCGGCCTGGCGGGGGTCAGCGCCGAGCGGTGGCTGCACCGCGACGACGTGCTGCGAGGCTGACCGGGATGCCCATCGACCGCATGCGAGTCGTCACCCTCCTGGCGCGGCACGGCACGGCGAAGTACGCCGACGCGCTGCCCGACATCCGGGCGCTGTTCCGGGGCCAGATGCCCGAGGTCGCGCACGAGGTGGTCGTCAGCGACAACGCCTTGCCGCCGGGGCACGAGGAAGCGCTGGAGCCGGGCGTCACCCTGATCGGCGGGTCGAACGACGCCTGGGAGTTCTCGGCCTGGGACTCCGCGGTCGGCTGGCTGGGCGACCGGCTGGACGGCTACGACTTCGTCCACCTTGCCACCTCCGCCTTCCGGCAGCTCTATGTCCGCTACCTCGACCGCTTCGACACGCCGATGCTGCGGGCGATCCACGGCCGCGCGGCGGCGGTGGGGCATGTCGACTACTACAACGATCCGGTCTCGCTGCTGGGCTTCGGCTGCCAGGCATGGCTGCGCAGCTCCTTCGTCCTGCTGCCGCCGGCCGAGCTGCGCCTGCTCGGCTCGCTGGCCGGGGTGACGGAGCGCGCGGCCTTCTTCAGCGGCAGGCCGGAGGCGCCGTTCCTCGCGGAGGCGCCGATCTCCGAAGGCTACCGGCAGAACATCCTCGGCTGGCTCACCGGCGACGGGACCGGCCAGGGCACGGGATGGCATTCGCGCTTCCGGCTGGATGCGGGCACCCTGGCCTTCTTCGAGAGCAAGACCCTCGCCATCCTGAACGAGCAGATGCTGAGCAGCCGGCTGCGCGCCCAGGGCTGCGCCCTGGTGGATGCCACCTGGCTGGCCACGCAGCTTGGGCGGGGCGGCGGGAAGGCCATCGGGGCCATACCGGACTGGCGCCGGCAGGTGACGTCGCGCGACAACGACCCCGCGCCGCCGCAGGGGATGATCGACTGATACGGGCGGACAGAGCCCCCGCCCGGCCCTGGGCCGGCTGCCGCCGGAGCGCTGCGGGGAGCGTCGCCAGGGGCGCGCCGGACGACCCGGCCCGCCTTCGGCAGCGGCGCCGCCGATCCGCCCAGGTCGCTCGGTGGCGCTGAGGAACGGCGATCCTTTGATCGCCGATGGCCGGGGCGGGCAGCGTCGCTTCCGCCCCTCGCCAGCTCGTGGCGGGACGTCCCATCGGCCGGCTCGCGGATGGTGACCAACGCATCGCGTGGATGGCGGTCCGGGCGCGCGGACCGCTCCGCCACCCCGGGAGATTCCCCTCCGCGCGCCATCTGCTCTACTGTCCGGCCGTGAACATCCTATCGCCGCCGCGCATCCGCCTGACCATCGAGGTGGTCTTCGACCTGGTCTGCCCCTGGTGCTTCCTCGGCACCCGAAGGTTGCGGCGGGCGCTGCGCGCGCGGCCCGAGGTGACGCCGGAGCTGGTCTGGCGCCCCTTCCTGCTGAACCCCGAGGCGAGCTCGGCGGGCGTGGCGCGGCACGACTACATGGCCCGGAAGTTCGGCGGGGAGGACCGGGCGCGCCGGCTGCACGCGACGCTGGGCGAGCTGGGCCGGGCCGAGGGCATCCCCTTCCGCTTCGACCTGCTGCGCCGCGTCCCCGCCTCGATGGACGCGCACCGGGTGGTGCGCTTCGCCGCACGCCACGGGGCGGCCGACGCCATGGTGGATGCGCTGTTCCTGGCCCATTTCACCAGCGGCAGCGACATCGGCGACCATGGCACGCTGGTGGCGATCGGCGGCGCGCTGGGGCTGGACCGCGTCGCGCTGCGCCGCTTCCTGGCCAGCCAGTCCGAGGCCGAGGCGGTGCATGCCGAGAACCTGCGGGCGCACCGGCTGGGCATCAACGGCGTGCCCTGCTTCGTCGTCTCCGGCCGGCACGCCATCGCCGGGGCGCAGGAGCCGGAGGTGCTGGAACGGCTGCTGGACGTGGCCATCGCGGAAGGAGAATGGGCATGAGCGGAACCCCCGGCACCGCCCCGCACAAGCGTCTGGCCGCCGCGCTGGCGGCGCTGCACAAGGCGCTGCTGAACGTGCAGGCCACGGGCCACCCGTCCTCGGGCAATCCCTTCGCCCTGTGGCAGGCGGTGATGCACCACGAGGACTTCGCCTGGCTGCGGCCGATGAGCGGGCTGATGGCGCGGATCGACGAGGCGGGCGCGAAGGGCGCCACCCCCTCGGCCGAGGAGATGGGCCGCTTCCTGGCAGAGGCGGATGCACTGGTCCGCCGCGAGGGCATCTTCCGCGACAAGCTGAACGAGTTCCGCGACGACCCGCTGGTGGCCTTCACCGCCTCCGAGCTGGAGGGAACCCTTTCCGCCCTGTGGAACCGGGCGGCGCACTGATCGTCCTGGCCGGGGGGGCCGCCGGCGGCTTCGCGGGGGGGCTCGCGAAGGACAGGACGGCCGGCGTGGGGCCCCGGCCGGGCTCCTCGCCCTCCCGCACCACCGTCGCCAGCGCCGCCAGGATGTCGCGCGCCGCGCGGACCCGGTCGGGCAGCTCCATCTCCCGCACCAGGGCCAGCTTGTGGTCGGGGCGCAGCTTCACCATGCCCTTCTGCGCGGCGACCCAGTTCACCAGCCCGCCGGGGTTGGCGAAGCGGTTCTTCCGGAAGGCCAGCACCACGCCCTTGGGCCCGGCATCGAGCTTCTCCACCCCCGTCTCGCGGCAGAGGCGCTTGATCGAGACGACCTGGAGCAGGTTCTCCACCTCTGCCGGCAACGGGCCGAAGCGGTCCACCAGCTCCGCCGCCATCGCCTCCACCTCCGCCTCGGAGGCGAGGGTGCCGATGCGGCGGTAGAGGCCGAGGCGCACCGGCAGGTCGCGCACGTAGCCCTCGGGGATGAGGACGGGCAGGCCGAGGTTGATCTGCGGCGTCCAGTCGGTGTCCGCCTCCTCCTCCCGCCGGCGCTTCCCGCGCGAGCGCACCTCCTGCACCGCCTCCTCCAGCATCTGCTGGTAGAGCTCGATGCCGACCTCGCGGATCTGGCCGGACTGCTCGTCGCCCAGCAGGTTGCCGGCGCCGCGGATGTCCAGGTCGTGGCTGGCGAGGGTGAAGCCGGCGCCCAGGTTGTCCAGCGTCTGCATCACCTCCAGCCGCTTCTGCGAGGCGGCGGAGAGCCGGTGCGCCGGCGGCCAGGTGAGGTAGGCATAGCCGCGCTGCTTGCCGCGCCCGACGCGGCCGCGGAGCTGGTAGAGCTGTGCCAGGCCGAACATGTCCGCGCGGTGGATGATCAGCGTGTTCACCGCCGGCATGTCGAGCCCGCTCTCGACGATGTTGGTGGCGAGCAGGATGTCGTGCTTGCCGTCGCCGAACTCGGTCATCACCCGCTCCAGCTCGGTCGCGGAGAGCCGGCCATGCGCCTCGATCACCCGCGCCTCGGGCACGATCTCGCGCAGCCGGGCGGAGACCTTGGGCATGTCCTCCAGGCGCGGGACGACGCAGAAGATCTGCCCGCCGCGGAAGCGCTCGCGCTGGATGGCCTCGCGGATCACCACGCCGTCGAAGGGCATGATGAAGGTCCGCACCGCCAGGCGGTCCACCGGCGGCGTGGCGATCACGCTCATCTCCCGCACCCCCGACAGCGCCAGTTGCAGCGTGCGCGGGATGGGCGTGGCGGTCAGCGTCAGGACGTGGACATCCGTCTTGAGCGCCTTCAGCCGCTCCTTGTGGGCGACGCCGAAATGCTGCTCCTCGTCCACGATGACGAGGCCGAGATCGGCGAACTCGATGCCCTTGGCGAGGAGGGCGTGGGTCCCGACGACGACGTTCACCGTGCCGTCCTTCAGCCCCTCCCGCGTCTGCGCCGCCTCCTTCGCCGTGGCCAGGCGGGAGAGCTGGGCAACCGTGAAGGGCAGCCCCTCGAAGCGCTTCGAGAAGGTGCGGAAATGCTGCCGGGCGAGGAGTGTCGTCGGCACCACCACGGCCACCTGCGCCCCCGTCATGGCGACGAGGAAGGCGGCGCGCAGAGCGACCTCCGTCTTGCCGAAGCCCACGTCGCCGCAGATGAGCCGGTCCATCGGCTTGCCCGAGGCCAGGTCCTCGACCACGTCCGCGATGGCGCGCTGCTGGTCCTCCGTCTCGGCGAAGGGGAAGCGGGCGGCGAACTCGTCCCAGGCGCCCTCCGGCGGGGTGGCCGCCCGGCCCTCCTGCACCTTGCGCTCGGCGGCGGTGCGGATGAGCTGCGCCGCCATGTCGCGGATGCGCTGCTTGGCCTTGGCCTTGCGGTTCTGCCAGGAAGCGCCGCCCAGCTTGTCCAGCGCCACGCCGGCCGACTCGCTGCCGAAGCGCGTCAGCACCTCGATGTTCTCGACCGGCAGGAACAGGCGGTCGTTGCCCTCGTAGATCAGGCGCAGGCAGTCATGCGGCGCGCCGTTGACCTCGATGGTGACCAGACCGTCATAGCGGCCGATGCCGTGGTCGGCATGCACCACGAGGTCGCCCTCGGCGATCTCTGTCGCGTCCGCGATGAACTGGTCGGCGCGCTTGCGGCGGCGCGGCGGGCGGGCGATGCGCTCGCCCAGCAGGTCCTGCTCGCCGGTGAGGGCGATGCCGTCCGCGACGAAGCCGCGCTCGACGCCCACCACCGCCAGCGCCACCGCGCCGGGGGCGAGCTTGCGGGCGGCGGCCCAGTCCTCCACCGCCTCGGCGGCGATGCGGTTCTCCCGCAGCAGGTTGCCCAGCCGCTCGCGCGAGCCGCGCGTCCAGGCGGCCAGCACCGGCCGGCGGCCCTGGGCGGCGTGGACCTCCGCCTGTTCCTTGTAGGCCGCGAAGACGTTGCCGCCCGAGGCGCGCACGTCGCTGTAGAGCCGCCCCGGCCGGCCGCCGGCATCGGGCCCGCTCTCCCCGGCGAAGGGCGAGAAGCGCGCCAGCGGCCCGCGCGCCAGCATCCGGTCCCAGCCGCCCTTCTCCAGGTAGAGGCTGCGCGGCGGGGCGGGGCGATAGGGCACCTCGCCGTCGCGCGGCGGCAGGCGGCGGGCCTCGTAGTGGTCCTCCACCATCTCCATCCGGGCGGCGAGCACGTCCTCCGCCTGGTGGTCCAGGCTGACCTCGGCGCTGGGCAGGTAGTCCGGCAGCACCGCCATGGATTCATGGAACAGTCCCGCCCAGTGCTCCATCCCCGGATGCCGCCGCCCGGCGGAGACGGAGACGTAGAGCGGGTCCTCGGTCGCCGCCGCGCCGAACAGGTCGACATAGGCGGTGCGGAAATGGGCGATGGAGTCCGGGTCCAGCGAGACCTCCCCCACCGGCCGGATGCGCAGCGACTCCAGCGCCTCCGCGCTGCGCTGGGTCGAGGGGTCGAAGCGGCGCAGGCTCTCGATCTCGTCGCCGAATAGGTCCAGCCGCACGGGGCCGGGCTCGCCCGAGGGGTAGAGATCGATGATGCCGCCGCGCACGGCGTACTCGCCCGGCTCCATCACCGTGCCCGTGCGGCCGTAGCCGTTGGATTCGAGGAAGCGGGTCAGTTCCTCCGGCTTCACCCGGCCGTTGCGCGCGAGAGTCAGGCTGGCGCCGCGGAACACCCCGGCGGGCGGCACCTTCTGCACCAGCGCGTTGACCGTGGTCAGGACGATGCGGGGCACGGCCTCTGGCTCGACCAGCCGCGCCAGGGTGGCGACGCGCTCGGCCACGATCTCCGGATTGGGGGAGACGCGGTCATAGGGAAGGCAGTCCCAGGCGGGGAAGCGCAGCACCTCGACGCCAGGGGCGAAGAAGCCCAGCGCCTCCGCCAGCCGCGCCATGCGGGCGTCGTCGCGGCAGACGTGCAGGAGCGGCTTGTCCGTCTCCGCGCGGCGGCGGGCCAGGAGCAGCGCGTCGAAGCCCTCCGGCGCGCCGTGCAGGGTGAGGCCCGTGGCCGTGGGCGCGTTCAAGCGGCGCCCCCGCTTCGTCGGGCCTCCGGCGGCACCCCGGCGCCCAGCCCGCCGCATTCCCGGGCCATGTGCTCCAGCATCGGCGTCGCATGCTCCGCCGGGATGGGACGGCGGCCTGAGAGCCAGTCCGCCAGGTCCACGTCCGGCAGCTCCAGCACCGACTCCAGCTCGTCCAGCTCGGCTTCGGAGAAGCCCGCGATCCGCTCTGCCACGAAACGCCCGATCATCAGGTCGGCCTCCCGCGTGCCGCGGTGCCAGGCCCGGAACAGCAGCCGCTTGCGGCGGGGCGGAAGGTCTTCGGGGGCGTCGCTGGGCATGGGTCTGGCCTGAGTTGGGGGCCGCGGGGAGCCGGGGCGGGGTTCGCCCTTCGTTCGTCCGCTGCCATATAAGCCCCGCATCCTGTCATGTCAGCCCGCACGGACCCCCTGCTCTCCCCGCTCGCCGACCTCGTCGAACCCGGCCCCAAGGCCACGCGGCTGGCCGAGGCCGTGGGCGGCGGGCGGGTGGTGGATCTGCTCTTCCATCTGCCGGAACGATACGTGGACCGGCGCCGGGTGACCTCGCTGGACGAGGCGATGGATGGCGACATCGGCACCCTCTCCGTGACCGTGGTGGAGGTGGCGCCGCCGCCCAATGTCTCCCGCCCCTGGGTGGTGCGCTGCCGCTGCGGCGGCACGACGCTGGAGATCGCCGATTTCCGTCGCGGCCGCTGGGTGGGGGCGGAACTGGCGAAGCGCTTCCCGGCCGGCGCGGTGCGGACCGTGTCCGGCCGGCTCACCCAGTATGGCGGGCGCTGGCAGATGGCGGGGGCGGATTTCGTGTCCCCGCCGGATGAGATCCCGCCCCTGCAACCCGTCTGGCCGCTGGTGAAGGGGCTGACCGGGCGCGACGTGGCACGCGCCATGGACGCGGCGCTGGAACGGTTGGAGGAGGCGGTGGACTGGCAGGACCCCGCCCTGCTGCGGCAGCGGCGCTGGCCCGGCTTCGCCGCGGCGCTGCGCGCCTTGCAGGCGCCGGACTCCCTGCCTGGGCCGGAACCGGGCGACCGGCTCGCCTATGACGAGCTGCTGGCCGGGCAGCTCGCCATCGGGTTGGTGCGGCGGGCGGTGCAGCACCGGCCGGGGCGGTCGCTGACGGGCGACGGGGCCTTGCGGGAGAAGGCGCTGGCCGCCTTCGGGCACGCGCCGACCGGGGCGCAGTCGCGGGCGGTCGCGGAGATCGATGCCGACCTCGCCGCGCCCCGCCGGATGCTGCGGCTGCTCCAGGGCGATGTCGGCTCCGGCAAGACCCTCGTCGCCCTCATGGCGATGCTGCGCGCCGTCGAGGCCGGGGCGCAGGCGGCGCTGATGGCCCCCACGGAGTTGCTGGCCCGGCAGCACCTGCGCACCTTCGCCAAGCTCGCCGGGGCGGCCGGGGTGCAGGTGGAGCTGCTGGCCGGCAGCGTGAAGGGCAAGGCGCGCTCCCGCGTGCTGCTGGGCCTGGCCAGCGGGGCGATCCCGCTGGTGGTGGGAACCCATGCGCTGTTCCAGGAGAAGGTGGCCTTCCGCGACCTGGCCCTGGTGGTGGTGGACGAGCAGCACCGCTTCGGCGTGTCGCAGCGGCTCATGCTCGCGGGCAAGGGCAGCGAGGCGGACATGCTGGTGATGACCGCGACCCCCATCCCGCGCACCCTTCTCCTCACCCAATGGGGCGAGATGGCCGTCTCCCGCCTCGACGAGCGCCCGGCCGGGCGCAAGCCGATCGTCACCCGCATCGTCTCGCGCGAGCGGCGGGAGGAAGTGCTGGCCGCGCTGCGCCGCGCCTTCGATTCGGGGCACCGCGCCTACTGGGTGGTCCGCGCCATCGAGGAGGGCGAGCAGCACGACAACGCCGCCGCCGAGACGACCTATGCCGCGCTGCGCGAGGTCTTCGGCGAGCGGGTCCGCCTCGCCCATGGCGCGCAGACGCTGGAGGCGCGCGAGGCCGCGCTGGGCGATTTCGCCGCCGGGCGGGCGCAGCTCCTTGTCGCGACCACGGTGGTCGAGGTGGGCGTGGACGTGCCCGAGGCGACCATCATGATCATCGAGCAGGCGGAGCGCTTCGGCCTCGCCGCCCTGCACCAGTTACGCGGCCGGGTCGGGCGCGGCGCGGCGCAGTCCTACTGCCTCCTCCTCCCCTCGGCCGAGCTGGCGGAGGGGGAGAAGCGCCGCCTCGCCGTGCTGCGCGACACGGAGGACGGCTTCGTCATCGCGGACGCCGACCTGGAGCACCGGGGCGGCGGCGACGCGCTGGGCACCCGGCAGGCGGGGCGGATCGGGCGCCGGCTGGTGGACCCGGAGCGCCATGCCGGGCTGGTCCGCGTGGCGCACCAGGACGCGGAGCTGCTGCTGCGGAAGGACCCGCGGCTCGATTCCACCCCCCGCGGGCTCGCGGCGCAGCGGCTGCTGCCGCTCTTCGGGCACGACCTGACGCTGGAACGGCTGGGCGCCGGGTAGGCGCCCGGGATAGGCGCCCGGGTAGGCGTTGGGGCCGGCGCCCGGTAAGCACGGCGGCCGAGGCATTCCCGGAGACGACCCCAATGGCCAGCAAGCAGGCCTTCGCCGTGACCGTGTCCTACTACATGGGCGAGGAGCACCGCTTCTCCATGGCGGTGATCGTGGACATCAACAAGCAGAAGGCGGAGGCGCGCGCCGCGAAGACGGTCGCGGCCCGCGAGCCGGGCGCGCGGATCGGCAACGTCCTGGTCATGCCGCTGGACCTCGCCCGCATCCAGGAGGAGCTGCGGCGCTGAGGCCGGCCCGGGACACACTCGGCAACGCGCCCGGGGCTTGCGTTGCGCCGGTCGCGGCGTAAACCCGGCGCGCGGTAACATTCGGGGTGCGGGCTTGTCCGGCGACAGCGCGGGTTTCATCGAGATCGAGCGCCTGACCAAGCGGTTCGGGAGCTTCACCGCGGTCGACGACCTCTCCTTCTCCGTCCGGGCGGGCGAGGTGGTCGGCTTCCTGGGCCCGAACGGGGCCGGCAAATCCACCACGATGAAGATGCTGGCGGGCTTCGTGACCCCCACCGCCGGCACCGCCCGCATCCTGGGCCACGACGTGGTGGATGACCCAGTCGAGGCCCGGAAGCACCTCGGCTACCTGCCGGAGGGCGCGCCGACCTGGCCGGAGATGACCGTGCTCGGCTTCCTGCGCTTCGTGGCGCGGGTGCGCGGCTTCTCGGGCGGCGAGGCGCGCGACCGGGTGGCCCATGCCATGGCGCTGACGACGCTGGAGGGCGTGCGGCTGCAGCCGATCGAGACCCTCTCCAAGGGCTTCAAGCGCCGGGTCGGCCTGGCCCAGGCGCTGCTGCACGACCCGCCGGTGCTGGTGCTGGACGAGCCGACGGACGGGCTGGACCCCAACCAGAAGCGCGAGGCGCGGGAGCTGCTGGTCCGCATGGCGCCGCAGAAGGCGATCCTGATCTCCACCCACCTGCTGGAGGAGGTCTCGGCCATCTGCACCCGGGCGGTGGTGATCGCCCAGGGGCGGATCGTGGCCGATTCCACCCCGGCCGATCTGGCCCGGCGCGGCCCCACCCTGGACGCCGTCTTCGCCGACCTGACCCTCACCCCCCTGATGGGGCCCGCACGCGGGGCGGAGGCCGCCTGATGCGCAACGTCCTCGCCGTCACCGGCCGGGAGCTGTCCGGCTACTTCGCCACGCCCGTCGCCTATGTCTTCATCATCGTCTTCCTGGTGCTGTCGGGCACGCTGACCTTCACGCTGGGCGGCTTCTTCTCGCGCGGCACCGCCGACCTGCAGCCCTTCTTCCAGTTCGTGCCCTGGCTGTTCCTGTTCCTCGTGCCCGCGCTGACCATGCGGCTCTGGGCGGAGGAGCGGCGGCAGGGGACGATCGAGCTGCTGCTGACCCTGCCCATCGCGCAGTGGCAGGCGGTGCTGGGCAAGTTCCTGGCCGCCTGGGCCTTCTGCGCCATCGCGCTCGCCCTGACCTTCCCGCTGGTCATCACCGTCAACATCCTGGGCAGCCCGGACAATGGCGTGATCGCGGCGGGCTATCTCGGCTGCCTGCTGGTGGCCGGGGCCTACCTCGCCATCGGCGCGGCGGTGTCGGCGCTGACCAAGAACCAGGTGATCGCCTTCGTGCTCGCGGTCGCGGTCTGCTTCCTCTTCGCCGCCGCCGGCTCGCCGGTGGTGGGCGAGTTCCTGGACCGCAACCTGCCGGCGCTCAGTGAGATCGCCCGCGGCCTCTCGGTGACCGACCGGCTGGCCGCCTTCTCCCGCGGGGTGGTCACCGCCCGCGACCTCGTCTTCTTCGCGACCTTCATCGGCTTCTGGCTCTTCGCGAACGCCGTCGCCGTGGACCACAGCAAGGCCGACTGACCCGTGAGCGACGCGACCCTGCCTTCGCCTCAACCGGCTTCGCCGCCGGCCGCGCCCAAGCCCGCCCCGCGCCGCTTCTGGCTCTCGGCCGCCGCCCTCCTCGCCGCCGGCGCCCTGGCGGTCGGGCTCAACCTCATGGCCGACCGGCTGCTGCCGCGCGCCCGGCTCGACCTGACCCAGCAGCACCTCTACACGCTGAGCGACGGCACCCGGCAGGTGCTGGGCAACCTCTCCGACCCGATCACCCTGCGGCTCTTCTACTCCCGCCGCCTGGGCGCGACCGTGCCCGTCTTCGGCGCCTATGCCGACCGGGTGCGGGAGATGCTGGCCGAGTACGTGGCGCTCTCCAACGGCAGGCTGCGCCTGGAGGTGCTGGACCCCGAGCCGTTCAGCGAGACGGAGGACCGGGCGCTGGCCTATGGCCTCCAGGGCGTGCCGGTCGACCAGAATGGCGAGCAGGTCTATTTCGGCCTCGCGGGCGTGAACCAGGTGGATGCGGAGCGCACCATCCCCTTCTTCCAGCCGGACCGCGAGCGCTTCCTCGAATACGACCTGACCCGGCTGGTCTACGAGCTGTCCAACCCGACGCGCCCGGTGGTCGGCGTGCTCTCCCCCCTGCCGCTGAACGGCGACCCGCGCGCGATGATGATGCGCATCCCCGGCGCCGGGCAGCCCTTCGCGGCCATGAACCAGCTGCGGCAGTTCTTCTCCATCCGCGACGTGGCGCTGGACGCGCAGGCGATCGACCCGGCCATCCAGGTGCTGATCGTGGCCCACCCCCAGGGCCTGTCCGACGCGACCCTCTACGCCATCGACCAGTTCGTCATGCGCGGCGGCAAGCTGCTCGCCCTGACCGACCCGCACAGCGAGGGGCAGGCCTCCCGCCCCTCCCCCACCGGCCAGCCGCCGGCCAGCACCGCCTCCTCCCTCGGCCGCCTGTTCGATGCCTGGGGCATCGTCGCCCCCTCCGAGCGGGTGGTGGCGGACCAGCGTGGGGCGTGGCGCGTGCGCGCCGGGCCGAACGACCGGGTGCAGGCGGTGGACTACCTCGCCTGGTTCAACGCCCAGGCCGACGGCCTGAACCGCCAGGACGTGGCGACGGCCGAGCTGAACCAGGTGACCTTCGCCTCGGCCGGCGAGGTCTCCGCCAAGCCGGGTGCGGCCATCGAGCTGACGCCGCTGGTGACCAGCAGCGACCGCGCCATGCTGGTGGACGCCGCCCGGGTGCGGGAGAATCCCGACCCCGCCCGCCTGCTCGCCGAGTTCCGCCCGGACGGGCAGCACCACGTCCTCGCCGCCCGGGTGCGCGGGATGCTGGCCAGCGCCTTCCCGGACGGGCCGCCGCCCGTCGCCGAGGGCACGACGCGGCCGGAGGGCTTCCCGGCGCATATCGCCCGCACCGCCGGCCCGGCCAACCTCGTCGTCATCAACGACAGCGACGTGCTGGAGGACCGCTTCTGGGTCCGCACCCAGGATTTCTTCGGCCAGCAGGTGGCGACCCCCTTCAGCGACAACGGCGCGCTGCTCTCCAACCTGACCGACACGCTGGCGGGCGGGGATTCGCTGATCTCGCTGCGCTCGCGCGGCGAATCCCTGCGCCCCTTCGACCTGGTGGAGGACATGCGCGGCCGGGCGGAGGCGCAGTACCGCCAGACGGAGCGCGAGCTGACCCAGCGGCTGGAGGCGACGGAGCGCCGCCTGCGCGAGCTGCGCCAGGGCACGCCGCAGGGGCCTGGGGCAACCGGCGCCACGGCGCAGACGGTCATCACCCCGGAGCAGCGCGCCGAGATCGACCGCGCGCGCGACGAGATCGTGGCCACGCGCCGCCAGCTCCGCGCCGTGCAGCTGGAGCTGCGGCGCGACATCGAGGGGCTGGAGCGCTGGCTGCGCATCGCCAACATCGCCGCCGTGCCGCTGCTGCTGACGGTCTTCGCCATCGGGCTCGCGGTGGTGCGGCAGCGGCGCCGCGCCGCCGCCCGGGCGTGAGGAGGCGAGCATGAGACGTCGCACCCTGGTCGGGCTGGGCGTCGCGGCCGCCGCCGCGGTGGGCGGCGCCGTCCTGCTGACCCCGCGGGAGGCCCCGCCCCCGCCGCCCTCCGCCGCGCAGCTCGCCTTCCCGGGGCTGGCGCAGCGCCTGGCCGGCGCCTCGCGCATCGAGATCCGGCGCGCGGACGCGACCCTGGTGCTGGAGCGCCAGGGCGCCCAGCCCGGCACGCCCGTCGCGGGCGAGACCTGGCTGCTGCCGGCGAAATCCGGCTACCCGGCGCGGGGCGAGCGGGTGCGGGAGATGCTGGTCGGGCTGACCGAGCTGCGCCTGACCGAGCGCCGCACCGCCAACCCGGAGCTGCTGGACCAGCTCGGCCTGGAGGACCCGGCGCGGCCGGGGGCGACCTCCATCCTGCTGCGCGTGCTGGACGCGGCCGGCGCGCCGATCGTGGAGCTGGTGACCGGGCGCCGGCGCGTCCGCACCCAGGGCGACGTGCCGGAGAGCATCTATGTCCGCCGCCCGGCCGAGACCCAGGCCTGGCTGGCGGAGGGGCGGCTGCCGCTGGACACCGACCCGCAGCTCTGGATCGACCGCGACCTGGCCAACCTCCCGCGCGAGCGGGTGCAGCGCGTCGCCGTCACCCGGGGCGAGGCGCGGCTGGAGCTGGCGCGCGAGGGCGAGACGCTGCGCATCGTCTCCCCCGCCGACGCGCCGCCCGCCGACGAGATCGCGCTGGACGAGATCGGACGCGGCTTCGAGTTCCTGACCTTCCAGGACGTGAAGCGCGAGGCGGAGCTGGGCGGCGAGGCGGTGGGCGAGGCGGTCTTCACCCTGACGGACAACCTGGCCGTCACCGTGCGCACCAGCCGCGAGGGCGAGGCCGTCTGGGTGCGGCTGGCGGCGGCCGGCGACGACGAGGCGGCGCGGCTGAACGCGCGTTGGCGCGGCTGGGCCTATCAGCTCGGCGCCTGGAAGGAGAAGGCCTTCGCGCCGCGGCTGGAGGATCTGAAGGCGCGCGAGCGGAACGCGCCCCCGCCGGGGGCGGTGCCCGGCCTGCCCGGAGGGCCGGCGGTGGAGGCTCCTGCCGCCCCGCCCGCGCGGTGACGTCGCGCGAGTATCCGGACCGGCCCTGGATCGGCATCGGCTGCATCGTCTTCCGAGGCGAGGAAGTGCTGCTGGTGCGCCGGGGGAAGCCGCCCCGGATGGGGGAGTGGTCCATCCCGGGCGGGGCCCAGGAGCTGGGCGAGACCGCGGAGGACACCGCGCGCCGCGAGCTGCGCGAGGAGGCGGGCGTGGAGGTCGGGCCACTCGCCGTTGCCGTGGTGGTGGACGCGATCACCCGGGACGAGGCCGGGCGAGCGCGGTTCCACTACACGATCCTGGATTTCTGCGCGGAATGGGTGTCGGGCGAGCCCCGACCGGGTGGGGACGTGACCGAGGCGCGATTCTTCATCCCGGAGGAGTGGGCGACGCTAGGGTTGTGGGAGGAGGCGGTGCGGGCGATCGTGATGGCTAGAACAAGGCGAAAGTCAATGATCTGAATTAGGTTTGCAGTCACTCCGTCATAGCTTAAGCAGTAACACGATGTTTCTTAAGAAGCATTTATTTCTTTGTCATCCGAAAGTGCTGAATCAAGCAGAAAAACTGGAAGTTTTGGTTTAGGAGGCGGGGATTTCGAATGCGAATAATAAGTTTGATTGTCTGGGCTCCAGTCGAAATACACTCCTTTACCGTCCATTTTTTTGAGTTCATGCGCAAGTTCTATTGTTAGGTTTAACTGTATCTGCATTAAAAGATAGGATTTCCGTTGACCCATGTAGGTCACGTAAATTTCTACACTGTAAATACCGTGGCTAAAATTAAAAGACTCCTGTTGCCCTTGAAGCAAAAAATGGTGGTTTGCGAGAACTCCGGTCTCGGGAACATATAAGCCACTCCCTCGAACTAGATTTGTGTCACCATGCACCCAAACACTGAAGTTTTGAGCGGTTTCTCTATGCTTTATTCGAACAAACATGTTTTCGATAATTCTGCCGCGTTTGCCTGTGGTATACAATAATGTTCGGAGGTATATTTTATTCTTTGATTCTCGAAGCTCCCCTCCATCTGGCCCGAAATATATAGTTGTCGGTTTGGTCATCCTTACACGCCCTCTTCGCAGAAGGGTGAGCCATGCTGTAACGATGGATGTCACCAATGCAAGTGACGATATGATAAGACTAAGAACGCTGAGTAATTCGCTCATCATCTTACTCTTTTGGATAACGGGAAAAAATGGAAGGAGAATTTCCTTATCTTGTAACTTCTCCTGGCCGCTTCCGCACCCCCTCCCGCACGTTCCGGAACTCCAGCACCGCCGGGTCCGCCACCACCGGTCCCGGCGCCGCCACCACCAGCACCCGCTCCGCGATCGGCTGGAAGTCCGCCCGGAAATGGACGCTGCTCTTCAGCGCCAGGATCGGCTCCTCCGCAGGCTCCACGCCCAGGTGCCGGAACAGCGCCTGGTCGTAGGCCTGCATCTTCCGGCTCACCACCACCACCTTCACCGCCCCGATCGCCACCAGCGCCGAGGGGCCCAGGTCGGCCGGGTTCCCCTTCCCCATCGGCCCGGTGCAGGTGAAGCGCCCGTCGGACAGGCGCAGCACCTCCACCTCCCCCGCGAAGGGCACGCCGTCGCTCTTGCCGCCCAGCGAGAGATGCAGGCGCGCGCCCACCCCGGCGGCGTGGCAGGCGCTCGCGCTCTCCGCGTCGTTGATGATCCCCAGCGTGGCCGCGGCCCCCTGCCGCACCAGCTCGGCCAGCAGCCCGGTGGTGTCGCCATGGCCGCCGCCGCCCGGATTGTCCTGGGTATCCGCCAGCACCACCGGCTTCGCGGCCGTGGCGGCGAGGCGCTTCGCCTCCGCCACGCCCTCGGCGGCCGGCAGCACGTCGAGGCGGAACTCCGTCTCGTGCGCGACGAACCAGCCGAGCAGCGCCTCCGCCCCCGCATCGGCGGCCGCCTGGTCCTCGGCGTAGCAGGCGATGGCCGCACCGCAATCGGCGAAGTCGGCGTAGGGAAAGCCGAAGCAGAAGGCCAGCTCCACCACCCCCGGCGCGGCGGCGAGGCGCCCCCGCTCGGCATAGGCATCGGCCATGGGCGGGACGAGGGTGCATTGCGCCGGCAGCGGCATCCAGTAGTCGATCTGCCGGAAGGCCCGCGCCCAGGGCGCCCCGCGCCGGATGCGCGCGACCAACAGCTCCATCGCGTGCCCGCCGGCCCAGCGCATGTCCACATGCGGATAGGTGCGGTAGGGCACCAGCACATCCGCCCGCGCCACCATCGCGGCGGTCAGGTTGCAGTGCGGGTCCAGGCTGGCGGCGATCGGCATTCCGGGGCCCACCACGGCGCGGATGCGGCGCAGCAGCTCGCCCTCGGCATCCGGGAAGCCGTCCGCCAGCGCGGCGCCGTGCAGCTCCAGATAGATCCCGTCCAGCTTCCCCTCGTCCAGCGCCGCCTGGAGGTCCGCGACCATCAGCGCGGCGATGCGCTCGAAGGCCTCCTCCGTCACCGGCCCGGCGGGGTTGGCCATGCACCAGGTCAGCGGGGCGAGCGTGACTCCCTCCCGCTCCGCCACGGCGATGGCCCCGGCGGCGGGGACGGCGGTGGGGCGGATGGCCGCGAGCAGGGTCGCCGGCCGTTGCAGCGCCGGCCAGCCACCGGGATGCAGGAACTCCTGCCAGCCGGTCGGGCGCGGGGCGAAGGAATGGCTCTCGTGCTGGAAGCCGCCGATGGCGATGCGCATGCCGCTCACCCCTCCACGCCGGCCGTGGCCAGCACCGCCCCGGCCAGGACGCGCAGCCCCGCCTCGGCCCATTCCGGCGTGATGCTCTCCGCCTCGTTGTGGCTGATCCCGCCATGGCAGGGCACGAAGAGCATCGCCGTGGGAACCTTCCGCGCGACATAGACGGCATCGTGCCCGATGCCGGTCGGCATCTCCTGGAAGCGGCAGCCATTCGCCTGCGCCGCCTCCCGCAGCCGGGCGACCAGCGCCGGGTCGAAGGGCACCAGCGGCGAGGACCAGTGCGGCTCCACCGCCACGCTCACCCCGCGCTGCGCGCCGATCTCCGCCGCCCGCTCGCGGAAGGCCGCCACCATCCGGGCCAGGCGCTCCGGGTCGCCATGGCGCAGGTCCACGCTGAACCAGACCTCGGAGGGCACGACGTTGCGGCTGTCCGGCGTCACGCGCAGCCGGCCGACCGTGCCGCGCCCGTCGCCGCCCGCCGTCAACGCCACCTCCTCGACCACCGAGACCAGCCGCGCCGCCGCCGCCATGGCGTCGTGGCGGAAGGCCATGGCGGAGCCGGCATGGGCGTCCTCGCCGCGCACGGTGACGTCCAGCCATTCCTGGGCGAGGGCATGGGTGACGATGCCGACCTCCAGCCCGCGCTTCTCCAGCTCCGGCCCCTGCTCGATATGCAGCTCCAGATAGGCGCCGAGCCCCTGCAGCTCCGCCGGGTCCTCACCCCCGGTCCAGCCGACGGACCACAGCGCGTCGCGGAAGCTGACCCCGGCCGCGTCCCGGGTGGCGAGCACCGTCGCCTCGTCCAGCAGGCCCATGGCCACGCCGCTGCCCATCATCGGCGGCGAGAAGCGCGCTCCCTCCTCGTTGGTCCAGTTGACCAGCACCAGGGGCGCCAGGGTGCGCGTGCCGGATTCGTGCAGCGCGCGCATCACCTCCAGCCCGGCCAGCACGCCCAGCACCCCGTCGAACTTCCCGCCCGTGGGCTGGGTGTCGAGGTGCGAGCCGATGGCGACCGGCGGGCGGTCCGGCTCCAGGCCCTCGCGCAGCAGCACCATGTTGCCGACCCGGTCGAAGCTGAGCGACAGGCCGATCTCGTGCGCCCAGCGCTTCAGCAGGGCGCGGCCCTCGCCATCCTCGGGGCTCAGCGCCTGGCGGTTGCAGCCGCCCTTCGCCGTGGCGCCGATCCGTGCCATCTCCATCAGCGAATCCCACAGCCGCGTGCCGCAGAGCGGGAGGTTGCCGCTCATGCCGCGCGCTCCACCCCGCACCATTCCGCCATGGTGAGCGCGATGGTGCGGGTGATGGCGTGCAGGCTCTCGACGCCCACGCTCTCGTCGATGCCGTGGATCTCCTGCGCGTCGGGACCGAAGCAGGCGACGGGCGTGTCCTGGTAGAGCGTGAAGAACCGCCCGTCCGTCAGCCCGGTCGCCGGGTAGTGGCGCAGCGCGCCGCCCGTCACCTCGGCGAAGCTGCGCTGCGCCAGCACGGCGATGTCGCTGTCCAGGTCGAAGCGGCAGGGATCGGCCATGAAGCCCTTGAACTCCAGCCTCACCTTGGCGCCGCGCAGGCGCTCGTCGGCGGCGGCCTCGGCGACCAGCGCCTCGATCTCCGCCTTCACCTCGCGCGCGGTGCGGCCGAGCATGATGCCGACGCGCAGCCCGATCCGCGCCTTGCTGGCGACGGAGGAGTTCCACTCCCCGCCCTCGACCGTGCCGAGGTTCACGTTCACCGGGTGGTTCACCCCGTGATAGGCGGGGTGGACGTGCTCGGCGCGGTTGGCCTCCGACTCATAGCGCTTGAAGGCGGCGGCGACGGCCATGGCGGCCTCGATCGCGTTCACCCCCGCCTGCATGTCGCGCACATGGCTCGGGCGGCCGGTGACCGTGACCCAGGCCCAGATCACGCCCACCTCGGCGGCGTAGATGGCGGGCAGGCCGGGGCCGGGCTCGGGGATGATGACGGCCTCGGCCTTCGGCATGGCCAGCATCGTCGCCAGCGCGCCGTTGCCGCTGCACTCCTCCTCGATCACCGCCTGCATCTGCACCTCGGCGGCGGGCTGGAGGCCGGCGAGCTTCAGCGCCTTGAAGGCCATCAGGTAGGAGACGATGCCCGCCTTCATGTCCCCCGCGCCGCGGCCATAGATTCGGCCGCCGCGGAGCGCGGGCTCGTAGGGCGGCGTCGTCCATTCCTCCAGCGCGCCCTCCGGCACCACGTCCACATGGCCCTGGAGCACCAGGCTGCGGCCCTTGCGCTCGCGCGGGGCGTGGATCGCGGCGACGTTGTCGCGGCCCTCGTAGGAGATGAGCGGCGGCGAGAAGCCGGGATGGTCGCGCAGCCGCTCCGGCACGGTGGGGATGCGGCGCGGCTCCAGCCCCAGCGCGGCGTAGTGCTCCGCCATGGCGTCCAGCACGGACGCCTCTTGCCCCAGCACGGAGGCGTGCCGCACCAGGCCGAACAGCGTCCCGACCGCCTCCCCCTCCAGCGCCGTCACCGCATCGAGGATCGCGCGCCGCGCGCCGGGGTCGAGTGTCATCCGTCGTCCTTGCCCATGCACGGGACGCGCGCCGGCCTGCCGCCGGTGGGGCGGGCGGGCGGCGTCCCGGTCGTGCGGCAGGCTACAGGCGGGCTTCGCGGCGCGACAAGACCGGGCCGGATGGGGGAAGGGGCGGATGACGCGGCGCGCGGACGGGTCCAACCTTCGGCCCATGCGCAGCTTCGCCCATCCCGACGACCAGCGGCACGCGCCGCGCTTCTTCCTCATGCGCGGGGCGGTGCGCCCGAATTTCGAGGTCCCCGCCCGCGCCACGGCGCTGCGCGAAGGGCTGGCCCGCCTCGGCCTGGTGCCCGAGGTGCCGGCCCTGCCCGACCCGGCCGCCCTCGCCGCGGTCCATGCCCCGGACTACCTGGACTTCCTGCGCCGCGTCGCGGCCGAATGGGCGGCGCTGCCCGGGGCGGGGCCGGAGGCGGTGGCGAACATCCACCCCTCGCCGGAGATGCTGGCCCAGGGCGGGCAGCGCCCCGGCACCATCGTCGGGCAGGTCGGCTGGTACACGGCCGACACCGCCTGCCCGATCGGGCCGGGCACCTGGGAGGCGTCGCTGGCCGCCGCCGGCTGCGCCCTGGCCGCGGCGGGCGTCGCGGCCCAGGGCGGCACCGCCTATGCGCTCTGCCGCCCGCCAGGGCACCATGCCTATGCCGCGCGGGCCGGCGGGCACTGCTACGTCAACAACGCCGCCCTGGCTGCGCAGGCGCTGCGCGACGCCGGGGCGAAGCGGGTGGCGGTGGTGGACATCGACAGCCACCACGGCAACGGCACCCAGGGCCTCTTCTGGGACCGGGGCGATGTGCTGACCGTCTCGCTGCATGCCGACCCGAACCGCTACTACCCCTGGTACGTCGGCCATGCCGGGGAGACGGGGGCCGGCGCGGGCGAGGGCCGCAACCGCAACCTTCCCCTGCCCTTCGGCACCGGCGACGAGGGCTGGCTGGCCGCGCTCGATGCCGGGCTGGAGACGGTGCGCGGCTTCGCGCCCGACGCGCTGGTGGTGTCGCTGGGCTTCGACGCGTCGGAGCACGAGCCGCTGGCAGCGTTGGCGGTGACGGAGGACGGCTTCGCCCGGGCCGGCGAGCGGCTGGCCGGGCTGGGCCGGCCGGCCGCCATCATCCAGGAGGGTGGCTACGCCGTGGACCAGCTCGGTCGGTTGCTGGAGCGATTCCTCGGCGGCTGGGGCGGCTGACAGCCGCCCTCGGGCGGCAGCGGGCGCCGGCGTCCGGGGAGGGGTTACCCCCTCCCCGGCCATGCGTCAGGCGATGAGCGTGTCTGCCGCGTAGGCGGCCCGGCCTTCGTTGCGGCCGAACTCCAGATAATGCGTCAGGGCGTTCATCCCGGCGGCGGCCACGTCGGGGTTCGCCTCCAGATAGGCCCGGGTGCTGAAGGAGGCGGAGGTGTTACGCCCCTCCTGGCCACCGAAGATGGCATAGTGCTGCAGCGGATTCATGCCCTCGGCGGCCACGTCGCCATAGGTCTCCAGGTAGTAGGAGCTGTCGAAGAAGGCATTCGGATCGCGGCGCTCGTTCGCGCCGAAGGCGTAGTAGTGGTCCACCGCGCTCACCCCGGCCTCCAGCACGTCCGGGTGCCGCGCGAAGTAGTAGAAGCTGTCCACGAAGGTGTCGCCGTCGTTCACCAGGCTGGCGACATCCAACGTCAAGCCGGTGAACATCAGACTCTCGACGTTGGTGATCCGGGAGGTTCCGCCGTTGACGTCCGTCACCTCCAGCCAGGCGCCGAACTGACTGGCCGAGTGCTTCGCGAACAGGTCCGAGAAGACGATCGTGTCGGTGCCCGCGCCGCCGTCGATCGTGTCGTTGCCGCCCGCGCCCTTGAGGGTGTCGTTGCCGTCGCGGCCGAGCAGCACGTTGTCCGCGGTGTTGCCGGTGATCAGGTCGTTGCCCGAACCACCGGTGGCATTCTCGATCACCACGCCGTTGGCGATGGTATAGCCGCCGCCGATGAAGGCCGCGTAGCTGAGCACGCCACGGCTGGTCACCGTCGCGTCCAGCGTCGCCGCCGTCAGGTCCAGGATGGCGTTGCGGGCCCCGTCATAGCGCAGCTCGTCGACGCCGCCCGCATCCCAGATGCTCTCCCAGTAGGCGGCATCGGGCTGGTAGACGATGCCCTCCGGCACGCCCGCCTCGTTCTCCTCGCCCCGCACGAAGGGACGCGGGTCGTTGCTGTCGGGCAGCAGATAGACATTGTTCTCGGTGCGGAAGGTCATGTTCGCACCGTACATGTACTGGATGGCCGCGATGTCGTAGGCCATCGGGGTGGCGGCGAAGCCGTGGTCGAGGAAGTAGTCATCCGCCACCGGCCGCTGCCGGGTCGGCACCATCTGGATGTGGCCGTTCTCGTCGAATTCGTAGCCATGGATGTAGGACATCACCGAGCCGAACATGTGGTTCAGCTCGAGGAAGCCCAGGTCGCGCTGGCGCTCGGCGCTGGTCTGGGTCGGGTCGACGCCGGGGAAGTAGTTGTTGGCGATGTAGGCGGCGGAACCCGGGTCGTGCGGGTGCTTCAGCCCCAGCCCGTGCCCGATCTCGTGCATGAAGGTGCGGTAGAAGTTGCCGCCGGGCTCGAGCTGGTCCGGCGTCCATTGCCGGACGTTCACCGCCTCGAAATTGTAGTTGCCCTGGGACTGGGCGTTCGGGTTGGCGGAGGGGAGGCTGTGCGAGGCGGAGACGGTGCCGCCGGCCGTGGCCTGGTCCATCAGGCGCTCGCGGAACAGCGCGTCCTGGGCAGTGAAGACTTCGGTGAAGGTGATGTTCGCGACGTTCGCCCAGTTCTGAATGGCGGAGGCGAAAGCCTGCTTCTCGAAGGGGCGCCACGTATAGCCCTGGGGCGCAGACGCCGTGACGCGGGTGTCGAAGAAGTAGTTGATGTTGAACGGATCGGTGTTCGGGCTGCTATCCTCGTTGGGCGCGTTGACGTAGTGGCGCCCGTTCTGCAGGAGGAAATCGACGAAGGGATTGCCTGATGGTGCTTCGACGGCGGTGAGAGCCAATGATCTTCTCCTTGGACAGCCGTGTGGGAGCCACCCGGATTCCTGGCCTCGGAACCTTCTTGTGATGGCGACGAATTGGTAAATTCGGCGTCATGCTCGGTCCATTCTGCGGATACGAAACGATCTCGGTTGTGCGCGAGAAGACACACACTACGACATGACCCGACGCATCATCATGATGGGTCGGCCCGGTCAGCCGGTCTCGCCAACGCCCGCCGCGGCACCCGTGCCGCGTGACGCGCGAGAGGCGCGTGGCGACCTTCTCCCCCTCGCTCTCGACCGTCTGCGCGCCGGCGATCTCGTGGCCGCGGAGCCGCTGCTGCGGGAGGTTTGCCGCCGGCGGCCGGAGGCCGCGGAGGCGCATCGGCTGCTCGGGACGCTCCTTGCAATCCAGGGCGCCCGTCCCGAGGCGGAGGCCGAGCTGCGTGCAGCATGCCGCCTTGCCCCCGGCTCCGCCGATGCCTTCGGCAATCTCGGGAACCTACTGCTCGAGACCGGGCGTCCGCAGGAGGCGGAGGAGGCCCTGCGCCGGGCACTCCGGCTTCAACCCGGCTATGCCGATGCGGCGAGCAACCTGGGGCTGGCGCTGCTGGCGCAGGGGCGCGACGTGGAGGCGGAGGCCGCCTTCCGGACCGCGCTGCGCCTCGCGCCCGGACACGCGCGGGCCGGACTGAACCTCGGCCTCCTGCTCCTCGACCACGGGCGGGTGCAGGAAGCGGGCGCTCCGCTTCTCCTCGCCTGCCGGCAATGGCCACAAGGGCCGGAACCGCGCCTGGCGCTCGGACGGCTGGCCCGGCGGCAGGGGCGGCCCGCCGAGGCGGAGGCGATCCTGCGCGACGCGTTGCGTCTGGCACCGGCCGATGCGGACATCCGTATCGAGCTGGCCGGGGCGCTGGCGGAGGCAGGCCGGACCGAACCGGCCGCGATGCTCTACCGGGAGGTCCTGGACGGCCATCCCGAACACCCCGACGCTTGGCTGGGCCTCGGCATCACCCTGGCGACGCTGGGACGCTTCGGCGAGGCGGAGCCCGCCCTACGCGAGGCGCTGCGCCGGCGGCCGGGATCGGCGGAGGTCCTGAACTCGCTGGGGGCGCTGTCGCGCGACCTCGGGCGAGACAGCGAGGCGGAGGCGCTGCTGCGCGAGGCGCTGCGGCTCCGGCCGGGCTATGGCGAGGCCGAGACGAACCTCGGCTTCCTCCTGTTGCAGCAGGGCCGCTTCCGGGAGGGTTGGACCGCGCACGAGGCGCGCTGGCATGCGTCCCCCCTGTGCCGCGAGCGGCGTGAGCTGCACGCCCCGATCTGGGACGGCAGCCCGCTGGCCGGCCGGACGCTGCTGCTGCATGCCGAGCAGGGCCTGGGGGATACGTTGCAGTTCTGCCGCTTCGTGCCATGGGTGGCGAGGTCGGGGGGCGAGATCCTGCTGGAGGTGCCGCCGCCCTTGATCCCGCTGCTGGCCGACCAGCCGGGCATGGGACGGGTGCTGGCGCGGGGCAGCCCCCTGCCCCGCTTCGACCTGCATCTGCCGTTGATGAGCCTGCCGCATCGACTGGCCCAGTGGACGGAGGCGGCGATTCCGCCTGCCCCCTACCTGTGCCCCGATCCGGCCCGCGTCGCCGCCTGGGCGGAACGCCTGGCCGCCCTGCCGCCCGGGCCGCGGATCGGGCTGGTCTGGGCCGGCAACCCGGCCATGGCGGCCGATCGCCGACGCTCGCTGGCGCCCGGCCTGCCGGAACGCCTCGGCGGGGTGCCAGGGCTGCGCTTCGTATCGCTGCAGAAGGGCCCAGCCGGCCATCGGCCCGCGCTGGAGATGCTGGACCCCAGCGGTGACCTGCAGGATTTCGCCGAGACGGCGGCGCTGGTGCAGAACCTGGATCTGGTGATCGGCGTCGACACGGCCGTCATCCACCTTGCCGGCGCAATGGGGCGGCCGGTCTGGCTGCTCGACCGTGCCGACCACTGCTGGCGCTGGCTGCGCGGGCGGGAGGACAGTCCCTGGTACCCCTCGCTGCGGATTTTCCGCCAGGCCGCCCCCGGCGACTGGGCAGGCGTGCTCGACCGGGTCCGGCAGGCGCTGGAGGGTCTTCCCCGGCGCCTGCCCTGAGCCGCCGCCGTCAGGTCGTCGGCGTCAGAGCCTGACCTTCAGCAGCTTGCCCACCTCGCCCACGATGCCGGCGCGGAAGGCGATGACGCAGGCGACGAAGATCGCGCCCTGGATCACCGTCACCCAGGCGCCGAACTGCGCCAGGTAGTTCTGCATGGACACGATCACCGCCGCCCCGACCACCGGCCCGAACAGCGTGCCCAGACCGCCGAGCAGCGTCATCAGCACCACCTCGCCGCTCATGGTCCAGTGGACGTCGGTCAGCGTCGCGATGCCGAAGACCAGCGCCTTGGTGCCCCCCGCGGCCCCCGCGAGCGCCGCGGAGATGATGAAGGCCACCAGCTTGTAGTCGTCCGTGCGGTAGCCGAGCGAGGTGGCGCGCGGCTCGTTCTCGCGGATTGCCTTCATCACCTGGCCGAACGGCGAATGGACGGTGCGGTGGATCAGCAGGAAGCCGATCAGGAAGACCGCCGCCACCACCCAGTACATCGCCATGTCGGGGCCGAGGTCGACCACCCCCAGCAGCCGGCCGCGCGGCACGGACTGGATGCCGTCCTCGCCATGGGTGAAGGGCGCCTGGAGGCAGAAGAAATACACCATCTGCGACAGGGCCAGGGTGACCATGGCGAAGTAGATGCCCTGGCGCCGGATCGCGATCCAGCCCGCCACCACGCCAAGCAAGGCGCCGACCGCCGTGCCGGCCAGGATGGCGATCTCCGGCGTCAGCCCCCATTCCTTGGCCGCGTGGGCGGTGACGTAGCCGCCCATGCCGAAGAACATCGCATGGCCGAAGGAGAGCAGCCCGACATAGCCGATCAGCAGGTTGAAGGCGCAGGCGAAGAGCGCGAAGCACAGCACCTTCATCAGGAAGACGGGGTAGAGCACGAAAGGACCGACCACCAGCAGCGCCAGCAGCACCAGCAGCGCCACCCCCTGCGCCCGGGTGAAGCCCAGCAGGCCGGGCAGCTCGACCTTGTCGCCGGAGCCGGGGACGGCCGTGGATGCGGACATGACGCTCACGCCCTCCCGAACAGGCCGGCCGGCCGCGTCAGCAGCACGATGGCCATGATGACGAAGATCACCGTCGCCGCGGCCTCGGGGTAGAAGACCTTGGTCAGCCCCTCCACCAGCCCCAGGGCGAAGCCGGTCAGCACCGAGCCCAGGATGGAGCCCATGCCGCCGATCACCACCACGGCGAAGACCACGATGATCAGGTTGCTGCCCATCTGCGGGTTCACCGAATAGATCGGCGCCGCCAGCACCCCCGCCAGCCCCGCCAGCGCCACGCCGGCCGCGTAGGTCAGCGTCACCATCAGCGGTACGTTGATGCCGAAGGCCTGTACCATCGGCGCGTTCTCGGTGGCCGCGCGCAGGTAGGAGCCGAGGCGCGTCTTCTCGATCACCAGCCAGACGGCCAGCGAGACGATGAGGGACGCCACCACCACCCAGACGCGGTACTTCGGCAGCAGCATGAAGCCCAGGTCGACCGGCGCCCCGGTCAGCGCCGCCGGCGGCGAGTAGGGCAGGCCGGAGGAGCCGAACTGGTTGCGGAACAGCCCCTCGATGATCAGCGCCAGCCCGAAGGTCAGCAGCAGCCCGTAGAGGTGGTCGAGCCCCGCCAGCCGGCGGATCAGCAATCGCTCGATGACGATGCCGAAGGCGCCCACGATCAGCGGCGCCAGGATCAGCGCCCCCCAGTACCCGATGCCCAGCCAGTTCAGCAGCATCCAGGCCACGAAGGCGCCCATCATGAACTGGGCGCCATGGGCGAAGTTGATGACGTTCAGCATGCCGAAGATCACCGCCAGCCCCAGCGAGAGCAGCGCGTAGAAGGCGCCGTTCACCAGGCCCAGGACGACCTGAGGCAGGCCCAGCTCAAGCTGGAACAGGAAGTCTTCCATCGGACGCCTCTTCTGCGGGGAGCCCGCCGGCCCCCCGGAACGCTACATCCATTCCGCCGGCGGGCGGCGTCACGCCGTCGGCGGTCCCGCCCCCGGCGCGCCGCCCAGGCCCGGTCTCAGGCGCGGACGAGGGGGCAGCCGCCCTCGGAGAGGGGGCGCCAAGCCTCCTCGGCCGGGGTGGTCTGCACCAGCTTGTAGTAGTCCCAGGGACCCTTGCTCTCGGCGGGGGTCTTCACCTCGAACAGGTAGGCGGGGTGGATCTTCCGCCCGTCCTGCCGGATGGAGCCGGGGCCGAAGGCGTCGTCGTCGGTCGGCATGGCCTTCATCTTCACCACCGTCTCGGCGCCGCTCGCCTTGGCCTGGGCCGCGCCCATCTCCGCCGCGGCCTTCAGGTAGTGCAGGGCCGCGCTGTAGCAGCCGGCCTGCCACATGGTCGGCATCGCCCCGCCCATGGCGCCCTTGTACTTGTTGGCCAGGTTGCGGGTGCGGTCGTTCAGGTCCCAGTAGTAGGTCTCGCTCAGCACCAGCCCCTGCGCCGTCTGCAGCCCGAGGCTATGCACGTCGGTGACGATGAACAGCAGCACGGCCAGCTTCTGCCGCCGCGTCAGCCCGAACTCCGCCGCCTGCTTCACGCTGTTGATCGTGTCCGTGCCGGCATTGGCCAGCCCCACCACCTTCGCCCGGGACTGCTGCGCCTGGAGCAGGAAGGAGGAGAAGTCCGTGGTGCCCGGGAAGGGATGCCGGGTGGAGCCCAGCACCTTGCCGCCCTGCGCCTTCACCAGATTGCCCGTGTCGCGCTCCAGCGCATGGCCGAAGGCGTAGTCGGCGGTGATGAAGAACCACGAATCGCCGCCTGCCTTCACCATCGCCCCGCCGGTGGACTTGGCGAGCATGTAGGTGTCGTAGGTCCAGTGGATGGTGTTGGGCGTGCAGGCCGGACCCGTCAGGTCCGCCGTCGCGCCCGTCGAGTTCAGCATGATCTTGTTCTTCTCCTTCACCACACCGTTCACGGCGAGGGCGCAGGAGGAGGTGGCGACGTCGATGATGACGTCCACGCCGTCGCGGTCGATCCACTGGCGGGCGAGGTTGCTGGCGACGTCCGGCTTGTTCTGGTGGTCGCCCTGGACGACCTCGATGTTGAAGCCGCGCGCGAGCAGGCCGGAATCCTGCACCGCCTGGCGCACCGCGGCATAGGAGCCGGGGCCGGAGCCGTCGCGATAAGGACCGGACATGTCCGTTAGCACGCCGAGCTTCAGCGTGTTCGCGGCCTGTGCCCGGGCGGTCGCGTAAGGCAGAGCCCCGAAGGCGGGAACGGCTGCGGCGGCGCCGAGCAACGTGCGTCGATTCATCGTCATCCCAGTCGTTTCCCTCTCAGACACCAAGCCACTGGTGCAGCCGGCTGTTGTCCCCGGCCAGCTCGTCGTTGCGCAGCGTGTCGACCACCTGGCCATGCTCCATCACGTAGTGACGGTCGGCCACGGTCTGGGCGAAGCGGAAGTTCTGCTCCACCAGCAGCACGGTGAAACCGCGTTTCTTGATCTCGCGGATGGTGGCGCCGATCTGCTGCACGATCACCGGTGCCAGCCCCTCGGTCGGCTCGTCGAGCAGCAGCAGCGGCGCGCCGGTGCGCAGGATTCGCGCGATGGCCAGCATCTGCTGCTCGCCGCCCGACAGCTTCGTGCCCGGGCTGTTCGCCCGCTCCTTCAGGTTCGGGAACAGCGCGTAGATGGTCGGCAGGTCCAGCCCGCCGGGCCGCACCACGGGCGGCAACATCAGGTTCTCGGTGACGTCCAGACTCGCGAAGATGCCGCGCTCCTCGGGGCAGTAGCCGATGCCGGCGCGGGCGATCTCGTCCGGGCGCAGGCCGACCGTCTCCTTGCCCTCGAAGCGGATCGAGCCGGCGCGCCGCCCCACCAGCCCCATGATGGAGCGCAGCGTGGAGGTCTTGCCGGCGCCGTTGCGGCCCAGCAGCGTCACCACCTCGCCCTTGCGCACCTCGATGTCGACGCCGTGCAGGACGTGGCTCTCGCCGTACCAGGCCTGGAGTCCCTGGATGCGCAGCAGGGCATTCCCCGCCGCGCCGGCGGGCGGCGCCATCGGTTGCGCCTGGTCAAGCATGCGCCGTGGCCCCCGCGATGGTCGGATCCGTGCCGAGATAGGCCGCCACCACCTCCGGGTTACGCGACACCTCGGCATAGGGGCCCTCGGCCAGGACCTTGCCGCGCGTCAGCACGGTGATGCGGTCGCACAGCCCTTCCACGACCTTCAGGTTGTGCTCGACCATCAGCACGGTGCGGCCCGCCGCGACGCGGCGCACCAGCGCCACGACGCGGTCCACGTCCTCATGGGTCATGCCGGCCGTGGGCTCGTCCAGCAGCATCACCTGCGGATCGAGCGCGAGGGTGGTCGCGATCTCCAGCGCCCGCTTGCGCCCATAGGGCAGCGACCCGGCGGCGGCACCGGCGTAGCCGCTGAGCCCGACATCGGCCAGCAGCTCCCGCGCGCGCTCGTCATAGGTGGAGAGCACGGATTCGCTGCGCCAGAAGTCGTAGGACCCGCCGCGCTGGCGTTGCAGCGCCACGCGCACGTTCTCCAGCACCGTCAGGTGCGGGAAGACGGCGGAGATCTGGAAGGAGCGCACCAGGCCCAGCCGCGCCACCTCGGCCGGGGCGGTCCGGGTGATGTCCTTGCCGTCGTAGCGGATGGTGCCGCGCGTCGGCTGCAGGAACTTGGTCAGCAGGTTGAAGCAGGTGGTCTTGCCGGCCCCGTTGGGACCGATGAGGCCGTGGATGCTGCCGCGCCGCACGCGCAAGGCGACGTCGGACACCGCGACGAAGCCGCGGAACTCCTTCGTCAACCCGGATGTCTCCAGGACGTACTCGGTCACCTGGACAAGGCCTCCCAAAGACCTGTGAGTTGTTTTGTTCCATGAGACGTTGCCCGCAGACCAGCCGGACTGCAAGCGCGGAAATATGTCCTAGAATCAAACGGTCGGATGGCGCGGTAGCGAAAATGTCAACCCCGCCGGACCAGCCATGGCAGGGGCCCGCGCCTGCTACTCCTGCGAGCGGCCAGGGGTACCGCGCAGCCTGCGCCGGAAGGCGGTGGGCGCCGTGGCGTTTGGGCTTCTCGGGGGTGTGCCCCGGCCTGTCGCCGTGACCGGCCTGACTTGAGGGAGCGGGGCCATCGCCCTGGAGGAGAGGGCTGGCCGGTGGTGCAGGGACCCGGGTCCCGGACCGGGAATGGTCGGAGCGGCGGGATTCGAACCCACGACCCCCAGTCCCCCAGACTGATGCGCTACCAGGCTGCGCTACGCTCCGACGACGCGGCGTCTAGCACCCGACCGCGGAAGCCTCAACCCTGCCCGGCCGTCATTTACCCCGGTCGTCCTCTGCGCGGCCGTCATTGGCGGCGAGACGGGAGAGCGGCACGGGAGGCGTCCGGGCCATGGGCATGGGGCGTGGCGCGCCCTGAGGGACTCGAACCCCCAACCAACCGGGTAGAAGCCGGTTGCTCTGTCCAGTTGAGCTAAGGGCGCGTGGACGAGCCGTTACAAAATAGGGCGGAACGGGCCGCCTGCCGAGAGGGACCCGCGATCCGCGTGGCGGATCAGTGCGTCCAGTTCTCGCGGCGGCCGGCGCGGAAGTTGTCGGAATAGGATTTCGGCCGGATCGGCGGGACCTGGCGCCGCGGCTCGACCTCATAGTCCCAGCCCTGCCGCCTGGCGTAATCGACCGCCGCATCCTCCGAGCTGAAGCGGAAGGTGAGCTGTTGGTTCATGTCGGCCGAGCCGTACCAGCCGGTCAGCGGGTCGATCCGCTTGGGCTGCTCGGGGGCGAACTCCAGCACCCAGTCATCGGTCAGCGCCTGGCCCGACTGCATGGCACTCTTGCCGGGGTTGTAGATTCGGGCCTTGGCCATCGCGCTCGCTCGTTCCCTGCACCGTCACGGTGGAATATCGGGGCGAGAGGATTCGAACCTCCGGCCCTAGCGTCCCAAACGCTATGCTCTACCAGGCTGAGCTACGCCCCGACGTGGCAGCCCCGCGGGAGGGGCCGACGGCCCGGACCCTATGGGCGGATCCCGCCGCTGTCCACCCGCCGCCGCCCATCGGCACCGGCGCCGGATCAGCCCGGCGCGACGATCGCCTCCATCCCGCCCATCCAGGGCCGCAGCGCCTCGGGGATGCGGATGGAGCCGTCCTCCTGCTGGTGCGTCTCCAGCACGGCGATCAGCGCCCGCCCCACCGCCACGCCGGAACCGTTGAGGGTATGGACGAAACCCGTCCCCTTGCCCTCCCGCGGCCGGTAGCGCGCGGCCATCCGCCGGGCCTGGAAGTCGTGGCAGTTGGAGCAGGAGGAGATCTCCCGCCAGGCCCCCTGCCCCGGCAGCCAGACCTCCAGGTCGTAGGTCTTGGTCGAGGCGAAGCCCGTGTCGCCGGAGCACAGCAGCACCCGGCGCCAGACCAGCCCCAGCTCCGTCAGCACCCGCTCGGCGCAGCGGGTCATGCGCTCGTGCTCCTCGGCCGAGTCCTCCGGCCGGGTGATGCTCACCAGCTCCGCCTTCCAGAACTGGTGCTGGCGCAGCATGCCGCGCGTGTCGCGCCCGGCGGAGCCTGCCTCGGAGCGGAAGGAGGGGGTCAGCGCCGTCATCCGCACCGGCAGGGTCGCCTCGGCCAGGATCTCGTCGCGCGCCAGGTTGGTCAGCGGCACCTCGGCGGTCGGGATCAGCCAGCGCCCGTCGGTGGTGCGGAACAGGTCCTCGCTGAACTTCGGCAGCTGGCCGGTGCCGTACATGGTCGCGTCGTTGACCAGCAGCGGGACGGAGGTCTCGGCATAGCCGTGCTCGTCCGCGTGCAGCGCGATCATCCACTGCCCCAGCGCCCGCTCCAGCCGCGCCAGCGCGCCACGCAGCACGGTGAAGCGCGCGCCGGCCAGCTTGGCGGCGGCGGCGAAGTCCATCAGCCCCAGCGCCTCGCCCAGCTCGAAGTGCTGCTTCGGGGCGAAGGCGAAGTTGGGGGGCGCGCCGTGCTGGTGCAGCACGACGTTCGCCGTCTCGTCCGGCCCATCGGGGACGTCCGCGTCGAGGATGTTGGGCAGGACCTCCAGCGCCGCGGTCAGCGCCGCCTCGGCCGCGCCGGCATCGGCCAGCCCCTTCGCCTCGCCCGCGTTCAGCGCGGCGATCAGCGCCTCGGCCTCGGCGTGCCGGCCCTCCTTCTTGAGCTGGCCGACCTCGCGGGACTTCGCCTTGCGCTCCGCCTGGGCCGATTCGCCAGCGGCAATGGCGGCGCGGCGCGCCGAATCCAGCGCGATCAGCCGTTCCGCCACCGGGGCAAGGCCGCGCCGCGCCATGGCGGCGTCGAAACCGGCCGGATCGTTCCGGACCGCGCGGATGTCGTGCATCGGTGGTCTACTTCTGCTCGGGCGGCTTCGGGGCGACCCAACCGGCGGCGATGATGGAGAGCTCGTAGAGCAGGATCAGGGGCACGGCGAGGCCGACCTGGCTGATCACATCCGGCGGCGTCAGCACGGCCGCCGCCACGAACATGCCGACGATGGCGTAGCGGCGGCCCTTCTTCAGCCCGGCCACGCTGACGATGCCGACCTTGGCCATCAGCGTCAGCGCCACCGGAAGCTGGAAGGCGATGCCGAAGGCCAGGATCATGTGCATGACCAGCGACAGGTACTCGCTGACCTTGGCCTCCAGCTGCACCGGCAGGCCGCCGGCCGCGCCGGGGCTCTCGAAGGAGATGAAGAACTTCCAGGCCAGCGGGAAGATGAAGTAGTAGGCCAGCGCCGCGCCCATGATGAACAGGACGGGCGAGGCGACGAGGAAGGGCGTGATCGCCTTCTTCTCGGACCGGTACAGGCCCGGCGCGATGAACAGCCAGAGCTGCGTCGCCCACATCGGGAAGCTGAAGAAGACCGCGCCGAAGAAGGCCACCTTCAGGTAGGTGAAGAAGGCCTCGTACAGCGCCGTGAAGATCATCCGCCGGTCGCCCGCGCCCTGGTGCTGCAGCACGTCGGCCAGCGGGCGGGCGAGGAAGCCGTAGATCTGCGTGGAGAAGTAGTAGCAGATCGCGAAGGTGATGACGAAGGCGCCAAGGGACCACAGGAGCCGCGTGCGCAGCTCCAGCAGGTGGTCGATCAACGGCATGGGCTTGTCGTCGATCGTATCGTCCGGATCGCGGGGCACGGGTGCTCTTCTGGCTCAGGCGTTCTGGGTGTTCGGCTTGGGCGGGCCCGGCGGCGCTGCATCGGCGGCCGTCACGGGCAGCTCGGCGGCGGGCCGGTCAGCGACCGACCGGTCAGCGACGGGCGCGGCCGGCGGAACGGGCGGCGCCGTGTCCACGGGCGGGGCGGCGGGCTCGGGCAGCGGCGAGAATCCGGTGGCCACGGCGGCGGGCTCGTGCGCAGCGGCCGTCTCCGGCGGGTTGGCCGGGACCGGGGCGTCGGCCGTCAGCGCCGGGTCGGGGCCCGGCGCCGCGGCGGTGGCATCCGTCCCGGCGCCCTCGGGGGCCTCGCCGACCGCATTGGCCGGCGTCGCGGGGGCGGCATCCGCGGAGGGCGTCGGCGGCGGCGCCCGGAACGGATCGTCGTTGAAGGCGGCACGCACGGAGCCGTCCTTGTCCACGGCGCGCTCGATCTCGCCCTTCAGGTCGAAGTTGCGGATGTCGCGGATCTGGTCGCGCACGTCCTCCAGCTTCGCCTCACGCACCACCTCGTCGAGGTGGCCCTGCAGCTCGCCGGCCATGCGCCGCAGCTTGCCGATGCCCTTGGCCACGGTGCGGATCGTGTCGGGCAGGTCCTTCGGCCCGATCACGACGATCGCCACGACGGCGATCACCGCAATCTCGGACCACGCGAGGTCGAACATGGTGCTCCGCTCAAGCCCCCAGGGGATAAGGTTGCCACCGAGACACAGTGACGGCATCGGCCGGCGCCGCCGGGGCGCGGGCGCGCGACCGGGTTAGCAGGATCGCCCAGCCCCGCCAACGCCGCCCCCCCATCTAGGGTGCCGGAGGCGGGAAAGCGAAGGGCCACCCCGCCGGTCGGCACGCCGGTCCGCCGGGCGGGTCCCGCGGGGGCGGCGGCTCACGCGCCGCCGTCCCGTTCCATCTCCCCTGCCAGCTCGCCATGGTCGGGGGGCAGGCCGGGCTCCGCGCCCTCCCCCTCTCCCGTCGCGGCGACGCTGCCGAGCGGCGGCGCCTCGGCGGTCAGCAGGTCCTCCTGGCGCGGCAGCTCGGAGAGGGAGCGGAGTCCGAACTGCTCCAGGAAGCGCGGCGTCGTGCCCCACAACACCGGACGCCCCGGCGCCTCCTTGCGGCCGCGCGGCGCGATCAGCCCCTGTTCCAGCAGCGCCTCCAGCGTGTTCTGGGAGAGGGTGGCGCCCCGTAGCTCCTCGATCTCCGACCGCGTGACGGGCTGCCGCCAGGCAATCGCGGCCAACGCCTCCATGGCGGAACGGGGCAGGCGCTTCGGCACCTCGATCACGCGCGTCAGCCGCGCGGCGAGGTCCGGGGCGGTGCGGAAGGCCCAGCCGCCGGCGATCTCCGCCACCTCCACGCCGCGCCCGGCATAGCGTTCGCGCAGGGCGCGCATCACCGCCCGCGCCTCGCCCTCCGCTCCCAGCGCGGCGGCGAGGCGGTTCAGCGGCACCGGCCGGTCCGAGGCGAAGAGCAGCGCCTCGGCCAGCCGCAGCGCGGCGTCGGAGGGCGGCAGATCCCCATCCCGCGGCGGATCGGGCTCCGCCGCGGCAGGCTCGGGGGGGACGGCCGGCGGCGCCTCCGCCGGGGGAGTGGGCTCCTCCGTGGGGCGGCCTTCCGCCTCCCATTCGTCAGGCCGCATCGTGCAGCGCCTCCCCGCCCGGCTCCGGCCCCTCGCCCGGGCGAAGCAGGATCGGGCCGAAGGGCTCCTCCTGCCGCAGCTCCACGCCGCCGCCGCGCGCCAGCTCCAGCCCGGCGATCAGCGTGCTGGCCAGGGCGGCGCGGCGCTCCACCGGGTCGGGCGACAGCTCCTCCGGCAGGAAGCGGGACAGCTCCCCCCAGCCGGGCACCGTCCCCAGCAGCCGCCGCAGCCGGCCCAGCGCATCCTGCACGGTCCACAGCTTGCGCGCCTTCGGGACGTAGGGGCGCCGGGCGGCCGCCCGGCGCAACGCCTGGCTCCAGGCATGCAGCAAGGCCGGCAGGTCGGCCGAGAGCGCCCCGTCCCGCTGCTGGGTCAGGCTCTCCGGCAGGCCGCGGGAGAAGGTGTCGCGGCCCAGCACGGGCCGCTCGCCCAGCCAGGCGGCGCCGGCCCGCAGCAGCTCCAGCGCGCGCAGCCGGTCGGCCAGGCTGCCGGCCGCGGCCTCGGCATCCGCGTCGGGCTCCGGCTCGGGCAGCAGCAGGCGGGACTTCAGCCAGGCGAGCCAGGCGGCCATCACCAGCCAGTCCGCCGCCAGCTCCAGCCGCACGCGCCGCGCGCCCTCGACCACGGCGAGGTACTGGTCCACCAGCGCCACGATATCGAGCCTGGAGAGATCGACCTTCTGCGACCGGGCCAGCTCCAGCAGCAGGTCCAGCGGCCCCTCGAACCCTTCCAGCCGCAGGTGCAGGGCGACCGGCGCCGGCGTCCCCTGCCCGCTCATTGCACCGGATGCCCCGCCGCCAGCAGCACCAGCCGGATGGCCGGGGTGACGGCGTAGTCCAGCAGCCACTGCATGGGCGACCAGCCCGGCACGATCTGCGGCGCCAGGAACAGGATCAGGACCACGAAGAGCAGGCCGAAGCGGTCCAGGCGCAGGAAGGGGATGCCGATCGAGGGCGGCAGCAGCCCGCCCAGGATCCGCCCCCCATCCATCGGCGGCAGCGGGATCAGGTTGAACAGGCCGAGCACCAGGTTGGCCAGGATCAGCAGCAGCAGGAAGCGGAACAGCACCACGGCCACGGCATCGGGCAGCAGCCCCGCCTGCACGGGATGCAGCAGGAAGGCCGCCGCCAGCGCCAGGGCGATGTTCACCGCCGGCCCGGCCGCCGCGACCGCCACCATGCCGAAGCGCGGGTTGCGCAGCCGCAGGATGTTCACCGGAACGGGCTTCGCCCAGCCGAACATCACCTCGACCCGCCCGATGGTCAGCAACTGCGTCAGCAGCAGCACCCCCGGCACGATCAGCGTGCCCAGCGGGTCGACGTGCCGGAGCGGGTTGAGGCTGAGCCGCCCTGCCTCCTTCGCCGTGGGGTCGCCCAGGGCGAGCGCCGCATAGCCATGCGCCGCCTCGTGCAGCGTGATCGCCAGCACGGAGGCGGCGATCGCCGTCACCAGTTCCGTCAGCCAGTCGGGCATGGGAGGTCAGGCCGCCGCGGGGCGGCGGCTCTCCAGGGCGACGGCGCGGGCCTCGGCCAGGCGCTCCGCCGCGCGGTCGGTCATGGGCGGGCAGGCCGCGAGCAGGGCGGCGTTCTCCGCCAGCACCCCGGTGCAGTGCAGCGCCAGGTCGCAGCCGGCGGCCAGCGCCTGCACGGCCAGCCCGGCTGGCGTGCCGGACAGGGCCTTCATCGCCAGGTCGTCCGAGACCAGCGGGCCGTCGAAGCCGATCCGCTGCCGGATGACGGATTCGACGATGATGGGCGAGAGGGTGGCGGGGCGCTCGGCATCCCATGCCTCGTAGAGCAGATGCGCCGTCATCGCCCAGACCCCGCGACCCCGGTCCGGCTGGCAGACGGCCTGGAAGGGGAAGAGATCCGCCTCCAGCTCCCCTTCCCCCGCGCCGATCCGCGGCAGCGCCTCGTGGCTGTCCAGCAGGGCGCGGCCATGCCCGGGGATGTGCTTGATCACCGGCACGCAGCCGGCGGTCCGGAGACCGCCGATCCAGGCGGCGCCGAGGCGCGCCACCTCCGCCGGGTCCGCCGACAGGCCACGGTCGCCGACGATGCCGTGGGCGCCCGGCAGCCGCAGGTCCAGCACCGGGGCGCAGACCACGTCCAGCCCCATTGCGGCGCAGGCCGCGCCGAGCCGGGCGGCATTGGCGGCCGCGCCCTCCGCATCGCCCTCGAACTGCGCGGGCGGTGGGAAGGCGGGCCAGTGCGGTGGCCGCAGCCGCGCCACCCGGCCGCCCTCCTGGTCCACCAGGATCGGCGCCTCCTCCCCCAGCAGCTCGCGCAGCGAGGCGGTCAGGGCGAGGAGCTGCGCCGGATCGACGACGTTGCGGGCGAACAGGATGGCGCCGGCCGGCGGGGTGCGACGGAACAGCGCCGCCTCCTCCGCCGTCAGCGCCGGCCCGGCGATGCCCAGGATGGCCGCGCGGGGCAGGCTCATCCGCCGATGGTGGCGCAGGCGGGCGCGCCCTTGGCCTTGGCGGCGTCACAGAAGGCCTTGGCGGCATCGGCATCGGCGAAGCCGCCGGTGCGCAGGCGCCACATGGTGGGCAGCCCGTCCCGCTCGAAGCGGAGCACCTGCGGCCTGCGGTCGGAGAGCAGGTCGCCCAGCCGGCGCTGCAGCCGGTCCCATTCCGCCTTCGCGCCCTCCTCGCTCGTCAGGGCGCCGAGCTGCACCTGGAAGCGGCCGCCCCCCGTCGTGCGCGCGGCAGGCGGTGCGGCCGCCGGGGCACGCGCGGCCGCGGGCTCGGGCGCCGCGGCAGGCGGCCCGCCGGCGGCAGGCTGCGCGGCCGCGGGCGCCGGCGGCGCGGCCTGGCGCGGGGCGGGCGGCGGCTGCCGCGCGGCCTGCGTCGCCTGGCGCAGCGCGGCCAGGTCGGGGCGCTCCGGCTCCGGCACCACCTGTGTCGGCGCGGCCGCCGGCGGCTGGCCGGTGCGGGCCTGCTGCGCATTGCGCCGCTGCATCTCGAAGATGCGCTCGTCCTGGTTGGCCACGCGCAGCCCGCCGGGATCGTCCGGCTTGACCCGGATCGGCCGGTTGTCCGCCTCGATCACCGGCACGCCGGTCGAGACGGCGCGGCTGACCCCCCAGACCACCGCTGCGCCCGTTCCCATGACGCCCAGGACCGCCCCCGCGATCCCCAGCATCCTCCAGGGTATTCCCCCACCCGCCTCCCGGTGCACCCGGTAGGACGGAACCGTGATGTCGCTCACCGCATCTCCTCGACTGGCGTCACCCCCATGACGCGCAGGCCCGAGCGGATCACCGTGGCGGTCGCGGCGACGAGGGCCAGCCTCGCGCGCGTCGCCTCCGGTTCGTCCTCCCGGATGAAGCGCAGGGTCGCGTCCTCGCGACCCCGGTTCCACAGTAGATGAAAGTCGGCGGCCAAGTCACCCAGATAGAACGCGATCCGGTGCGGCTCCCGCGCCGCAGCAGCGGCCTCCACCGTGCGTGGCCAGGCGATCAGGCGGCGGATCAGCGCCAGCTCCGCCGCATCCGCCAGCGCATCGAGCGGCGCGTCGGCCAGCTCGCCCGGCGCCGGGTCCCCCGCCTGGCGCAGCACGGACCGGCAGCGGGCATGGGCGTACTGCACGTAGAAGACGGGGTTGTCGCGCGACTGCTGCACCACCGCGTCCAGGTCGAACTCCATCTGGGCGTCCGCCTTGCGCGTCAGCATGGTGAAGCGCACCGCGTCCTTCCCGACCTCGTCGATCAGGTCGCGCAGGGTGACGTAGGTGCCGGCGCGCTTGGACATGCGAACCGGCTCGCCGCCTTTCATCACCTTCACGATCTGCGTCAGCACCACGTCCAGCGGCACCGGCCGGTCGCCCGACAGCGCCTTCACCGCCGCCTGCATGCGCTTGACGTAGCCGCCATGGTCGGCGCCCCAGACCTGCATCAGCTCGTCGAAGCCGCGCGCCAGCTTGTCCGCGTGGTTGCCGATGTCGTTGGCGAAATAGGTGTTGCTGCCGTCGCTCTTGCGCAGCGGCCGGTCCACGTCGTCGCCGAACTCGGTCGAGCGGAACAGCGTCTGCGGCCGCGGCTCCCAGTCGTCCGGCAGCTTGCCCTTGGGCGGCTCCAGCACGCCCTCGTAGACGAGCCCCTTCTCCGCCAGCGCCGCGATGGCGCGGTCGGCCACGCCGTCGCGCACCAGCTCCGCCTCGCTGATGAAGACGTCGTGCCGCACGCCGAGCGCGGCGAGGTCCTCGCGGATCTCGGCCATCATCGCCTCGATCGTGAAGCCCCGCACCGTGTCCAGCCACAGCGCCGGGTCGGCCGGCAGCGCGCCGGGCGCCAGGGCATCGCCGTACCTCGCCTTCAGCGCCTGGCCGACGGGCACGAGGTACTCACCCCTGTACTGGAGGCCGCCAGGGACCTGGGCCGCGAACTCCTCCTCGGTCAGCGCCGTCTCCAGCGCCTGGAGGTAGCGCCAGTAGGCCGCCCAGGCGAGCGCCTGGACCTGCGCACCGGCATCGTTGACGTAGTACTCCTTGGTGACCTCCCAGCCGGCCTTGTCCAGCAGGCCGGCCAGGGCGTCGCCCACCACGGCGCCGCGGCAATGGCCCACATGCATCGGCCCGGTCGGGTTGGCGGAGACGTATTCCACGTTCGCCTTCCGCCCCCCGCCGAGCCTGCCGTCGCCATAGCCCTCCGCCGCCGCCAGGATCACCGGCAGCTGGGCGCGCAGCAGGGACTCGGGCAGGCGCAGGTTGACGAAGCCAGGGCCGGCCGGCGCCGCCTCGGTCACCAGCCCGGAGGCGGCGAGGCGCTCCGCCAACGCGGCGGCCAGCTTCGGCGGCGGCTGGCGCGCGGCCTTGCCCACCACCAGCGCGGCGTTGGTCGCCATGTCGCCATGGGCGGGGTCGCGCGGCGGCTCGACCAGCACGCGGGCGAAGGCCTCCGCCGGAAGGTCGGGCAGCAGGGCCTGGAGCTGCGCGACCACGGCCTCGCGCATGGTGTGGAAGACGTCCTGGGACATGGCCGCCCCTAGAGCATGTCCGGCGCCGCCGTTCCAGCCCGCCCCGCATGGGGCGGGACCGTCACGGGGGTGTCCCGGGCACCCCCTGGAGGGATCATGGAGAAATTGTTAGGTGCGCCGCACCATGAGCCTGAACCCCTCCTCCCCCGTCCCGCCCGCGCTGCGCCCGCTGCCGCTGCTGATCTTCAGCTCGCGCTGGCTGCAACTGCCGCTCTACCTGGGCCTGATCGTGGCCCAGGGGGTCTATGTCTTCCTGTTCCTGAAGGAGCTGTGGCACCTCCTCACCCACGCCACCGAGTTCAGCGAGATGCAGATCATGCTGGTCGTGCTCGGGCTGATCGACGTGGTGATGATCTCCAACCTGCTGGTGATGGTGATCGTCGGCGGCTACGAGACCTTCGTCTCCCGCCTGGGGCTGGAGGGGCACCCGGACCAGCCGGAATGGCTCAGCCACGTCAATGCCGGGGTGCTGAAGGTGAAGCTGGCGATGGCGATCATCGGCATCTCCTCCATCCACCTCCTGCGGACCTTCATCGAGGCGGGACGGGTCGGGGTGGAGGCGTCCAGCTACACCAGCGAGGGGATCATGTGGCAGGCCATCATCCACTCGATCTTCGTTCTCTCCGCGCTGGGCATCGCCGCGGTGGACCGGATGACGCACCAGCAGCACTGACGGGCGCGGGCGGGGCGGGCCTGGTCCCGCGGCCCGGCCCCTCCATCCGGGCCCGACCCCTCCGGCCCGGACACCATGCCCCGGGGGGAGCCGGCGCCAGGCTACTTCGCCACCCAGAAGTACATCTTCCCCGGATGGCTGGTGTTCGACACCCAGTAGCCCAGCGCGACCATCTTTAGCCCGTCGAAGAGGTCCCAGTGGTCGCCGCTGTTGGGCTCGTAGATGCCCAGCGTGACCTTGGCCCAGGTCTTGTCGCGACCGATCGGATAGCAGTTCTCGACATAGAGGACGCCCTTCCGGCCATGCACCTGCGGCCAGACGACCTTGCCCTCGCCCTCCACGTCGGGATTGCCGTAGGCCTGCCGGACCCGTGGCAGCAGGTCCGCGGCGCGGATGAAGAACAGGTCCGGGTAGGACCGGCCCACCGGGCCGTCCACCACCGCCTTGGCGTTCGCGATCTCCTGCTCCTTGCCCACGAGGTGCGTCAGGTTCGCGTCGCCCTTCGACTTGTCGGGCGCCATCTTCAGCGTATAGCCCATGACGATGGCGCATCGGTTCGTGTCCTCGCCGACCAGGTCCTTCGCCCAGGGGCGGACGGTGGCGAATCGCTTCTCGAGGTCCTCGTAGGTGAAGGGCAGTGGCATGCGCGAAACGGTCCTGATGCAGCCGGCGTCATCCCGGAGGCCTCCAGGCTAGGCGCTTCCGCGGCCACGGCGCACCCCCTGAACGGAGGGATGGGGCGGCCGTGCCGGAGGCGGGCGCGGCCCGGCGCAAGCCCTGCCGGGCATTCACCGCCGCGTGATCGCGCATTGCCGGCGGTCTCTTGCCGGATGCCGGCGCCGGGAGCATGAAAGCCGCCAGAACAAGGCCGTGCCACGAATTATAGCACGTTCAAGGATCGGAGAAACGGATGTCACGCCTGAACCGCTGGGTTCGTCCCGCCGCCCTCGCCCTGGCCGCCGCCGCGGCGCTCTCGCCCTGGGCCGCCCGGGCCCAGGCCCCCGCCGCGGATACCCTCGCCGCCGTCCGCGCCCGCGGCCAGCTCGTCTGCGGCGTCTCGACGGGCGTGCTGGGCCTGTCGCTGGCCGACAGCCAGGGCGTCTGGCGCGGGCTGGACGTGGATTTCTGCCGCGCCGTCGCGGCCGCCGTGCTGGGCGACGGCGAGAAGGTGCGCTTCGTGCCCACCACCACCCAGACCCGCTTCACCGCGCTCCAGTCGGGTGAGGTGGACGTGCTCTCGCGCGGCACCACCTGGACCTTCGGGCGCGACGCGGGCATCGGCCTCGCCTTCACCGGCGTCACCCTGCATGACGGCCAGGGCTTCCTGATCCGCAAGAGCCTGAACGTGTCCTCGGCGAAGGAGCTGGACGGCGCCACCATCTGCCTCCAGCCCGGCTCGACCAGCGAGCTGAACATCACCGACTGGGCGCGCGTGAACAACATCCGCTTCCAGCCGGTGGTGATCGAGAACTTCAGCGAGGTGCAGAACGCTTTCTTCTCCGGCCGCTGCGACGTCTACAGCAGCGACCTCTCCGGCCTGGCCGGCGTGCGCGCCTCGCGCGGGCCGCAGGCGGCGGACTACGCGCTGATGCCCGAGACCATCTCGCGCGAGCCGCTGGGGCCCCTGGTGCGCCAGGGCGACTTCCGCTGGTTCAGCATCGTGAAGTGGGTGGGCAACGCCCTGGTCGCCGCCGAGGAGCTGGGCGTCACCCAGGCCAACGCGGACTCCCGGCGCCAGGACGCCAACCCGGAGGTGCAGCGCCTGCTCGGCACCACGGGCGAGTTCGGCAAGCAGCTCGGCCTCGACAACGCCTGGGCCTTCAACGCCGTCCGCGCCGTGGGCAACTATGGCGAGGTGTGGAAGCGCCACTACGAGCCGCTGGGCGTGGCGCGCGGGCAGAACCGCCTGGCCCGCGACGGTGGGCTGATGTGGTCGCCGCCCTTCCGCTGAGCCCCTGCCCTTCCCAAGCTTGCGTTCCCGACGGGAGACCGACGCCATGCCGCATGACGGCCACCACCATGAATCCCTCGACCCGGTGCCGGGCGCGACGCCGCCCGATGGCTGGAAGCACACCGGCGTGCGGGTGATCCCGGGCAACAGCCTGGACGCCAACACCGCCCAGACGCCGGGGATGAACCGCGCCGCCGCGATCAACGCCGCCCGGGTCGGGGCGCAGAAGATCTGGGCCGGCACCGTCCACATCCACGCCAATGCCAAGACCGGCGCGCACCACCATGGCGCGCTGGAGAGCGTGATCTACGTGGTCAAGGGCAAGGCCCGGCTGCGCTGGGGCGAGAAGCTGGAGTTCGTCGCCGAGGCCGGGCCGGGCGACTTCATCTACGTCCCGCCCTACGTCCCGCACCAGGAGATCAACGCCCTGGAGGACGAGACGCTGGAATGCGTCCTGGTCCGCAGTGACAACGAGGCGGTGGTGGTGAACCTGGACATCGAGCCGGTCGAGAAGCCGGAGAACGTGCCCTGGGTCGATCCCACCCACACGCATCCCGGCCCGGCCAACCCGCCGGAGCGGTGCGAGGGGGGCTGATCGTCCCGCCGATGACGGGGCACCGCCGGCCGGTGCCCCGGACCATCCCCGAAGGCCGGCCTTCCGCTGCGAACTCAGCGCGCGAAGACGCTCAGCCGCTGCATGACGAACATGAACTGGTCCAGCGTCAGCTCGTGCTGGCCATCCGGCACCGCCTCGAAGCGCGCCTGGACGCCACGGCCGGACAGGGCGGCGACGAAGGCCAGCGAGGCCGCCGGGTTGGTCACCTTGTCCTTGCTGCCGGTCATCAGCAGGACGCGGGTCGTGGTCGGGATGCGGCTGACGATGTCCATGGGATCGAGGCTGCGCGGATAGGGGCCCATCGTCAGCTGGGCATGGCTGCACGGGCAGCCGAGCAGCAGCGCCCGGTCGATCAGCCCCGGCGCGCGCCCCAGGATGTTCGCGGCGACCGCCGCGCCACCGGAATGCGCCAGGACCACCACCTCCTGCGGCCGGTACCGCTCCCGCAGCGCGCGCAGCGCATCGGCCACGGCGTCGATGTTGTCCGCGGTCCAGTTGTCGTCCCGTCCGCCATCCGACCCGTCGGAGACGCGCCCCTCCATATCGCCATAGCCCGGCCGGTACAGCGCGATCACCGAAGCCCCCGGCATGGCCGCCACCACCTTGGGTGCCCAGAGCGGAAGGGTGCGCACCGGGCCCTTCCCGCCCGGTGCGCCGTTGCCATGGATCAGGACCACGATCTTGCCGTCCTGCCGCGGCGCCGGCCCGTGGAAGCGCAGCGCCAGGCAGCCCACCCGCGTCTCCACGCCATCGGTGAGATCCGGCAACGCGCAGGCGGCCCGGGCCTCTGAGGAGAGGAGGAGGATGAGCAGCAGTAGCAGGGCCCGCAGGAGGCCAGGCATGACGTTCCGTTTTAGCATCGTTATTGGGACGCTAGGGCCAAGCGGGGAGGAGGACAACCATCCGGTGACCGCCCCTGTCCGGCCGGGCCCGCCATGCGGCCCTCGCAGCCTCAGTCCAGGGTGGCTCCGGAGGCCTCGACCAGCTCGCGCCAGACCAGTTCCTGGTCCCGCCAGTACCGAGCGAAGTCGTCGGGCGTGGCATCCCAGACGGGCGCGAAGCCCAGCGGCTGCAGCTTCTCGCGGAAGCCGTCCGACCGCACCACGGCCAGCAGCCGCTCGTGCAGCACGGCGATGCGCTCCGGCGGCGTCCCCGACGGCACCGTCACCGCGTACCAGGACTGCGCGTCCAGCTTCGAGGCGGGCAGCAGCTCCTTCATCCCCGGCACGTCCTTCAGCTCGGGCACGTAGGTGACCCGCTCGGCCGAACCGACCGCGAGCGCCCGGAAGCGGCCCTCCCGCACATGCGGCAGCAGCGCGGGTATGACGTCGAACATCATGTCGATGTTGCCGGCGAGCAGGTCCTGGATGGCCGGCCCGCCGCCGCGGTAGGGCACGTGGGTGATGTCGACCCCGGCCGCCCGGTTCACCGCCGACAGGGTCAGGTGGCTGACCGAGCCGGTGCCGGAGGAGCCCATGGTGATCTCCCCCGGCCTGGCCTTGGCCGCCGCCACCAGCTCCTGGAAGGTCTTCCAGGGACGCTGGGCATTGACCACCAGCAGCACCGTCCCCGTCACCACGCGGGTCACCGGCGCCAGGTCGCGCAGCGGGTCGATCGGCATGGAGCGGCGGTAGAGGAACTTGTTCGCGGCCAGGATGGTGGCGCTGCCCAGCAGCAGGGTGTGGCCGTCCTTCTCGGCCCGCGCCACGGCGTCGGCGCCGATGTTGCCGCCCGCGCCCCCGCGGTTGTCCACCACCACCGTCTGCCCGAGCAGGGGCTGGAGCTGCTCGGCCAGCAGCCGCCCGGTGATGTCCACCGCCCCGCCCGGGGCGAAGGGGACGACGAGGCGGACGGTACGCGAGGGGAAGTCCCCGGCACCCTGGGCCGAGGCGGACCGGGGAAGGGCGGACGCACAGGCCAGGGGCAGCGCGGCGGCGCCCAGGAGGGCGCGGCGGGAGAGGGTCATGGCAGGGATCCCGGAATGCATAGCATGAATGGACGCGGCGCGCCCGCCTGGGTTGCGGCGGCCGCGTCGCCTAAGGGTCGCCTCAGCCGCCGGCGCGGTGCACCCGCAGCGGCCCATAGGACTGGCAGACGGGCATCACCTGCAACGTGTTGACGTTGACCCGCGCCGGGCGGCTCGCCACCCAGTGCACCGCGTCGGCGATGTCGTCGGGGGTCAGCGCCTCCGTTCCGGCATAGACGGCGTCCGCCTTCGCCTGGTCGCCGCCGAAGCGCACCGCGCTGAACTCCGTGCCGCCGACCAGCCCCGGCTCGATGTCGGTCACCCGGACGGGCGTGCCGAACAGGTCGGCGCGCAGGTTGTTGGAGAACTGGCGCACGAAGGCCTTGGTGCCGCCATAGACGTTGCCGCCGGGATAGGGCCATTCGCCGGCGGTGGAGCCCAGGTTCACCACATGCCCGCGGCCGCGCGCGATCATGCCCGGCAGCACTGCGCGGGTCATGTACATCAGGCCCTTCACGTTGGTGTCCACCATGGCGTCCCAGTCGTCCAGGGACGCCTCCTGCGCCGGGCCGAGGCCGCGGGCCAGGCCGGCATTGTTCACCAGCAGGTCGATCGCCGACCAGTCGGCCGGCAGCCCGTCCACCGCCGCCAGCACTGCCTCGCGGTCCCGCACGTCCAGCGCGACGGGCAGCACCCGGTCCTCGCCCAACTCCGAGGCCAGGGCGTCCAGCCGGTCGCCACGCCGCCCGACGGCGATGATTCGCGAGCCATCCGCCGCGAAGCGCCGGGCGATGGCCGCACCGAAGCCGGCGGAGGCGCCGGTAACGAGCAGAAGCATGGGACGATCCCCGAGAAGGCCGAGCGGTTCCCTGCACCGCCCCGCCGCGTCATTCAAGATGCGCCGTCCGCCCATCCTGCCGCCCGGCCGTCCCCGGGACCGACAGCGCATGGATCAGCACCGCCGCCGCCACGGAGACGTTCAGGCTCTCCACCCGCCCCGAGCCCGGCAGGGTCACGCGGGCCGCGCAGGCGGCGGCCGTGGCGGGCGCGACGCCCTGCTCCTCGTTGCCCAGCACCAGCGCCAGCACCCGGTCGCGCGGCAGCGCCTCCGGCGGCACGCCGCCCGCCGCCACCGCCGCGACCGTCAGCACCTGGGCGGAGACGGCGTGCAGCGCCGCCGGCAGGTCCCGCGCGGCGTAGAGGCTCAGCGACTCCAGCCCGCCCTCCGCGGTGCGGAAGGCCGCCTCGGACAGCCCGGCCTGCCGGGGATCGCCCGAGAGCACCATGGCGTGGCATCCGAAGAAGGCCGCCGACCGGGCGATGGCGCCGAGGTTGTGCGGGTTGCCCACGCCGTCCAGCACCGGCAGCACCGGCGCCGCGCCCAACGCCGGCAGGGCCAGCGCCCCCGGCAGCGGCACGGGCAGCGCGGGAACGCGGCGCGGCATGGCCACGGCGACGATGCCGCCGTGATGCGCCGTGCCGGCGATGCGGGTGAGCTCCTCCGGCGCGACCTCCCGGTAGGGACGGCGGGCGCGCGCCAGGGCGGCGCAGACCGGCCCGGCAGGCTCGCGCATCGACGGCAGGTAGAAGAGTCGCAGCAGGTCCGCCGGGCGCCGGGCGAAGGCGGCCAGCACCGCCGCCCGGCCGCAGAGCCGGTCCGGCTCAGGCGGGCGCGGCGGCAGCGGCCCCCGGTCCTGGCCGCGCTGGTGCGCCCGGGGGGGCGCGTCCGCCCGGGTCGCCTCCATCCGGGGCGCCCCCCGCTCGGGCGCCCCTCTCTGGGGCGGTCGGGGCTGGTTCGGTCTGGTCAGGGCTGGTCTCTCCGGCCTGGGCGGCGGCCTCGCCGACATAGGCGAGGTTGGCCTCGCGGATGCGGGCGCCGCCTTCATCGTAGAGGAAGGGCAGGAAGGCATAGCGCCGCCCCCGCGTCACCGGCATCGCCTCATGCAGCAGCGAGCAGGAGAACACCACCGCCCCGCCGGTCGGGGCGCGGTAGCGCCGAGGCCCGAATTCCGGGAAGCGCAGCTCGCCGCCCTCGAACTCCTCGGCGTTCAGGTTCACCGTCACCGCGAAGCGGCGGTGCGCGGTGCCCCGGGTGGTGTTGTCGCGATGCGGGCGGAAGAAGCCGCCCTCGGACGAGTCGTAGCAGGCGACGATGAAGCGCTCGATCCGCGTGGCCTCGAACTGGAAGGCGGCGCGGAGCGCCGGGACCAGGCGCCGCGCCAGCCGCTGGCGCAGGGCGTCCAGCACCTCCGGATCGGCGATGGTGTGGTCGGAGCGCCGCTTGAAGCTGCCGTCGCGCACCGGCACGGTCCGCCCGTCCACCTCGCGCATGAAGCCTGAGGGCGTGGCGCCCCCCGCCTCGTAGAGCGCGATCAGCCGGCGGCAGAGGGCAGGCTCCAGCAGGCGCGGCAGCACCAGCACCGGGGCGGGCACCTCCTCCCCCGCATGGCGCTCCGGCGGCGGCAACTCCGGCAGCATCGCCAGGAGGCGCGGCGCCACCGCCAGGGGGCCGGAGGCCAGGACGCGCTGGAAGGGGTCCGCCAGGATCGCCGCTCCCTCCGCCGGGGCGCCGCCGCAGGCCGCCAGCGCCGCGCCATCCGCATCGGCCAGGATGCGGATGCCGGGCAGGTGGTCGCGCAGCGCCGTCCCCAGCGCCTCCGCACGGGGGGTGATGAGGAAGAGCAGCGCCCGCTGGTCGTCCAGCAGGGCGCGCACCGGGGCGATCGCCGCCTCCAGCGGCGCCAGGTCCGCGCCACCCTCGCGCGGCAGGAAGAGCAGCAGGGTCCAGCGACCGGCCACGGAAGGGACCGCATAGCGGGGATTGCTGGTCCCCGGCAGGGTGAGGGCGGGGAGGAACTCCCCGAAGCCGACGAGCGCCATGCGCCCCAGGGTAGAGCAGATCACCGTCCCGGGAAGGCCGGCGGCGAGGCGGTCCCCGGCGGCCTCGCCGCTGTCGCGATCCCGCCGCTGCCATGCGCGGCTTCCGCTTCAACGCCCGCGCCGGACGTGCCAGAACCCCGGGCTTCCGACGGCGCGAGGAGCGAGGGCGATGGCGGGCGTGTTCTGGTACGACGGGCAGTGGTCGACCGAGGAGCCGAAGATCATGGGCCCGATGGACCATGCCATGTGGCTGGGCTCGATCGTCTTCGACGGCGCCCGCGGCATCCGCGGCCTGGTCCCCGACCTGGACCTGCACTGTGCCCGCGTGGTGCGCAGCGCCCGCGCCATGCTGATGGAGCCGAAGCTCGACGCCGCGACCATCGAGGAGCTGTGCCGCGAGGGCGTGCGCCGCATGGGGCCGGAGGCGGAGCTCTACATCCGGCCGATGTTCTTCATCCGCAAGGGGCTGGGCGCGGCCGAGCCCGACCCGGCCTCCACCGACTTCATCCTGTCCGTCTACGACAGCCCGCTGCCGCCGCCGAACGGCTTCTCCGCCTGCCTCGCACCCTTCCGGCGCCCCGCCCCGGACCAGGCGCCGACCGACGCCAAGGCCGCCGCGCTCTACCCGAACTCCGCCCGCGCCACCGCCTGGGCGCGCAAGAACGGCTACGACAACGCCGTGGTCTGCGACCCGGACGGCAAGGTGGCGGAGTTCGCCACGGCCAACATGATGATGGTCAAGGACGGGGTGGTGATGACGCCTGCGGCCAACGGCACCTTCCTGGCCGGCATCACCCGCGCCCGGGTCATCGGCCTGCTGCGCGAGGCGGGACGCGAGGTGCGCGAGACGACCGTCACCCCGGCGATGCTGGCGGACGCGGACGAGATCTTCGCCACCGGCAACTTCGCCAAGGTGCAGCCCTGCACCCGCTACGAGGGCCGCGACCTCCAGCCCGGCCCGGTGGCCGCCCAGGCCCGGGAGCTGTACTTCGCCTGGGCCGAGGGCTCCCGCATCCTGCCGAAGGCCGCCTGAGCCCCGCCCCAGGACGCGCGCCCGGACGGGGCGCCGCGCGCGGCCGGCGCCCCTCCCCCGTGGCGGCGGCACGTCCGGCGGTGCCGCTGCCCGGCTGGCTGGCGGCCCGGATCCTGCACCAGGACCCGGACGTCCTGATCCTCGACAAGCCCGCCGGCCTGCCGGTGCATCGCGGCCCGCGCGGCGGCGGCAGCCTGGAGGACTGGCTGCCGCTGCTGCAACAGGGCAAGCGCCACCTGCCGCAGCCCGCCCACCGGCTGGACAGCGACACCGCGGGCTGCCTCGCGCTCGGCCGCACCAAGCCGGCCCTCGCCGCGCTGGGGGCGCTCTTCGCGGGCGGGCGGGCCGAGAAGACCTACTGGGCCGTGATGTCGGGAACGCCGCCCGGGGGGTCCGGCGTGCTGGACGCCCCGCTGCGCAAGGTCAGCCACCCCCGCACCGGCTGGCGCATGGAGCCGCACCCGGAGGGCCAGCCCGCGCGCACCGCCTGGCGCGTGCTCGGGCGGGGCGAGGGCCTGACCTGGCTGGAGCTGCGCCCGGCCACCGGCCGGACGCACCAGCTCCGGCTCCATTGCACCCTGCTCGGCGGCGCCATCCTGGGCGACCCGCTCTACGGCGCCGCCGCCCCGGGGGGGCTGCACCTGCTGGCGCGCTCCCTGCGCCTGCCGCTCGACCCGCCGCGGCGGGCGGAGGCGCCGCTGCCCGCAGCGATGCAGGCGGCATTCGGGCGCTGCGGCTGGAACGGCTCCTGAATCCGGGTTAGTGGCTGCTTGTGACGGTCTCGGTCGAATCGCGCCTGCCTGCCTGCCTGCCGCCCGCGCCATCCGGCTGTGACAGTCCCGGCAACGGGGCCCCTTCCCCCCCGGCCGGGGACGGCCCTGCCAGCCCTCGCCCATGCCCATCCTGAAGACGACCGGGCGGGCGCTGCGGGGCTGGTCGGTCAGCGCCCGCCTCGCCCTGGTCTACAGCGCCTTCGCGCTGGTGATCACCCTCGCCGTCATCGCCTATGCCAGCTGGCGCGGACAGGTGGAGACGCGCCGCGGCGAGGCCCTGCTGGCCAACGACCTGCAGCGCGTGGCCGAGCGGATCGTCAACGTGCTGAACAGCGACCGGAACGGGCTGGCCCTGCTGGCCCGCACGATGCGGCCCTTCCTGGAGGCGGAACGCTGCATCGGGACGCTGGACGCGGCCGCCCGCAGCCTGCCGTCGGAGGTCCTGGCCCTGTACCTGGTCGGGCCGGACTTCCAGGTGCGCTGCTCCACCCTGCCCGGCCTCGTCGGCCGCACCCTTCCCCTCGCCTCGCCCCTGGTGCAGGCGGTGGTCGCCGCCGGCCAGGGCGGCATGGGGGGGCTGGCCACCAGCGCCTGGACGGGGCGCCAGGTGGTCGGCGTGCTGGAGCCGGTGCTGGCGGACGGCCGGCTCCTCGGCATCCTGGCGGCCCCCGTGGACGTCGCACGGCTGGGTGGCGTCGCGGACCTGCTGTCCACCCGCCCCGGGGCAAGGCTCTGGCTGCGCGACGTGGACGGGCAGAGCGCGCAGTTGCTCGGGCCGCCCCCGGCGAAGGACGCGGCCGAGCCGCAACTGACCTCGGAGGACTGGCCCCCCTATGGCGAGCCGCTGCGCCTCGCCACGCCGCGGCTGGGGCTAAACCGCGACTACATCTTCGTCGCGCGGCTGACGGGCGACCTCGCCCTGGTCGGACGCTTCCCGCGCGAGGCCAGCTCGGCGCGGCTGGTGGCCGAGGTCGCCGTGCCGGCGCTGGTCGTCGGCGGCCTGCTGCTGCTCGGGCTCGGGACGCTGATCTGGTCGCTGAACCGGCTGGTGCTGCGGCCCTTGCAGGCGGCGACGCGCCGGCTGGAGACGCCGGGGCCGGTGCCGCCGCCCAGCGACGAGCACGCGGCGCCGGCCGAGATCGCCGACCTGATCCGCCGGCTGGGCGCGACGCGCGCGACGCAGGAGGAGTCGATCCGGCTGCGCGACCTGCTGCTGCAGGAGGCGCACCACCGCATCAAGAACCACCTCGCGCTGGTCAGCTCCTTCCTGCGCCTGCAGGAGCGCCACGTGCCCGACCCCGCCGCCGTCTCGGCGCTGCGCGCCGCGCAGGGGCGGATGATGGCGATTGCCGCGACCTATGAGCTGCTGCACGAGGTCGGCGGCGCCGAGGTCTCGCTGGACCGCATGCTCCTGCGCTTCGCCCAGGCCCTGCCGCAGCGCCATGCCGGCAGCGGCGGCAGCGCCTCGGTGGAGACGGACCTCGTGCCGCTCAGCGTGCCGGCGGACGTGGCCGTGAAGCTCGGCCTCGTGGTGAACGAGCTGGCGACCAACGCGCTGAAATACGGCCGGCCGGGCGGCAAGGTGCGGATCGGCCTGCGCCCGCGCGGCGAGGGCTTCGTCCTGACCGTCGCCGATGACGGGCCGGGCCTTCCCGTCGACGCGCCGCGCGGGCTGGGCATGACGGTCGCGGAATCCCTGGTCCGGTCGGTGGACGCCACCCTCGTCCGCCTGCCCGGGCCGGGGACGGTGTGGGAGATCACCTGGACACCGGCGCCATCGGTGCCGGCGCCGGGCTGAGGACCGCCTCCGCCCCGGCGGGCGCCCGGGCCTCGCCGCGCACCCGGACCGGCACGCTGACCGCCGCCCCTTCCGCGTCCAGCACGGTCACGCGGTAGAAGCCCGGCCCCGGGGGGGCCCAGGCCGTCTCCCGCCGCGCCGGCAGGCTCGGCAGCGGCACCCCGTCCACCAGGAAGGTCAGCGGCCGGCGCCCGCCCAGCGCCCGCAGCGTCACGCCCGCCGCGTCGCCCTCGGCCAGGATCTGCGCGCCGGGCGGTGGGAAGAGCAGCCGCAGCCGGTCGCCCGCCCCGGCCGTGGCGATGGGCGTCGGCGCGGCCTCGGGCGCCGCCGGCACGGGGCGCGGGGCCGCGGGCAGCAGCGCGAAGGTGCGGGCCAGCAGCGGCAGGGCCAGGGCCGTGCCCGTGGCGGCGCCGGTACCGACCAGCAGCGGCGTGCCGTCCGGCCGCCCGGCCCAGATCCCCGCGACATGCGCGGCATCGAAGCCCACGGCCAGCGCGTCGCGCCCGCCCCAGGAGGTCCCGGTCTTCCAGGCGATGCCCGCCGGACCGCCGCCGGGGAAGGGCCGCGTCAGGATGGCCGCCACCTGCCCCGCCGCGCGCGGGCCGATGGCGGGGCGCAGCCCCGCCTGGCCCTCGCGCCATACCAGCCGCCCCGCCCGGCCGCCATCGCCCAGCGCGGCCGTCGCGCCCACCAGCTCGCGCAGCGTCACCCCCACCCCCCCCAGGGCCAGGGGCAGGGAGGCATCCGCCCCCGGCGGCAGCATCGGCGCCACCCCGGCGGCCTTCAGCGCCGAGAGGAAGGTCCGCGGCCCGAGACGGTCGAGCAGCGCCACCGCCGGCAGGTTCAGCGACCGGCGCAGCGCGTCGGCCGCGCTGACCCGGCCGACGAAGCCATGATCGAAGTTCTCCGGCGCATAGCCGCCGAAGCGGGTCGGGGCGTCGTCCAGCGGCGTGTCGGGACGGGCCAGCCCTGCCTCGAAGGCCAGGGCGTAGAGCAGCGGCTTGAGCGCCGAGCCGGGCGAGCGCCAGGCGCGGGTCAGGTCGAGCGCCCCGGCGCGCGCCTCCTCGCCCCAGGCGCCGCCGGCCAGGGCACGGATCTCGCGGCTGCGCAGGTCCGCCACCACCGCGGCGATGGAGGCGCGCGGCGGCAGGTCGCGGCGCGCCTCGGCCAGCAGCGCCTCCAGCGCCCGCTGCAACCCCGCGTCCAGGGTGGTCCGCTCCTCGGCCGCCCCGTCCCGGACCACCTCCCGCGACAGGTGCGGCGCCAGGGCGGGCATGGGCTGCCGGGCCTGCGGCACGTCCTCCGCCAGCAGCGCCCGGTCCGCGGCGGTGATCCCGGGGGCCGAGGCGGCGCGCGAGGTCAGCAGCGCATCCCGCGCGGCACGGGCGGCGGCCGGGTGGCGATCCGGGCGCAGCGCCTCCGGCCGGCGCGGCAGGGCGACCAGCAGGGCGGATTCCGCCGGGTCGAGCTGGCGTGCCTCGCGTCCGAACCAGGCCAGCGCCCCGGCCCGCACCCCCTCGAGGTTGCCGCCCATCGGCGCCAGGGTGAGCCAGATGCGGAGCACCCCGGCCTTGCCGTGGCGTGCCTCCAGCTGGACCGCGCGGAAGGCCTCGATCGCCTTGCTGCGCAGGTTGCGCGGCCGCGGCTCCAGCAGCCGCGCCGCCTGCATCGACAGGGTGGAGCCGCCGGAGACCACCCGCCCGGCCCGCAGCCACTGCCCGGCGGCGCGCAGCATCGCCAGGGGGTCGATGCCGGGATGCCGGCGGAAGCGCCGGTCCTCGGCCGCGATCAGCAGCTCGACCAGATGCGGCGGCACGTCCTCGACCATGGTCGGCAGGCGCCAGACGCCGCCGGGCGCCGGCAGGGCGGAGAGGAGTCGCCCCTCCCGGTCCCGCACCGCGTGCGCGACGGACTCCACCCGCGACAGGTCGGGCGGAAAGGCGGCGTCCAGCGCGAGCCCCGCGCCGAGCAGCCCGGCGAGGCCCAGCGCCGCGCCGCAGGCGAGCCGCCGGGCCGCGTCACCGGACCTCCTCGCGCCCGTCACGGATGGTCTCCGACGCCCGCTCCTGGTCGCCGGGCGTCGCGGGCGCCGGCGCCTGCCGCGCGGCGGCCGCCGGGCGGTAGCAGAGCTCCGCCAGGATCGGGAAATGGTCGGAGCCGATGGCCGGCAGCACCCGCAGCTCCGCCAGGGTGAACTCCGGCGTCGCGAAGACATGGTCCAGCGGCCAGCGCAGCAGCGGCCAGTGCGCGTTGAAGGTGGCGTAGGCGCCGCGTCCGATGCGCGGGTCCAGCGTGCCGCTGATCCGCTGGAACAGCCGGGTCGTCGAGGACCAGGCGACGTCGTTCATGTCGCCCGCCACCACGGCGGGGTGCGGCGCCGCCTTCATCTCCCGCCCCACGAGCAGCAGCTCGGCATCGCGCGGCTCGGAATCCTGGCCCGGGACGGGCGGGCGCGGGTGCAGCGCGTGGAAGGAGACCCAGTGGCCGCCCGGCAGCCGGACCTGCATCCGCGCGGAGGGCACGTCCTCCTCCACCAGCCGGCGCAGCGCCGCGTCGCGCATCGGCAGGCGGGAGAAGACGTGCAGGCCGTAGGTGTTCTCCAGCGGCCGCTTCAATGCGTGCGGGAAGTCGGCATCTAGCGCGGCGAGCTGCCCGTCCCACCAGGAATCCGTCTCCAGCAGCACCAGCACGTCCGGGCGCTGCGAGCGCGCCAGGGCCAGCAGGGCCGGCGCCTCGCGGTTGGTCATCAGCACGTTGGCCACCATCACCCGCAGCCGCTCGCCGGCGGGGCAGGCGCCGCCCCGCATCTCGACCGGCCAGAGTGGGGTGTAGGGCAGCATCCGCGCGCCCTGGTAGGCGGCCGCGGCGGCGAGCGCGGCGAGGCAGGCCAGTCGCCAGGGGGCATAGCCCCGCCACCCGCGGCCCGGCCGGCGCCAGGCCCAGAGGGAGAGGAGCAGGACCGCCAGCAGGCCGATGCCGATCTGCAGCCGGGGGAAGTCCCAGATCCGTATCCACCATTCGCCCGTCCGGACCAGGGGCAGGAGCGTCGCCGCCAGCAGCACCGCCCCCAGCACCAGCAACGCGCCCCGCACCAGCGGCAATGCCCCACCTCCCCGCACCGGCCAGCAGCGGGGGGAACACCCGGGGCGGCGCCGGGTTCACCGCCGCCCCGAAAGCGTCATCCGGACGCGTCATCCGACGGGCACGCCCCCGAGCCGTCAGGGCGGCGGGAGCACGGTGATGCGGCCGGTGTTCTGCCGGGCGAAGACGCCCGGGCGGTACATGTCCTGCACCTGCGCCCCCGGCAGCTCGAAGCCGCCCGGCGTCACGGCGCGCAGCACCACGGCGAAGCGCGCCACCGCATTGGTGGGCGTCAGCTCCGCCGCCACGGCGAAGCGGTCGTCCAGCGCCGCCGTCATCGCGGGCTCGGTCAGCGTGCCCAGGAAGCCCATCCCCGGCACGTCGCCCGACGGCAGGCGGGAGGTGATCTCCCACCCTGCCGGCAGCCCCTGCTGCACCAGGGCGCGGTGGCTTTCCCCGGTCTCGGCGCGGGCCTCGACCAGCAGGACGAAGTCCGTGTTCTGCCGGAGGTCGTCCAGGTTCACGTCCGCCCCCTGCAAGGTCAGGAACTTCCGGCTGATCCGCATCCCCGCCCGCGCCGCCGGCAGCGGCTGCTGCGGCAGGCCCGTGGTCGTCACCGACTGGATCACCGGCCGCGGCCCGGTGTTCCGCACCACCACCGCCTGGTCCAGCGTGGCGGAGACGACGCGCGCCGGCGGCAGGGCGCGGCCGTCGAGGCTGATCCGCGCCGGCGTCCCGTCCTGCCCCAGCGCGGCGGCCAGGGCCACGGCCCAGGCCTGCTCCTGGGTGGAGGACCCCTCGGGCGTCAGCTCGCGCGCGCCCGGCAGCCGGGCGAGCTGCGCCGGCAGGCGGGCCGCCAGCACGCCGCTCTCGCGCAGCAGCAGCGTCACCGCCAGCTGGTCGCGCATGGCGCTGCCATAGTCGTGGTACCACCAGCGCCGCCCGCCGGCCTCGAGCGCGCCGGTGAAGGCGGCCTCCGCCCGGGGCGCATCGCCGATGCGCGCCAGGGCGGCGCCGAGCTGGGCCCGCGCCAGCGGCGTCGGCATCTGGTCCATCTGCTCCGCCAGCCGGCGGGTCGCGCCGGGCAGCGGGCGGTTGGCGAGCGCCAGCACGTGCAGCCGGTAGGCCTGGTCCGCGCGCTCCTCCGGGCTGTCGGGCGTGGTCTCCTCGGCGCGCCGCGCCAGGTCGTCGAGCGCGGCGGACAGCGCGCCCTCCGGCACCGTGGCGCCGGCCGCCTTGGCGCGCAGCAGCGCCTCCACGGCATAGGCGGAGACCCAGAAGCCGGGCTCGCCATTGCTGCTCCAGAGCGAGAAGGCGCCGTCCCAGCGCTGCTTGTCGAGCAGCGAGCCGATGGCCGCCGCCATCCGCTGCGCCTGGGTCTCGGCGGGCAGCACGTCGGGGGGCGCCGCGGCCAGGGCCATCACCTTGGTCGCCGCCTGCTCGGCGCAGGCCAGCGGGAAATCCAGCGCCGCCTGCAACAGCGCCTCCGCGTCATAGCGCACCGGCTGCCCCCAGCGGGCACGCGCCCCCGCCGTGCCGGGGACGAAGCGGCCGAGATCGGGCGACAGGCGCGTGTCCACATTCGGCGCCAGGTCGCTCACGGCCACATCCACCAGCGAGGGGCGGGAGGAGCGGATGGTGATGCGGCTCTCCCGCCGCGCCGCGAAGCCGTCCGGGCCGGTGACGGCCACGCGGATCACCCCCTCCCCGCCGCCGGTCGCGCGCAGCGTGGCGAAGGGCTGCGCCCGTGCCCCGGTGCCCAGGCTGGCGGCGAGGCGCGCGGGGCCGTCCAGGGCCAGCGGCCCTTCCACCGTGACCGTGGCGGCGACCTCGCCGGGCGGCAGCTCGACATTGTGCAGCAGCACCGGCAGGCGGGCGGCGTCCCCCGGCGCCAGGAAGCGCGGCAGCAGCGCCTCGGCCACCACCGGGTCGCGCACCGTCACCGCCTTCGCGGCGGCGCCGATCCGCGGCCCCGACCACGCGACGGCCATCAGCCGCAGCTCGCCCGCGAAGTCCGGCAGGTCGAGCGGCACCCGTGCCAGCCCGTCCGGCCCGATCTCGACCCGCCCCGAGAAGAGCGACACCACGCGCTGGGGCGGGGTGACGCCGGCCAGGTCGGCATTGCCGTCGCCGCCCTGGCGCAGCGCCGCCAGCTCGCCCTCCGGTGGCGGGATCAGCCGGCCGTAGTCGTCGCGGATGTCCGCGCCCAGGCGGCGGCGGCCGAGGAAGTGGCCGACCGGATCGGGGTTCGGGAAGCGGGTGATGCGCAGCACGCCCTCATCCACCGCCGCGAGGGTCAGCCAGGCGCCGGTCACGGCCCCGCCCCCGGCCGCGGCGACGCGCACGGGGATCTCCACCCGCTGACGCGGCCGCAGCAGATCCGGGGCTTCGATCGCGACCTCCAGGCGGCGCGGCGCCGGGTCCAGCGCCACCCAGGCGAGGCCCAGGGCCCGCCGCGGCCGGCCCTCGGCGGCGGAGCCGGGGCGGAAGACGGTGACGGCGACATAGGCGCCGGGGCCCCAGGCGGAGTCCACGGGGACCTCGACCTCGCTGCCGCCCTCGGCGATCTCGACCTCGCGGAGCGAGACGAGGCGGTCGGTCAGCACCGCCACGCTGGCCCGCCCGGCGAAGGGCGCGGCGACATGGATCCGGGCCGTCTCCCCGGCGCCGTAGGACGGGCGGCCGGCGGAGACGTCCACCTTGTCGGGGACGTCCAGGCTGTCGGAGCCGACCCAGCCGGAGCGGAAGCGGATCGCGGCGATGGCCAGCGAGTCGGGCTGCGTCACCTCCAGCCGGTAGCGACCGAAGGGCAGCGACCGGGCCAGCCGCGCCGGGGTGCCGGTGACGTCCGCGCCGTCGCCGGCCCGGGTGGTCAGCGTCACGCTGTCCACCGGCTCGTCGCGCCACACCGTCTCGTAGCGGGCGCGGCCACCGCGGGTGACGATGCGCCAGTCCGGCCGCTCCCGCACCAGCCGGGCGCGCAGCGAGCCGGCGAGCGCCCGGCCCTCCGGCGAGACCAGCGCCACGTCGAAGGCAGCCTCGGCATTGGCATCCACGCTGCCGCCGGAGAAGGCGGGACGGATGGCGATGTAGTTGCCGGTCCCCCGGACCGGCACGGAGAGCGCGGCGCGGCTGGCGCGGCCGTTGGGATCGGCGAGCGTCAGCGTCATCTCCGCCCGCAGCGGCCGGGTGACGTCCGGCAGGCGCGGCAGGGTGACCTCGACGTTGCCCTTGCCCTCGGCGTTCAGCGTCACGCTGCCCTCCAGCGCGGTGCCGTCGGTCAGCGGCTCCTCCGCCAGCCCGAAGCGCCAGCCGTCCCAGGGGCTGCGCGTGCCGCCATCGCCGGCGACCGCGAAGGGCTGCGGGTCCAGCACCAGGCGGCCGCTCAGTTCGCCGGTCAGGTCGGCGGCGGGCGCGCCGTAGAGGAAGCGCGCCGCCACCGGCAGGGAGAGCGGCGTGCCCGGCACCAGCGGCCCCGGCGCCGGGCCGAAGCTGAGGTCCAGCCGCTCCGGCACGAAGGCATCGACGCGGAAGCCGGCACGGCCGATCGGCGGCTGGTCCGGTTCGATCCGCGCCTCGATCGCCCATTCGCCCACGGCGGCGCCGGGGGAGAGGCGCACCGGCCAGAGCACCGAGCCGTCCGGTCCCCGCTCAGGCACCGCCTCCGCCGCCACCTGCCCGTTGGGGCGGACGAGGCGCAGCCGCACCGGCACGTCCTTCGGCTGGCCCGCGGCGTCGCGCAGCAGCAGGCCGAGATTCACCACCTCGCCCGGCCGGTAGATGCCGCGATCCAACCAGAGGAACGCATCCAGCGGCCCGGGATGCGGCCGGCCCTCGGCGCCGCGGTCGGACAGGTCGAAGGCGGCGGCGTCCAGGCGGAGGGAGACCAGATCCTCCCCGGGTCCCTCCCCCGACCGGGCGTGCAGCGCGACGGGGGCCATCGGCCCCTCCCCGCGCAGCAGCGGGCCGTCGAAGCGGACCAGCCCGTCCTCGCCCGTGGTCGCCTCGGCCAGCACGTCGTTGTTGCGGGCCATCAGCGCGACCTTCACCCCCGCGCGCGGCGTGGCCGACTGCAGCGAGCGGATCTGGGCCGCCAGCCCGGCCGGGCTGCGCCAGGCCGTCAGGCCGAGGTCGGTCGCGATGATCTGCAGGCCGGCGGCCGTGTCGTCGCCGCGGTCGCCGGCGCCCGCCTCCTGCGCCAGCAGGACGTGCAGCCCGGGGCCGGAGGCGGTCAGCGCCTCGGGCAGCGGCAGGACCACGCGGTTCAGCACGTTGCGGCGGAAGTTCGGGACCTCCGCCGTGCCCTCCCAGATCACGCGGCCCCAACTCTCCGGCACGTCGGAGGCGGACCAGCGGCTCAGCGCGTCGCCCAGCGGGTTGTCGCGCCCGAAGGGGATCAGGTTGCGCTCCGTCACCCGCACCAGGCGCAGCTTCAGCGTGCTGATGTTGACGGTCGCAATCCCCACCCGCGCCGCCTGCCCGCGCGGCAGCAGGTAGCGCGAGCCGTCGAAGGCGATGCGGGCGGCGCGGTCCGGCATGGAGATGGCGACGGGGGTGTTGTCGCGCAGCGTGGCGCCATCCTGCCCGGGCAGGCCGGCGCGCAGGGTCAGGCGCGTGGTCTGCCCCCAGGGCAGGCCCGCCACGCAGATCGCCTGGCCGTCGCGCTGGATGGCGAGGTTGGGGACGGGCGGGTCGGCGCGCACCCAGTCGCCCGGGCGCAGCGTGGGGGAGAGCGAGCCGAAGAAGGTGATGCAGGCGCGGGCGGGGTCGGCCTCGGGCTCCGTCCGCACCTGCCGGACCAGCAGCCCGGCGGCGCGGCGCGCCTGGGCCAGGGCATCGCGCGCCTTGGTGTCGGAGGGCGCGCGCTCGGTAATCGCCTCCAGCGCGCCGACCGCCTGGGGCCAGTTGTTCAGGGCCTGGAAGGCCTGGGCCATCACGGCGAGGGAGGGGATCTCGGCGGCGCCGGCCTCGACGAGGGAGAAGTTCCGCCACGCCGCCTGGAGCGCGCGGTTCGGGTCGGGCGGGGTGCGCCGCATCTGGGCCTGGGCCAGGAAGAGCCAGTGCTCCGGCTGGGCGTCGGGCATGCCGACCCGCTGCTCCCAGGCCGCGGCGGCGGCGGACCAGTCGCCCCGCGCCTCGGCGGCGCGGGCGGAGGCCTCGGCCTGCGTCCGCAGCGCCGGGGCGGCGCCGGCCGGGTAGCGGCGCGTCAGGTCGCGGGCATAGCCGGAGGCGTCGCGCTCCAGGCCCGGCGGGGTGAAGGGGGTCTGGGCGGGGGCGAAGGACGGGACGAGGAGGAGCGCGAGCGCCGCGAGGAGGGGAGCGAGACGCATGGCTGGTGGAGTCCTCCGCGGGTCGTTGCCGGGAGTGTGCCACGGCGGGGCGGGGCTGCGGTACCTGCCCCGGTCCCACCTCTCCCGGTTGTGGGAGCCGCCGCCGGCGACGGGCGCCTAATGCCCGCGCCCGCGCCCCCCGTGTCCCGACACCGCCGCCCCCGCATCCGGGGGCAGCCGCATCGCCAGCGGCAGGGAGGACAGCACCACCACCGCCACGCCCAGGAAGGCCAGGGCGAAGTCCGACAGTTGCGGCGCCGCGTGCCCGTGCAGCGCCACGGCCCCGGACAGCAGCGCCGAGCCGGCCACCACGCCCAGCGCCATCGAGAGCTGCTGCGCCGTCGCGTAGAAGCTGGTGGCCGCGGACATGCGCGGCTGGGGCACCTCGGCATAGGCCAGCGAGTTGAGCGAGGTGAAGTGCAGGGAGCGGAAGATGCCGCCCAGCCCCAGCACGATGAAGACCAGCCAGAACGGCCAGCCCGGATTCAGCAGCGCCAGCAGCCCCACCGCCAGCGCCTGGGCCACGGTGTTCCAGATCAGCGTGTCGCGGTAGCCGAAGCGGCGCAGCACCGGCTGCACCAGCGGCTTCATCCCCAGCGCCCCCAGCGCCGAGGCCAGGGTGACCAGCCCCGACAGGCTGGCCGAGGCGCCGAACCCCAGCTGCAGCGCCAGGGGCACCAGGAAGGGGATCGCCCCCGCCCCGATGCGGAACAGCGTGCCGGCGATCACCGTCGCCTCGAAGGCGGGGATGCGCAGCAGGGTCAGGTCCACCGCCGGGAAGGGCACCCGCCGGCAGTGGCGGATGGCCGCCCAGCCCACCAGCACGCCCACGGCCAGGGCGGCGCCGGAGGCCCAGGGCGGGACCAGCCCGCGCCCCATCGTCTCCAGCCCGAACATCAGCGCGGCCAGCGCCAGCCCGACCAGCACCACCCCCAGGATGTCCAGCCGGGGCGGCCGCGCCTGGTCCGGCTCGGTGATGAAGCGCCAGGCCATCGCCAGCCCGACCAGCCCCACCGGCAGGTTGATCCAGAACACCCAGCGCCAGGAGAGCGTGTCGGTCAGCAGGCCCCCGATCGGCGGCCCCAGGATCGGCCCCATCAGCCCCGGCATGGTCAGCCAGGTGGTGGCGCGGACCAGCTCCTCCTTGGTGACTCGGCGCAGCAGCAGCAGCCGGGCGACCGGCACCATCATGGCGCCGCCCAGCCCCTGGACGATTCGCGCCACCACCAGCTCGCCCACCCCCTGCGCCAGGCCGCAGGCGGCGGAGGCGGCGACGAAGACGCCGATGGCCCACAGGAAGACGCGCTTGGCGCCGTAGCGGTCCGCGACCCAGCCGCTGATCGGCACGAACACCGTCAGCGCCACCAGATAGGCGGTGATCGCGGCAGAGAGGTGGACCGGGGTGGATCCCAGGTCGCGCGCCATGGCCGGCAGCGCGGTCGCCACCACGCTGCTGTCCAGGTTCTGCATGAAGAGCGCGCTGGCGACGATAGCCGCGGTCGCGCGCGGGTCGTCCCGCCAGCGGATCACGACCCACCCATGCGCCGGCGTCTGGAGTCTTGCAAGGCGTCCCCCACGGTCGCATTTTGCGCAACATGGAACAGTCAGCGGGCGAGGCGCGGCGGATCCCGCTGCACGGGCCGGAGGATTTCGAGGGCATGCGGCGGGCCGGCCGACTGGCGGCCGAATGCCTCGACATGATCACCCCGCACGTGAAGCCCGGCGTGACCACGGATGCGCTCGACCGGCTCTGCCACGACTTCATGCTGGACCACGGCGCGGTGCCGGCGACGCTGGGCTACCGCGGCTACACCAAGTCCTCCTGCATCTCGATCAACCATGTGGTGTGCCACGGCATTCCCGGCGAGCGCCGGCTGATGGCGGGCGACATCCTGAACATCGACGTCACCCCGTTGCTCGACGGCTGGCATGGCGACACCTCCCGCATGTACGTGGCGGGCGAGCCCTCCACCCGGGCCCGGGTGCTGATGGACGTGACCTATGAGAGCCTGATGCGGGGCATCGCGGCGGTGAAGCCGGGCGCCACCCTGGGCGACATCGGCCACGCCATCCAGTCCTACGTGGAGCGGCACCGCTTCTCCGTGGTGCGCGACTTCTGCGGCCATGGCGTCGGCCGCACCTTCCACGCCGCCCCGAACGTGCTGCACTTCGGCCGGCCCGGCGAGGGCCCGGTGCTGAAGGAGGGGATGTTCTTCACCATCGAGCCGATGGTGAATGCCGGCCGGCCCGAGGTGAAGATCCTGGACGACGGCTGGACCGCCGTGACCCGGGACCGTTCCCTGTCCGCCCAGTTCGAGCACATGGTCGGGGTGACCGCCACGGGCTGCGAGGTCTTCACCTACTCCCCCGCCGGGCTGCACAAGCCGCCTTACGGCGTCTGACCCGCCCGGCCGGCTCGGCCCGCCGAACGCTTCGGTGATCCGCTCGCCCGTTGATTCCCGGCGCGGAGCCGCGCACCTTTCCGCCATGCGTCGCGCTCCCCTCGTGCCGGCCCTCCCCGCGCTGGCACTGCTTGCCGCCCTGCCCTGGCCGGGCGATGCCTTCGCGCAAGCGAAGCCTCCGCCCCTCAACGATCCCCGCGCCGCCATCCCCGGCGACCCGTCCGGCAAGCCGCCGCCGCTGGAGGCCGGGCCGCGCCCCTCGCCGCCCCCCGGCCAGCGCCCGGGCCCCTCCGCCCAGGCCGCCCCGGGCGGCAAGCCGCCCCCGCTGCCGCCGGGGGCGGGCGGCGACTCCCAGGGGCGCGAGGTCGGCTCCGGGACGGGCTTCCTGATCGGCGCCCGTCAGGCCCTCACCAACAACCACGTCGTCCGGCAGTGCCGGTCCCTGCGCGCGCGCAACGCCCAGGGCCGGGAGATCGACGTGACGGTGAAGGCCACCGACGCGGAGAAGGACCTGGCGCTGCTGGAGCTGCGGCAGGATGCCGGCCCCGCCCTCGCCTTCCGGCAGGCGCCGCAGGTCCGGCGCGGGGAGACGGTGGTCACCTACGGCTTCCCGCTGGCCGGCGTCCTCTCCTCGGGGCCCACCCTGACCACGGGCGACATCTCCGCCCTCGCCGGCCTCGCCGACAATCCAGGGCAGTACCAGATCAGCGCCCCGGTGCAGCCGGGCAATTCCGGCGGCCCGCTGCTGGATTCCGCGGGCAACGTGGTGGGCGTCATCGTCTCCAAGCTGAACGCCCAGCGCATCGCGCAGCGCACGGGCGACATCCCGCAGAACGTGAACTTCGCCGTGAAGGGCGATGCGGCGCTGGACTTCCTGCGCCAGAACAACGTCCGTCCGCGCCTGGCCGACAGCTCCGGCCCGCCGCGCAGCGCGGCCGAGGTCGGCGAGCTGGTCCACCCCTCGGTGCTGTTCCTCCGCTGCCTGCGCTGAGCGCGGGCTGGGGTCGCCGGCGCGGCCGGGGGCAGGTCCGCCCCGGCCGTCAGGACACCCGCCACGGCCGCGGGTCCGCTACGCGTGGCTCCAGCCCTGGCGGTCCAGGGTCCATGTGGCCCCCCGCGAATCGTGCAGCGTGACCTCTGCCGGTCCGGCCAGGAAACGCCCGATGCGGGTGACGGGGACGCCGGCGGCGCGGCCCGCCGCCTCGACCGCCGCGGAATCCTCCGGCGCGGCGGCGAAGAGCAGCTCGTAGTCGTCGCCCCCGGCGAGCAGGCGCGGCAGCCAGGCCGCGTCCTCCGCCACCACGCCACGGGCCGGGTCTGAGAGCGGCACGCGCGCCGTCTCCAGCACCGCGCCGCAGCCGCCGGCGCGGCACAGGTGGCCCAGGTCCTGGACCAGCCCGTCGGAGACATCCATCGCCGCCCGGGCGATCCCGCGCAGCGCGACGCCCAGGGCCAGCCGCGGCTCCGGCAGGCGGTAGCGCCGGGCGAGGTGTCCCGCCGCATCCGCCGGCACCTCGCCGCGCAGCACGGCGAGCCCCAGGGCCCCGTCGCCGATGCTGCCCGAGACCCAGAGCGCGTCACCCGGCCGCGCGCCGGCCCGGCGCAAGGCCTGGCCCGGCGGGACCGTGCCCAGGATGGTCAGGGAATGGGTCGCGGGGCCGGCGGTGGAAACGGTATCCCCGCCGAGCACGGAGAGGCCGAAGCGCCGCTGGTCCTCCGCCAGCCCTGCGGCGAAGGCGGCGACGGTCGCCTCCCCGGTCCCGCGGGTCCAGGCGGTGGTGAGAAGATAGGCCAGCGGTTCCGCGCCCATGGCCGCGAGGTCGGACAGGTTGGTCCGCAGCAGCTTGCGCGAGACGGTGTCCGGCGGATCGTCCGGGAGGTAGTGGACCCCTTCCACCACCGCATCCGCCGCCAGCACCAGCACCCGCCCGGGCGGCGGGTCGAGCAGGGCGGCGTCATCCGCCAGCCCCAGCGCCCCCTCCCCGGCCAGCGGCGCGAAGTGCCGCGCGATGCGCTGGAATTCGGGCGGCAGGGGCATCGGCTCTCCGGTCCGGCCGGGGAGTCAGGCGCGGGTGGCGGCGAACTCGCCGGGGCGCAGCTGCCGCGCCAGGGAATCCAGCACGCCGTTGGCGAAGCGCGGCTCCGCCTCGTCGAAGAAGCCGTGCGCGACGTCCATGTATTCGTTGATGACGACCTTGGCCGGCGGCTCCTTGCTCGACCACAGCTCGGAGGCGGCGGCGCGCAGCAGGGCGCGCAGCACCGGGTCCAGCCGGTCCATGCTCCAGCCCCCGGTCAGCTGGGCGGCGACCATGGCGTCGAGCGTCTCGGCATGCTTGCCGACGTTGCGCACGATCTGGCTGAAGAGCGGCACGTCCGCCAGGGGCACCCGGCCGTCGTCGTAGCCGCCCTCGCCCGGCATCGCGCCGATGCGGTGGCGGACGAACTGCTGGATCACCGCCTCCACGCTGTCGCCATTGGCCTCGGACTGGAACAGCGCCTGCACCGCGGCGACGCGGGCGCCCAGGCGCGGGCGCCCGGTGGTGGGCTTCTTCGGCTTCTGCGTGCCGCTCATCCTGCGATCCCCAGGCGGCGGGCCAGCGCGACCTGCCCCAGCAGGGCATGCGCGGCCTCGGCGCCCTTGTTGTGCCGGTCGGGGCGCGAGCGCGCCACCGCCTGGTCCATGGTGGCCACGGTCAGCAGCCCGAAGCCGATGGGCGCCGCCGTCTCGACGGCGATGTCCATGACCCCGCGGCAGGCCTCGCGGCAGATGTGTTCGTAGTGATCCGTCTCGCCGCGCACGACGCAGCCGAGGATCAGGAAGCCGTCATAGCCGCCCGGCACGCCCGCTGTCCCCTGCGCCCCGGCGCGGAGAGCCATGCGCAGCGCGGCCGGCAGCTCGAAGGCGCCGGCGACGTCCACCACGTCCAGCGTCGCGCCCGCCTCCCGGAACACCGCCAGCGCGCCGTCGCGCATGCCGCCGACCACCTCGGCATAGTAGGGCGCCTGGATCAGCAGCAGCCGCGCGGGACGGCCGGCGAGGGTGACGGGGCCGCGCTCGGGGGCGTCCTGGGTGCTCATGCCTTGGTCTCCGCCTCGATGGAGCGCGTGCCGGTGACGGAGAGGCCATAGCCCTCCAGCCCGACGATGGGGCGCGGGTGGTTGGACAGCAGCACCATCTCCCGCACGCCCAGGTCGGTCAGGATCTGGGCGCCGATGCCGTAGTCGCGCAACTCGGGCGCGGCCTTCTCGCGGCCGGCGCGCACCCGCTCGCTCAGCGCCGTCGACTTCACGTCGCGGATCAGCACGACCACGCCGTGGCCTTCCGCGCCGATCGCCGCCATGGCGGCGTGCAGCTCGGCCGGCCCGTCGCGGCCGATGATGTCGGAGAGCAGGTTGACCGCGTGCATCCGCACCAGCGGCGGGCCGTTGGCGGCAGGGTCGCCCTTCACCAGCGCGACGTGCTCGCCGTACTCCACGGTGTTGGCATAGATGATCAGCCGCCAGGGGCCGCCCGGCGCGTCCTCGAGCACCCCCTCCTCCACCCGCCTCACCAGCCGCTCCGTGCGGCGGCGATGGGCGATCAGGTCGGCGATGGTGCCGAGCTTGAGGCCGTGGTGCTGGGCGAAGGCCACCAGGTCCGGCATGCGGGCCATGGTGCCGTCGTCGTTCATGATCTCGCAGATCACGCCGGCCGGGTTCAGCCCGGCGAGGCGGGCGAAGTCCACCGCCGCCTCGGTATGGCCGGCGCGGATCAGCGTGCCGCCCTCCCGCGCCACCAGGGGGAAGACGTGGCCGGGGGTGACGATGTCCTCGCGCCGGCTCTCCGGGTTGATCGCCACCGCCACGGTCCGCGCCCGGTCGGCGGCGGAGATGCCGGTGGTGACCCCCTCCCGCGCCTCGATGGAGACGGTGAAGGCGGTCTGGTGCCGCGTGCCGTTGGACTGCGCCATCAGCGGCAGGCCCAGCGCCTCCACCCGCTGCCGGGTCATGGCCAGGCAGATCAGCCCGCGCGCGTGGCGGGCCATGAAGTTCACCGCGTCCGGGGTCGCGAACTGGGCGGGGATGACGAGGTCGCCCTCGTTCTCCCGGTCCTCGTCGTCGACGAGGATGAACATGCGGCCGCGCCGCGCCTCCTCCAACAGCTCCTCGGTGGGGCTGAGGAACTCGGCGAAGGAGGTCTTCTGGGTGGTGACGGCGCTCATGCGGCGGCTCCCGGGGCAAGGCCGGGCGTCGGGCCGGGCACGGCGGAGCCGACGAGGCGGGCGACGTAGCGGGCCAGCATGTCGATCTCCAGGTTGATGCGGGACCCCGGGGCCAGCTCCCCGAAGGTGGTGGCGAGCTGGGTGTGCGGGATCAGGTTGACGCCGAAGACGGTGCCGTTGCTCCCCTGGGCCGTCCCGTCGCCCAGCACCTCGTTCACGGTCAGCGACACGCCGTTCAGCGTGACCGAGCCCTTGGGCGCGATGAAGCGCCCCAGCTCTGGCGCGACGGCGAAGCGCCAGCGGGTGGAGCCGTTCTCCGGGGTGACGGAGACCACCTCGGCCAGCCCGTCCACATGGCCGGAGACGACGTGGCCGCCCAGCTCGTCCCCCATCCGCAGCGCGCGCTCCAGGTTGATGCGCGTCCCCGCCCGCCAGCCGCCCAGGGTGGTGAGGGAAAGGGTCTCGGCCGAGGCCTCCACCTCGAAGGCCTCCGGCTCCAGCGCCACGGCCGTCAGGCAGCAGCCGGAGCAGGCGATGGAGGCGCCGAGCTGCACCCCCTCCAGCCAGCCTGGCGGGGTCGCGATCCGCAGCCGCATGTCGTGCCCCTCGCCGATGGGAGAGGTGGCGGCGACCGTGCCGATCGCCGTGATGATGCCGGTGAACATCAGATCCGCTCGAACTCGCTCAACAGGTCGGCGCCGCAGGGGGTGACGGCGGTGCGCCGGAATTTGGGCATCCCTGCCAGCGAGTCCACCGGCAGGGGCTGGATGGCGGGCAGGCCGTCGCCCCCCATCGCCGCCGGAGCATGGAACCAGGCGAGCCGGTCCACCAGCCCCGCGCGGAGCAGGGCGGCCGCGAGCGCACCGCCGCCCTCCGCCAGCAGGCGGGTGACGCCCAGCCCGGCGAGGCCGCGCATCAGGGCGAGCGGCTCCAGCCCGCCGCCGGGCGCGGGTGCGACATCCAGCAGCGTGGCGCCCGCCGCCTCCAGCGCCGCGCGGGCGCCGGTGTCCTCGCGCGGGGTGGTGGCGACCACCACCGGGCCGGGGGTGGAGAAGAGTCGCGCTGCCGGCGGGGTGCGCAGCCGGGCATCGGCCACCGCGCGCAGGATCGGACGCGGCCGCGCGCCGGGGAGGCGGCAGGTCAGGTCGGGATCGTCCGCCAGCACCGTGCCGCTGCCGACCAGGATGGCGTCGTGGGTGGCGCGGAGCAGGTGCCCGCGCGCCCGCGCCTCCGGCCCGGTGATCCAGCGGCTCTCCCCGGTCCGGGTGGCGATGCGCCCGTCCAGCGTGGTGGCGAGCTTGAGGGTGACGAGCGGGCGTCCCTCCGCCAGCCGGGCCAGGAAGCCGGCGTTCAGCGCGCGCGCCTCCGCCTCCAGCAGCCCTTCCTCCACGGCGATCCCGGCCGTGCGAAGCTGGCGCATCCCCTCCCCGTCCACCTTCGGGTAGGGGTCGCGCAGCGCGACGACGACGCGCGACACCCCGGCGGCGATCAGGGCCTGGGTGCAGGGCGGCGTGCGGCCCCAGTGGCAGCACGGCTCCAGCGTGACATAGGCGGTGGCACCGCGCGCCGCCTCGCCGGCCCGGCGCAGCGCCTCCGTCTCGGCATGCGGGCGGCCGCCGGGTGCGGTCCAGCCGCGCCCGACCACGATCCCGTCGCGCACCAGCACGCAGCCGACCGCCGGGTTGGGCCAGGTGTTGCCGAGGCCGCGCGCGGCGAGCGACAGCGCGGCCCGCATGTGCTGCGCCTCGTCGGCTTGGGAGGGGGTGGACATGACGGGGCTGGCGGTGTGGCAGCCCGGTCAGGGGTTGTCCAGCGAGCCGAGGAACTCGCGGAAATCCTTCGCCTCGCTGAAGTTCTCGTAGACGCTGGCGAAGCGCACATAGGCGACCTGGTCGAGGTCCTTCAGCCGCTCCATCACCATCCGCCCGATGGTGCGGGAGGGGATCTCGCTGTCGCCCTCGCTCTCCAGCCGGCGCTGGAGGCCGCTGACGATGCGCTCCACCTGGGCGTCCTCCACCGGGCGCTTGCGCAGCGCGACGCGGATGGAGCGGGCGAGCTTGTCGCGGTCGAAGGGCACGCGTCGCCCGTCCGACTTCAGCACGGTGAACTCGCGGAGCTGCACCCGCTCGAAGGTGGTGAAGCGGTCGCCGCAGGCGTTGCAGAAGCGCCGGCGGCGGATCGCCGTGCCGTCATCCGCCGGGCGGCTGTCCTTGACCTGGGTGTCCTCGCTTCCGCAGAAGGGGCAGCGCATGCGGTGTGTGTCCCCTGCCCTGCCCCGGTCCGCCGGTCAGCTCTGGTAGATCGGGAAGCGGGCGCAGAGGTCGAGGACGCGGGACTTGGCCGCCGCCTCCGCCGCCTCGTTGGCCGCCGGGTCGTTGGCCTTCCCGAGCCCCTCCAGGACCTGCCCGATCAGGGTGCCGATCTCGCGGAACTCCGCCTCGCCGAAGCCCCGCGTCGTGCCGGCGGGGGAGCCCAGCCGGACGCCGGAGGTGACCATCGGCTTCTCCGGGTCGAAGGGGATGGCATTCTTGTTGCAGGTCAGGTGGGCGCGGTTCAGCGCCGCCTCGGCCAGCTTTCCGGTCAGCGACTTGGGCCGCAGGTCCACCAGCATCAGGTGGTTGTCCGTGCCGCCGGTGACGATGCCGAAGCCCAGCCCCTGCAGCGTCTCGGCCAGGGCCTTGGCGTTGGCCACCACCTGCCGGGCATAGCTGCGGAACTCCGGGCGCAGCGCCTCGCCGAAGGCCACGGCCTTGGCGGCGATGACATGCATCAGCGGCCCGCCCTGGAGGCCCGGGAAGACGGCGCTGTTGATCTTCTTCGCCAGCGCCTCGTCATTGGTGAGGATCATGCCGCCGCGCGGGCCGCGCAGGGTCTTGTGCGTCGTCGTGGTGGTGACGTGGGCGTGCGGCACCGGCGAGGGATGCGCCCCGCCCGCCACGAGCCCGGCGAAATGCGCCATGTCGACCATGAAATACGCGCCCACCTCGTCCGCGATCGCGCGGAAGCGGGCGAAGTCCCAGTGGCGGGCATAGGCGGAGCCGCCGGCCACGATTACCTTCGGCCGGCTCTCCCGCGCGATGCGGGCGACCTCCTCCATGTCGATGAGCTGGTCCTCGCGCCGCACCGTGTAGGGCGCGACCTTGAACCACTTGCCCGACTGGTTGGCCGCGGCGCCGTGGGTCAGGTGCCCGCCGGCCGCGAGGTCGAGGCCCATGAAGGTGTCGCCCGGCTGCATCAGGGCGAAGAACACCGCCTGGTTGGCCTGGGCGCCCGAATGCGGCTGGACGTTGGCGAACCCGGCGCCGAAGAGCTGCTTCGCCCGCTCGATGGCCAGCGTCTCCGCCACGTCGACGAACTCGCAGCCGCCGTAGTAGCGGCGGCCCGGATAGCCCTCCGCGTACTTGTTGGTCAGCACGGAGCCCTGCGCCTCCAGCACGGCGCGGGAGACGATGTTCTCGCTGGCGATCAGCTCGATACCGTCCTGCTGCCGGCCCAACTCCAGGCCGATGGCCTCGGCCAGCTCCGGATCGGCCTCGGCCAGCGGGGCGTTGAAGAAACGGGTCAGGTTGGCGGCGGGGGTCTGGTCGTTCATGGCAGGGCCTCAGGCGGCGGGGGCGCGGTCGGGCGAGAGCTTGGCGACGCGGCGCTCGTGCCGGCCGCCCTCGTAGGGGGTGGCGAGGAAGGTACGCAGGCAGTCGAGCGCGATCTCCGGCCCGATCATCCGGGCGCCGAGGGCGAGCACGTTGGCGTCGTTGTGCTGGCGGGTCAGCCGGGCGGAGGTGGTCTCCGACACCAGGGCGCAGCGGATGCCCTTGTGCCGGTTGGCGGCGATGGAGATGCCGATGCCCGTGCCGCAGACCACCACGCCGAAGCGGGCGCGCCCCTCCAGCACGGCGGCGGCGACCCGGTCGCCGTAATCGGGGTAGTCCACGCTCTCCGGGCCATGGGTGCCGCAATCCTCGACCGCGTGCCCCGCCTCCTCCAGCGTGCGGCGGAGCAGGGCCTTCAGCTCGACGCCGGCATGGTCGGAGCCGATGGCGATCGGGGTGTCGGACGGATTCATGGCCGGTCCCTACCACGGCCGGTGTCCCGGCGGAACAACGGCCCCTAGTTCTGGGGTGCGACCCCGCCATGCAAGGGGCTACCGGACCGGGACAGGAAAGCCGGCACCCGTTGCAGCGCATCCGCCCGCGCCGCCGGGTCCTGGCCCACCGTGGCGCGGCCGGAGCCGTCGGGGGTGATCGCCAGCCCGGCCAGCGTCCGCGGCATCCCGCGCGGCTGGTCGAAGCCGTGCCCGGCGTCGGGATAGGCGACCACCTCCACCGGGGCACCCGTCGCCCGCGCGGCCAGGCGGCGGCAGGGCGCGGCGGGGGTCCAGTCATCCGCCTCGCCCAGCAGCATGAGCACCGGCGCGACCGGGGCGAAGGCCGGCGCCGCCCGCCCGGGCCGGACGCAGCCGGGGTAGAGCGCGACCGCGCCGCGGATCAGCCCCGGCTCCACCGGCGCGTTCGCCGCCGTCAGCGCCGTGCTGGCGCCGTGCGACCACCCGAGCAGGAAGGCCCCGCCCGGCGCCGCCCAGGGCTGCGCCGAGGCCCAGCGCGCCGCGGCCAGCGCGTCCTCCCGGCGCAGGGTCTCGGGGGTGATGCCGCGCTCGCCGCCGTGGCAGACCTCGGCGAGGCCGCGGCTGCCGAAGCTGTCGGGAAAGAGGACGGGATGGCCGAGCGCCGCCAGCCGCGCCGCCCAGTCCGCCTCCCGGGCCGGCAGGCGCGGGTCGGCGCCCGGGCCGCCCAGCCCGCCGCAGCCGTGCAGGGCGACGACCGGCGCCCCCGGCCGGCCGCCGGGCGGAAGGACCAGCACCGCCCGGAGCGCCACCCCGCCGGGGCCGGGGAAGCGGACCACCTCCGCCGCCCGTGCCGGGTCGGAGACGAGAAGGGCCAGCAGGGCCAGAAGGGCGGCGGTGCGGGACATGGCGGCTCCTGCGGCGGCGCGGGGCGCGGGACGTGCTGGCCCCTGCCCCCGGCCCCGCGTAACCTGGGGCCGACCACGCCAGAACCAACGAAACAGGCAGGACGTTCCATGGCCCGCGAAGCCCCGCCCTCGATCCATCCCGAGACCCTCGCCCTGCATGCCGGCTGGCGGTCGGACCCGACCACCGGCTCGGTCGCCGTGCCGATCCACCAGACGGTGTGCTTCGAGTTCCAGGACACCGGCCATGCCACCCGCCTGTTCGCCTTGCAGGAGATGGGCAACATCTACTCCCGCATCATGAACCCCACCGTGGACGTGCTGGAGAAGCGCGTCGCGGCGCTGGAGGGCGGGGTGGCGGCGCTCGCGGTGGGATCGGGGCAGGCGGCGACGACCTTCTGCGTGATGAATCTCTGCTCGGCGGGGGACAACATCGTCTCCTCCACCGATCTCTACGGCGGCACCTGGAACCTCTTCGCCAACACGCTGAAGCAGTTCGGGGTGGAGGTCCGCTTCGTCGATCCCGCCGATCCGGAGGCCTTCGCCCGCGCCACCGACGAGCGCACCCGCTGCTGGTACGCCGAGACCCTGCCCAACCCGAAGCTCCAGGTCTTCCCGATCGCCGAGGTCGCGGCCCTCGGCCGCAAGCTCGGCGTGCCGCTGATCATGGACAACACCGCCGCGCCCATCCTCTGCCGCCCGCTGGAGCACGGCGCGGCGGTGGTGATGCACTCCACCACCAAGTGGATCAGCGGCCACGCCACCAGCATCGGCGGCATCGTGGTGGATGGCGGCACCTTCGACTGGGAGGCGAACGCGGCGCGCTTCCCCACCCTGTGCCAGCCCGACCCCTCCTACCATGGCGCCGTCTGGACGGAGGCGGTGAAGCCGCTGGGTCCCGTCGCCTACATCATCCGCATGCGCACCTGCCTGCTGCGCGACGTCGGCGCGGCCATGGCACCCTTCAACGCCTTCCAGTTCCTCCAGGGCATCGAGACCCTGCCGCTGCGGATCGAGCGCGCCTGCGAGAACGCCTCGAAGGTGGTGGGCTACCTGGTCGGCCACCCGGCGGTGGCGAAGGTGATCCACCCGGACCTCGCGACCGGCGAGGCGCGGCGGCGCGCGGACGCCTATCTCAAGGGCGGCAGGGGCAGCCTGGTCGGCTTCGAGCTGAAGGGCGGGAAGGAGGCGGGGCAGCGCTTCATCGAGGCACTGAAGCTGTTCTACCACGTCGCGAACATCGGCGACGCGCGCAGCCTCGCCATCCACCCGGCGACCACCACCCACAGCCAGCTCGACGCGGACGAGCAGGAGGCGTCCGGCGTCACGCCGGGCTATGTGCGCCTGTCCATCGGCATCGAGCACATCGACGACATCCTTGCCGACCTGGAGCAGGCGCTGGAGACCGCCGCCCCGGCGCGCATGGCGGCGGAGTAGGCCGGCCCGCCCGGCGGGCGGAGGGCTGCCCTTCCGAGAACGGGGTGGAGCGGGCCCGGCGAAGGTCTATGAACCGGGCACGCCCCCACCCAGCGGAGAGACGATGCAGGGCAGCTTCCCCACCACCCGCCCGCGGCGGAACCGCCGCGATTCCTGGACCCGGCGGCTGGTCGCCGAGCACCGGCTGTCGGTGGACGACCTGATCTGGCCGATCTTCATCCGCGACGGCGCCGGGCTGCCGGAAGAGGTCCCCTCCATGCCCGAGGTGCTGCGTGTCGGGCTGGACCGGCTGGTGGACCATGTCGGCCCGGCGGTGGAGCTGGGCATCCCCGCCATCGCCCTGTTCCCCGCGACGCCCGCCGGGCTGAAGGACGCCGAGGGCACGGAATCCGGCAATCCGGAGAACCTGATCTGCCGGGCCGCGCGGCTGCTGAAGGAGACCTTCCCCGATCTCGGGCTGATCGGCGACGTCGCGCTCGATCCCTACACCGACCATGGCCATGACGGGGTGCTGCGTCCCGCGGCCGGCGGGCTCTACGTGGACAACGACGCCTCCCTGGAGATCCTGGTGCGCCAGGCGCTGAACCAGACGGAGGCGGGCATCGACGTCGTCGCCCCGTCCGACATGATGGACGGCCGCGTCGGCGCCATCCGCCGTGCCCTGGACGAGCACGGGCACGTGCACACCCGGATCATGTCCTATGCCGCCAAGTATGCCTCCGCCTTCTACGGCCCGTTCCGCGATGCGGTGGGCTCGGGCGGGGCGCTGAAGGGGGACAAGAAGACCTACCAGATGGACCCCGCCAATTCAGACGAGGCCTTGCGCGAGGTGGCCATGGATCTCGCCGAGGGCGCGGACATGGTGATGGTGAAGCCGGGCATGCCCTATCTCGACATCATCCGTCGGGTGAAGGACGAGTTCCGCGTGCCGACCTTCGCCTATCAGGTCAGCGGCGAGTACGCGATGCTGATGGGCGCCATCCGCAACGGTTGGCTGGACCGCGACCGCGTGGTGCTGGAGGCGCTGATGGCCTTCCGCAGGGCCGGGTGCGACGGGGTGCTGACCTACTTCGCCCTGGATGCCGCGCGCCGGCTGAAGGCGGGTTGAGGGAGGGCTCGCGCCCTCCCCCTGCCCCGGTCAGCGAACCGGGCGGCGGCGGCGCATCGCCGGCTGCGGCTCCACCGGCGCCGGGGTCAGCAGCACCCGGCGCAGCTCGCCCGCCAGCCAGCGCTGGGCCTCGCCGGCCTTGCTCAGCACGGCGTCGGCGCCGAAGAACTCATGCGTCACGCCGGCATATTCCTGCCGCGCCACCGGCACGTTCGCACGCTGGAGCGCCTGCGCCAGGCGCAGCCCGTCATCGGCCAGCGGGTCGATCTGGGCGTTGACGATGACGGTGGGCGGCAGGCCGCGCAGGTCGGCGCCGGCATAGACGTTCAGGCGCGGGTCCTGCAGGTCGGCCGGGCTGTTGGTGTAGTGGCGGACGAACCACTCCACCATCGGCTTGTTCAGCGGCTTGGCGTTGGCGAAGCGCTGGTAGGAGGGCGTGGTCAGGTCCGTGCCCGCCACCGGGTACACCAGCCCGAGGGCCCGCGGCAGGGTCACGCCCGTGGCCTTCGCGCTCAGCGCCGTGGCGATCGCCAGGTTGCCGCCCGCGCTCTCGCCGACCAGGGCGATGCGGGAGGGGTCCGCGCCCAGCTCGCCCGCATTGCGCATGGCCCAGACATAGGCGGCATAGGCATCGTCATGCGCGCCGGGGAACTTCGTCTCCGGTCCCTGGCGGTAGTGCACGGCCAGCACCACCGCCCCGGTATCGGCGGCCAGCGCGCGGCAGGAGGCGTCGTAGACGTCGATATCCGCGATCACCCAGCCGCCGCCGTGGTAGTAGACGATCAGCGGCAGCGGGAGCTGGCCCGGCATCATCGGAATCTGCGCCGGGCTGTAGACCCGCGCCATCAGCGGCCCGCCGGGGCCGGGGACCATGGTGTCCTTGACCAGCGGCAGCGGGCGCGGCGTGGTCGGGCGGCCCAGCTCCGTCAGGCGCTTCTTGACGGCATCGGCCAGGGTGGGCTGGCGGCGCGCCTCGGGCGGCGTCAGCGTCTCGATCGGCTGGCCGCCCAGCGACGCCAGGCTTTGCAGCAGGGACAGCATCTCCGGATCCGCCAGCCCGCTGGGGTCCGGCGGCGTGGTGGGCATCGGGGTGGCGCAGGCGGCGAGGAGAGCCGGCGTCCCGAGGCCGAGCAGCAGGGCGGAGCGGCGGGAGAGGGCGTTCATGCGGGCGTCCTTCGGTTGTTGCCGTGTGTGACGACCCGCCTGGAACGCCCCGATGCCGGAGGGGTTCGCCTCAGCCGTTCAGGAAAGCGCGAACAGTTTCGATCTGCGACACATCCATCAGCGCCGGCGCATGGCCGCAGCCGGGCACGGTGACGAGCCGCACCCCGTCCCGCTCCGCCATGCGGGCCGCCGTGTCCGGCAGCAGCAGGGTACTGCTCTCGCCGCGCAGGATGAGGGTCGGCGCCTTCACCTGCTCCCACAGCGTCCAGAGATCCGCGTCCTGCGGCTCCACCCCCCGCATCGGCGCGGCGATGGCCGGGTCGTAGTGCAGCACCCAGCGCCCCGCCGGGGTCATGCGCCCGCTGGTCCGGGCCAGGTGGCGCCACTGCGCGTCGGTGAGCGGGCCGAAGGGGGCGTGGATGCGGCGCAGATGCGCCTCCAGCGCCGGCAGATCGGGGAAGTCCATCGCCTGGCCGACATAGGCGCCGATCTGCGCCAGCGCCGCCTTCGGGATGAAGGCGCCGATGTCGTTGAGCACCAGACGGCGCAGCGGCATGCCGGGGATGGCGGCGACGGGCATGCCGATCGGCCCGCCCATCGAGGTCCCCACCCAGTCGAACGGCCCGCCCAGCGCCTGCACCAGCGGCAGCAGCGCCTGGACATAGGTCGGCACGGCGTAGAAACGCCCGTCCGGCAGCCAGCCGCTCATCCCCCGGCCGAGGATGTCCGGGCAGATCACCCGCCGCCCGTCCGCGGCCAGCGCCCGGGCGAGGTCGTCGAAGTCACGGCCCGTTCGGGTCAGCCCGTGGACGCAGAGGGTGGGGAAGCCCTCCGCCGGACCCCATTCCGCCCAGCGCAGGGGGACCTCCGCCACCGCCTCGCCCAGCGTCAGCCGGGCGAGGGTGGCCCCAAAGCGGGGCTGGTCAGGCAATGCCATCGGCCCGCAGCTTCGCGATCTCCTCCGCCCCGACGCCGAGGCCGCCCAGCACCTCCTCCGTGTGCTGCCCCAGCACCGGAGGCGCGGAGCGGTAGCTCGGCGGGGTGGCGGAGAGGCGCACGGGGTTGGCGATCACCTTCACCGTCTCGCCCGAGGCGTGGTCCATCTCCACCACCACCTTGCGGGCCTGGACATGCGGGTCGGCGAAGACCTGGGACAGCTTGTTGATCGGGCCGCAGCCGATCTTGGCCGCCTCCAGCGCCGCCACCCAGTCGGCGGTGGTGCGGGACTGCAGCACCGGGGTCAGGGTGTCGGTGACGAGCTGGCGGTGGCTGACCCGCGCCGCGTTGGTGGCGAAGCGCTCGTCGGCGAGCAGCGCCTCCTGCCCGGTCAGCTTGCAGAAGCGCTGGAAGGTCGGGTCGTTGCCGATGGACAGCACGATATGCCCGTCCGCCGTCGGGAAAACCTGGTAGGGCACGATGTTCGGGTGGTCGTTGCCCAGCCGCGCCGGGTCCTGCCCGGTGGCGAGGTAGTTCATCCCCTGGTTGGCCAGCCAGGCGACGTGGGTGTCGAGCATGCCGATGTCGATCCGCTGCCCCTGCCCCGTCGCGTTCCGGTGGTTCAGCGCCGCCAGCACGCCGATGCAGCCGTAGAGCCCGGCGAAGAGGTCGGCGACGGGGATGCCCACCTTCATCGGCAGCCCGTCCGGCTCGCCGGTCAGGGACATCACCCCGCCCATCGCCTGCACCAGCCCGTCATAGCCGGGGCGCGGGGCATAGGGGCCGGTCTGCCCGAAGCCGGTGATGGAGCAGTAGATCAGCCGGGGGTAGCGGTCGCGCACCTCCTCCCAGCCCAGCCCGTACTTGGCGAGCGCGCCGACCTTGAAGTTCTCCACCAGGATGTCCGCCTGCTCCAGCAGGCGGTGGATGATGGCCTGCCCCTCGGGCCTGGCGATGTCCAGCGTGACCGACTTCTTGTTGCGGTTCACCCCGACGAAATAGGCGCTCTCCTTCGTGTTCGGCACGTAGGGCGGCGCGAAGCCGCGGGTGTCGTCGCCCGCGCCCGGGCGCTCGATCTTGATCACCTCGGCGCCCAGGTCGCCCAGCATCTGCGTGCAGGTCGGGCCGGCCAGCACCCGCGTCAGGTCCAGCACCTTCACCCCGTTCAGGGCCCCGGGGGCGAGGGAGGCCGGGGTCAGTCCCGCCGTGGGTGCCGTCATGCCGTCATCCTCCTTCCGGCGGCCCGGGAACGCCCCTCGCCGCACCGTTCGCGGCGCTTATAGGTCGGGACCGGACCCCTTGCCACGCGGCGCCGGCCCGTTCCGCGCCAGCCATGTTTCCGCCCCACCCCTTTCCTAACCGATCCGTCATGCAGCCATGGCATCGACCCGATGCCGTGCCGAGGGGTTCGCCGATGCCGAGCTGTCCGCCGCCACATGCCCATTCCGCCGCGGGGGCGGCGCGCCTGGCCGCGCTGGGCCTGTCCCTCTGCCTCGCCTGGAACGTCCCCGCCCGGGCACAGCCGGCGGCGCCGGCCTGTGATGCCCTGGCCGGCTGGATCAGGGACGAGAAGCCCGGCGAGACCTGGGAGCCGGGCGCCTTCAGCACCCGCTTCCGGCTGCCCGCGATCGTCGCCGCGCCGGCGACCGCGAGCCTCTTCGGCCGTCCGCTGACCCGGCTGACGGAGGCGGAGGCGCGCGACATCCTGGCCGCGATCGCCGCCTGCCAGCGCGACCCCGCGATGGACCGGCGGAAGAATCGCGAGGGGACCGACCGGCTGCGCCGGGCGGCGCAGATCCTCACCACCCAGGTGATCCCCTACGCCGCCGCCCGCGACAAGGGGTTGGCGGAGTCGACCCAGGCCATGGCGGTGCTGGAGCGGCAGCCGCCCACCCTGCCGCTGCTCCGCTTCTACGCCGCGCTGGCGCGCCTCGCCCCCGGGCCGCAGGCGATGACGGTCCTCGCCCAGGCGCAGCAGGGCCTCCCCATGGAGGCCGCGGTGGCGGCCCGCGCCCTGGTGGGCGCCATCCGCGATTCGACGCCCGAGGATTACGACGCCCAGGTCCGGGCCCCGGCCGCGGCGCGGGTCGAGGCCCTGCGTGGCCCGGTGCGCGACCGGACCCTGGCGGAGGTCGCGGCGATGCCCGCGACCCCGGACTCGCTCCAGGCCATGGCGCAGGCCCCGGAGCGGCTCCGCGCGCAGTTCGGCCCGGCGCTGGGCCGAGAGGCCCTCGCCGCGATCGAGACGGCGATGGCGGCACGCCGCGCCGCCCTGGCCCGCGAGGTGGCCGATGCCGCCATCGCGCGGCTCGCGGCCGTGCCGGTGGAAGCCGATGCGCTCCGCTCGCTCGACACCCTGGTCGATGCCCGTCTCCTCGCGCTGCTCCCCGGTCCCGAGGCGGCCCGTGTCCGGCAGGCCACCGAGGCGCGCCGCGCCGCACTGGGCGAGGCCCTGCTGGCGCAGCTCCAGGCGCGGCTGGCGGCGATGCCGGCGCGGGACGAGTCGCTGCGCGAGATCGACACCCTGCTGGCAAGGGACCTGCAGGCCTGGCCGGCCTCGTCCCGCGAGACGGGCCAGCGGCTGGCCGAGGCCGCCAGGGCGCGGCGGGCGGTCATCCTGGCGGAGGTCAACCGCCGCGAGGCCGGACCGCTGCGGGGGCGCCGCTATGCCACCGCGCGTCCCTCGATGAAGCTGGAGTTCGTGGACGCGACGCGCGTCTTCGTCACCGGGCCGGACGGGCAGACGATCGCCACCACCTATGGCGAGGAGGCGGACGGCCGCATCACGCTGGTCACCCCGCAGGGCACCCAGGTGCTGACCCGGGACGGCCGGGCCCTGGTCTCCGGCCCGGTCGTCTTCCAGCGCACCGATTCCCGCTGACGGGCGCGCGCCCCCGGGCTGGCGCCGCCCCCTGACATGTCCGTGGGCGGGGCGGCGCCGCGCCGGGCGGAGGGCGGGCCACCCCTGGCGTTCCGGCCGGGGGCGGCGCATGGTCCGCGCCCTCAGACGCCTTGCCTGCCGGAGGAAATGCCGATGCTCGACCGCCCGCACCCCACCCCCGAGGCCCCGACCCTCGACCAGGCCGACCTCGCGAAGCGCATGTCCGGCTTCCACTTCATCGGCGGCCGCTACGTCCCCGCGAAGTCCGGCAAGACCTTCGCCGTGGTGAACCCCGCGACCGGCGAGGAGGTCGCCCGCGCCGCCGAGGGCGATGCTGCCGACGTGGATGCGGCCGTGCAGGATGCGGCCAGGGCCCAGAAGGAATGGGCGCGGATGCCCGCCCGCAAGCGCGGCGCGCTGGTGCACAAGTGCGCGGCCGTGATCCGCGAGCATGTCGAGGAGCTGGCGCGGCTGATCGCGCTGGAGACGGGCAAGGCGCTGCGCACCGAGAGCCGGGTCGAGGCCAACACCGTCGCCGACATCCTGGAGTTCTTCGGCGGGCTGGGCAGCGAGCTGAAGGGCGAGTCCGTGCCCTTCGACCCCAAGGTGCTGAGCGTCACCATCCGCGAGCCGCTGGGCGTGGTCGGCGCCATCATCCCCTGGAACGTGCCGATGCTGCTGATGGCGCTGAAGGTCGCGCCCGCGCTCGTCGCCGGCAACACGGTGGTGGTGAAGAGCGCCGAGGAGGCGCCGCTCGCGGTGATGCGCATCTGCGAGCTGATGAACCGGGTGCTGCCGGCGGGCTGCTTCAACATCCTCTCGGGCTTCGGGCCGGAATGCGGCGCGCCGCTGGTGGAGCATCCCAAGGTGCGCAAGGTCACCTTCACCGGCTCCGTCCCCGTGGGCCGGATCGTCGCCAAGGCGGCGGGCGAGAAGCTGATCCCGGTGACGCTGGAGCTGGGCGGCAAGTCGCCCATGATCGTCTTCGCCGATTGCGACTTCGAGAAGACGGTGGCGGGCGCGCTGACCTCGATGCGCTTCACCCGCCAGGGGCAGAGCTGCACCGCCGCCAGCCGAATCTATGTCGAGCGCCCGATCTTCGACCGCTTCGTCGAGGCGATGGCGACGCGCGTGGACGCCATGGTGATGGGCGACCCGCTGGACGAGAAGACGGACATCGGCACCATCATCAGCACGGATCAGTTCGAGAAGGTCCGCGGCTTTATCGAGGAGGGCAAGGCCACCGCCGGCGCCACCGGCCGCGCCTGCTCCGCCATGCCCAAGGACCAGGCGCTGAGGAAGGGCCTGTTCATCCAGCCGCACATCTTCACCGGCCTCGGCCAGGACAGCCGGCTGGTGCAGGAGGAGATCTTCGGCCCCGTCACCTGCATCTTCCCCTTCGACGACGCGGAGGAGGTGCTGGCCGAGGCGAATGACAGCGAGTACGGCCTCGCGGCGTCGCTCTGGACCAACAACCTCAAGGTCGGGCTGGACCTCGCCCACCGGCTGGAGGCGGGTCTGGTGCAGATCAACCAGAACCTCGTGGTGCAAGCGAACCTCAGCTACGGCGGGGTGAAGTCCTCGGGCCTCGGCAAGGAAGCCTCGCTGGAGGCGATGCTGGAGCACTTCACCCACAAGAAGACCATCATGGTGAACATGGCCTGACGCGGCGTCCGCCCCGGCCTCCCCCCGACGGAGGCCGGGATACGCTTGCGTGACATCGGGGCCCTGCGCCTGTCGCCGTCCGGGCGGGCATGGTGAAATGGCCCGCGATGCTCAGTCCCGCTGACCGCCAGACCCGGCGCAGGCCCTCCCGCTGGCGCCGCTTCCTGCGCCGCCTCGCCTTTGTCCTGGTCGCCCTGCCCGTCCTGGCGGCGATCGCGCTCGCCGGCGCGCTGTGGTGGACCCTGCCCTCCCGGGACGGCCGCCTGGCCCTGCCGGGCCTCTCCGCCCCCGTTGACATCGCCATCGACGCCCAGGGCATCCCGCGCATCACCGCCGCGACCGAGACCGATGCGGCCATGGCGCTGGGCGTGCTGCATGCCCGCGACCGGCTGTTCCAGATGGACATGATGCGCCGCACCGCCGCCGGCCGGCTGGCGGAGGTGGCGGGCCCTTCCGCCCTGCGGCTGGACCGCTTCTCCCGCACGCTGGGCCTGGCGCGGCGGGCGGAGGCGGACCTCGCCGCCCAGGCACCGGAGACGCGGGCGCTGCTGGACGCCTACGCCGCCGGGGTGAATGCCTGGATCGCCGCGCGCGGCCGCTTCGCCGCGCCGGAATACCTCGCCCTCGGCGCACCGGAGCCCTGGCGCCCGCGGGACAGCCTGCTCTGGGGCAAGCTGATGGGGCTCTACCTCTCGGGCAACTGGCGCACCGAGCTGGAGCGTGCGCGCCTCGCCCCGATCCTGCCGCCCGACCGGCTGGAGGAGCTGTGGCCCGCCGACGCCAGCTCTGGCCGGGCGGAGGTCGCGGCGCTCGATGCCGGCCCGCTGGACCGGCTGCTCGCCGCCCTGCCGCGCTTCCCCGAGGATGCGCCGCTGCCGGAGACCGCCTCGAACGCCTGGGCCGTCGCGGCGGAGCGGTCGGCGACGGGCGGGGCGCTGCTCGCCTCCGATCCGCATCTGGGCTTCTCGGCGCCCGTCCTGTGGTACCTGGCGCGGATCGAGCTGCCGGGCGGGCGCTTCCTGGCCGGCGCCACGGCGCCGGGCGTGCCGGGGGTGGTGATCGGGCGCAGCGACCGGCTGGCCTGGGGCTTCACCACCACCCATTCCGACACCCAGGACGTCTTCGTCGAGCGGCCCGTCGGCACGGATTCCTACGAGACCCCGGACGGCCCGCGCCCCTTCGCGACCCGCGAGGAGCTCATCGCCATCCGCGGCGCCCCGCCGGAGCAGCTGCTGGTGCGCGAGACCCGGCACGGCCCGGTCATCTCCGACCTGGACCCGCCCGGGGGCGAGGGGACGCCGCGGATCCTGGCCGTGGCCATGGCGAACCTCGCGCCCGGCGACACCGCCCCCTCCGGCCTGCACGCGCTGAACCGGGCCCGCAGCCTGGAGGAGGCGCGGCGGGCCGTCGCCGCCATCACCTCGCCCTCGCAGAACGTGATGGTCGCCGATGCCGCCGGGCCGGTGGCCATGTTCCTGTCCGGCCGCACGCCGCTGCGGCGGGCCGGCGACGGCAACCAGCCGGCGCCGGGCTGGGACGGGAGCCACGACTGGACGGGCTGGGTTCCCTTCGACGCGCTGCCCCATGTCGTCGCCCCGGAATCCGGCGCCGTCGCCAATGCCAACAACCGGGTGCAGCCCGAGGGGGCGGAGGTCTTCCTGGGCCGGGACTGGTTCGGGGACTGGCGCTTCCGCCGGATCGCCGAGGTGCTCGCCTCGCGCCCCCGCCATGCGCCGGGGGATTTCGTGGCGCTGCAATCGGATGCGGTCAGCCTCTTCGCGCGCGACTTGCTGCCGGTGCTGCGCCGCCTGCCGCGCCCGGGCGGGCTGGCGGGGCAGGCGCGCGACCTGCTGCAGGGGTGGGACGGGGAGATGGCGGCGGACCGGCCGCAGCCGCTGATCTTCAACGCCTGGTGGCGGGAGGCCGCACGGCTTGCCATGGCCGAGGGCGGATTGCCCGCCGGCGCCTGGTCGCCCCGGCCCGAGTTCCTTCGCATGGTGCTGACGGAGGAGCAGGGCGCCCGCTGGTGCGGCAGCCGCGGTTGCGACGCCCTGGCCGCGGCCGCGCTGGAGCAGGCGGTGGCCGCCCTGGCCGGACGCTTCGGCCAGGACCCCACGGCCTGGCGCTGGGGCGAGGCGCACCAGGCCCGCTTCGAGCATCCGCTGCTGCGCTTCCTGCCCGTGCTGGGGCGGCTGACCAGCCTCGCCGTGCCCATGGCCGGAGATGGCAACACGGTGCTGCGCGGCGGCTACCGGGACGACTTCCTGGCGGTGCAGGGTGCGGGCCTGCGGCTGGTGGCCAACCTGGCCTCCCCGGACGGGCTGCTCGCCAGCATCGCCACGGGGCAATCCGGCAACCCCCTGTCGCGGCACTGGTCCGACCTGAACCCGCTCTGGGCCAACGGCCGGGCGCTGCGGCTCGGCCGTGATGCGGAGGCGGAGGGGCGGCTGCGGCTGGAGCCCGCCGCGGCGCGTTGAGGGTGGCCGGCACGGCCCCCCTGCCGCCGTGCCGGGCCGCCGTGCCGGAGCGTCCCGCGCGACGATCCGGGTGGCGGGGCGGGTTTTCCCACCGGCATTATTGCCCCGGGCTGCGACACGCCCAACAATAGGGGCGCCGATGCTGCACCGCCCGCCTCTCCGACCACAGTTCTTCTACACGACGGCGCCGCTGCCCTGCCCCTACCTCGCGGGCCGGACGGAGCGGAAGATCGTGACCGAGCTGGCGGGGCCGGATGGCGAGGCGCTGCACGACCGCCTCTCCCGCGCCGGCTTCCGCCGCAGCCACAACATCGCCTATGCGCCCGTCTGCCCCGGCTGCCGGTCCTGCATCCCGATCCGCATCCGCGTGGCCGACTTCCAGCCCGACCGCACCCAGCGCAAGGTGGCCCGCGCCAATGCCGGGGTGACGGTGCACGAGGCGGCGGCGCGCGCCACGGCGGAGCAGTACGGGCTGTTCCAGCGCTACCAGCAGGGCCGGCACGGCGACGGCGACATGGCGGCGATGGGCTTCTACGACTACCGCGCCATGGTGGAGGACACGCCGATCACCACCAGCCTGGTGGAGTTCCGCGACGCCCCCGACCGGCTGGTGGGCGCCTGCCTGACGGACGTGCTCGGGGACGGGCTGTCGGCCGTCTACTCCTTCTACGACCTCGCGCTGGAGAAGCGCTCGCTCGGCACCTACGCCATCCTGTGGCTGATCGAGCACGCCCGGACGCTGGGCATGCCCTATGTCTACCTGGGCTACTGGGTCCCGCAGAGCCGCAAGATGGCCTACAAGGCGCGGTTCCGGCCGAGCGAGGTCCTCACCGGCGGCGTCTGGCGCGCGCTGACCGACCAGGAGGCGCCGGCGCCCAGCGCCTTCCTGCCCGAGACCGTGGGCTGACGCGCGTCAGCCGGTGGCGAGCGGTGCGGCGCCGTGCTGCACCAGGCCCAGGACCGGATGCGCCTTCATCTCGCGGATCTGCTGCGTCACCACGGCGACGAAGCTCTCCGCCCCCGGCCAGCCGGTGATGCGGCCGATCTTCTTGCGACCCCGGAACAGGAGGAAGGCCGGCACGCCGTGCAGGCCGAAGCGGGTGCCGATCTCCGGGTCGTCATAGACGTTGGCGTGCAGCCAGCGGACCTGGGGCCAGTCGAACCGCTCCGGCCGTTGCAGCATGGCGCGCTTGGCCACGTCGCAGTTCGGGCAGTTCTCGCCCCAGAGGAAGAGCAGGGTCAGCGGCTCTGCCCCGGGTTCGGACAGCGCCTCGTCCAGCCCCGCGCTCGTGGCCGGGCGCATGGGGAAGCGGTCGAAGAAGTCCGGAACGGTGGTGCTCGCCATGACGCTCTCCCCTGGTGCGGATCGCCCGGATCTGTCGCCGGGCTGACCCGCCGCAGGGCAGCATGCGGTGCCGGTGCCGGGAAGGGCAAGCACGCCTTCCAGCCACCGGGTCCGGGCCGGCGCCCCCCGCCTAGCCGTCGAAGCGGTTGGAGCGCGGGAAGCCGTTGGGCGGCTGCTTGCCCGCCCCGCCCCGGTTGCCGCGCCAGCCGGTCAGCGCCGTCTCCGTCCGCGTGCGCCCGCCCAGCGCCCAGCTCAGCCCATGGGCCTTGTCGAAGACCTTCACGTCCGACAGCCCGCCATCCTTGTAGCCCTGGAGCGTCACGCCGCGGCCGCGCGTCATCTCCGGCACCTGCTCCAGCGGGAAGACCAGCAGCTTGCGGTTCTCGCCCACCACCGCGACCGTGTCGCCCACGGCATCGGCGCAGACGGCCAGCGTGTCCGGCGCCTCCACCACCAGCACCTGCTTGCCCGTGCGCTTCTCGGCCAGCAGATCCTCGGACTTCACGACGAAGCCGCGTCCGGCGCGGGAGGCGAGCAGGAAGCGCAGCCCCTCCTTCCAGACGAAGCCCGCGACGACCGTGTCCTCGTTGGCGAGGTCGACCATCAGCCGCACCGGCTGGCCGTCGCCGCGGCCGCGCGGCACCGCCTCCGCCTTGATGGTGTAGCTGCGGCCGTTGCTGGCCAGGAAGCACAGGCGGTCCGTCGTCTCCGCGTGCAGCATGAGGAGGAGCCCGTCGCCCTCCTTGAAGCGGAGCTCCGTCTCCGGCGGCAGGTGGCCCTTCTGCGCGCGCAGCCAGCCCTTCTCCGACAGGATCACGGTGATCGGCTCGCGCTCGACATGGGCGGAGAGGTCGACCGTCACCGCCGCCATTTCCGAGACCAGCTTCGTGCGGCGGTCGCCCAGCGGGCCCGAGCCGAACTTCGCCCGCGTCGCCTCCAGCTCGGCGCCGATCTGCTTCCAGCGCGCGGACTCGCTGTCCAGCAGCCGCTGCAACGCCTTCTGCTCGGCCGAGAGCTTCTTGTGCTCCCGCCGCAGCTCCATCTCCTCCAGCTTGCGCAGGGCGCGCAGGCGCATGTTCAGCACCGCCTCGGCCTGATTGTCCGTCAGCGAGAAGGTGCGGATCAGCGCCGCCTTGGGGTCGTCCTCCTCGCGGACGATGCGGATCACCTCGTCCAGGTTCAGGTAGACGATCAGGTAGCCGTCGAGGATCTCCAGCCGCCGCCCGATCGCGGCCAGGCGGTGGGTGGAGCGCCGGATCAGCACCACCTGCCGGTGGTCCAGCCAGGCGCGCAGCACCTCCTTCAGCCCCATCACCTTCGGCGTGCGGTCGGCGTCCAGCACGTTCAGGTTCAGCGGGAAGCGCGATTCGAAGGCGGTCGCGCGGAACAGCGTCTCCATCAGCATCGCGGGCTCGACGGTGCGGGACTTCGGCTCCAGCACCACGCGGACGACATCCGTGCTCTCGTCGCGGATATCGGCGAGCAGCGGCAGCTTCTTCGCCTCCAGCAGCTCCGCCACCTGCTCGATCAGGCGGGACTTCTGCACCTGGTAGGGGATCTCGGTGACGACGATCTGCCAGGTGCCGTTCTTCAGCGGCTCCGTGTCCCACTTCGCGCGCAGGCGGAAGCCGCCGCGCCCCGTCTCGTAGGCGGCGAGGATGGCCTCTGCCGGCTCGACCAGCACGCCGCCGGTGGGGAAGTCGGGGCCGGGGACGTGGCGCAGCAGCTCTGCCGTGCTGGCGCCCGGGTTGCGCACCAGCTCCAGCGCGGCGGCGCACAGCTCGCCCGCATTGTGCGGCGGGATGGAGGTCGCCATGCCGACCGCGATGCCGTTGGCGCCATTGGCCAGCAGGTTCGGGAAGGCGGCCGGCAGCACCACCGGCTCCTGCTCCTCCCCGTCATAGGTGGGGCGGAAATCCACCGAATCCTCGTCGATGCCTTCCAGCATCGCCTTGGCCACCTCGGTGAGCTTGGCCTCGGTGTAGCGCATGGCCGCGGCGTTATCGCCGTCGATGTTGCCGAAATTCCCCTGGCCCTCGACCAGCGGGTAGCGGGCGGCGAAGTCCTGGGCGAGCCTGACCAGCGCCTCGTAGACGGAGGCGTCGCCATGCGGGTGGTACTTGCCGATCACGTCGCCCACCACGCGGGCGCATTTCTTGAAGCCGCCGGCCGGGTCCAGCTTGAGCTGCTGCATTGCCCAGAGCAGGCGGCGGTGCACCGGCTTCATCCCGTCCCGCACATCCGGCAGCGAGCGGCTGACGATGGTGGACATGGCATAGGCGAGGTAGCGCTGGCTCAGCGCCTCGGCGAGCGGCGCCTCGTGCACGCGGTCGCCGTCCGGCAGGGCCTTGATGTCGTCGGGCATGGGCGGAACGCCCCTTGTTCCTGCTTCGTTCTTGATGAGTCCGTTCTAGCAGGTCGGGGAAGCAGAAGCCAGGGGCACAGGATCGTTCGCCTGTGGGCCGCGCGGGGATAGCGTGCGATGGACCGCCGCCTCGGCCTGACGGCGCGCACGGCAACGGGGGGCTTTCGATGACCACGCACCGCACCGCGCGCTGTGCCTGCGGGCAGCTCCGCATCGACTGCCGGGGGGAGCCGGAAAGGGTGTCCCTCTGCCACTGCCTGGCCTGCCAGCGCCGCACCGGCAGCGCCTTCGGGGTGGCGGCCTTCTTCCGCGCGGCTGCCACCTGGGCCGAGGGCTGCTCGGCCACCTATGTCCGCGCCGCCGACAGCGGCTTCACCATCGCCTTCCATTTCTGCCCGGATTGCGGCTCCACGGTCTTCTGGTACCCGGCGCGCCGGCCGGGAGCGGTGGCGGTGGCGCTCGGCTGCTTCGCCGACCCGGGCTTCCCGCCGCCGGAGCAGGCGGTCTTCACCCAACACGCGCATCCCTGGCTGTCCGCGATCCCGGCAGGCCCCGTCCCGCCGAGGCCTCCGCCCGACACCCGGCGGGATGGGGCATAGGCGGCGCCCGTGGATGTCCCGCCCGCGCGTCTGCGGGCCGCGGACGTCGTCACCGCATGGATTTCCGCCCCGCCGCGATCTGGTCTAGCAAGGCGAACGGCCGACGGCAGGGGAGACAGGTATGTCCAAGCGCGACGCCAGGATGATGCCCCCCGCCAGCCGGGTCCGGCCGGGCGATGCCCTGGCCGGGGTCCTGCTGGCCGGCGCGCTGCTGCTCGGCAGCCCCTCCCCCGCCCCGGCCCAACCCGCGCCGCGCCCTGCCCCCGCGCCGGCCGATGCCGGCAAGGGCGCGCCCAAGGGTCCGGCCCCGGCCACCACGACCCCCGCGCCCCCGCCGGCCGCGCCCAGCATCGCCTACCGCCGCGAGGACGCCGCCCGCACCCCGCCCCTGCAACCCGACCGGCCGGTCAGCCTGCGCCTGAACCGCAACCAGTCGGCCTTCTTCCGCATCGCCCCCGAGGCGGGCCCGGCCTTCACCGCCACCACCCGCAACTTGGCCCAGGGCACGGACACGGTGCTGGAGTTCCTCGATGCCCAGGGCCGCACGCTGGGCGAGGATGACGACGGCGGCGACCAGGACCTTTCCTCCCGTCTGGAAAGCGGCAGCCCCCGCCCCGCCTTCCTGCGCGCCGGCACGGTGGACGGCGCCGGCGGCCGCTTCGAGCTGGTGCTGACCCGCGACGCCGATCCCGGGCCGCTGCCCTTCGCGACCTCGGCGGCCGAGGCGGCGCAATTCCCCCTGCCCGCCCCCGGCCAGCCGCTGCACATCCGCCTGCGCCGCGGCCAGACGGGCTTCCTCGCCCTGCCGGCCGAGCGCACGGGTCTGGTGGCGCGCACCCGCGACCTGCGCCGCGGCACGGACACCACCCTGGCGCTGCTGGATGCCGGCGGGCGGGTGATCGCCGAGGATGACGATGGCGGCGGCGACCTCGCCTCCCTGCTGCCGCTGGACGAGGGTGGCGGCAGCCCGACCGTGCTGCGGCTGGGCACCGCCGATGGCGGCTCCGCCGAGTTCGACCTGGTCATCGAGCGGGAGGCCCCCGCCGGCCCGCCCGATTTCCCGACCTCGCTGCTGGAGGCCGCGACCAGCCCGCCGATCGCCCCGGGCACCCGGCACCTGCGGCTGGGGCGGCGTCAGGTCGCCGTCTTCGCCCTGCCGCCGGAGGGGGCGCAGGACCTCGTCTTCCGCACGGAGAAGCTGGGCGAGGGCGTGGACACGAACCTCGCCCTGCTCGACGCCAACGGCAACGTGCTGCTGGAGGATGACGATGGCGGCGGCAACCTCGCCTCCCGCCTCGCCGTGGGCGATGCCCCGCGCGCGCCGGCCTTCCTGCGCGTCAACCTGATCGACGGCCGCGGCGAGTTCGACCTTGTCACCGCACGCGAGGCCGTGGCGCCGGCCGCCGATGTGGCGGCGACCATCGAGGAGGCACGTGGCAAGCCGGCACCGGAGATCGGCCGGTCCATCCGGCTGCGCCTGCGCAACGGGCAGGTGGCGGTGCTGCCGCTGCCGGATTCCGACGCGCCGCTGCTGGCGCTCACGCATTCGCTCCAGGGGGCCACGGATACGGTGCTGGAGCTGCTGGACGCGCAGGGGAACGTGCTGGCCGAGGATGACGACGGCGCGGGCGGCCTCGCCTCCCGGCTGGTGATCCCGGCGCAGCCGCGTCCAGCCTTCCTGCGCGTCAAGACGGTCGATGCCGGAACGGGGACCTTCGAGGTGGTGCTGATCCGCCCGGCGGGCTAGCCGGCCTCGTCCGGGGCAGTCGTCACCAGGGCGGCCACCCGGTCGTACAGCATCTCCCGCGCCGCCGGCACGGGGCGGTGCCGGGCGCCGAAGGCGTCGCGCGCCAGGAAATGCCCGGTCAGCCGCAGCCCCTCCGCCCAGGCGGCCGCGTCGCCCGGGTCGGCGGGGTCGAGCAGGAAGCGCGGCAGGGGCAGCAGCCTCCCGGCATAGGGTGCCGCCGCCTCGGCGCAGACCGCCCGGCCGCTCCGGGGCGAGACCGCGGCCAGCCCCTCCCGCGCCCCGGTGACGGCGCAGGCGGAGAGGTCGAGGCCGTAGCCCAGCTCGGCCAGCAGCAGCACCTCCCAGCGCAGGTAGTCCGCCATCACCGCCTCCGCCCCCTCCCCCAGATGCGCCAGGATGGGCAGCAGGGCGCGGAAGACGCGGGGGTGCGGCTCGCGCTCCGGCAGGGCCTCGGCCGCGACGGCGCAGGCGGAGGAGAGCAGCGCCAGCGCCAGCCGGTCTTCCAGCGCCAGGGCGGCGGTGGGATGCACCAGCTCGCCGGAGAGGTTGCCGAGCTGCTCGGCCAGCCGCGCCACCCAGCGCGCCTCGACCAGGTTGCCCGTCTGCCAGGTGGCGGCGTTCGCGCGGGAGGCACCGCCGCGCACCAGCCCGGCATGGCGGCCCTGGACCTCGGTCAGCACGGTGACGATGGCGCCGCCTTCGCCATAGGGGCGGGCGTCGAGGATGATGGCAGGGGCCTGCCATTCCTCCACGGCGAGGCTACCCCTCCTCGTGCAGGCCGATGGCGCGCAGCCGCGCGCGCTCCTCGTCCCAGCCGGGGCGTTCCTTGACGTTCAGGAACAGGTGGACCCGGCGTTCGAGCAGCCTCGTCAGCTCCTCCCGCGCCCGGCGGCCGATCTCCTTCACCCGCGCGCCGCCATCGCCGATCAGGATGGCCTTCTGGGAGGCGCGGGCGACGTAGATGGTGCAGTCCACCCGCACGCTGCCGTCCCGGCGCTCCTGCCAGCTCTCCGTCTCGACGGTCGCGTGGTGCGGCACCTCCTCGTGGGTCTGGCGCAGGATCTGCTCGCGCACGATCTCGGCGGCCAGCATCCGCTCGTTGAGGTCGGAGAGCTCGTCCTCGGGGAACAGCCAGGGGCCGGGCGGCATGGCCTCGGCCAGCTTCTCCGACAGGCGGTCGAGCCCGTCGCCCGTCTCGGCGCTGACCATGAAGGTCTCGGCGAAGGTCAGGCGCTCGTTCAGCGCGGCGGTCAGCGGCAGCAGGCGGCGGGCATCGATCAGGTCGGACTTGTTCAGCACCAGCCACAGCTTCGGCGCGCCCCGGGCAAGGCCGGCCACGATCGCCTCCACCCCCTCCGTCAACCCGGCGCGGGCATCGACGACGAGAAGGGCCATGTCCGCGTCCTGCGCCCCCGTCCAGGCGGCCTGGACCATGGCACGGTCCAGGCGCCGACGCGGGCGGAAGATGCCCGGCGTGTCCGTCAGCACGACCTGGGACGCCCCCAGCATCAGCACGGCGCGGATGCGGAAGCGCGTCGTCTGCGGCTTGGGCGAGACGATGGAGACCTTGGTCCCCGCCAGCCGGTTCACCAGGGTGGACTTGCCGGCATTGGGCGCGCCGAGGACGGCGACGATGCCGGCGCGGGTCTGCGCCGGGGTGGCAGGCTCAGCCATCGCGCCCTCCGCCGCGGCCTTCGCGTACCGTGATGCCGGCGAGCCAGGCCTCCGCCGCCGCCTGCTCCGCCGCGCGCTTGTTCTCCCCGCTCGCCTCGGCCGAGCGGCCGGCGGCATGGACGGAGACGGTGAAGACCGGCGCATGGGAGGGGCCGGAGGTGGCCTCCAGCCGGTATTCCGGCAGGCCCAGGCTGCGGCCCAGGGTCCATTCCTGCAGCCGGCTCTTGGCCGACATCGGCGGCGTCGGGTCGGCGCGGACGAACTCCGCCCACTCCTGGCGGACGAAGCGGCGCGCCGCCTCCAGCCCGCCATCGAGGTAGAGCGCGCCGATCAGCGCCTCGGTCGCATCCGCCAGCACGTTGGCGCGCTGGCGCAGCCCCGTGCGGCCCTCGGCCGGGGGGATGCGCAGCGCGGCGGAGAGGCCGATCGCCTCCCCCACCTTGGCCAGGGTCTCGGCCGCGACGAGCACGGCCAGCCGCTTGCCCAGCTCGCCCTCCCGCTCGCCCGGGAAGCGCTCCGAGAGCCACTCGGCGATGGCCAGGGCCAGGACACGATCGCCCAGGAACTCCAGCCGCTCGTTGCTGTCGAGCTGCCGCCGCTTCGGATCGGCGGCGGAGCGGTGCGTCAGCGCCTGTTCCAGCAGCGAGGCATCGGCGAAGTCGTGCCCCAGCCGCCGCGCCAGGACGGAGGTATCGCGCCCGGTCACGGTCCCGGCCCCGGCCCAGGGTCCCGCATCAGCGTACGCCCGAGAGCAGCCGGCCCCAGCGCACCGCGAAGGGCCAGGCCCAGACCTCGTACCAGTTGGCCGAGCCGTCCCAGGAGAAGAAGATGAACTCCGCCCGCCCGACCAGGTTCTCCACCGGCACGAAGCCCACGGCGCTCATGGCGCGGCTGTCGAGGCTGTTGTCGCGGTTGTCGCCCATCGCGAAGACGTGGTTGGGCGGCACCACGAATTCCTGGGTGTTGTCGAAGGGCCCGTCATCCGAGGCCTCCAGGATCTGGTGCGTGCGCGGCTGCGCGCCCGGGCTGGCCGGCAGCGTCTCCTGGTAGAGGCGCACCACCATGCGCGGCCCGTCGCCATCGACCGTGAAGGGGCCGATGAACTCCCGGCGCACGGGCTGGCCGTTCACGTGCAGGATGCCGCCCCGCATCTGGATGCGGTCGCCCGGCAGGCCGACGATGCGCTTGATGTAGTCCGTGGTGCCGTCGCGCGGCAGCTTGAACACCGCCACGTCGCCGCGCGCCGGCAGCGATCCGAAGATGCGGCCGGAGAACAGGTTCGGGCTGAAGGGCAGCGAGGCGCGGGAATAGCCGTAGGAGTACTTCGAGACGAAGAGGTAATCCCCCACCAACAGGGTCGGGATCATGCTGCCCGAGGGGATGTTGAAGGGCTCGAAGGCCACCGTGCGGATGCCGATCGCGATCAGCCCGGCATAGAGGATGGTCTTGGCGCTTTCGAGCCAGCCGCCCTGCGTCTTCTTCTTCGCCATAGCGCTCATGGAAGGGTCCGCGTCCCTGGGAAGTCCCCCAGGGTCCGGGCGGGGTGCCGGGTGGGGTCGAGGGGCCAAGGGAAGCGGCCCGCCGGGCGCCGGATAGAGCCCCCCGTGCCCCGGCCTGTCAAGGAACGCCCCATGGGGTCGAGGGCAGGGCGGACCGACGCGGAACGCGGGTCAGGGCAGCGGCACGGCGGCGATGATCACCACCGCTTCGGCATAGGGGTATTCGTCCGTCATGGTCAGGCTGACCTGCGCGGCATGCCCCGGGGGGGTGATGGCGGCGAGCCGCGCCGCGGCCCCGCCGGTCATGCGCAGGGTGGGCTGGCCGGAGGAGAGGTTCACCACGCCGAGGTCGCGCCAGAACACTCCCGCCCGGAAGCCCGTGCCGAGCGCCTTCGACGCGGCCTCCTTGGCGGCGAAGCGCTTGGCGTAGGTGGCGGCGCGGATGCGTTCGCCCCGCGATTCCGCCTTGCGCCGCTCCGCCTCCGTGAAGACGCGGGAGAGGAACCGCTCGCCGTGCCGCTCCAGCGTGCGCTCGATCCGGCGGATGTCCACCATGTCGTTGCCGAGGCCGATGATCATGGCCGCCGTCAGCCCTTCGCGCGCTCGACCTGCTCCACGCCGGAGCAGGCGCGCAGCGCGGCGATGATGCTCTGCAGGTGGCGCAGGTTCTTCACCTCCAGGTCGACGTTCAGCTCGGTGAAGTCGGCGGCGCGGTGCTGGAACTTCAGCGACTGGATCTTGCCGTCCTGCTTCGCGATGGTCACCGTCAGCTCCGCCACGGCCTTGTTGTCGTTGGTCGTCACCACGGCCAGGCGGGCGACGTGCTCGCCGACCGTGCCGTCCTCGCTTTCCCAGTCCACGTCGATCAGCCGCTCCGGCGTGGCGTTGAAGGCCGCCAGCGTGCCGCACTGGCTGTTGTGGATCGTCACGCCCTTGCCCGTCGTCACCACGCCGACGATGCGGTCGCCCGGGACGGGGTGGCAGCAGCCGGCGAAGCTGACCGCCATGCCCGCCACGAGGCCGGAGATGCCATAGGCCGCCTCGGGCCGGCGCACCTGCCGCGTCGGCAGCACCGTGGCGCCCGGCTTGCCGTGCGCCCGGGCATAGGGGAGCATCTCGTGCGCCGCCCGGGACGGGCCGCGCAGCTCCGGCACGGCGGCGAAGACCACGTCGCGCGCGGCGATGTGGCCGTTGCCGACGGCGATGCACAGCTCCTCGAAGCCCGGCTGCTTGAGCGCCTTGACCGCGGGCTCGGCGATCTTCTCGGAGAAGTCGAGCCCTTCCTGGCGGAAGGCGCGGGCGATGGCGCCCCGGCCCTGCTCCTTCGCCTCCTCCCGCTGCTTCGCCAGGACGAAGCGGCGGATGCGGGCGCGCGCCTTGCCGGTGACGACGAAGCGTTCCCAGGCGGGGTTGGGCGTGTTGCCGCGGGCGGTGATGATCTCGACCTGGTCGCCATTCTCCAGCCGGTGGCGGAGCGGCTTGATCTGGCCGTTGACCTTGGCGCCGACGCAGGCATCGCCGACCTGGGAGTGGACCTGATAGGCGAAGTCCACCGGGGTCGCGCCCTTGGGCAGGGCGATCAGGTCGCCCTTGGGCGTGAAGCAGAAGACCTGGTCCTGGTGGAGCGCGAGCTTGGTGTGCTCCAGGAAGTCCTGCGTCTCGCTCCCGGCATTCTCCAGGATGTCGAGCAGGTCCTTGACCCAGGGGTAGCGGCGGCGCGGCTGGGCCGCCCCCGTCCCCTGCTTGTAGATCCAGTGCGCGGCGACGCCGAACTCCGCGACCTCGTGCATCTCCGGCGTGCGGATCTGCACCTCGATCTTGGCGTTGTGCCGCTCCGGCACCGTCACGCCCGTGTGCAGCGACTGGTAGCCGTTGGGCTTGGGGGTGGAGATGTAGTCCTTGAAGCGCCCCGGCACGACGCGATAGGCGGAATGCACCGCCCCCAGCGCCGCGTAGCACTGGCCCTTGTCCGGCACGACGACGCGGAAGGCCATGATGTCCGAGAGCTGCTCGAACTCGACCTTCTTTTCGTGCATCTTCAGCCAGATGGAATAGGCCGACTTCTCCCGCCCGGTCACGTCGATGACCTGCACCCCCGCCTCGCCCAGCTTGCGGCGCAGGTCGGCGGCGATCTCGTCGATCAGGTCGGCGCCCTGGCCGCGCAGGAAGGCGAGGCGGGCGTTGATGGTCTGGGACGCGTCCGGCTGCAGCTCGCGGAAGCAGATCGCCTGCAGCTCGGTGCGCAGCGCGTCCATGCCGATGCGCTCGGCCAGCGGCGCGTAGATCTCCATCGTCTCGCGCGCGACGCGGACCCGCTTCTCCGGCCGGGTGAAGTGCAGGGTGCGGATGTTGTGCAGCCGGTCGGCGAGCTTCACCAGCAGGACGCGGATGTCCTCGCTCATGGCGAGGACCAGCTTGCGGAAGTTCTCCGCCTGCTTGGTCCGCTCCGATTGCAGCTCCAGCCGGGTCAGCTTGGTGACGCCGTCCACCAGCCGCGCCACCTCGCCGCCGAAGCGCTTCTCCAGCTCGGCGAGGGTCAGGCCGGTATCCTCCACCGTGTCGTGGAGGAGGGCGGTCACGATGGTGGCGGTATCCAGCCGGTAGCCGGCCAGGATGCGGGCGACGGCCACCGGGTGGCCGATATAGGGGTCGCCGTTCTCGCGCTTCTGCGGGGCATGCTGCGCGCGGGCCAATTCATAGGCCCGCTCGATCGCGCCGCGATCGACCCGGGGGTCGTAGGACGCGACCAGATCGGCCAGCTCGATCCCCGTCCGGTCGTCCGCCGCTTCGGCCTGGGCCAGGCTCGGGGCGGCCAGCCCGTCGGGCGCGTGCGGTGCCCAGAGCCCGAAGCCTCCGGGATCGCTCGCGCCCATCGGGTTCAGCGTCGGCCGCCGCCCAGCTCGGCGGCGATGGCCGCCTCGATGTCGTCGGCGGGCATGTCCTCGACGCCCATGCCGGCCTCGTTCGCCTCGCCCTCGTTGACGTCCACCACGCCGAAGATGTTCTCGTCCGTGGCGATGAGGTCGATGACCTCCTCCTCCACCGGCTCCGGCTCCGGAGCGCGGAGGAGGGACTTCACGATGTCCTGCTCCAGCGCCTCGAGGTCCAGGGTCTCGTCGGCGATCTCGCGCAGGGCGACGACCGGGTTCTTGTCGTTGTCACGGTCGAGGGTCAGCTCCTCGCCGCGGCTGATGTTGCGGGCACGCTGGGCCGCCTTGAGCACGAGCTCGAAGCGGTTCGGGATCTTGTCGATGCAGTCTTCGACCGTGACGCGGGCCATGACCTACCAGTCGCTGATTCGGAGAATGACGGGAGATAGACGCCCGCCCGGCCCGCTGCAAGGTTTTTGGGCAAAGGTCAGAGGCGCCGCATGGGCATGGCGGGAATGGCGGCAAGCAGGTCGGCCACGCCCCGCCCGAGCCCCGGATGCACCCAGAGCGGGGCCACCTCGGCCAGCGGCACCAGCACGAAGGGGCGCAGGTGCGCCCGCGGATGCGGCAGGACGGGGTCCGGTGCGTCCCGCACCACCCCGCCCACGGCGATCAGGTCCAGGTCCAGGCTGCGCGGCGCGTTGCGATAGGGGCGCAGCCGCCCCGCCCCCTGCTCCAGGGCCTGGAGGCCGGCCAGCAGCGCCGCCGGGTCGGCCAGGCCGGCCAGCCGTGCCACCCCGTTCACATAGGGCGGCGAACGCGGGTCCGGGGGGTCCGCCGGCGTCTCCCACCAGCCGGACAGGGCCCGCAGCGGCAGGCCGCAGAGCCCGTCCAGCGCGGCCGCCGCGCGGCGGCAGGTCTCGATCGGCGGCGCGCCGTCGGGGGCGGGGAGGTTGGCCCCCAGGGCGATCAGCGTGTCGGTCAGCAGGACGGAATCCCCTCCGCGAGGCGCCGCCGGAGCCTCCCCGCCCTGCCCCGCCCCGGCAAGCGGCGGTGGCTCAGCCCAGGGCCGCCTCGATCGCGCGGGTCAGCTCCGGCGCATCCGGTTCCACCGCGCTGGGGAAGCCGCGGACCCGCTGCCCGTCCCGGGAGACCAGGTACTTGTGGAAGTTCCAGCGCGGCGGGCCGCCCCCCTGCCGCGCCGCCCAGGCGAAGAAGGGATGCGCCCGCGCCCCGGTGACGTGCTCCGGCGCCGCCATCGGGAAGGCGACTCCGAAGGTCGCCTCGCAGAAATCCTTGATCGTCGCGGCCCGCTCGCTCTCCTGCCCGAAGTCGTTGGAGGGCACGCCCAACACGACGAGGCCGCGCGGGGACAGGCGCTCGTGCAACGCCTGCAGCCCCTCGTACTGGCGGGTGAAGCCGCAGAAGGAGGCGGTGTTCACCACCAGCAGCGGCCGTCCGGCGAAACGGGACAGCGGCAGTGGCCCACCGGCGATGTCCTCGAAGCGGAAATCGGCCGCGGACTGCGCCCGCGCCGCAAACGGCGCCAGCGCCGCCCCGGAGGCGGCCAGGACGGCCCGGCGACCGATCTCAGCCATAGCGCTGCTCCTGCCAGGGATCGCCCCGGTTGTGATAGCCACGGACCTCCCAGAAGCCCGGCCGGTCGGCGGCCAGGAACTCGATCCGCCGCAGCCATTTCGGGCTCTTCCAGAAGTACAGGTGCGGGACCACCAGCCGCATCGGCCCGCCGTGCTGGCGTTCCAGGGGCGCGCCGTTCCAGGCGAAGGCCAGGAAGTTCTCCTCCCGGTCGAAATCCTCCATCGCCAGGTTGGTGGTGTAGCCGTCATGGGATTCCAAGGAGACGAAGCGCGCCTCCTCCTTCGGCCGCACGCGCTCGATCAGCGTCCGGACCGGCACGCCGTCCCAGTCGTTGTCATAGCGGGACCACTGGGTGACGCAGTGGATGTCGTTGCGGAAGGGCTGGCGCGGCAGGGCCATGAGCTCCGTCCAGTCCAGCACCGCCGGGGCGGCGACCAGCCCGTCCAGCCGCAGCCGGGCCGCGGACTCCGGGACCTCCGGCTGAATGCCCAGGTCCAGCACCGGAAAGTCCGTCACCAGCCGCTGGCCCGGCGGCAGCCGCGCCAGGGCGGGGTCGGCGGCCTCGCCGGTCAGCAGCCGCCCGGCCCGCGCCCAGGCCTGCTTGGTCTGGACCAGCTTCTCCCGGACCTGCCCGGTCAGGCGGACGCCGTCATCCTCCTCGGCCATCAGCCCTTCTCCCCCCGCATCAGCCGGGCCTTGTCGCGCTGCCAGTCGCGGGCGGCGATGGCGTGGCGCTTGTCCGCCTTGGTCTTGCCCTCGGCCAGGCCGAGCACGACCTTGGCGACGCCCCGCGTGTTGAACAGGATCTCCAGCGGCACCAGCGTCGCGCCCTCGCGCGAGACGGCACCGGCCAGCGTCTCCACCTGCTTGCGGTGGACCAGCAGCTTGCGCGGCCGGCGCGGCTCGAACTTCGCCATGAAGGAGCCGGCCTGCCATTCGGGGATGTAGCAGTTGAACAGCCACATCTCGCCGTCGCGCTCGCCGGCCCAGGCCTCGGTCAGCGTCGCGCGGCCGGCGCGGAGGCTCTTCACCTCCGGCCCGACGAGGACGATGCCCGCCTCCAGCGTGTCGTTGATCTTGTAGTCGAAGCGGGCCTTGCGGTTGGTCGCCGCGGTGCCGTGGCTGATCAGGCCCTTCTTGCGGGGTTCGGCCATGCGGTCCTCAGTTCAGCAGCCCCGCCCCGACCATGGCCGCGCGCACCCGCGCCTGGTTCGCCTCGCCCACCGGGGCGAGGGGCAGGCGGCAATGGTCGCTGCCGTGGCCGAGCAGGCTGGCGGCGTACTTCACGGGGCCGGGCGAGGTCTCGCAGAACATCGCGTCGTGCACGGGAACCAGCCGGTCCTGGATCCCGATCGCGTCCTGGATGCGGCCCTCGGCCCAGGCGTCGTGCATCTCGCGGCACAGGCGGGGGGCGACGTTGGCCGTGACGCTGATGCAGCCATGCCCGCCGGCCGCCAGGAAGGACAGCGCGGTGTGGTCCTCGCCCGAGAGCTGGCAGAATTCCGGGCCGCAGGCGGCGCGGGTGTGCAGCGGCCGGGTCAGGTTCGCGGTCGCGTCCTTCACGCCCACGATGTTGGGGTGCCTCGCCAGCCGCGCCATGGTCTCGACGGACATGTCCACCACGCTGCGGGGGGGGATGTTGTAGATGATGACCGGCAACTCCACCGCATCGGCGATGGCCATGAAGTGGCGGTACAGCCCCTCCTGGGTCGGCTTGTTGTAATAGGGCGTCACCACCAGCGCGGCGTCCGCCCCCGCCTCCTTGGCGTGGCGGGTCAGGCGGATCGCCTCGGCGGTGGAGTTGGAGCCGGCGCCCGCCACCACCGGCACGCGCCCGTCAGCCACCTCGACGCAGAGCTCCACGACACGGTCGTGCTCCTCGTGGCTCAGCGTCGGGCTCTCGCCGGTGGTGCCGACGGGGATGAGGCCCTGGGTCCCTTCGCGCACCTGCCAGTCCACGAAGGCCTTGAACGCCTTCTCGTCCAGGGCTCCGTCGCGCGTCATGGGGGAGATGAGGGCGACGAGGGAGCCCTTGAACATGGGGGATGGTCCTTGAACCGGGAAAGGGCCGGAACCTAGGCGCCCGAGGGTCCCGGAACAAGCGTCCCGGCCCGGCCGCGCGGCCCGGGCGACGAGTTCCGGCGCGGGCGCAAGTCCCGGCGCCCGGCGCCCGGCGCGGAGCAGGGCGGCCCCGCCGGCCCCTGGTCCGGCGCCCTGGCCTGCGCTCCCCTGCCCCGGTTCGTCCCGGGGGGAGTCCCTGCTTGCGCATCGCCCAGGTCGCGCCGCTCTTCGAATCCGTCCCGCCCCGCCGCTACGGCGGCACGGAGCGCGTGGTCCACTGGCTCACCGAGGAGCTGGCGGCCATGGGGCACGAGGTGACGCTCTTCGCCAGCGGCGATTCCCGCACCAGCGCCCGGCTGATCCCGGCCCGGGCGCGGGCGGAGCGCTTCATGCCGAACTTCGAGCGCAACGCCGCCCCCTATGCCCGCATGATCGAACTGGTCCGGCGCCATGCCGACGAGTTCGACGTCCTGCACTTCCACATCGACTTCCACCCCTTCTCCGTCTTCTCGCGCCAGGACACCCCCTTCCTGACCACCCTGCACGGGCGGCTGGACCAGCCCTGGGTGCCGGAGGTCTACGACCTCTTCCCGCGGGTGCCGCTGGTCTCGATCTCCGACGCGCAGCGCGCGCCGCTGCCGCATGCCCGCTGGGCGGGAACGGTGCTGCACGGCATGCCCACGGGGCTGCTGACGCCCCAGCCGGTGGAGCGGCACGACCACCTGGCCTTCCTCGGCCGCATCTCGCCGGAGAAGGGCATCGTGGACGCCATCGAGATCGCGCGGCAGGTCGGCTGCCCGCTGCAGGTGGCGGCCAAGATCGGCGAGGAGGACAAGACCTACTACCGCACCACCGTCGCCCCGCTGCTGCACGGCACGGCGCAGTACCTGGGCGAGATCGACGACGCGGAGAAGCCCGCCTTCCTCTCCGGCGCCCGCGCCCTGCTGTTCCCGATCGACTGGCCCGAGCCCTTCGGCCTGGTGATGATCGAGGCCATGGCCTGCGGCTGTCCCGTCATCGCCTATGACCGCGGCAGCGTGCGCGAGGTGGTGGAGGAGGGCGTGACCGGCTTCGTGGTGCGCAACGTGGCCGAGGCCGTCGCCGCCTGCGCCCAGGCCGAGCGGCTGGACCGCGCGCGGGTGCGGCGCCGCTTCGAGGAGCGCTGGTCCGCCCGCCGCATGGCGCAGGGCTACCTGGACCTCTACGAGCGGCTGGTGGCCGGGGCGGGCTGAGCCCGGCCGGAGGGTTCAGGCCGGGGCCATGAAGCCGGTGCGCAGCGCCCGCGCCCAGGCGGGGCGGCCAAGCCGCTCCGCCTGCCGCGCCGCCTCCTCGTGGTCATAGGGAACCGCCAGCAGCGCCGCCGCCCCGTCCGGCTCGACCAGCGCATAGCGGGCCAGCGGCGAGCCGGCTTCGGAGACATGGGCCGGCGGGTCTGGGTCGTCATAGGCGGGGCAGCCGACGCTGCCGGGATTCAGGATCAGCGGCCCCGTCGGCAGCCGCAGCAGCCGCGCCCGGTGGCTGTGCGCGCACAGCACCAGGCGCACCGCTGGGTCCAGCGGCCCGAGCCGAAGGCGGATCGCCTCCGGCGCGGCGCGGACCAGCCGGCCCTCGCGCACCTCCTCCAGCAGGTAGGCGTTGTCGTCCTCCGGCGAGGCATGGAAGGCCAGCACGCCGGGCGCCGCCAGGTGGCGCAGCGGCAGCGCGCCCAGGGCGGCCCGCTGCGCGGGCAGGAGGGCGTCGTGCGCGATGCGGTCGGACGGGCCCATCGCCTCCGGCGCCTGCGTCGCCACCCAGCGGTCGTGGTTGCCACGCAGCGTCACGGCGCCGAGCCCCTCCAGGCGCTCCAGCGTCTCGCGCGGCCAGAGCGGGCCGGAGACGATGTCTCCCAGATTCACCAGCCGGTCGGCGCCGCCGCGCCGCTCCAGGTCACGCAGCACCGCCTCGAGCGCGAGGAGGTTGCCGTGGATATCCGCGATGACCGCGATTCGCCCGTCCATCGCGCCATGCTACCCGCGCGGCCACAGCGCTCCCAGCCCGGATGGAGACAGTGCGTTGCAGGACAAGCCGCGCCGCCTCGGGTAAAGGAGCGGACCATGCGCCGTGCCGCCCTCGCCCTCTGCCTTGCCGCCGCTCCCCTGGCCGCCATCCCGATGGCGACCCCCCATGCCGCCGCGCAGCCCTGGGCCAGCGAGTCCCAGCGCGCCGCCGGCCGCACCGCCCTCGCCGCCGCCAATGCCGGGCGGGTGACGGAGGCGCAGGGGATCGCCGCCGCCGCCGATCCCATGGCGGCCAAGCTCGTCACCTGGATCCGGCTGCAGACGCGCGGCCAGGCCACCGGGGCGGAGCTGGCCGCCTGGCTCGCCGAGAATCCGGACTGGCCGCTGCCCCTCACCCTCGGCCAGCGCGCCGAGGAGGCGCTGGCGGTGGAGCCGGACGATGCGCTGGTGCTGCGGCACTTCGCCCGCATCCCGCCGCGCAGCCTGGACGGGGCGCAGCGCTACGCCGATGCGCTCAGCCGCGCGGGCAAGGGGGCAGAGGCCGCCGCGGTCCTCCGCGGCGCCTGGGTGGAGGCGCCGGGCGATGCCGTCGCCGAATCCGGCTTCCTCTCGCGCAACGCCGCGGCACTGACCGCCGAGGACCACTGGAGGCGCTTCGACCGGCTGGCCTTCGCGCGGGAGATGCCGGCCGCCGCGCGCGTGCTGCCGTACCTCGACGCCGGCCGGCAGGCCGCCGCACAGGCGCGGCTTGCCCTGGCGTCCGACCGGTCGGACGCCGAGGCCCTGCTGCCGCCGCCGGAGAGCCGCGACCTCGGCCTGATGGCCGAGCACGCCCGCTTCCTCCGCCGCCAGGAGCGGGACGGCGAGGCCGCCGCCGTCTGGCTCGCCGCCGAGCCGAGGCAGGACGGCCTCTCCCCCGAGGCGGCCAAGGCCGTCTGGACGGAGCGGCACGTGCTGGCACGCAAGCTCATCCGGCTGGGCCAGGACCGCGCCGCCTATCGCATCGCCTCCCGCCACGGCCAGCCCGGGCCCAGCGAGGCGCGGCAGGAGGCGGAGTTCCTCGCCGGGTGGATCGCCCTGCGCCGGCTGAACGAGCCGGACACGGCGCGGGAGCACTTCTCCCGCGTGGCGGACGGCAGCACCAGCGTCATCACCCGCGCCCGCGCCGGCTACTGGGAGGGGCGCGCCCTGCTGGCCTCCGGCAATGCCAATGCCGCGCGCGGCCGCTGGGAGGCGGCGGCCGCGCTGCCCACCGCCTATTACGGCCAGCTCGCCTCCGTCGCCCTGGGCGAGGATGCGGCGAAGCAGGCGCAGCGCATCCGCGCCGCCACCAGCGCGGCCCCGCCCGCCGACCAGACGGCGCTCTTCGTGGAGCGGGAGCTGACCCGCGCGGTGCTGACCCTGGCCGACCTGGGCGACACGCGCCGGGCCCGGGTCTTCCTGCTGCGGATGGAGGACCTCTCGCCCGACGCCGCCACCCGGCTGCTGATCGCGCGGCTGGCGAACAGCATCGGGCGGCCCGACCACGCCGTCTGGGTCGCGCGCCGCGCCGGGGCCGATGGGGTGACGCTGCTGCCGGAGGGCTGGCCCTCCCCGTACCCGCTGCCGCCGGATGGGCCGGAGCCGGCGCTCGTGCTGGCCATCTCCCGCCAGGAGAGCAACTTCGACCCTGCCGCCGTGTCGTCCTCCAACGCCCGCGGGCTGATGCAGCTGCTGCCCACCACGGCCGCCGAGGTCGCGCGCAAGGCGGGCATCCCGCACCAGTACGCCTGGCTGACCGCCAACCCCGCGCACAACATGCGCCTCGGCTCGCGCTACCTCGGCGACCAGCTCGACCGCTTCGGCGGCAACCCCGCCCTGGCGGCGGCCGCCTACAACGCCGGGCCGCGCCGGGTCGACGAGTGGCTGGGGACCTATGGCGACCCCGCCTCGGGCAATCCGGACCTGATCGACTGGATCGAGCTGATCCCCTTCAACGAGACGCGCAACTACGTGCAGCGCGTGGTGGAGAACGTCGTGGTGTACCGCGCCCTGAACCCCGCCGGCGCGGCGGGGGCGGGCAACACCCATCCCCTCGCGCGCTGGCTGGCGCCGTGAAGCTGGCGGCGCGCAAGCGGCGGATCTCCGCCCGGGACGGGCTGACGCTCGGGGCGATGGAATGGGCCGGCGACCCCGGCCGCACGCCGATCCTCTGCCTGCCCGGCATCTCGCGCACCGCGCGGGACTACAAGGGCCTGGCCAAGCGCCACGCGGGCAAGCGCCGGGTGGTGGCGCTGGACTATGTCGGCCACGGCCGCAGCGACCGGGCGGAGGAGCTGTCGCGCTACAGCCCGGAGCATGCGATCCGCGACATCCTGGATGCCTGCGCCGCGCTGGGGGTGGACCGGGCGGCGGTGGTCGGCACCTCCTTCGGCGGGCTGATGGCGATGTTCCTGGCCGTGGTGCGGCCGGCGCTGCTGCGCGGGGTGGTGCTGAACGACATCGGGCCGCGGCTGGAGACGGGCGGGCTCGGCCGGGTGGAGGACTTCATCGGCTCCAATCCCGGCTTTGCCAGCGAGGAGGAGGCGGTCGCCTGGCTGAAGGCCCGGATGCCCGGAACCCCGATCCCGGACGAGCGGAGCTGGATCCGCTTCGCGCGGCGCACCTTCAAGCGGGGCGAGGACGGGCGCTGGTGGGCGCACTGGGACACGCGCATCGTCGAGGCCATGCGCCAGAATGGGAACGGGAGCGGCAACGGCCAGGGCGGGGCGGGCGGCGGGCAGGATTTCGGCCCCGTCTTCGAGGCCCTGGCGGATTTCCCGGTGATGCTGGTCTGGGGGGAGAGGAGCGAGCTGCTCGGCGCCCGCACCGTGCACCGGATGCGGGCGGCCAAGCCGGACCTCGACCTGGTCGTCCTGGGCTATGCCGGCCATGCGCCGACGCTGGAGGAGCCGGAGGTCGTGCCGCGCCTCGACGCCTTCCTGGACCGGATCGCGTGAGCGTCCCGCCGGCCGCGCCGGCCGGCGCGCCGCCGCGCAGCCGCTTCCATGCCGGCCCGGCGCAGCTGGTCGCCAGCCTGGGCGGGATCGGGTTGCTGCGGCCCGGGCCGGGAAGCTGGGGCTCGGCCGCCGTGCTGCCAGTTGCCTGGGCGGGACCGGATGCCTGCCTGGCCCTGGCCGCGCTGCTGACCGTGGCCGGCATGTGGTCGATCTGGCGCCTGCCGGAGGCGGTGGAGGACCCTCCCTGGATCGTCATCGATGAGGGGGCGGGACAGTCGCTGGCCCTGGCCGCCCTGCCGGCGGGCTTCGGCTGGGGCTGGCTGCTGGCCGCCTTCCTGGCCTTCCGGGTGCTGGACGTGGCCAAGCCCTGGCCGGTCTCCTGGGCCGACCGCAAGGCGGGGCCCGGCTGGGTGATGGCGGACGACCTGATCGGCGGGGCGATGGCCGCCCTGCTGCTGGTGCTGGCACGGAGTGTCTGGTGATGCTGCCCGAGGAGACGTTGGAACAGGCCGCTGTGCTGCTGGGCGCGTTGCAGGCGCGGGGCCTGACCGTGGCGACCGCGGAATCCTGTACCGGCGGGCTGGTGGCGGCGGCGCTGACCGCGATCCCCGGCTCCTCGGCCAGCGTGCTGGCGGGCTTCGTCACCTATTCCAACGACGCCAAGGAGGCGATGCTCGGCGTGCCGCGCGCCACGCTGGACAGCGTGGGCGCGGTCAGCGCCGAGACGGCGAGGGCCATGGCGGAGGGGGCGATGGCGCGGTCGGGCGCGGATTGCGCCGTCTCCACCACCGGGATCGCCGGTCCAGGCGGGGAGACGCCGGGCAAGCCGGTGGGTCTGGTCTACCTTGCCGCCGCGCGGCGGGGGACGGAGACGGTGGTGGCGCGCCACGTCTTCCCCGGCGACCGGGCGGCCGTGCGCGCCGCGACGGTGGCCGAGGCGCTGCGGATGCTGGAGGCGGCAGCCGGGGCCTGACCCCGACGCGCCACATCCCGGCTCAGGCGTCGGCCAGGATCGCGCGGATGGCGGAGAGCGCCTCCTCCATCATCCCTGCCGTGACATCCAGATGCGTGCAGGCGCGGATCTTCCCGGCGAGCAGGCTGACCTGGATGCCTTGCTCCCGCAGCCTCGCGGCCAGCGCCTCGGCCGACAGCCCCGCGCCCGAGGGGTCGAAGTAGACGAGGTTGGTGTCGCACTCCTCCACCGCCACGCCGGGAATCTGGCGCAGGCCGCGCACCAGCGCCTGGGCATTGGCATGGTCCTCGGCCAGCCGGTCGATGTGGTGGTCGAGCGCGTAAAGGCAGCCGGCGGCGCTGATCCCCGCCTGGCGCATCGAGCCGCCGAGCCGCTGCTTCCAGCGCCAGGCGCGGTCGATGAACTCCGACGACCCGGCCAGCACCGCGCCCAGCGGCGCGCCGAGTCCCTTGGTGAAGTCCAGCCACACGGAGTCGAAGCCCGCCGTCATCTCGGCCGCGGGGATGCCGGCGGCGACGCAGGCGTTCATCAGCCGCGCGCCGTCCATGTGGGTGGCCCAGCCCTGCTCCCGCGCGATGGCCGTCAGCTCATCCAGCCGCGCCTTGGGCCAGACGGTGCCACCGCCCAGGTTGGCGGTCTGCTCGATCTCCAGCAGCGTCTGCGGCAGGGCGTAGCGGCTGCGCGGGCGGATGGCCGCGCGCAGCGAGTCCGCGTCGAACAGGCCGCGCGGGCCGCGCAGCCCGGTGATCTGGATGCCGCCCAGCGCCGCGTGGTTGCCGCCCTCGCTGGTCAGGATATGCGCCGATTCATGCGCCAGGACCTCGTCGCCGGGCCGGCAATGGGTCAGCAGCGCCACCACGTTGCACATGGTGCCCGACGGCAGGAACACCGCCGCCTCCTTGCCCAGCAGCGCCGCCATGCGGTCGCAGAGGGCGGTGACGGTGGGGTCGTCGCCGAACTGCTCGTCCCCCACCTCGGCCGCCAGCATCGCCGCGCGCATGGCGGGGGTGGGGCGGGTCTGGGTGTCGGAATAGAGGTTGATGCGGACGGGCGGGGCGCCGGCGGGCGGGCGCGGAGGGGCATGGACCATGGCGGCGCAGCCTGCCAGCGGCGCGCCGCCCTGGCCAGACGGGTCGGCCCCCTGACCGCCCCCCCTGGTCAGCCCCCGCGGTGCTTCCGCCAGATCGCCGCGAGCTTCGGCCGGGCGGCGACGGCGCGGGTCAGGCGTTCCACCTTCGGGGCGTTGGCCGGCATCCACTCGTCGCCCTTCAGCCAGCGCGAGAGCGCGGCGATGTAGGGATCGGCCAGGGTGAAGCGGTCCCCCAGCAGGTAGGGGCCCTGCCCGTCCGGCCCGAACGGGGCATTCGCCTCCAGCACGGACCAGACCTCGCGGCCCATCTCCATCGCCCGGGCACGGATGGCGGGCGCATGGGCGGGGTCGGCGCTGAATCGCTCGGGGTAATCGGCGCGGGTGACGTGGGGATAGAACTCGCCCGCCAGCAGCGCCATCCAGCGCAGCACCGTGGCGTGGCCGGGGTCGTCGGGCGGGGGGAGCAGCCGCGCCTCCGGATGGCGGGCGGCCAGGGTGAGCAGGATGGCGAGGGATTCCGTGACCACCGTGCCGTCCGGCAGCAGCAGCACCGGCACGCGCCCCATGGGGTTGCGGCGGCGATGGTCCTCCGAAAGCTGGTGGTCGCCCTCCAGCGGCACCTCCACCAGCTCGACCGGCGCACCGATCTCGGCCAGCACCATCTCGACGGGATGCGAGCCGGAGCCCCGGTCGCCATAGAGCGTGTAGCGGTCCATGGGCGGGAAGCTGCCCCCGATCCGGGCATCCGGGCAAACCACAAAGCCTGATGCCCGGCATCAGCGGCGTTGAACCCGGCGGGCGGAAAGACCCCCTCGGGGCAGGTCAGAACCGGCGTCGGACGTCGAGCCATTCCCACAGGAGGGGAGTCCCCTCCGTCAGCGCCTCGCCCGCCCGCGCTGCCGAGGCCCGGTAGAACTCCCCCATGGCGCGTCGCCACCAGGCCAGAGTCCGGTCCCCCTCGCCATAGTCCCGCGCCATCTCCTCCGTCACCGCGCCGAAGGGCAGGACCTCCAGCCGCACCGTCTCCACGATCCCGCGCGCCCGGCCGGAGCCGTCCAGCAGGACGCTGAGCGCACCGACGAAGGGAAGCTTGCCGTCCGGATAGTCCCAGAAGGGGGAGGAGGTCAGCGTCTTGGTCCCCGCCAGGATCAGCCCGGCGCCCGCCTCGGCGTGTTCCGGGGCGCCGCCGATGACCATCGGAAGGAAGTAGCGCGCCTCCTCGCCAGGAAAGGCGGCTTCCAGGATAGGCCTCGTGTCGCTGTCCATCGTCCCTGCCCGGACTGCCGCACGACCGGGGCCGCGGCCGCGCCCTACCCCACCGGCTGGGCGGCCGGCGTGGTGCCGGGCGCGCCGGGGCGGCCGTAGAGCTGCATCGCCCGTCGCTCGAAGGCGCGGACCATCAGGCGGACGGCCTCGTTGAAGACGGTGCCGATCACCGCCTGGAGCAGGCGCGACTTGAACTCGAAATCCACGAAGAACTCCACCTCGGTCCCTTCGGGGCGCGGGTGGAAGCGCCAGTGGTTGTTGAGGTAGCGGAAGGGGCCGGTGAGGTATTCCACATGCACGTGGTGCGGCCGGTCCAGCGTCACCCGGCTGCGGAAGGTCTCGCGGAACATCTTGAAGCCGATGGTCAGGTCGGCGGTCAGCTCCGTCTCGCTGCGCTCCACGATCCGCGCCGCCACGCACCACGGCAGGAACTCCGGATAGCGCCGGACATCCGCCACCATGTCGAAGAGCTGCTCCGGCGAGTAGCGGAGCACCCTCTTCTCGGCATAGGTGGGCACGGCTCAGGCCGGCAGGGCGGCACGGGCGGCGAGCTTCGCCTCCCGTGCGTCGCGCAGCGCCGCGAAGTCCCGGTCCGCGTGGTAGGAGGAGCGGGTGAGCGGGGTGGAGGAGACCAGCAGGAACCCCTTGGCCCGCGCCATGGCGGCGTAGTCGGCGAACTCGTCCGGCTCCACGAAGCGGTCCACCGCCGCGTGCTTCACCGTGGGCTGCAGGTACTGGCCGATGGTCAGGAAGTCGATCTCGGCCGCGCGCATGTCGTCCATCACCTGCAGCACCTCGATCCGGGTCTCGCCCAGCCCGACCATCAGGCCGGACTTGGTGAAGATGCGCGGGTCCAGCGCCTTCACCCGGTCGAGCAGGCGCAGCGAGTGGAAGTAGCGCGCCCCCGGCCGGATGGTCGGGTAGAGCTTCGGGACCGTCTCCAGATTGTGGTTGAAGACGTCCGGCCGCGCCGCGACCACCACCTCCAGCGCCCCGTCCTTGCGCAGGAAGTCGGGCGTCAGGATCTCGATCGTGGTCTCGGGGGCCGAGGCCCGGATCGCCGCGATGGTGGCCGCGAAATGCGCCGCCCCCCCGTCGCGCAGGTCGTCGCGGTCCACCGAGGTGATGACGACATGCTTCAGGCCCAGCGTCGCCACCGCCTCCCCCACCCGGCGCGGCTCGTCCGCATCCAGGTGCTTGGGCATGCCGGTGGTGATGTTGCAGAAGGAGCAGGCGCGGGTGCAGATCTCGCCCATGATCATCATGGTCGCGTGGCGCTGCGACCAGCATTCCCCGATATTGGGGCAGGCCGCCTCCTCGCAGACCGTGACCAGCTTGCTGTCGCGCATCAGCGCGCGCGTCTCGTGATAGACCGGGTGGGTCGGCGCCTTGACCCGGATCCATTCCGGCTTGCGCTTGATCGGGTTGTCCGGGCGGTTGGCCTTCTCCGGGTGGCGCAGGGCGGCGGCGGAGCGGGCGGGCGCGGCCAGCGGTTCCGGCATGCCGCCGGGCGCGGTCATCACGGCAGCCGGCGCCGCCAGGTGCGCCGGCAGTTCGGCCGGCGCCTCGCCGCGCTGGATGTGCGCCCCGCCGGCACGGTGGTCCACCAGAATCTTGGCCATGCTGCCCCTGGATGTTGTGCCCCGGCCGGCGGCGGGAAGGTGCGCCCCCTCCCCGGCCGGAAGCGCCGCCGGACCCCGCCGGCCGCCGCCTAGATGTGGATCACCCGGCCGTAAGCATCAAGCACGGCCTCGTGCATGGCTTCCGAGACGGTGGGGTGGGGGAAGACGGTGTGCATCAGCTCCGTCTCGGTCGATTCCAGGGTGCGGGCGATGGTGTAGCCCTGGATCATCTCCGTGACCTCCGGCCCGGCCATGTGCGCGCCCAGCAGCTCGCCGGTCTTCGCGTCGAAGACGGTCTTCACCATCCCCTCCGGTTCGCCCATGGCGATGGCCTTGCCGTTGCCGATGAAGGGGAAGCGGCCGACCTTCACCTCGTGCCCCGCCTCCTTCGCCTTGGCTTCGGTCAGCCCCACCGAGGCCACCTGCGGCCGGCAATAGGTGCAGCCGGGGATGTTGGAGACGTCCATCGGGTGCGGGTGCAGCCCGGCGATGGCCTCGACGCAGATCACCCCCTCGTGGCTCGCCTTGTGCGCCAGCCAGGGCGGGCCGGTCAGGTCGCCGATGGCATAGACCCCCGGCTCGCCGGTGAAGCCGAAGGGGTCGGTGACCACATGGGTCCGCTCCACCTTCACCTTCGTCCCTTCCAGGCCGAGATCCTCGACATTGCCGACGATGCCGACCGCCGAGATCAGCCGCTCCGCCGCGATGTCCTGGACCTTGCCGTTGGCCTCGACGGTCGCGACGACGCCGTCGCCCTCCTTCCGCACGCCCTGGACCTTGGCGCCGGTCAGCACCTTCATCCCCTGCTTGGTGAAGGACTTGTGGACGAAGGCGCTGATCTCCGCATCCTCGACCGGCAGGACCCGGTCCAGCGCCTCGATCAGCGTCACCTCGGCGCCCATGTTCAGGTAGAAGCTGGCGAATTCCGACCCGATCGCGCCGGAGCCGATGACGATCAGCGACTTCGGCATGGCGGGCGGCACCATCGCCTCGCGATAGGTCCAGATCCGCTGGCCGTCCGGCTCGATCCCCGGCAGCACCCGGGCGCGGGCGCCGGTCGCCAGGATGATGTTCTTGGCCTGAAGCTCCGCGACCGGCTTGCCGTCCTTGGCGACCGCCAGCTTCCCCGGCCCGGCCAGCTTCGCATGGCCGTCGAAGACCGTGACCTTGTTCTTCTTCATCAGGTGCTTCACGCCGGCCGAGAGCTGCCCCGCCACCCCGCGCGAGCGCTTGATCACCTTGGCGAAGTCGTAGCGGATGTTGTCGGCCGCGAAGCCATAGGCATCGAGGCTGTGCAGCAGGTGGTTGATCTCGCTGGCGCGCAGCAGCGCCTTGGTCGGGATGCAGCCCCAGTTCAGGCAGATGCCGCCCAGGTTCTCGCGCTCCACCAGCGCCACCTTCATCTTGAGCTGCGCGCCGCGGATCGCCGCGACATAGCCGCCGGGGCCGCCGCCCACCACCACCAGGTCGAACTGCTCGGCCATCGGTTTCACCCTCCGTCGGTTCAGACCGCGGCCAGACCGGGCCAGCGGCGCAGCGCCGGCATCCGCCGGGCCGCGAGTGCGAGAATCCCCCAGGCCGCGGCGATCGCACCGCCGAGCATCAGGGCGAGGTTGTAGCGTTCCTGGTTGATCGAGGCGGCGGCATGCACCCCCAGCATGATCCAGGCCGGCAGGGCGTAGAGCAGCAGGGAGCCCAGCCGGCCGGCCCGGCGTGCCGCGGCCAGGCCGAAGGGGATCAGCAGCGCCATCCCCAGCCCCCAGTAGCGGCCGACCCAGATCCCGCGCCAGGCCAGGGAAAGGGTGGTCATGCCATGCCAGAACAGGTTGCCGAGCAGCCCCTCGCGGAGCAGCCCGGGCAGGGCCGCGTCGATCCCCCCCGGCGCGGCCAGGGCGACGGCGCGGTCGTGCTGGCCGATGTCGTAGAGGCTGCCCGGCCGGTCCCAGTCCAGCCGCCAGATCGTGTCCTCGCCGAACAGGGCGAAGGCCAGCCGGTCGCCGAAATCGGGCAGCCAGAACAGGAAGGAGGCGAACCACTCCCGCCACGTCATGCCGTCATAGGCCAGCCGCTCCACCAGCACGGCGGGGCCGTAGCCGGCGGTGACGGCGAAATGTCCCAGCACCAGCGCGTTGCGCAGCATCCAGGGCAGCATCGCCAGCCCCAGCCCCAGGGCGCAGAGCGGCAGCGCCCTCCAGGCGGTGCGCCCCCGCCAGGCGAGGAGCGCGACCACCGCCAGCGCCACGGGGATCAGCACGACATGGCTCGGCCGGGTGAGGACCAGCAGGCCCAACACCACCCCCGCCAGCAGGGCGAGAAGGCCCCGGCCCTCCGCCTCCGGCTCATCGTCGACCCCATCGCCCTGGCCCAGCCGCAGGAAGAGCAGCGCCGCGCCCGCGAAGAGGAACAACCCCAGGCTCTCCGTCATCGCCAGGGTGATCAGATGGGCATAGCTCGCCAGCGTCCCCAGCCCGATCGCGGTCGCAAGCACCGCCACCGGCGCCCCCCGGGCCAGCCGGCGCGCGGCGGCGTAGAGGAAGGCGAGCGCCCCGGCGCAGAGCGCCATCTGCACCGGCAGGGTCAGGCCGCGATAGGCCGGGCAATGCGCCGCCACGTCGCCGCGCGGCCAGTGCCGCATCAGGCAGGTCGCGTTGCCGCGCAGGCCGGAATCCGCCTCCATCAGCGCGGCGAGCAGCAGCGGGTAGCCCGGGCCCAGGAACATGCCGGGCGGCGGCACCTCCTCGCTGCTGTCCACCTCGTCGAAATAGCCGTTCGAGTAGACGCCGTGCTCGACCAGGTCCCAGGCGGTCATGACGTAGAAGCGCTGGTCGAAGACGTCGAGCGTGCGCGGCCGCGTCGCCGCGCCGAGGCCCAGCAGCACCCCGAAGCACAGGACGAAGGCGAGCCAGGCCTGCGCCAGCGGTCGGTCGCGGAGGAGGCCGAGGCGCACCGGTCAGGCCGCGAGGCGGCGCAGCGCCTCGCCTTCCAGATGGAGGCTCAGGCCGCCGGTGCGCCGCTGCGCGCCCAGCGCATCGTAGAACGCGAGGGCCGTGACGTTGTCGTCCTTCACGCCCCATTCCAGGGCCGCGCAGCCCCGGTCCAGGCAACGCCGCGCCAGCTCGGCGAAGATCGCCCGGCCGGTCCCGGCGCCACGGGTCTCCGGCACCACGAAGACGTTGCTGACATGCATGACGGAGCGGCCCTGGTACACGCGGAAGGGGTAGCTCCAGGCGGCATAGCCGACCGCAGCCCCGTCCCGCTCCGCCACCAGCGCCCAGGCGATGGGCGCCGCGCCGAAGAAGGCCTCGCGCAGCATCGCCTCCGTCGCGACCACCGTCCCCTCCGGCCGGCCCTCATGCTCGGCCAGGGCGCGTGCGAAGCCCAGCATGGCGGGGACGTCGCCGGGGGCGGCGTCCCGCAATACGGTCACAGCATCAGGCTCAGCGGGTCCTCGACGGCGGCCTTGAAGGCGCCCAGCCACTCGGCGGCCAGGGCCCCGTCGATGACGCGGTGATCGACCGAGAGGGTGCAGGTCATCACCGTCGCGATGGCGAGCTGCCCGTCCTGCACCACCGGCCGCTGCTCGCCCGCCGAGACCGCCAGGATGCCGGCCTGGGGCGGGTTGATGATCGCGGCGAAGTCCTTCACCCCGTACATCCCCATGTTGGAGATGGAGAAGCCGCCGCCCTGGAACTCCTCGGGCTTCAGCTTGCCCGACTTGGCACGGGCGGCGAGGTCCTTCATCTCGTTCGAGATGGTGGCGAGGCCCTTCTGGTCCGCCTTGCGGATGATCGGCGTGATCAGCCCCTCGGGGATCGAGACGGCCACCGAGACGTCCACGTCGTCGAACTGCAGGATCGCGTCCTCGGTCCAGGCGGCGTTGACGCTGGGGTATTTCCGCAGCGTCGCGGCGGCCGCCTTGATCACCAGGTCGTTGACCGAGAGCTTGTAGGCGCCCGCCCCGTCCTTGGGCGACCGCGCGTTCAGGTCGGCCCGCAGCTTCAGCAGCGCATCGAGCCGGATGTCCATCGAGACGTAGAAATGCGGGATGGTCTGCTTGGATTCCGACAGCCGCCGCGCGATCACCTTGCGCATCGTGCTGTTCGGCACCGCCTTGTGCGGGGCGGTGATGGCAGGCGGCGCCTTCGGCGCCGGGGCAGCGGCGGGCGCCGGCTTCGGCGCCTCGGCGGCCGGCTGTGCCTCCGGCGCCGCGGCGGGCCGGGCCTTGCCGCCGGCCAGCGCCGCCTCGATGTCCGACTTCACGATCCGCCCGTTGGGGCCGGAGCCGCTGATCCCGCCCAGGTCGAGACCGGCCTGCTGCGCCATCCGGCGCGCCAGCGGCGAGGCGAAGACCCGGTCGCCGTGGCCCTCGGCCGCGACGGTCGGGGCCTTGCCCTCCGAGGCGGGCTTCGGCGCCGCGGCCGGCTGCTCCGCCGCGCCGGCGACCTTGCCGCCCGACGCCTCCACCCCCGCCAGGGCGGCGCTGCCGGAGGCCGAGGGGGCCGGGCCACCCTCCCCCCCGTGCTGCGCCGGGGCCTTGGCGGCGGAAGGCGCGGCGCCGTCCGGCACCGCCTCGCCCTTCTCCACCAGCACGGCGATGGGGTCGTTGACCTTCACCCCCGCGCTGCCGTCGGGGACGAGGATCTTGCCGAGGATGCCCTCGTCGACGGCCTCGACCTCCATGGTCGCCTTGTCCGTCTCGATCTCGGCCAGCACGTCGCCGGACTTGACGGTGTCGCCTTCCTTCTTCAGCCAGCGGGCCAGCGTGCCCTCGGTCATCGTGGGCGAGAGCGCGGGCATCAGGATGTTCGTGGCCATCGGAACGCGCCCCTACTTGTAGGAGACGGACTTCGCCGCCTCCACCACCTGCGCCACGGTGGGCAGGGCCAGCTTCTCCAGGTTCGCCGCATAGGGCATCGGCACGTCCGCGCCGCAGACCCGCACCGGCGGCGCGTCGAGGTGGTCGAAGGCGTTCTCGATCACCCGCATCGCCACCTCCGTGCCGATATTGGCATAGGGCCAGCCCTCCTCGACCGTGACGAGGCGGTTCGTCTTCCTGACCGAGTTCACGACGGTCTCGGTGTCCAGCGGGCGCAGCGAGCGCAGGTTCACCACCTCCGCCTCGATGCCCTCCTGGGCCAGCGCCTCGGCGGCCTCCATGGCCAGCCCGACCATGATGGAATAGGCGACGATGGTGACGCCCGTGCCCTCGCGCTCCACCTTCGCCTTGCCGATGGGAAGGACGAAATCCTCCGCCGTCGGGCATTCGAAGGTCTGGCCGTAGAGGATCTCGTTCTCCAGCACGATCACCGGGTTCGGGTCGCGGATGGCCGCGCGCAGCAGCCCCTTCGCATCCGCCGCCGACCAGGGCGCCAGCACCTTCAGCCCGGGGACATGCGCATACCAGGAGGCGTAGCACTGCGAGTGCTGCGCCGCGACCCGCGCCGCCGCCCCGTTCGGACCGCGGAAGACGATGGGACAGCCGAGCTGACCGCCCGACATGTACAGCGTCTTGGCGGCCGAATTGATGATCTGGTCGATCGCCTGCATCGAGAAGTTGAAGGTCATGAACTCGACGATCGGCTTCAGCCCGGTCAGCGCCGCGCCCACCGCCATGCCGGTGAAGCCGTGCTCGGTGATCGGCGTGTCGATGACGCGCTTCGGGCCGAACTCGTCCAGCAGCCCCTGGCTGATCTTGTAGGCGCCCTGGTACTGCGCGACCTCCTCGCCCATCAGGAAGACGTCCGGATCGGCGCGCATCTCCGCCGCCATGGCCTCGCGCAGCGCCTCGCGCACGGTGATCGCCTTGGTCGGGCCCCAGTCCTTCTCGGGCTCGGCGGCCGGCGCCTTCGGCTGGGCGCCGACGCCCTCGCGCTCCGCCGCACCCTTGGCCGCGACCTTGGCGTGGTCCTCCGCCTCGCGCGAGGCCTGAGCCGCCGGGCTGGCCGTCTGGCTCGCCGGCGTCACCGGCTGCTCCGCCGCGCCGGGCTTCGCGCCCTGTTCCTTAGGGGGCGTCGCGGCATCGCCGGCCGGGGCGGCCTGGGACCCGTCGCCGCCATCCAGCTCGGCGATGGGGGCGTTGACCGAGACCCCCTCGGTGCCCTCGGGCACCAGGATCTTCGTCAGCTTGCCCTCGTCGACGGCCTCGACCTCCATGGTCGCCTTGTCCGTCTCGATCTCGGCCAGCACGTCGCCGGACTTGACGGTGTCGCCCTCCTTCTTCAGCCAGCGGCTGAGCTTGCCCTCCGTCATGGTGGGGGAGAGCGCCGGCATCAGGACGGTCGCACCCATCTTACTTCGCCTCCGCCAGCACGTCGGTCCATAGCTCCTTCGGATCGGGCTCGGGCGAGGATTGCGAGAACTCCGCCGCGTCCTGCACGATCGCCTTCACCTCGTCGTCGATGCTCTTGAGGTCCGCCTCGGTGGCTCCGCCCTCCAGCAGCATCTTGCGCGCCGTCTCGATGCAGTCCGCCGTCTCGCGCATCTTCTGCACCTCTTCGCGGGTGCGGTACTTGGCCGGGTCGGACATGGAGTGGCCGCGGTAGCGGTAGGTCCGCATCTCCAGCAGGTAGGGCCCCTTCCCCTCCCGCGCATGCGCCACGGCGCGCTCGCCCGCCTCGCGCACGGCGGTCACGTCCTGGCCGTTCACCTGCTCGCCCGGGATGCCCCAAGGGGCGCCGTTCTTCGACAGATCCTTGGAGGCGGAGGCGCGGTCCACGCTGGTGCCCATGCCGTACTTGTTGTTCTCGATCACGAAGACCACGGGCAGCTTCAGCAGGGCGGCGAGGTTGAAGCTCTCGTAGACCTGGCCCTGGTTCGAGGCGCCCTCGCCGAAATAGGCCACGGCCACCCGCCCGTCCTCGCGGTACCAGTTGGCGAAGGCGAGGCCGTTGCCGAGCGAGACCTGGGCGCCGACGATGCCGTGCCCGCCGTAGAAGCCCTTCTCGCGGCTGAACATGTGCATCGAGCCGCCCTTGCCCTTGGAGTAGCCCCCCTCGCGCCCGGTCAGCTCGGCCATCACGCCGCGCGCCTCCATCCCCGTGGCCAGCATGTGGCCGTGGTCGCGGTAGGAGGTGATGACCTGGTCGCCCTCCTGCAGGCACATCTGCAGCCCGACGACGACGGCCTCCTGGCCGATATAGAGGTGGCAGAAGCCGCCGATCAGCCCCATGCCGTAGAGCTGGCCCGCCTTCTCCTCGAAGCGGCGGATCAGCAGCATGTCGCGGTAGGCTCGCAGCAGGGCCTCGCGGGAAAGGCTAGGCTCCTTCGCCTTGCCCCGACGCTTCGGTGCCGTCTCGACGCCCTGGATCATGGGGGTCTCCCGCTGCTGCATGGCCGCACCGCCTCGGAAGGCAGTGCGTCGGAGATACGCCCGGGTTTCGGCCCGCGCAAGGATGGCAGGCACCCCAAATCGGTCCTAAGCTATTGATGTTGCAGCGCATCATGGCGATTAACCGAATTTCGGTTGATTGGTCTGACAGATGATGGAGGACCGTCAGGGCCCCTGCGATCGCCGGCCGACAGGGCGCCCCGTGACGCAGGGCGGGAGGCGCGGACACGAAAAAGGCCGGCGGCACCCGAGGGTGCGGCCGGCCCGGTCGGGCGCGGACCCAGGTCGTCGGCGCGCTAGAACAGCCGCTCGGACGGCGCGTAGGGAATGATCACCTCATCCTTCGCGACGACGTTCAGCAGGGCGCGGGCGCGCTCTTCCAGCATGTCGCGGTCCAGATGGTCGGCCCGCAGCCCGGCGACCTTGCGCTCCATCGCATCGCGCTCCGCCTCCGCGGCGACCAGGTCGGCCCGCGCCATGGCGATCTCGGCGAGCTTCGCCTCGCGGGCATAGATGCCCCGCGAGCCGATCAGCGCATGATAGGCGAAGTACCCGCACAGGCCGATGAAAACGGCCGGAAGGACAGCACCCTGCAGGTGCCGCTTCAACTCTCGCAGCATCGCTGTCCGCCCCCCCGAGCGAATGCACGACCGGGAGAATCAGCCCCCGGTCGGCGTAGCCTCCGATGTCCGGCCGGCGAAGGCAAGGGAGCCGCAGGGCGGCTCGGGCCTTGGCGCAACGCTGTTGCGCCAAAGCCGCGCCCGGTCGCCCGGATCAGCCCTTCGGCAGCACGGTGCGCCCGGCGTAGCGGGCGGCCGGGCCGAGCAGTTGCTCGATGCGGATCAGCTGGTTGTACTTGGCCAGCCGGTCCGAGCGCGACAGCGAGCCCGTCTTGATCTGCCCGCAATTGGTCGCGACCGCGAGGTCGGCGATGGTCGCGTCCTCCGTCTCGCCGGACCGGTGCGACATCACCGCCTTGTAGCCGGCGCGGTGCGCGATCTCGACCGCGTCCAGGGTCTCGGTCAGCGTGCCGATCTGGTTGACCTTGACCAGGATGGCGTTGCCCACGCCCTTCTCGATGCCCTCGCGCAGCCGCTCCGGGTTGGTCACGAAGAGGTCGTCGCCCACCAGGTTGCACTGCGCGCCCAGCCGGTCGGTCAGCAGCTTCCAACCCGCCCAGTCGTCCTCGGCGCAGCCATCCTCGATCGAGACGATGGGGAACTTGCCGCAGAGCCCGGCGAGGTAGTCCACCATGCCCCCGGCATCGAGCTTCTTGCCCTCGCCCTCCATGTCGTAGACGCCATCCTTGAAGAACTCGGTGGAGGCGCAGTCGAGCGCGAAGACGATGTCCTCGCCCACCCGGTGGCCGGCCGCCTCGCAGGCCTGGCTGATGAAGCCCAGCGCGTCCTCGGCGGACTTCAGGTCGGGGGCGAAGCCACCCTCGTCGCCGACATTGGTGTTGTGGCCGGCCTCGTGCAGCTTCTTCTTCAGCGCCGCGAAGACCTCCGCCCCGATCCGCACCGCATCCGCCATGGTGCCGGCGGCCACCGGCATGATCATGAACTCCTGGATGTCGATCGGATTGTCCGCGTGCTTGCCGCCGTTGATGATGTTCATCATCGGCACCGGCAGGGTACGGGCGAAGACGCCGCCGACATAGCGGTAGAGCGGCAGGCCGACATCCTCGGCCGCCGCCTTGGCCGTGGCCAGCGACACCGCCAGCATGGCGTTCGCCCCCAGCCGCGCCTTGTTCGGCGTGCCGTCGAGGGCGATCATCGTCTCGTCGATCCTGACCTGCTCGGACGCCTCCAGGCCGGAGAGGGCGTCGAAGATCTCGCCCTCGACATTGGCGACGGCCTTGGCCACGCCCTTGCCGCCGTAGCGGGACTTGTCGCCGTCGCGCAGCTCCACCGCCTCATGGGCGCCGGTCGAGGCGCCGGAGGGCACGGCGGCCCGGCCGGTGGCGCCGCTGTCCAGGACCACGTCCACTTCCACCGTGGGGTTACCGCGCGAGTCCAGGACCTCGCGGGCGATGATGTCGGCGATGGCGGCCACGGGATGCACTCCGTCGTGTGGGTCGTCAGGGCGATACGGGAGGGGCCCGCCTTGGGCAAGGGCCGCTACCGGTATCATCAGTCCACGCGGATTCCCGCCTCGCGGATCAGGTCGCCGGTGAACTGCCGCTGCCGGGCCAGGAATGCCGCGAAGGTGGCCGGGTCGCTGCCCACCGCCTGGGCCCCCATCGCCTCCAGCCGCGCGGCGACATTGGCATCCGCCAGGGCGTGCCGCAGCGCCGCGTGGTGCGCCCGGACGGCTTCCGGCGGGGTGCCGGCGGGGGCGTAGAAGCCGTTCCACTCGGCGAAGTCGAAGCCGGGGAAGCCCTGCTCCGCGATGGTGGGAAGGTCCGGCAGCGCCGCCATCCGCTGCCCGGTGGAGACGCCCAGCGCCTTGACCTGCCCGTCCCGCACCAGCTGCGTGGCGGAGGAGACGGTCGCGAACATGAAGGTCAGCCGCCCGCCCACCACGTCCTGAAGGGCGACCCCGCCGCCGCGATAGGGAACGTGCTGCATCTCCACCTTCGCCTGCCGCTCCAGCAGCACGCCCGCGAGGTGGTTGGAGGTGGCGTTGCCGGCCGAGCCGTAGCTGACCTGTCCCGGCTTCCGCCGGGCTTCCTCGATCAGCGCCGCCAGGCTGGCGTAGGGCGCCGATTTCGGCACGATCACCATCAGCGGCAGCACCGTCACCTGGCTGATCGGGGTGAAGGCGGTCGCGTAGTCGAAGGGCAGGCGCGGCATCAGGAAAGGCGCGGCGACATGCCCCATGGCGTCCATCATCACGGTCAGCCCGTCGGGGGCGGAGCGCGCCACCTCCGCGGCGCCGATGGTGCCGCCCGCGCCGCCACGGTTCTCCACCACCACGCTCTGGCCCAGCGCCTCGCCCATCGGGCCGGCGACCAGGCGGCCCGTGGTGTCCGCCCCGCCACCGGGCGCATAGGGGACGATCATGCGGATCGACCGCGCGGGCGCCCAGCCGGGCTGCGCCGTCGCCCGGGCGGCGGGAAGCAGGGCAGCCAGGGCAAGGGCGGCACGTCGGCTGAGGGTCATGGCGTTTCCTTCCGGCTCGGATCTGTCCCCGGTCCCATAGGCCAAGCCGGGGGGAAGGTCACCGCGGCCGGGCCTGGACTCCCGCGCCGTGCCGTGGTGGGCCGGTGGCCCCAGCCCGATGGAGATCCGCGTGGCGCCCCTGATCGACAGCCACTTCCACGTCTTCGACCCCGCCTTCCCCTCCCCCGGCAACCAGGGCTTCCAGCCCGAGCCCTTCCTGGCCGCGGACTACCTGGCACGCGCCGCGGCACTCGGGATCACCGGCGGCGTCGTGGTGGCCGCCTCCACCCACGGGCTGGACCCCGCGCCGGTGCTGGCGCCGCTGGCCGAGTTGGGGCCGCGCTACGTCGCCGTGCTGAATGCCGACCCGTCCTGGGACGACGCGACGCTGCGCCGCCTCGCCGCCTCGGGCGCGCGGGGCCTGCGCTTCAACCTGTACCGGGGCATGGCCGGACCGGTGGAGGAGCTGGTCGCCCTGGCCCGCCGCGCCCGCGCGGCGGCCGGGCTGCACGCGCAGGTCTATGCCGATTTCGCCACGCTGGCACCGCACGCGGCGGCGCTGGCATCGCTGGGCGATGGCCTGGTGATCGACCACCTGGGCATGGCCGAGGCCGGGCTGCCCCTGGTCCTCGATCTCGCCGGCGCCGGCGCGATGGTGAAGGCAACGGGATTCGGCCGCGTCGCCCTCGACGTGCGGCGCGCGCTGGAACGGATCGAGGCCAGGCGGCCGGGGGCGCTGATGTTCGCCACCGACCTGCCCTCGGTCCGGGCGGCCCGGCCCTTCGGCCCGGAGGACATCGCGCTCATCCGCGAGGTGCTGGGTGCCGAGCGGGCGCAGGCCGCGCTGCACGACACCGCGGCCGCCTACTACCGGATCGGCTGATCCCGCCCCGGCCGGGGCGGGCCGGCCGGTCAGCCCCCGGCCTTCGCCAGCGCGTCGAAGGCCTTCAGCCGGGCGATCAGCGCCGGCATCTCGCGGATCGGGATCATGTTCGGCCCGTCGCTGGGCGCGCGGTCCGGATCGGCGTGGCATTCGATGAACACCGCCGCCACGCCCACTGCCACGGCCGCGCGGGCCAGGACCGGGGCGAATTCGCGCTGCCCGCCCGAGGAGGTCCCCTGCCCGCCCGGCTGCTGCACCGAATGGGTCGCGTCGAACACCACCGGATAGCCCGTCCGCGCCATGATCGGCAGCGAGCGCATGTCGGAGACCAGCGTGTTGTAGCCGAAGGAGGCCCCGCGCTCGCAGAGCAGCACCTTCCCGTTCCCCGTGCTGGCGATCTTGGCCGCGACGTTCTGCATGTCCCAGGGCGCGAGGAACTGGCCCTTCTTCACGTTCACCGCCTTGCCCGTCTCGCCCGCGGCCAGCAGCAGGTCCGTCTGGCGGCAGAGGAAGGCGGGGATCTGCAGGCAGTCCACCGCCTCGGCCACCGGGGCGCACTGCTCCGCCGCGTGCACGTCCGTCAGCACGGGCAGGCCGGTGACCTCGCGCACCTCGGCCAGGATCGACAGCCCCTCCGCCAGGCCGATGCCGCGCGCGGCGGACAGGCTGGTGCGGTTGGCCTTGTCGAAGGACGATTTGTAGATCAGCCCGACCCCCGCGGCCTCGGCCATCTCCGCCAGGGCCTGCGCCGTCTCCAGCGCATGGGTCCGGCTCTCGATCTGGCAGGGACCGCAGAGGAAGGCGAGCGGCAGGCCATTGCCCACCGCCACGCCGCCGATGTCGACCGTCTTCATCAGACCAGCCTCGCCTGCCGCACCGCAGCCCCCACGAAGCCGGCGAAGAGCGGGTGCGGGTCGAAGGGCTTGCTCTTCAGCTCCGGGTGGAACTGCACGCCGATGAACCAGGGATGGTCTGGCCGCTCCACGATCTCCGGCAGCACCCCGTCGGGCGACATGCCGGAGAAGCGGAGGCCGGCCGCCTCCAGCCTGTCGCGGTAGTCCACGTTGACCTCGTAGCGGTGCCGGTGGCGCTCGCTGATCTCGCGCGCGCCGCCATAGACGGAGCGGACCAGCGAATCCTCGGCCAGCATCGCGGGATAGCTGCCCAGGCGCATGGTGCCGCCGAGGGCACCGCCCTCGGCCCGCCGCTCTGTCTCGTTGCCGCGCCGCCACTCCGTCAGCAGCCCGACCACCGGCTCCTCGCAGGCGCCGAACTCGGTGGAGGAGGCGTGCGGCAGGCCGGCCTGGTTCCGCGCCGCCTCCACCACCGCCATCTGCATGCCGAAGCAGATGCCCAGGAAGGGCACGTTGCGCTCGCGGGCGAACTGCACGGCGCGGATCTTGCCCTCCGCGCCACGCTCGCCGAAGCCGCCGGGGACGAGGATGCCGTGCACCCCCTCCAGCCGGCTGATCGCCTCCGCGTCGTCCTCGAAGACCCGGCTGTCCACCCAGTCGAGCTTCACCTTCACGTTGTGCGCGATCCCGCCATGGGTCAGCGCCTCGTTCAGCGACTTATAGGCGTCGAGCAGGTTGGTGTACTTGCCGACGATGGCGACGGTCACCTCGCCCTCCGGCTGCTCGATCCGGTTGACGATGCGGTGCCAGCGCGACAGGTCGGGCTCGCCATAGGCGGACATGTCGAAGTGCCGCAGCACCTCCCGGTCCAGCCCCTCCTCGTGGTACTTCAGCACCACGTCGTAGATGTTCTTCGCGTCCAGCGCAGGGATCACGCTCTCGGGGCGGACGTTGCAGAACAGCGCGATCTTGCGCCGCTCGTTGTCCGGGATCGGCCGCTCGCTGCGGCAGAGCAGGATCTGCGGCTGGATGCCCAGGCCCAGCAGCTCCTTCACGGAATGCTGCGTCGGCTTCGTCTTCAGCTCGCCCGCCGAGGCGATCCAGGGCACCAGCGTCAGGTGCACGAACAGCGCCTGGCGCGGGCCCAGCTCGTTGCCGAGCTGGCGCATGGCCTCCAGGAAGGGCAGGCCCTCGATGTCGCCCACCGTGCCGCCGACCTCGACCAGCACGAAGTCGTAGCCCTCGGTGCCGGTGACGATGCCTTCCTTGATGGCGTCCGTGATGTGCGGGATCACCTGCACCGTGCCGCCGAGGTAGTCGCCGCGGCGCTCCTTGGCGATCACGTCGGAGTAGATGCGCCCGGTGGTCCAGGCATCGGCCTGGTTGGCGTGCACCCCGGTGAAGCGCTCGTAGTGGCCGAGGTCGAGGTCGGTCTCCGCCCCGTCATCGGTCACGAAGACCTCGCCGTGCTGATAGGGGCTCATCGTCCCCGGATCGACGTTGAGGTAGGGGTCCAGCTTGCGCAGGCGGACCTTGTAGCCGCGTGCCTGCAACAGCGCCGCGAGGGAGGCGGCGGCGATGCCCTTGCCAAGCGAGGAGACCACGCCGCCGGTGATGAATACGAACCGCGTCATGGGAGTCCTTCCTAACCCGGCCCAGGCCCCCGACGCCAGCCGCATGGCACGCGCAGGGCCCATGCGCGGATCACGTCCACGCCGGGCTTGCGGCGGTCGCGCGCCGGAACCACGGGGATTCGGGGGGCTCCGCCCGACCTGCCCGCGACCCTACGGCCTTGCCACCGGGCCGGCAGGCCTCCCGTGCCCGGGATGGAGACAGGCCATGGCAACGCCCGGCCGCCCGAAGCGCGTCCGATCTATGATGGCATTCCTATCGACACGTCGGGCCGCGCGGGGGGCAGGCCCTGGCGGGCCGGGCCGTCGCCCGGCCTGCCGGATCAGTTGGTCGGGACCGCCGGCGTGGCCGGGGCCACCGGCTGCACCGGGGCGGGCGCCGCGGCCGGGGGCGGCACGTCCAGGATCGAGCCGGTTCCGGAGCTGCCGCGGCCCAGCAGCGCCAGCACCAGGGCCAGCGCCATGAAGATCGTGGCCAGGACCGCCGTGCTGCGGGTCAGCAGGTTGGCCGTGCCCCGCCCGGTCATGAAGGCGCCCATGCCCTGGGAGGAGCCGATGCCCAGCCCCCCGCCCTCGCTGCGCTGGAGCAGCACCACGCCGATCAGGGCGAGGGCGACGAAGAAGTGCAGGACGAGCAGGACGGTGGTCATGGCGGGCGGGTTCTAGCGGCCTTCGCGCCGCAAGGCTACCGGCCGCGCGCTACTCCGCCGGCACCGCTCCCATGCCTCCCCGGGGCAGCGGCGGCGCCGGGGCCGCCCGCGTCTCCGGCATCAGCAGCAGGTAGCCGACGAAGCCCGCCGCGGCGATCGCCCCCAGCGCCAGGAAGGCGGCGGAGAAGCCATGGGCGACGATGATGCCGCCGGCGAGGCTGGCGCTCAGCGCCGCGCCCAGCCCCTGGGCGGTGGCGATCGCGCCCTGGCTGACGTTGAAGCGCCCCGTCCCCCGGGTCAGGTCGGCCACCACCACGGGAAACAGGGCGCCGAAGATGCCCGCCCCCACCCCGTCCAGCAGTTGCACCCCCAGCAGCCACCACGGGTTGTCGGAGAGGGTGTAGAGCACCCCGCGCAGCGCCAGCACGGCGAAGGCGGCGAGGAAGAGCGGCTTGCGCCCCCAGGCATCGGCCTTCGCCCCCACCAGCATCGCCACGGGCACCATCACGCATTGCGCCGCCACGATGCAGGCGGCGATCAGCGAGGTGGCGTAGCCCTCCCCCACGATCCCCGTCAGGTGCTGGCCGAGCGAGGGCATCATGGCGGCGTTGGCCAGGTGGAAGGTCGCCATCAGCACGGCGAAGACCAGCAGCGGCCGGTTGGTGAGCAGGACGGCGAGGCCCGAGGGCTGCTCCCCCGCCTCGCCGGGCTCATGCCCGTCCAGCCCGCGGGCGACGTCGTCGTCGATGGCCCCGGCGGGGACCAGCAGCATGGCCCCGATGCTCAGCACCGCCAGCACCGCCATGATCCAGAACACCACCACCGGCCCGAACAGCATGGCCGTCCCGGCGGCCAGCGCGGCGGAGGCGGCGTTGCCCGCGTGGTTGAACGCCTCGTTGCGCCCGATCCGGCGGGAGAAGGCCTTGGGCCCGACCACGCCGAGAGTGATCGCGGCCAGCGCGGGCGGGAAGATCGCCCCGGCAATGGCCGCCACGGACTGGGTGGCCGCGACGGCGGCGAAGTCCGAGATGAAGGGCAGCGCCAGGCAGCTCAGCGTCACCGCGATGGCGGCGGCGATGACCACCGCGCGCTTGTGCCGGGTACGGTCGATCAGCGCCCCGGCCGGGGTCTGGGCGACCAGCCCGACGATCCCGGCGATGGTCATCACCAGCCCGATGGTCGCCGGATTCCACCCTTCCTCCGGCCCCCGCACCGCCAGCAGGTAGATGGCGAGGTAGGGCCCCAGCCCGTCGCGGACATCGGCGAGGAAGAAGTTCAGCCCGTCCAGCCCGCGATGGGCCCGCGCGGGGACGGGGGCATGCGGCGCGTCGGCGGCCGTGGCGGTGGGCATGCGGGGCGCGGGTCCGGCTGGGGGGCTGGCCCAGCAACGGGCGCCCCCGCCCCGGGTTGGGCGCGCCGCGAAACTTCCGCGCGGCGCGGCGCCGTCAGCCTGCCGCGACGGCCCTGGCGATGCCCAGGAAATCCTCCGCCTTCAGCGAGGCTCCGCCGACCAGCGCGCCGTCCACATTCGCCAGCGCCAGGATTCCGGCGGCGTTGGAGGGCTTCACCGAACCGCCGTAGAGCAGCCGGGTCGCCTGCCCGCCCGCGCCGAGGCGCCCCGCCAGCTCCGCCCGCATCCGGGCATGCATGGCGGCGATGTCCCCCTCGGTCGGGGTCTTGCCGGTGCCGATGGCCCAGACCGGCTCATAGGCCACGACGCCCTTCGCCGCGGCGAATCCCTCCGGCAGGCTGCCGGCGAGCTGGGCGGCCACCACCGCCTCGGCCTCCCCGGCCTCACGCTGCGCCTCGCTCTCGCCGACGCAGACGATGGGCACCAGCCCGGCGGCGATGGCGGCCTCCGCCTTGGCCTTCACCACCGCATCCGTCTCGCCATGGTCCGCCCGGCGCTCGGAATGGCCGAGGATGACGTAGCCGCAGCCGGCATCGGCCAGCATCGGCGCGGAGACGTCGCCGGTATGCGCCCCCTTCTCCTGCGGCGCGCAGTCCTGGGCGCCGAGCGAGACGGGCTTCCAGGCGATGGCGGCCGCCGCGACGTGCAGGTGCAGGAAGGGCGGGCAGACCAGCAGCTCCGCCCGCTCCGCCACCTCCGCCGCGCCGGCCCGGATTCCCTCGGCCAGGGCGGCGGCCTCGCGCAGCGTGCCGTTCATCTTCCAGTTGCCGGCGATGAGGGGGCGGACACCGGGGGTCATCGTGGCAGGCTCCTGCGGACCGAAACGTTGCGTGACGGCGGTATCCGCCCCCCCCGTTTTTGGCAACCGGCGTTTGGCAAGCGTGGCCCGCTCCGCTAAGCGTCCGCGCCTCCCTGCCGCCTGAACGGGACCGAGATGCTTTCCGCCTTCCGACGCCTTGCCGGCACCTGGTTCGCCAAGGTCCTGTTCCTGCTCCTCATCCTCTCCTTCGGCATCTGGGGGATCGAGGACATCGTCCGCAACTTCGGCCGCGAGACGGCGGTGGCCCGGGTGGATGGCGAGCCGATCGAGCTGACCGAGGCGCAGGATGCGGCACGGCGGGAGCTGCAGCGGCTGCAGCGCCAGCTCGGCCCGCGCTTCGAGGCGAACGAGACCATGCGCCTCGCGGTGGCGCGGCAGGCGGTGGAGGCGCTGGTGGCGCAGCGCAGCCTGCAGCAGGAGGCGCGGCGGATGCGCGTCGCCGCCTCCGCCGAGGCGGTGCGCGACTACGTCTTCGGCATCCCAGCCTTCCAGACGGCCGGCCAGTTCGACCGGCGGCTGTTCAACCAGTTCCTGGCGGGCAACGGCATCTCGGAGCAGGGCTTCCTCGCCCTGGTCGCCGCCGAGCTGCAGCGCCAGCAGCTGACCGGGGCGGTGCGCGCCGGGGCCGCGGGGCCCGAGGCGATGGTGAAGCCGCTGGTCGCCTTCGTGCGGGAGAAGCGGGTGGCCGACATCGTGCGCCTGCGCGCCGACGACGCGCCCGAGCCGGCCGCGCCGACCGAGGAGCAGCTTCGCCGCTACCAGGAGAACGAGGCGGCGCGCTTCTCCACCCCCGAGTACCGCACCGCCGTGGTCGCCCGCCTCGCCGCCGAGGTGGTGGCGCCCGAGGTGCAGGTGTCCGACGCCGACATCGCCCAGGCCTATGAAGCCAACCGTGGCCGCTACGAGCTGCCCGAGCGCCGGGCGCTGGAGCAGGCGGTGGTGCCGCAGGAGGAGGCGGCGAAGGCCCTGGCCGAGGCCTGGCGCGGCGGCGCCGATTTCGCGGCCATCCAGTCCCAGGCCACCGCGGCCGGGGGGCAGGCGGTGGATCTCGGCACGCCCAGCCGCGCCGACCTGTCGGTGCCGGAGCTGGCGGAGGCAGCGTTCTCCGCCCCCGCGGGCGGGGTGGCGGGGCCGGTGCAGTCCCCCTTCGGCTGGCACGTGCTGAAGGTGGAGCGGATCGAGCCGCCGCAGACCCGGACGCTGGACCAGGTGCGCGACGAGATCCGCCAGGAGCTGGCGCAGGTCGCCGCCGCCGACCTCGCCTTCGAGCGGGTGAACGCCGCCGAGGATGCGCTGGCCGGCGGGGCTCCCCTGGAGGAGGCGGCGCGGCAGTTCGGCCTCGCAGTGGGCACCGTCACCACCGATGCCCAGGGCCGTGGGCCGGACGGGAACCCGGCCGCCATGCCGGTGCCGGATTACGCCCGCACCGAGGCGGTGCAGGCGATCTTCGCCGCCCGCCAGGGCGAGACGCCGCGGATGACCGAGTCCCAGGCCGGCGCCGGCTTCGTCGGCGTGCAGCTGCAATCCGTCGCCGCCCCGGCGCTGCGCCCCTTCGCGGAGGTGGAGCCCGAGGTGCGGCTCGCCTGGATCCGCGACGCCAGGGCGAGGTCGCAGGAGGAGCGTGCCGCCGCGCTGCTCGCCGCCACGCGCGATGGCGCCTCGCTGGCCGAAGCCGCGGAGAAGGCCGGGCTGTCGGCCGACCGCACCGCGCCCTTCGGCCGCGATCCGCGCCAGGACCCGGCGGGCGCCGCCACCCTGCCGTCGGAGCTGATCCGGCCGCTCTTCGAGGCGAAGCCGCGCGAGGTGACCATGGCCCGCACGGCGGACGGATTCGCCGTGGGGCAGGTGGTGGAGGTGGTCCGCGACGCGGCCGCCGACCCCGAGGCGCTGCGCGCCGCCCGCACGCAGGTCGAGCTGGCGATGCAGGAGGAGCTGGAGGCGCAGTACGCCGCCGCCCTGCGGGACCGCGCCAGGGCCACGATCAACGAGGACGCGCTGCGCCAGATCGCCGGCGCGCCCTGAGCCGCCGCAGGGTGCCCGCCACCGGCCGGCCTTGACCGTGCCCGGCCGGCATCCGAAGGATCGGGCGCCATGATCCTCCGCAGCCCCGGCGCGGCCGCCGCGCCACCCCGTCACCCCGCTCCGCGCGGCGCGGCCTGGTGGCGCGGGGTGCCGGCATGACCGCCTCCCTCAAGCCGATCCTGGCGCGGCTGGCGGCGGGCGAACGGCTGGCCGAGAGCGAGGCGGAGCAGGCCTTCGGCATCATCATGTCGGGCGAGGCCACGCCGGCCCAGATCGCCGGCCTGCTGATGGCGATGCGCCTGCGCGGCGAGACGGTGGCGGAGATGACCGGCGCGCTGCGTGCCATGCGCGCCCGCATGATCCCCGTCGAGGCCCCGCCGGGGACCATCGACATCGTCGGCACGGGCGGCGACGCGGCCGGGACGCTGAACATCTCCACCGCCACGGCGCTGGTGGTGGCGGGCTGCGGCGTGCCCGTGGCCAAGCACGGCAACCGCGCCCTCTCCTCCCGCTCCGGCACCTCGGACGCGCTGGCGGCGCTGGGCGTGAACCTGGACGTGGCGATGGAGCGGCTGCCGGAGGTGTTGGCGGGGGCCGGCATGGTCTTCCTGATGGCCCCCCGCCACCACGCCGCCCTGCGCCACGCCGCCGGCCCGCGCATGGAGCTGGGGACGCGGACCATCTTCAACCTGCTCGGCCCGCTGGCCAGCCCGGCGCGGGTGAAGCGGCAGCTCACCGGCGCCTATGCGGCGGAATGGCTGCGCCCCATGGCCGAAAGCCTCGGCCGCCTGGGGACGGAGCATGCCTGGCTGGTGCATGGCCAGGGACTCGACGAGCTGACCATCGCCGGCCCCTCCCGGGTCGTGGAGCTGAAGGACGGTCGCATCGCCGAGTTCGAGGTCACGCCCGAGGAGGCGGGCCTGCCCCGCTCCCCGGCCGAGCAGCTTCGCGGCGGGGAGCCGGCGGAGAATGCCGCCGCCCTGACGGAGCTGCTGGGCGGCGCGCCCGGCGCCTACCGGGATTGCGTCCTGCTCAACGCGGCGGCGGCCCTTGTCGTGGCGGGGGTGGCGAACGATCTGCGTCGGGGCGCGGCGATGGCGGCGGAATCCGTGGATCGCGGCGCCGCTGCGGCGGTTCTCGAGCGGCTGCGGGCCCTCACCGCCGCCTGACGCGGCCGCCCCTGGCGCCGCACCTCGTCCCAGCGTTACCCTTTTTTGCGGTTCGCGACAGGATTGACGATCCGGCGTCGTGATCCCAGGAACCCAGGATGGACCAGCTCTCCCCGTCCGTCGCTCCCCTGCCCCCGGTTCCGACCGGCGGGATTCCCGATGTCCTGGCCCGCGTGCTCGCCGACAAGGCGATCGAGGTGCGCGAACGGTCGCAGGCAACCCCCCTCGGCGAGGTGGAGCGGCTGGCCCGCGCCTCCGGCAAGGTCCGGGATTTCACCGGGGCGCTCTGCGCCGCGGTGGGGGAGAACCGCGCCGGGCTGATCGCCGAGATCAAGCGCTCCTCCCCCTCCGGCGGCCCGATCCGCGAGGGGCTGGATCCCGCCGACATGGCCCGCACCTACTGCGAGGCCGGGGCGGCGTGCCTGTCCGTGCTGACGGACTTCGCCTATTTCGGCGGGACGGCCGCCGACCTGCGCTCGGCGCGGGAGGCCTGCGGACTTCCCGTGCTGCGGAAGGACTTCCTCATAGATCCTTGGCAGGTCTTCGAATCCCGCGCCATGGGTGCGGATTGCGTGCTGCTGATCATGGCGGCCCTCTCCGACAGCCAGGCCCAGGAGCTGGAGGACACGGCCCGCAGCCTGGACCTAGCCGTCCTGGCCGAGGTGCATGACGAGCGCGAGCTGGAGCGGGCGCTGGCGCTCGAGACACGGCTGATCGGCATCAACAACCGCAACCTCAAAACCTTGCGGACGGATATCGGCACCACCGAGCGGCTCGCCCCGATGGTCCCGGCCGACCGCATCCCCGTGGCGGAAAGCGGCATCCGCACGCCGGAGGATGTCCGGCGCATGTCCCGCGCCGGGGCGCATTGCCTGCTGGTCGGCGAGCACCTGCTGCGCCAGCCCGACCCCGGGGAGGCCGCGCGCTCGCTGATCGAGGCGCTTTGAGCGACCCGGCCATGCAGGGTGGGCTGACCCATTTCGACGCCGCCGGCCAGGCGCGGATGGTCGATGTCGGCGGCAAGGCCGAGACGGTGCGCGAGGCCGTGGCGCGCGGCCGGGTGGCGATGCGGCCGGAAACCCTGGGGCTGATCGTCGAGGGCCGGGCCGGCAAGGGCGACGTGCTCGGCGTGGCGCGGATCGCCGGCATCATGGCGGCCAAGCGCACGGCGGAGCTGATCCCGCTCTGCCACCCCCTGCCCCTCTCCTCCGTGCGCCTGGAGCTGACGCCCTCCGGGCCGGATGCGCTGGAGATCGAGGCGGCCGTCACCACTGCCGGGCGGACCGGCGTGGAGATGGAGGCGATGACGGCGGTGACCGTCGCCGCCCTGACCGTCTACGACATGTGCAAGGCGGTGGACCGCGCCATGCGGATCGAGGCGGTGCGCCTGGTCCGCAAGAGCGGCGGCAAATCAGGACTTTACGAGGCGACGTGATGCTTCCGGTCGAAGAGGCGCTGGACCGGGTCCTCGCCGGGCTCTCGCCGCTGCCGGCGGAAACCGTGGCCTTGCCGGACGCATGGGGCCGGGTGCTGGCCGCGCCGCTGACCGCGCGGCTGACCCAGCCGCCGGCCGACGTCTCCGCCATGGACGGCTATGCGCTGCGTGCCGCCGACGGCGCCACGGGGGCGGAGCTGCGCGTCGTCGGCACCGCGCCGGCCGGGCATCCCTTCTCCGGCACCCTCGGCGCCGGCGAGGCGGTGCGCATCTTCACCGGCGGCGTCCTGCCCGAGGGGGCGGATGCCATCCTGCTGCAGGAGGATGCCACCGCCCTCGAAGGCCGCGTGCGGGTTGGGGAGGCACCGGCCGCCGGGCGCTGGATACGCCGCCGCGGCCTGGACTTCGCCACGGGCGAGGTGCTGGTCGAAGCCGGGCGGCGGCTGACGGCGCGCGACATCGGCCTGGCCGCGGCGGGCAACCACCCCTGGCTCGCGGTGCGTCGCCGCCCGCGGGTCGGGCTGCTGGCCACCGGCGACGAGATCGTCCTGCCGGGTGAGCCGGTGCCGCCGGGCGGCATCGTCTCCTCCAACGCCCATGCCCTGGCCGCCATGGTCCGCGCGGCCGGGGGCGAGCCGGTGGTGCTGCCGGTGGTGCGCGACGACTCCTCGGCCATCGCGGCGGCGGCCCGGGCGGCGGAGGGCTGCGACCTGCTGGTGACGACCGGCGGCGCCAGCGTGGGCGACCACGACCTGGTGCAGTCGGCGCTGGGGCCCGAGGGGTTCGAGCTCGGCTTCTGGCGGATCGCCATGCGGCCGGGCAAGCCGCTGATCTGGGGCCGGCTGCGTGGCGTGCCGTTGCTGGGCCTGCCGGGAAACCCCGTCTCCGCACTGGTCTGCGGCGTGCTGTTCCTGCTGCCCGCGCTGGCGCGGCTCGCGGGCCTGCCGGCCGGACCCACGCCCAGCCGGCCGGCGCGCGCCGGGGCGGATCTGGCCGCGAACGACCGGCGCCAGGACTACCTCCGCGCCCGTTGCGCCCCCGGCGAGGGCGGGGTGCCCGTCGCCATGCCCTTCCCACGGCAGGACAGTTCCATGCTGCGGCTGCTGGCCGGGGCGGATGCCCTGCTGATCCGTGCCCCGTTCGCGCCGGCCGCCCCGGCCGGCACGCCGGTCGAGATCATCGAGCTGGCGCCGCTGGGCCTCTGACGCGCCGTTCCGGCCACCGGACCTGTGGATTCCGGGGACAAGCTTGACCATCCCATTGGAACCTATCTAGAACATGCCGGCGGGTTGCCGGTTTGTTCGCCGGCGAGTCCGCCGGAGGATTTTCCCTATGCTGACGCGCAAGCAGCACGAGCTGCTGGTCTTCATCGACCGTCATCTGCGGCAGACGGGGTTCTCGCCTTCCTTCGAGGAGATGAAGGAGGCGCTGAACCTCCGCTCCAAGTCCGGCATCCACCGGCTGATCACCGCGCTCGAGGAACGGGGCTTCCTGCGGCGGCGCGCCCACCGGGCCCGCGCGCTGGAGGTGGTGCGCCTGCCGGAGAACCTGGCCGCCGCCAAGCCCGCCATGGCCGCGATCCCGTCCTCGGCACCGTCGGCCGAGCCTACCCCGGCGCCCCCCGCCTTCGCGCCGAACGTCATCCGCGGGCACTTCGTGCCGAACCTCGCGGGCGTGACGCGGCCGGTGGAGGCGCCGGCCGTCCATCTGCCGCTCTATGGCCGGATCGCCGCGGGCCTGCCGATCGAGGCGCTGCGGGACCAGGGCACGGGGATCGAGGTGCCGACGGCGCTGCTGGGCCATGGCGAGCACTACGCGCTGGAGGTTGCCGGCGATTCGATGGTCGAGGCGGGGATCCTGGACGGGGACACGGTCATCATCCGCCGCGGCGACACGGCCGACAACGGCTCCATCGTCGTAGCGCTGGTGGATGATGCGGAGGTGACGCTGAAGCGGCTGCGCCGCCGCGGCAACTCGGTGGCGCTGGAGGCGGCGAACCCCCGCTACGAGACGCGCATCTTCGGCCCGGACCGGGTGAAGGTGCAGGGCCGGCTGGTCGGGCTGCTGCGCCGGTACTGACCTCGCCGGGCTCGCCCCTCACTCCGCCGGGGCCATGGGCTCGCGCGGGCGGGGCGTGGGGATCGGGGGCACCCAGGGGCGGGTGCCGCGCCAGTCGCGGTCGGACAGCACCCGCAGCCCGGACGGACCCAGCCAGACCGCATGGGGACCGTTCCGCCAGACGCTGAAGCGGTCCACGACCACGGTTTCCCGGCAGCGGCCACGGATCGGCTCGGCGGAGACGAGCACCCTGGCCTGGCCGCACCAGCCCTCCGCCACCACGGGTGGCGCCGCCTGCCCGCGTCGCGCGGTCGGTGCGCGCAGCAGGGCGGCGGCGGCGGCGTCCGGCCGGGGACGGAAGACGCATCCCGTGCTGGCGCAGCGGATGGCTCCCCCGGCGAGGTCACCCTCCGGCGGCAGGCGTTCCGCCTCCCCCTCCCCCCAGGCGCGCAGCCAGCTGTCGCGGGTGAAGCTGCTGGCGCCGCTCGCCCGCTCCAGCCAGACACCCTCCGCCGTGCGCAGGGCGATCAGCCGCCCGTCCTGCGACACCAGCAGGTCGGGGGGATCGGCCGCGAGGCCGGAGGCCAGTCCCGCCGCCAGCAGCGGCACCCCCAGCCAGCGCACCCCGCCGCGCCACAGGCAGAGCCAGCAGAGGCCCAGCGCCAGCACGGCAAGGCCCCAGGCCGGGATCGGCGGCGTGGCGGCGACGGCGCCCGGCCAGGAGGCCACCTGCCCTGCCACCCACAGCACCGCCTCCACCCCCCAGCCCATCGGTGCCAGCGCCATGCCCTCAAGGCCCAGCGGCATGAGCAGCGCCGCGGCCAGCCCGGCGGGCATGATCAGGAAGGAGGTGATGGGCACCGCCAGCGCGTTGGCCGCGACGCCGTAGAGCTGGAGGCGGCCGAAATGGTACAGGCCGAAGGGCGTGGTCGCCGCCCCCGCCACCAGCGAGGTCAGCATCAGCCCGCCCACGGCCAGCGCCACCCGGCGCCAGGCCTCGCCCTGGCCGCGCCACAGCAGCAGGCGGCCGCGCATCGCCTCGGCCGTCGCGGCCAGCGCCATGACCGCGCCGAAGGACATCTGGAAGGACGGGCCGAGCAGTGCATCCGGCTGCCACAGCATCACCAGCGCCGCCGCCAGGGCGAGGCCGCGCAGCGAGATCACCCGCCGCCCCAGCAACAGCGCCACCACCCCCAGCGCCGCCATGGCGAAGGAACGCAGCATCGGCACCTGCGACCCGGTCAGCACCGTATAGAAGCCGCCCAGCATCAGGCCGGCCACGGCGGCCGCGGCCTTGCCGTCCAGCCGCAGCGCCAGCGGCGGCACCAGCCCGAGCAGCAGCCGTGTCGTGCCGAATCCCAGCCCGATCACGATGGCGACATGCAGGCCGGAGACGGAGAGCAGGTGCGCGAGGCCGCTGTCGCGCATGGCGGCGATCGCTTCGGCCGGGATGCCGGACTGGCTGCCGGTGAGCATGGCGGCGGCAATCACCCCGGCCGCCCCGGGGATGGCCGCCGTCACCCGCGCCTCCATCGCGGAACGCAGCGTGGCGAGCCCGGCCGGGCCGTCCGTCGCCAGCACCTCCACCGGGCCGAGGGCAAAGCCGCTGCCGGCAAGGCCGGAGAAGTAGGCGGCGCGCTGGAAGTCCCAGGCTCCCGGGGCCACGGGGGCCGAGGGCGGGCGCAGCAGGGCGCGGATGCGGACGGTGTCCCCGGGCAGCGGCCGGGTGGGGTCGTTGGCGCGCAGGCGGATGCGGATGTCGCGCTCCAGCGGCGCTTCCGCCCCGTCCCAGCGCGCGCCCTCCAGGCGCAGGCGGCGGCCCTCGGGCAGCAGGTCCACCTCCGCCACCCGGGCGGTCACGACCACGGCGCGGCCGGGCAGTTCCGGCACGGGCGGCTGGCGGCCCGCCTGCCACAGCGCCCCGGCGAAGCCCAGGGCGACCGCCCCGGCCAGCGCCAGCGCCACGGCGAGGAGCGGCCGGCGGCCGCGCAGCGCCAGGGCCGTGGCGAGGAGCGGCCAGGGCAGCCAGAGCCAGGCCGGGCCGGGTTCCGCGCGCCCGGAGAAATAGGCGACGACCCCGACGCCCAGCGCCACCGGCAGCCAGAGCGGCAGGCGTGACCACTCCGCCGCGACGCAGTCCAGGACGCGCGCGCGCCACGCGGCCGGCCAGGACCAGCCGGGACGAAGGCGCAGCGGGGTCAGGGCCGCGTGGGACACATCCCAAAGTGGAACAATTTTTCCGGGACCACAACCAATGTCCCGGGCGTCGGCCCCCTTCGCCCCGAGGGCTTCAGCCCGCCAGGATGGCGGGGCCGTGCCGGTCGGCCATCCGGGCGCTGGCCTCGTTCAACCCGACCACCTCCACCTCCGCGCCGCGGCGGCGCAGCTTGCCCACCACCGCCTCCAGCGCCGCGACGGCGGTGACATCCCACAGATGCGCGCCGGTCAGGTCGATCCGCACGCGCCGCGCCGTGTCGCGCAAGTCGAAGGCATCGGCCATGAGGTCGGCGCTGGCGAAGAAGACCTGGCCCGCGACGCGGTAGGTGCGGGTGTCCGTGCCCGGGTCGTACCGGCTCGTCACGTCCAGCAGGCGCATCACCTTGAAGGCGAAGAAGACGCCGCTGAGCAGCACGCCCACAGTCACCCCGGCGGCGAGGTTGTGCGTGGCCACCGTCACCGCGACGGTCGCCAGCATGACGATGCTCGACACCTTGGGATGGCGGGTCACGTCGCGCAGCGAGGCCCAGGAGAAGGTCTCGACGGAGACCATGACCATGATGGCGACCAGCGCCGCCACCGGCACCTGCGCCACCCAGGGGCGCAGCAGCACCATCAGCACCAGCAGGAAGACGCCGGCGGTCAGGGTGGAGACCCGCCCCCGCCCGCCGAAGCGGATGTTGCCCACCGTCTGGCCGATCATGCCGCAGCCGGCGATGCCGCCGAACAGCCCGGCCGCCGCATTGGCGAGGCCGAGCCCGGTGCATTCCCGTGCCTTGCGGCTGTTGGTGTCGGTGAGGTCGTCCACCACCGTCGCCGTCATCAGCGATTCCAGCAGCCCGACCACGGCCATGGCCAGGGAATAGGGCGCGATGATCCGCAGCGTCTCCAGGGTGAGCGGCACGTCGGGGAGGAACAGGCTCGGCAGCGAATCCGGCAGGCGGCCGAGATCGGCCACCGTCGCCGCCGGCATCGGCACCGCGATGGTGAACGCGGTCAGCGCCAGGATGCAGACCAGCGGCGAGGGGATGGCGGTGAAGACGCGCGGCAGCAGATAGATGATGGCGAGTCCCGCCGCGATCAGGGCGTAGGTGTGCCAGGTGACGCCCAGCATGTGCGGCACCTGGGCCGAGAAGATCAGGATGGCCAGCGCGTTGACGAAGCCGGTGCGGACGGATTTCGAGACGAAGCGCATCAGCACGTCCAGCCGCAACAGGCCGAAGACGATCTGCAGAAGTCCGCAGAGGATGGTCGCCGCCAGCAGGTATTGCAGCCCGTGGCTCGCCACCAGCGCCGCCGCGACCAGCGCGACGGAGCCCGCGGCGCCCGAGATCATGGCCGGCCGGCCGCCGGCGAAGGCGATCACCACGCCGATGACGAAGGTGGCGAAGAGCCCGACCTGGGGATCGACGCCGGCCACGAAGGAGAAGGCGATCACCTCCGGGATCAGGGCGAAGGTGCCGACCATGCCGGCCAGCACGTCGCGGCGCAGCGCGCCGAGCCCGCCGCCGAACCATTCGGCGCGGTCGTGGTGGAAGATGGGTTCTTTCATGGAGACAGGGATTCCGCAGTCAGCGCAGGACGCCGGCGGGCGGGGCCGCCGGGGCATGTCCTGTCGTGTGCGTTATCCGGCGGATCGGCGGCCGGAGGAGCCACCCGGGATTGCACCGGGTCCGGGATGAATGGACCCACGGTAACGGCCGCCGCGCTGCGCCGCAACATGAACCTCGCGGCCGGTCCCTGTCATGGGCAGGGCTGACCGGATGCCGACTTCGTTCCGCGCCGGCGCGTTCCGGGCTAATCTGCCTGGATCATGACCGTCCGCACCCGCTTCGCGCCCTCCCCCACCGGCTACCTGCACATCGGTGGCGCTCGCACGGCGCTGTTCAACTACCTCTACGCGCGCCACCACGGCGGCCAGTACCTGCTGCGCATCGAGGACACCGACCGCGCCCGCTCGACGCCCGAGGCGGTGCAGCAGATCCTCGACAGCCTGGACTGGCTCGGCCTCTCGCCGGACGAGCCGCCCGTCTTCCAGGCGGCGCGCGAGGCACGGCACCGCGAGGTGGCGGAGCAGCTGCTCGCCGAGGGCAAGGCCTACCGCGCCTACGACACGGCGGAGGAGCTGGCGGCGATGCGCGAGCTGGCGGTGAAGGAGGGCCGGCCCCCGCGCTACGACGGGCGCTGGCGCGACCGCGATCCGTCCGAGGCACCGGCCGGCCTCGCCCCCGCCATCCGCATCAAGGCCCCGCGCGACGGCGAGACGGTGGTGAACGACCTGGTGCAGGGCGAGGTCCGGGTCCGCAACAGCGAGCTGGACGACATGATCATCCTGCGCTCCGACGGCACGCCGACCTACCTGCATGCGGTGGTGGTGGACGACCACGACATGGGCATCACCCACGTCATCCGCGGCGACGACCACCTGACCAACACCTTCCGCCAGATCATGGTCTACGACGCCATGGGCTGGGACCGTCCGGCCTTCGCCCACATCCCGCTGATCCACGGCCGGGACGGCGCCAAGCTGTCCAAGCGCCACGGCGCGGTCGGGGCGCTGGAGTTCCGCGACCAGGGCATCCTGCCGGAGGCGCTGAACAACTACCTCCTCCGCCTCGGCTGGGGCCATGGCGACGAGGAGTACGTGCCCCGCGACAAGGCCATCGCGCTCTTCGACCTGCCCGATGTGGGCCGCGCCGCCTCGCGCATGGACGAGGCCAAGCTGGCGCACCTCAACGGCCTGTATCTCCGCGCCGCCGAGCCGGAGCGGCTGGCCAAGGAGGTGCTGGCGATCCTGGCGAAGCGGGACCTGCCCATCGACGCGGCCGGCGAGGCCCGGGTGCGGGCGCTGATCCCCGACCTCCAGCCCCGCGCCCGCACCCTGGTCGAGATGGCGGACGGCGCCGCCTTCGCCCTCGCCCGGCCGGCGATGGAGGCCAAGGCCGCCGGGCTGCTGACCCCCGAGGCGCGCGGCCGCCTCGCCACGCTCGCCAAGGCCATGCAGGGTATCGCCTGGGAGCGCCCGGCGCTGGAATCCCTCCTCCGCGACCAGGCGGAGGCCCAGGGGGTGAAGCTCGGCGCCCTGGCCCAGCCGCTGCGCGCGGCGCTGACCGGCAGCACCCAGTCGCCGCCGATCGATGCCGTGCTGGCGGCGCTGGGGCGCGAGGAGACGCTGGCGCGGATCGCCTCGGCGTAGAACTCTCCGGGGGGCGTGGACTCCCCCCTTCTTCCGGGAGTCCGCCCGTGGCGGGGCCGGTGCTACGCGGCCGTCACCCGCCACACGCTGTCGCCCGTATCGTCCGCGACCAGCAGCGCGCCCTGCCCGTCCATCGCCACCCCGACCGGGCGCCCGTGGACCTCGCCCGTTCGCGGGTTGGCCATGAAGCCCGTCAGCAGGTCGCGTGGGGCGCCATCCGGCCGCCCGTCGCGGAAGGGGACGTAGAGCACCCGGTAGCCGCTGTAGCTCTCCCGGTTCCACGAGCCGCGCTGGCCGATGAAGGCGCCGCCGCGCCATGCCGCCGGGAAGGCCGCGCCGGTGGAGAAGCACAGGCCCAGCGACGCGGTGTGCGGACCCAGCGCATAGTCGGGGACGATCGCCTTCGCCACCAGCTCCGGCCGCTGCCCGGCCAGGCGCGGGTCCTCGTGCCGGCCGTAGTAGCTGTAGGGCCAACCGTAGAACCCGCCCTCCTGCACATGGGTCAGGTAGTCCGGCACCAGGTCGTCGCCCAGGTTGTCCCGCTCGTTCACCACCGTCCACAGGGTCTGCGTGCCGGGTTGCAGCGCGATGCCCACGGGGTTGCGCAGGCCGCTCGCGAAGACCGTCTCCCCTGAGCCGTCCAGCCCGACGCGGAGGATGGCGGCGCGCCGTTCCTCCTGCTCCAGCCCGTATTCCCCGGCATTGCTGGCCGAGCCGACCGCGACGAACAGCCCGCGCCCGTCCGGGGTGGGCAGCAGGTTGCGGGTCCAGTGGTTGTTGTAGCCCCCCGCCGGCAGGTCGAGGATCTTCCGCCCCGGCGCCGTGATCCGCGTCTGCCCGGGCGCGAAGGGAAAGCGCAGCACCGCGTCGGTGTTGGCGACGAACAGGCTGTCGCCGACCAGCGCCATCCCGAAATTCTGGTTCAGCCCGTCGAGCAGCACGACGCGCTCCCTAGCCTCGCCCGCGGGGGTCAGGCCGCGCAGCAGGGTGATGCGGTTCGCGCTGTCCCGCATGGTGCCGGAGCGGCGCTGCTGCGCGATCTTCTCCCGCTCCTCCGCGTTGCGCGGCTCCTTCGGCTTCGTCGCCGCCTCCGCCACCAGCACGTCGCCATTGGGCAGGACCAGCAGGTTGCGCGGGTTGTCCAGCCCGCCGGCGAGGCGGGACACGCGGAAGCCCTCGGCGGCGGTGGGCGTGTGGCCCTCGGGCCAACCGATCCGGGTCGGGTGGTTCGTCACGGCGTGCGACGTATCCGGCGCGGGCAGGCGCGGGTCCGGCCCGAAGCCGGGAAGCTGGTCCGGGCCCTGCTGGGCCAGGGCGCTGCCGGGCAGGGCCGCGGCCGCCAGGGCGATGGCGCGTCGGGTCAGGGGCATCCAGGATTCTCCGGCAGCCGGCCGGTGCGGGGCGTGCCCGGCCTGTTGCCGGGTGGAACGCCCGGGCCCCTCCGTCCGCTTCAGCGCCCCGCGCCGCCCTACGCGGGCGGCGGCACGATCCGGCAGGCCAGGGCGGTCGCCCGCGCGAGGGACAGCATGCGCCTTGCCGCCACCGCGCCGGTTGCGGCTTCGCCGGCCAGCTTCTCGATCAGCGGGTTGCTCACGACCGCCCGGGTCGCCGCATCGGCCAGGATGTTGGTCGCCGCCACCGTCGCCGCGCTGAAGGCGCTGCGCCGCAGCAGCGCGATGGTGCCCGCGATCCCCGGCCGCAGCCCGTGCAGCGCCGCCACCTGCCGGACCAGCCGCACACCGCGCCAGCCGAAGACCAGCGCATCCCAGGCCGGCGAGGGGCTGATCGCGGTCGCCGCGAAGGCCTGCGCCGCCGCCACCCGGCCGAGCGTCACCGCCTTCTCGTCCAGCACCCGCAGCGGCCCGGCCTCCAGATGCGCCCGCAGCGTCTCCGTGTCCGGCGCGGCACGCAGGGCCGGCAGGGACGCCCGCGCCTCAGGCACCGATTCGGCCCAGCGCAGCGCCTCCGCCCGGGCGCGGACGATGTCCTTTGCGGCGAAGGCGGCGCGGGCGTGGTCCACCTCCTCCAGCGCGGTCAGCCCCCGCAGCTCCCGCACCCCGGCGGCCAGGATGAGGCCGAAGCCGCCCGCCGCCACGACGAGGGTGATCGCGCCCAGCCAGACGGAGCGGCCGAACTGCGCCGCCACGAAATTCGCCGCGTCCAGCGCGGACAGCCCCACCACCAGCGAGGCGATGCCCGTGGCAAGCAGGCTCAGGCTCGACCAGCCACCGATCCGCGGCTCGGCGACCGGCACCACGGCGTTGTCCCAGCCCAGGTCGACGCGCGGCGGCACCGCGCCCGGCGGCACGGGCTCCTCCAGGATGACGCGCGGCCCCCTCGCCTCCTCGTTTCCGTTCACAGCAGATCCCCGATCAGCGCGGCCAGCAGCCGGTCCAGCCCCAGATGCGGAACGCCCGAAAGCCCGTCCGGCTCCAGCCGTGGCGGGCGGAAGACCGGCATCTCGAAGAAGGGCGCGCGCCAGTAGGACTCGCCGGGCCGGCGGCTGGGCACCACGCCCGGATCGACCTTCACCCAGCGCGGCGCCGCGTCGCCCGGTTCCAGCAGCACGCCGCGCACGGCGGGGATGGCGCGGCCGTCGCGCTCCACCACCGCCTCCTCCGTGCAGCGGATCGCGGCGATGGCATGGACCGAGACCTGCGCCCCCGCGCCGAGGACGCGGCTGCGCGGCGCCTCCACCAGGTCGCCCAGCAGCCCCGTCAGCGCGTCGCGCGAAACCTCCGGCACGTGGTCCGCCTTGGTCGCGGCGAAGGCGACGCGCGACACCCCCGCCCCGGTGAGCCAGTCCGTCCAGGAGCCGCCGTAGCGCAGGGCGCCTGCGATGGCGGTCAGCGCCTCGGCCGTGTCGTCGAAGGCGGCACGACCGGCATGGAGCGCGCCCAGCACATCCACCAGCACCGCCTGCCGGTCGAAGCGGCGGAAGACCGGCTCCACGAACTCCCGCCGCTGGTCGTCCAGATAGGCGTCGTGGCGCCGCTCCAGCAGCCCGGCGAGCCCGCCGCCGCGCACCCGCTCCGGCAGGGGGAAGAACCACAGCAGCGGCGCCTCGCCGCGGGGCCCGGGATTCAGCGTCCGCCCCGGCTGCAGGAAGCGCAGCCCCAGCCGGTCGCGGCAATGGCGCAGCGCGTCGCGGTACAGCGCCCAGCCGCGCTTCGCCAGCGCCTCCTCGGCCAGCGCGGCCTCGGGCAGCGAATCCACGAAGGCGAGGAAGGCGGCGACCGGCCCGGCGGCGGCGGATTTGCGCAGCCGCAGCAGGGTGGCGTCCGACCAGCCGGCGAAGCGCCCGCCCAGCATGGGCAGGTCCAGCAGCCATTCGCCGGGATAGTCCAGCAGGTCCAGCGTCACCTGCCGGTCGGGCAGGAGCTGGCCCCAGAGGTTCCGCCGCCGGATGGTGAGCGCCAGGGAGAGGGTGGAGAGGTCCTCCGTCCGCTCCGGCCAGCGCGGCGGCTCGGCCGCCAGCGCCTCCAGATGCGCGGCCGCGTCGAAGCGCGGCGTCGTCTCGATCCCCGGCGGGACGAGGCGGGCCGAGAGCAGCCGGCCCTCCACCTGCTCCTCCAGCGCCGGCAGGGTGCGGGCGCGTGCCCCGGCCGCCAGCAGGTTGGCGATCAGCGAGGTCAGCAGCACCGTCTTGCCGGCGCGCGACAGGCCGGTGACGGCCAGCCGCACCCGGTCCCGCCCGGCCAGCGCCCGCGCGGCGTCCTCCGCGCTCCACCACGTGTCGCGGAGGAGGCGGAGGGGCGCGCCCGTCAGCGCGTCGATCGGGTCGAGGGCCATGCCCCGCGCAACGGCGCAGCCGGTCCCCGGGTTACGGCCGCTGGATCAGCTCGATCTTGTAGCCGTCCGGGTCCTCGACGAAGGCGATGATGGTGGTGCCGTGCTTCACCGGCCCGGCCTCGCGCGTCACCTTGCCGCCGCCGTTGCGGACCTTCTCGCAGGCCGCCGCCACGTCCGGCACGCCGACCGCCAGATGGCCGAAGCCCGTGCCGATCTCGTACTTCTCGACGCCGTAGTTGTAGGTCAGCTCGATCTCGCCGCCATTGTCCTTGTTGCCCTCGCCATAGCCGAGGAAGGCGAGCGTATACTGGCCGGCCGGCACGTCGTTGCGGCGCAGCTCCTTCATGCCCAGCAGCCCGGTGTAGAACGTCACCGAGCGGTCGAGGTCGCCCACGCGGATCATCGTGTGCAGGAAGCGTCCTTCGCTCATCCCTGGCAGTCTCCCTCGGGCGTGGCGGCGCGGGTCGGGATGACCCGGCGCGGGTTCCACGCGGTCAGACCCGGCGGGACGGCGTCAGCCGCCCCGCCGCGGCATATGGTCCTCCGGCCGCAGGGCGAGGAGGAACACCCCCCGCTCCTCCGCCAGCCGCACCGTCTCCTCGCGCTCCATCACCAGCGCGCCGCCGGCCTCGAAGGCGATGCCGGCCAGCCCGGCCTCCACCGCGTGGCGCACCGTGGCCGGGCCGATGGTCGGCAGGTCCAGCCTGCGGTCCTGGCCCGGCTTGACCAGCTTCACCAGCACGCCGCCCGGCCCCTCCCGCCGCAGCGGGCCGCAGCGGGCGAGCATGGCGTCCGTGCCCTCGAAGGCCTCGACCGCCAGCACCAGCCCCTGCTGCACCACCGCGCCCTGGCCGACGTCGAGCGCGCCCAGCGCCTGCACCACCTCGACCCCGCGCGCGATGTCGGACAGGGCATGCGCATCCGGCCCGGCACGGGTCAGCAGGCCCGGTGGCTGTTGCAGCCCGTCCAGCACGGCGTTCGGCGCGGTGAGGGAGAAGCCCTCCTCCCGCAACACGTCGCGCAGGGCGGAGAGCAGCCCGTCATCGCCCGCGAAGGCCCGCTTGCCGATCCGCGCCAGGTACTTCGCCGAGGCCACGTCCGGCCGCAGCGACAGCATCGAGGGCCGCCGCACCTGCCCGGCCAGCACCAGCTCCCGCACGCCCTCCGCCTTCAGCCACTCGACGGAGGAGCCGAGCGCGCCCAGGCGGAGCGTGATGGAGCGGTAGGGCGCCCAGAGCGACGGCTCGGCGAAGCCCTCCAACAGCACGGCGCGCACGCCGCGCCCGGTGGCCTCGGCGACCGCCGCCACGCGCAACGGCAGCGCCCCGGCACCCGCGAAGATGCCGAGCGGGCCCTGCCCGCCGCCGCTCATGCCGCCTCGCCGGCCGGCTCGTCCTCGGCGGTCTTCAGCCGGCGCGCCTTCATCAGCCCGCGCCGGCTGTGGGTGTCCATGAAGCCCAGGATCTCGGCCACGGCGGCGTCCTGGCCCCAACGCTCCCGCGTGCGGCGCAGGCGCTCGGAGAAGACGCCCTCCCCCCCGAACAGCGAGCGGAAGGCGGCGCGCAGGGCGTGGATGCGCGCCCGGTCGAAGCCGCGGCGCTTGAGCCCGATCAGGTTCAGCCCGGTCAGCCGCGCCCGGTCGCCCAGGCAGGCGCCATAGGGGATGACATCCGCCTCCACCCCGCTCATCCCGCCGATCACCGACTGGCGGCCGATGCGGACGAACTGGTGGACGGCCGCGCCGCCGCCGACGAAGACCGTGTCGCCGATCTCCACATGCCCGCCCAGCATGACGTTGTTGGCCAGGATCACCTTGTCCGACAGGGTGCAGTCGTGTCCGACATGGGCGCAGGCCATGATGAGGCAGTCCGCGCCCACCCGGGTCACCCCGTGCCCGCCGACACTGCCGCGGTGGATGGTGGAATGCTCGCGCAGCACGGTGCGGGCGCCGATCTCCACCCGCGTCGGCTCGCCCTTGTACTTCAGGTCCTGCGGTGGCAGGCCGACCGAGGCGAAGGGCATCAGCACCACCCCCTCGCCCAGCCGCGTGTCGCCGTCGACGACGGCATGGGAGACGAGCTGCACCCCATCCCCCAGCACGGCCTCCGCGCTGACGCTGCACCAGGGGCCGATGCGGACCCCGGCACCCAGCCGGGCCCCCGGCGCGACGATGGCGCTCGGGTGGACCTCGGCGCTGCTTGCCGTGACGCTCACTTGTCGAGGATCATCGCGGCATAGGTCGCCTCGGCGACGGCGGTGCCGTCTACCCGAGCGACGGCGTTGAACTTCCAGACGTTGCCGCGCTGCCGGTCCTTGGTGACATGGATGCGGAGCTGGTCGCCTGGCACCACCGGCTTGCGGAACTTCGCGTTCTCGACGCTCATGAAATAGACCAGCTTGCCCTCCGCGCTGGGACCCAGGGTCTTCACCACCAGCACGGCCGCCGTCTGCGCCATGCTCTCGATGATCAGCACGCCCGGGAAGACCGGGTGGCGCGGGAAGTGGCCCTGGAAGAAGCCCTCGTTGATGGTGACGTTCTTCACGCCGGTGGCGCGCTCGTTCAGCACCACGTCCACGACGCGGTCCACCAGCAGGAAGGGGTAGCGATGCGGGATCGCCGCCATGACCTCGCCGATGTCGTAGGCGCTGACCTCCTGCGCCGCGGCGCCCGCCACCGCCGTGCCGCCCGCCGGCTCGTCCTGCCCGCTCATGTCTTCCTGCCTGCTCTCTCTTCCTTGGCCAGTCGGTGCAGGGTGGCGATCGCACGCCACGCCTCCCGAACCGGCATGGCCGGCGTGCCCCAGACATCGGTGCCCGCCGGCACGTCGCGGGTCACCCCCGTCTGGGCGCCGACCCGGGCGCCGCTGCCGATGGTCAGGTGCCCCGAGACCCCCGCCTGCCCGCCAAGCTGCACGTGGTCGCCCAGCACCGTGGAGCCCGAGACGCCGACCTGCGCCACGATGGCGCAGCCCTTCCCGGTGCGCACGTTGTGGCCCAGCATCACGAGGTTATCCAGCCGCGTCCCCTCGCCCACCACCGTGTCGCCGCCGGCGCCGCGGTCGATGCAGGCATTGGCGCCGACCTCCACCCGGTCCCCCAGCAGCACGCGGCCCAGCTGGGGTACGGTGACGAAGCTGCCGCGCTCGTCCGGGATGAAGCCGAAGCCCTCGTTGCCGACCCGTGCCCCCTGGTGCAGCACCACGGCCTCCCCGGCGATGGCGTAGTAGAGCGAGGCATGGGCGTGCAGCCGGCAGCGCGGCCCCAGGATGCAGCCCGGCCCCACCACGGCGTGCGGCCCCAGCACGCAGCCCTCGCCCAGCCGCGCGCCCTCGCCCACCACGGCATAGGGGCCGATCTCGCAGCCCTCGCCGAGCTCCGCCCCCTCGCCGACCACGGCGGTGGGGTGGATCCCCGGCCGCGCCGCCGCCCGTGGGTGGAACAGCGCCGCGATGCGGGCGAAGGCCAGGGCGGGCTGGGCGGCGGGCAGCACGACCACGCCGGGCGGCGCCTCGGCCACCTGCTCGGGCCGCGCCACCAGCGCGCCGGCCCGGGTCGCGCGCAGCGCCTCCAGGTTCCGCTTGCCCTCGAGGTAGGAGACCTCGTCCGGCCCGGCCGCCGAGAGCCCGGCGACCCCGGCGAAGAGCCGGTCCGGCGTGGCCCCCTTCGGCAGCTCGATCTGCCCGGCCGCCGCGATGGCGGCCAGGCTGTGCGGCCCGGTCGAGGGGTGGAAGCGGGGGTCCGCCGCCACGGCCGGTCAGTTCCGCCGCTGCTGCTGGCCCTGCTGCGCCGGGGCGGCCGGGCGGGCCGGCTGCTGCTGCGCCTGCCCCGGAGGCGCCGGCGGCGGCGGCGGCACCGGCTGGCCCGGCGCGTTGGTCTCGGCCGCGAGGGTCACGTTGCGCAGCACCCGGTTCAGCTGCTGGCCGATCTCCTCGGTCAGGTCGAAGGGCGGGTCGTTGTAGATGACCAGCGGCCGCGGCAGGACGAGGTTCACCTTGCGGCTGGAGGCCACCTGCCGGATCACCACCGCCAGGGCCTGCTCGATCTCCTGCAACGCGACCTGGGCGGTCTGCTCGATGCCCCGCGAGCGGTCGCGGAAGACGCGCTGGCTCTCGGTGATGCGCTCCTGCAGCTCGCGCTCGCGGGTGCGGAGCTGCTCCGGGTTCAGGTTGGGGCGGTCGTTCTGCAGCGCCTGCTGCGCGTCACGCCACTTCTGCTGCTCGGCCTGGAGGTCCTCGTTCAGCTTCTGCCGGCGGCGCTCGATTTCCTCGCGCACGCTGTTGAAGGCGGTCGAGTTGCGCTGCACCTCGGGCACGTCGACGATGCCGATCACCGCGTCCGGCGGCGGCTGGCCGGCCGCCAGCGGCGCCGGGTTGGGCTGGACGCGCTGCGGCGGGCGCTGCTGCGGCTGCTGCGCCGGGCGCGGCGGCTGTGCCTGGGCCGGGCGCGGCTGGTTGGGGATGAAGTAGCCCGGATTGTCCTGGGCGGCCGCGGGCGGCGCCGCCGGCAGGGCCCCCGGAAGGGACAGGGCGAGGGTGGCCACCGCAATGCGGGCCTTGAGCGTCATCATCGCGAACTCTCTCAGACTCAGAAGCGGGTGCCGAAGCCGAAGCGGAACACCTGCGTCTCGTCATAGGACTTCTTCACCACGGCGGAGGCGAAGTCGAGGTTGATCAGGCCGAAGGGGCTGCGCCAGGAGATGCCCACGCCCGCACCGACCCGGGGGCTGCCGTCATCCACCACGCCGACGCCCGCCGGCACCTTGCTCAGCGCGCCGACATCGACGAAGGCGCGGCCGGTCAGGCCCAGCTCGGAGGGCAGCGGCAGCGGGAAGCGCATCTCCGTGGACTGGGTCCAGAGGAAGCGGCCGCCCAGCGCGTCGCGGTCGCTGCTGGAGAGGTCGCGCGGGCCGGCGCCGGCCACCTTGAAGCCGCGCAGGTTCTCGCCGCCCAGGAAGAAGCGGTCCACGATCAGCTCGCGGTCGTCGCCCCAGGGCTCCAGGTAGCCGATGCTGCCGCTGATCGAGAGCACGTACTCCGGATCGCCCAGCCAGCGCTCGAAGGGGATGTAGTAGGCACCGTCGGCACGGCCGCGGACGTACTGCGCGTCGCCGCCGAGCCCGGCGAAGTCGGCGCCGAGGCGGACGAGGTAGCCGCTGTGCGGGTCGAGCCGCGAATCGCGCCGGTCGTAGGTGAGCGTCTGGCCGATCTGCGACAGCAGCGTCTTGCCCTTCTGCTCCTGGATGTAGCGCGAGGCGTCGGTCGAGACGTCGTACACGTTTCGCTGGGAGAGCGTGTAGGCCCAGGACTGCCGCAGGTACTCGTTGAACTCGTAGCCGGCACGCAGCGCGAAGCCGTAGCGGCGCTCCTGGTAGCCCGAGTACTCGCGCAGGTCGCGGGTGACGTAGAACACGTCCGCGCCCACCGCGAGGTTGCGGTCGAGGAAGGACGGGTCGGTCACCGAGAGGTCGAGCTGGCTGCGCTTCTGCGCGATCACCGTGTTGATGCGCGCGTCCCAGCCCGTGCCGAGCAGGTTGCGCTCGCGCAGGCCGATATCGGCCAGCGCGCCCGCGTCGGTGGAGTAGCCGCCGCCCAGGCTGATCTCGCCCGTCGCCCGCTCGCTGACATTGGCCCCGATGATCACCCGGTCTGGCGTCGAGCCCTGCGAGGTGTTGACGGTGACGTCGTTGAAGTAGCCCAGGTCGCGGATGCGCTGGCGGGAACGGCGGACCTGCGCGGCGTTGAAGGCGTCGCCCTCGGCCAGGCGGAATTCGCGCCGGATGACGCGGTCCTGCGTGCGGGTGTTGCCGGTGATGTCGATGCGCTCGACGAAGACTCGCTGGCCCTCGGAGACGTCGAAGGTGAGGTCGACCGTGCCGGCGTCGCGGTTGCGCTCGATGCGCGGCTGCACCTCCACGAAGGGCGCGCCCAGCGCGTTGCCGCGGTCCTGGATCGCCTGGGTGATGCGCTCGATCGCCTCGCCGTCGTACCAGTCGCCGGTGGAGAGGTCGATGGTGGGGCGCAGCTGGTCGGCGGTGACGTTGCGCAGGCGCGACGTGATGTCGACCTTCGCGATGCGGTAGCGCTTGCCCTCGTCGATCGTGAAGGTCACGAAGAAGCCGGAGCGGTCGGGCGACAGCTCGGCCGTCGAGGAGGTGATCTGCACGTCGGCGAAGCCGTTGCGCAGGTAGTAGCGGCGCAGCAGCTCGCGGTCGAAGGCCAGCCGCTCCGGGTCGTAGGTGTCGGAGGAGGAGAAGGGCCGGTACCACGCCTCCTCGCGCGTCGCGACGATCTCCTTCAGACGGCTGTCGGAGAAGGTGGTGTTGCCGACGAAGCTGATGCGGCTGACCAGCGCCGTCTCGTTCTCCTTGATCTCGAAGACGACGTCGACGCGGTTCTGGTCCAGTTCGATGATCTTCGGCTCGATCTCGGCGGCGAAGCGGCCGCGGCGGGCATAGAGCTCCAGCAGGCGCTGGCGGTCGGCCTGCACCGCCTGCGGCGTGTAGACGGCGCGGGCGCGCAGCTGCACCACCGGCTGCAGCGTGTCGTCGGAGAGCTTGCGGTTGCCCTCGAAGGCGACGCGGTTGACGATCGGGTTCTCCTGCACCGTCACCACGATGCGGTCGCCCTGGCGGGAGACCTGCACGTCGCGGAACAGGCCGGTGGCGAAGAGGGTGCGCAGGCTGCGGTCCAGCCGGTCGGCTTCGAAGGTGTCCCCGGGCTGGAGCAGCATGTAGGAGCGGACGGTATCCGCCTCGATGCGCTGGTTGCCCACCACGTCGATGCCCTGGACCACGCCGCCGGCCGGCCGGGCCGGGCCGGGCGCCGCCCCGCGGCGGGGCTGGCTGTCGGCGGGGCCCGCGACGACGACGGGGACGAGGCAGGTGGCTGCGAGGAGCAGGGCGCGTGTGGCGTGCAAAATCAGGGTTCCGTGCCGACGTCGCCCCCCTGAATCCCGGACGGCCATCCCGGGGGGCGGGGGGAAACTAGCGGCATCCCCACGCCCGCGCCAACCCCGTCGCGGCGCGGGTGTCGTCCCCGTAACCCAGAGTGATCGGGGCGGGGCCCGGGACCGCCCGGCCCGGCGGCGGCGGGACGCCCGCGCCCGCGGGGCCGGCCCTAGCCCGCCAGGCCGCCCAGCCAGCGGAACAGGCCGAAGCTGCTCAGGTCGTTCCAGGTCGAGAAGATGAACAGCATGGCCAGCACGGCCAGGCCGGCCCGAAGCCCGTATTCCTGGGCCCGGGGCGGCAGCGGGCGGCCGCGGATCGCCTCCGCCGCGTAGAAGACCAGGTGGCCGCCATCCAGCACGGGGATCGGGAAGAGGTTGATCAGCGCCAGGTTCACCGACAGCACGGCGATGAAGGTGACGAGGCTCGCCAGCCCCAGCGCCGCCGCCTGGCCGGAGATCTGGGCGATGCGCAGCGGCCCGCCCAGCTCCTCGGTGCCCCGGGCCCGGGTGATCATCTCCCACACCCCGACCAGGGTCTGCTTCGAGACGTCGCCGGTATAGGCGATCCCCTGCCAGACGGCGGAGAGGGGGTTCACCCGTTCGAAGACGGGGGCCCCGGCGGCCACGCCCAGCACCCCGACCGGCGGCGTGCCCTCGCTGCGGACGCGGGCCTCCGGGGTCGCGGTGACCGTCAGCTCGCGCCCCTCGCGGGAGAGCAGGAGCTGGAGCGGCCGGCCGGCGCTGGGCTCCACCCGGCTCTGCACGTCCTGGAAGCGGCGGATCGGCTGCCCGTCGATGGAGAGGATCGCGTCGCCCGGCTGCACCCCTGCCCGCTCGGCCGCGCTGCCGGCGACGACGGCGCCGACGGTCGCGGTCTGCACCGGCCGCCCCACGGTCGCGAAGAGCGCGGCGAACAGCACCGCGGCCAGGGCGAAGTTCGCGATCGGCCCCGCCGCAACGACGATGGCCCGGTCCAGCACGGGCTTGTCGTGGAAGGTCTCGCCCGGCCTCCAGGTGGCGCGGATGGCGGGGTCCACGTCGCCCGGCTGCTCCTGGCCGTGCAGCTTCACATAGCCGCCCAGCGGCAGCCAGCCGACCCGCCACTGCGTCCCGCGGCGGTCGGTCCAGCGGGCCAGGGCCCGGCCGAAGCCGATGGAGAAGCGCTCCACATGCACCCCCCGCCAGCGCGCGGCGAGGTAGTGGCCGAGCTCGTGGATGAAGACCAGCACGCCCAGCACCACCAGGAAGGCGACGACCGTGCGCACCGAACCGAACATGCTTTCCAAGATCAGCTTCTCCCGCAGGCCCGCCCGTCCTGCACCCTCATCCCGCCGCGCATCCCGCAGCGACCGGCCACGACCGCCCGGCTCAGCCCGCCAGCCGGTCCGCCGCGGCGTCCGCGGCGACCCGGGCCGCAGCGTCCAGCGCCAGCACCGCGTCCAGCTCCTCCGCCGCCGGGGCGCCCAGCCCGTCCAGCGTCGCCTCGACCACCCGGGCGATGTCCAGGAAGCCCAGACGGCGGTCCAGGAAGCGCGCGACGGCCACCTCGTTGGCGGCATTCAAAATGGTGGGCGCGCCACCCCCCGCGGACAAGGCCTCGCGGACCAGGCGCAACGCAGGGAAACGCTTCGGATCGGGCGGAAAGAACTCCAGCCGGCCCAGTGCCGCGAGGTCGAGGCGCGGGACGTCGACATGCATCCGGGCCGGCCAGGCCAGGGCATGGGCGATGGGGGTGCGCATGTCCGGGCTGCCGAGCTGGGCCAGGATGGAGCCGTCGGCGTACTGCACCATGCCGTGCACGGCGGATTGCGGGTGGACCAGCACCTCGATCCGCTCCGGGGCCACGGGGAACAGGCGCGCCGCCTCGATCACCTCCAGCCCCTTGTTGAACATCGTGGCGCTGTCGACGCTGATCTTCGCGCCCATGCTCCAGACGGGGTGACGCACCGCCTGCTCCGGCGTGGCCGCGGCCATCTCGGCGAGGCTCGCGTTGCGGAACGGCCCGCCCGAGGCGGTGAGGACGATCTTCTCCGGCACGGCCGGCAGGCGTGAATCGAGCGCCTGGAAGATGGCGTTGTGCTCGGAATCCACCGGCAGCAGCGTGGCGCCCGAGGCGGCGGCGGCGCGCAGCACGATGGGGCCGGCGCAGACCAGCGCTTCCTTGTTGGCCAGGGCCAGCGTCCCGCCCCGGCGCAGCGCGGCCAGAGTCGGGCCCAGCCCGGCGGCGCCCACGATCGCCGCCATGGTCCAGTCCGCCGGGCGCGAGGCGGCCTCCGCGACGGCGGCGCGGCCCGCCGCACAGGCGATCCCGGTGCCGGCCAGCGCCTCGCGCAGCGCGGGCAGCGCGCTGTCCTCCGCCAGGACGGCGATCGCGGGGCGGTGCCGGCGCGCCTGCTCCGCCAGGGCGGCGGCATCCCGCCCGGCGACCAGCGCCTCGACCGCGAACTCGCCCGGCGCGGCCGCCTCCAGCAGGGCCAGGGTGGAGCGCCCCACCGAGCCGGTGCTGCCCAGCACCGTGATCCGCCGGGTCAGCGCCACAGGGGGGCCCCGAAGCCGAAGAGGGCGGCCAGCAGCGCGGCGACCGGCGCCGCGGCCAGCAGCCCGTCCAGCCGGTCCAGCAGGCCGCCATGGCCGGGGATGAGGCTGGAGCTGTCCTTCACGTCGAAGTGACGCTTGATCGCGCTCTCCAGCAGGTCGCCCGCCTGGGTGGCGACGGAGAGGATGGCCGCCACGGCCATGGCCCGGGCCCAGGACCCCGGCAGCAGCAGGGTGGTGGCCAGGGCCCCGACCAGCATGGCCAGGGCCAGGCCGCCCGCCGCCCCGGACCAGGTCTTGTTTGGGGAGACGGAGGGCATCAGCTTCGGCCCGCCGAAGATCCGCCCGGCGGCATAGGCGCCGATGTCGCTGGCCCAGACGCAGAGCAGCAGGAACAGGACGTTGTCCCGCCCGGCCAGATTGTCGTGCCGCAACTCGATCAGGCAGAGTCCGGCGATGCCGATGTAGAGGACGCCGAGCGCCAGCCAGAGCGCCGGCACCCGCTCCGGCCCGCGCCGGTCGGCCCGCAGCGCCACGAGCCAGGCCAGGAGGAAGCCGGCCCCCAGCATTGCCCAGCCGGCGAGCGGCCGCTCCAGCACGGCGAGCGCGCCGGCCACCAGCACCACGGCCGGGACCGCAGCACCGGGCAGGACGCGGGTACGGAGCCCGCACAGGTGCACCCATTCCCAGCAGAGGATGGCCACCCCGACCGCGAGGAGGGCGGTATAGGGCTCCGCCCCCAGCCAGACGCAGAGCAGCGCGGCGGGGCCGAGCACCAGGGCCGAGAGGAAGCGCTTGCGCAGGTCCCGCCAGCGCTTGGCGCCGGCGGGGTCGGGCTGGGCCGACGCAGGCCGGGTCACGGTCGGGGAAGGCATCAGCGGCCGCCGAAGCGGCGCTCCCGCCGGCCGAACTCGTCCAGGGCCTGCCGCAGGTGGCTGGCGTCGAAATCGGGCCAGAGGACGTCCTGGAAGACGAGCTCGGCATAGGCGGCCTGCCAGAGCAGGAAGTTGGAAAGCCGCTGCTCTCCCGAGGTGCGGATGATCAGGTCCGGGTCCGGCATGCCGTGGGTGGTGAGGTGGCGGTCCACGACCGCCTCGTCGATCTGCTCCGGCCGCAGCCGGCCGTCGGCGACGGCTTCGGCCAGGGACCGCGCCGCGGCGGCGATCTCGGCGCGGCTGCCGTAGGACAGGGCGACGTTGAGGTTCAGCCGGGTGCCGGCGGTGGTCGCCGCCTCGGCGCGGCGGATCTCCTCCATCGTCTCCGCCCCGAAGCGGGCGCGGTCGCCGATGACGCGCAGGCGCACGCCGTTGCGGACCAGTTGCGCCACCTCGTTGCGCAGGTAATGGCGCAGCAGGCCGGTCAGCTCCATGACCTCGTCCTGCGGCCGGCGCCAGTTCTCGGAGGAGAAGGCGAAGAGGGTCAGCCAGCCCACGCCGGCCTGTGCGGCGGCCTCGATGGCGCGGCGGGCGGCCTCGGCGCCGGCGCGATGGCCCATGACCCGGGGCAGGCGCCGGGCCGTGGCCCAGCGTCCGTTGCCGTCCATGATGATGCCGACATGCGCCGGCACCGCCGTCGCCCCCCTGGCAGGCTGCCGTTCGGAAGCTGCGCTCATTCCGTCCGGACGCCCCCTGCCGCGCCGATGTGCCGGGCCAAGCTCAGACGGCCCGGATGTCCTTGTCCTTCTCCGCCAGCGCTTCCTCGATCTTCTTCACGTACTGATCGGTCAGCTTCTGCACGTCGTCGGACCAGCGCTTGGAATCGTCCTTGCCGATCTCGGACCTCGTCTCCCAGCCCTTGATCGTCTCCATGCCGTCGCGGCGCACGCCGCGGATGGCGACCTTCGCCGCCTCGGCATACTTGGCCGCCTGCTTGGCCAGGTCGTTGCGGCGCTCCTGGGTCAGCGGCGGCAGGGGGACGCGGATCACCTGCCCCTCCGCCTGGGGGTTCAGGCCGAGGTTGGCGTCGCGGATCGCGACCTCCACCGCCTTGGTCACGGACTTGTCCCAGACCTGGACGGAAAGAAGGCCAGGCCCGGCCACGGAGATGTTGGCGACCTGCGACAGCGGCTGGTTGCTGCCATAGGCCTCGACCCGGATCGGCTCCAGCAGGGCGGGGCTCGCGCGGCCGGTGCGCAGGCCGGAGAACTCCTTGCGCAGCGTCTCCAGCGCGCCATCCATGCGGCGGGTCAGGTCCTTCTTCAGGGTGCCCAGATCGGGTGCGGCGGCCATGTCGGGATGTCCCTGGTCAGTGCTCCACGACCGTGGTGAAGCGGCCCTCGCCCCGCATGACCGCGGTGAAGGCGCCCGGCTCGTGGATGTTGAAGACGATGATCGGCAGCTTGTTCTCGCGCGCGAGCGAGATGGCGGCGGCATCCATCACCGCCAGGTCACGGGCCAGCACGTCGAGGTAGGTCAGCGTGTCGTAGCGCTCGGCCTGCGGGTTCTTGCGCGGGTCGGCGGCGTAGATGCCGTCCACCTGCGTGCCCTTCAGCAGCGCGTCGCACCCCATCTCGGCGGCGCGCAGGGCGGCGGCGGTGTCGGTGGTGAAGAAGGGGTTGCCCGTGCCGCCGGCGAAGATGACCACGCGCCCCTTCTCCATGTGGCGGATGGCGCGGCGGCGGATGAAGGGCTCGCAGACGCTGGCCATCGGCACGGCGCTCTGCACCCGGGTCACGACGCCGATCTTCTCCAGGGCGCTCTGCATGGCCAGCGCGTTCATCACCGTCGCCAGCATGCCCATGCCGTCCGCCTGGGCCCGGTCCATGCCGGAGGCCGCGCCGGCGATGCCGCGGAAGATGTTGCCGCCGCCGATGACCAGGCAGACCTCGGTCCCCAGCTCCACCACGCCCTTCACGTCCTGGGCGATGGCAGCCACCGTGGCATTGTCCAGCCCGTAGTCCCGGGCGCCCATCAGCGCCTCCCCGGAAACCTTCAGGAGCACGCGCTTGTAGGTCGGGGCAGTCATCCGGCGGGTGATTCCTCAGGGCAGCGGAAGCTACGCGAGCGGCCCGGCCAGCACAACCGGCCGACGGTGCCGCGGTGGCAGGGGGGCGGGGTTCCCCGGAGCCATCCCGCTCCGGGGGACCCCGCCGCGACGGTCAGGCCTTGGCGGTGCCGGCGGCCGCGGCCACCTCGGCGGCGAAGTCGCCGGTCTGCTTCTCGATGCCCTCGCCGAGCTGGAAGCGGGCGAAGCCCGTCAGCTTGGCGCCGGCCTTCTCGGCCACCTTGCGCACCCGGCTCTCGCCGTCATGCACCCAGACCTGCTCCAGCAGCACCACCTCCTCGTAGTACTTGCGGATGCGACCCTCGACCATCTTCTCGATGATGGCCTCGGGCTTGCCGGAGGCACGGGCCTGCTCCGAGAGCACCGCCTTCTCGCGCTCCAGGGCGGCCGGGTCGACGGCGTCGATGTCGAGCGCCTCCGGGCGGGTGGCGGCGACGTGCATGCCGACCTGGCGGCCCAGCGTCTCCAGCGCGTCCAGCTCGGTCGCGCCCTCGACGGCCACCAGCACGCCGATCTTGCCCAGGCCGGGCTTCACCGCGTTGTGGACATAGGTCGCCACCACGCCCTGCGGCACGGTGAAGACCTTGGCGCGGCGGATCGTCATGTTCTCGCCGATCGTGGCGATCAGCGAGGTCAGCTTCTCGGCGACCGTGCCGCCGCCCGGGAAGGCCGCGGCCTTGATGGCCTCCACGTCCTCGCCGGCCTCCAGCGCGACCTTCGCCACGGCGGCGGCGAAGTCCTGGAACTGCTCGTTGCGGGCGACGAAGTCCGTCTCGGCGTTCACCTCGACCATCGCGGCCTTCAGCGGGGCGGAGGCGACGGCGACCAGGCCCTCGGCAGCGACGCGGCCGGACTTCTTGGCGGCGGCGGACAGGCCCTTCTTGCGCAGCCAGTCGACCGCGGCCTCCATGTCGCCGCCCGTCTCCACCAGCGCCTTCTTGCAGTCCATCATGCCGGCGCCGGTCTTCTCGCGCAGGTCGCGGACCAGGGATGCCGTGATCTCGGCCATGGGTGTTCTCCTGGAATCATCCGGCGCGGGACTCGCCGTCCCGCGCTTCCTATCTCGGCCGGGCCTGGCCCGGTACCGTCATTCATGCCCGCCCGCACCCACCCTCCGCGGGCGGCGTCGGCCGGGCCACGGGGCGGTAGCAGGGGCGGCAGGGGGCACCACCGGGGGCGGGAGGCGGCAGGCCGCCATCCCCGGCGAGGGGATCAGCCGGCGCGGTTGCCGTCGTCCTGGTTGCCCTGGACCAGCGCCTCCATCTCGGTGGCGGGCAGGCCGACGGTCGGGCTGGACTGCACCTCGCCCTCCAGGGCGGGGCCGGCCTCCGGCGCCACCTCGGCCGAGAGGCCGGCGGCCAGCTCGTCCGTCGCCGCCTCGGCCAGGTCGTCCGGCATCACGCCCTCGTCCAGGCTCTCCTGGGCGCCCAGGTCGACGCCCGAGGCCTGCAGCTCGGCGCTGATGCCGTCGAAGACGGCGCCGGCGACCATGTCGCAGTACAGGTTGATGGCGCGGATCGCGTCGTCATTGCCCGGGATCGGGAAGGCCACGCCCTTCGGGTCGGCGTTGCTGTCGCAGACGGCCACGACGGGGATGCCGAGCTTGTTGGCCTCCTCGATCGCCAGCTTCTCCTTGACGGTGTCGATCACGAAGATGATGTCGGGCAGCCCGCCCATCTCCTTGATGCCGCCCAGGGCTCGGTCCAGCTTCTCCTTCTCGCGCGTCAGCATCAGGACCTCCTTCTTGGTGAGGCCCTGGGTGTCGCCGGCGAGCTGCACCTCCATCTGCTTCAGGCGCTTGATCGACCCGGTGATGGTCTTCCAGTTCGTCAGCATGCCGCCCAGCCAGCGGTGGTTGACGTAGTACTGGCCGCAGCGCGTCGCGGCCTCGGCCACGTACTCGGCGGCGGCCTTCTTGGTGCCCACGAACAGCACGCGCCCGCCGGCCGCGACCACGTCGCGCACCGCCTTCAGGGCGCGCTCCATCATCGGCACGGTCTGCTGCAGGTCGAGGATGTGGACCTGGTTGCGGACGCCGAAGATGTAGGGCGCCATCCGCGGGTTCCAGCGGCGCGTGTGGTGGCCGAAGTGGACGCCGGCCTCGAGCAGGCCGCGCAGGGTGACTTCCGGCATCGCCATGGGGCGAATCCTTTCCTTCCGAACAAGTCCGGTTGAGCCTCCGCGGCGCTGAACCCCCGGATGGGGGACCGGACCCTTGCCGCGTATCTCGGAAGGGCGCGCCGCGTGCGGATTTGCCGCCGCCAGGGAACCCCGGCGGCGACGGTCGGCATATGGCACGCGGCGCGGCGCGGATCAAGCCGGGGGCGGCTGCCCGCCGACCCTGCCGGCCGCGCTGCGGTTCAGCCCGGCCGGGCCATCGGCTCCACGCGGACGGCCAGCGCCTCGCGGTACACCACGTCCACATCCGTGCCCGGCTGGAGTCCGGTGACGAACTGCCGGAGCTGGGGGTCGCGGATGAAGGCCACGCGCTGGACGCCGCTCGGGCCGGTGAAGGCGACGCTCTGGCCCCCCGCGGCGACCTGGTCCACCCTGACCCGCACCCGCAGCGAATCCGCCGCGGCGATCCCGGGCATGCTGCCCTCCGGGGCGCGCGCGACGCCCGTGGCCAGGGTCGGGGTGGCGCCGGGGGTTCCGGCCACCGGGGCCACGGTGAAGGCCACGGCCTCCTGGAAGACAACGCGCAGCGTATCGCCGGCGCGGACCTGCGCCAGGTTCCGCACCGTGGGCGGCACGACGACCGTGACCTTCCGCCCGGTCGGTCCGCGCAGCAGGACCTCGCGCTTCGTCTGGTCCACCGTCTCGACCGTCGCGACCAGCTCCGTCGTCTCGGAGACGGCGACGGGATCGGGCGGGGTGCCGGCACAGCCGGCGGCGAAGGCGGCGAGGCCGAGTCCGCCCAGGAACACGGTACGGCGGGTCGGCACGGGGTAGCGCGGCATGGCCGGGGTTTCCTTTTCTCTCCCGGGCGGCAGCCTAACCCATCGTTGCAAAACCGCGAGGGGTTTCGCGGCGTCCCTCACGCGGCCATGACCCCTCCCACCCCGGGCAGCGCCTTGATCGCCTGGGCCAGCCGGGGGGAGACGTTCCAGGAGCCCGGAATGGCGATCTCCACCTCCCGCTGCCCGTCCAGGCGGGGAACCATGATGACGGTCGCCTTGCCCCGCCCCTCGCGCTGCAGCAGCTCCGCCACCGGGCGGATCGCCTCCTGCGCCTCGATCACCACGCGCAGCTCCTGCCGCACGGAGCCCGCCACCTTGTCCAGCGAGTCGCAATCCTGGGCGGTCAGGCGCAGCGTGTCCCCCTCCATCCGCGCCTCGGCGGTGAAGAGCACGGCCTGCCCCTCCCCCAGGATCTCCCGCGCCTTGGACAGCACCTCGGAGAAGCAGGTGACCTCGGTGGAGCCGGTGGCGTCGGAGATTCGCACCCAGGCCATGCGGCTGCCGGTGCGGGTGGTGCGCTCCTTGGTGCCGATCACCGTGCCGGCGAGGCGCAGCCGCCCCTGCCCCGCCCGCGCCGCCTGCTCCATCTTCGCGATCGGCGTCACCTTCAGCTTGGCCAGCGCCTCGCGGTAGCTGTCCAGCGGATGGGCGGAGAGGTGGAAGCCCACCGCCTCCGCCTCCTGCGACAGCCGCTCCAGCTGCGGCCAGTCCGGGATGGCGGGCAGGCGCAGCGGCGGGGCGGCGGCCGGGTCGGCGACGGCGCCGAACAGCCCGATCTGGTCGCTGGCCCGCTCCTCGGCCGAGGACTGGGCGCGGCGCAGGATCGCCTCCGCCCCGGCCACGACGCGGGCGCGGTTGGGGTCGAGGCGCTCGAAGGCGCCGGCGCGGGCCAGGTTCTCCAGCTGCATCTTGTTCAGCAGCTTCGGGTCCACCCGGTCGGCGAAATCCTCCAGCGAGCGGAAGGGCCCGGAGGCGTCGCGGGCGGCGACGAGGTCCTTCATCGCCCCCAGCCCGACGCGCTTCACCGCGGCCAGGGCGAAGCGGATGTTGCCCTCCTCCACCACGAACTCCGCGCCGGACTTGTTCACGTCCGGCGGCAGCACCTTGATGCCCAGGCGCGAGGCCTCCTGCATGTGGCCCGCGAGCTTGTCCGTGTTGCCGAGGTCGAGCGACATCGAGGCGGCGAGGAAGGCGACCGGGTAATTCGCCTTCAGCCAGGCGGTCTGGTAGGCGACGAGGGCATAGGCGGCGGCGTGCGACTTGTTGAAGCCGTACTCCGCGAACTTCTCCATCAGGTCGAAGATCTCGCCGGCCTTGTTCTCCGGCACGCCGTTCCGTGTGGCGCCCTCGACGAAGATCCTGCGCTGCGCCTCCATCTCCGCGCGGTTCTTCTTGCCCATGGCGCGGCGCAGCAGGTCGGCGCCGCCGAGCGAGTAGCCCGCCAGCTCCTGGCTGATCTGCATCACCTGCTCCTGGTAGACCAGGATGCCGTAGGTCTCCTCCACCAGGCTGCGCATCTTCGGATGCGGCGCGTCCCAGGGCTCGCCGTGCTTGCGCGCGCAATAGGCGGGGATATTGGCCATCGGGCCGGGGCGGTAGAGCGAGACGGCGGCGATCAGGTCCTCGAACCGGTCGGGGCGCATCATCTTGAGGACGTCGCGCATGCCCTGGGATTCGAACTGGAATACCGAGGCCGCGTCGCCGCGGGCCAGCATCTCGTAGGTCTTGCGGTCGTCCAGCGGGATGGCGGCGAGGTCGATCTCGACCCCCTGCCCCGCCAGGATGCCGACCGCCCGTTGCAGCACGGTCAGGGTCTTGAGGCCGAGGAAGTCGAACTTCACCAGCGAGGCGCTCTCGACATACTTCATCGAGTACTGCGTCACGAGGTCGGGCGAGCGCGGGTCGCGGTAGAGCGGCACGATCTCGATCAGCGGCTTGCGCCCGATCACCACGCCGGCGGCATGGGTGGAGGCGTTGCGGTACAGCCCCTCCAGCTCCAGCGCGGTGGCCAGCAGCCGCTCCACCGTCTCGTCCGTCTTCTGCAGCTCCTGCAGCCGCGGCTCGCCGTCGATCGCCTGCTGGAGCGTCACCGGCTTGGCCGCGTTGAAGGGGATCAGCTCCGCGATCCGGTTCACCTGGCCATAGGGCAGGCCCATCACCCGGCCCACGTCGCGCACCACCGCCTTGGCCTGGAGCCGGCCGAAGGTGATGATCTGCCCCACCCGGTCGGCGCCGTATTCCCGCCGCACGTAGTCGATCACCTCGTCGCGCCGGTCCTGGCAGAAGTCGATGTCGAAATCCGGCATCGACACGCGCTCGGGGTTCAGGAAGCGCTCGAACAGCAGGCCGAAGCGCAGCGGGTCGAGGTCGGTGATCTGCAAGGCCCAGGCGGCGACCGAACCGGCGCCCGAGCCGCGCCCCGGCCCCACCGGGATGTCGTGCGCCTTGGCCCACTGGATGAAGTCGGCCACGATCAGGAAGTAGCCGGCGAAGCCCATCTTCTCGATGATGTCGAGCTCGAAGGCGAGGCGCTCGCGATAGACCGAGCGGTCCCCGCGCCCGTCGAAGGTGCCGTGCGCGTCCAGCCGCGCCTCCAGCCCGCGCTTCGCCATGTCGCGGACCGTCTCCGCCTCGGTCATGCCGGGCTGCACCTTGGGGCAGATCGGCAGCTCCGGCTTGCGCGTCTCCGCCATCACGGCGCAGCGGCGGGCGATGGCCAGGGTGTTGTCGCAGGCCTCGGGCAGGTCGCGGAACAGTTCGCGCATCGCCTCGGCGGGCTTGAACCAGTGCTCCGGCGTGCAGCGCGGCCGCTCCGGCTCGGCGAGCGTGCGGCCATGGGCGATGCAGAGCAGCGCGTCGTGCGCCTCGTGCATCCTCGCCTCGGCGAAGTGGACGTCGTTGCCCGCCACCAGCGGCACGCCCAGCAGGTCGGCCAGCGCGATCAGCCCCGGCTCGGCGGCGCGGTCGCGCTCCGTGCCGTGGCGCGTCAGCTCCATGGCCAGCCGGTCGCCGAAGATCTCGTGCAGCCGGCGCAGCAGCGCCTCGGCCGGCGCCTGCCGCCCCTCCAGCAGCAGCCGCGCGACGGGCCCCGCCGTGCCGCCGGTCAGCAGCGTTACGCCGGCGGCATGCTGGCCGAGCTGGTCCAGGGTGATGCAGGGGCGGCCCGAGACATCCTCGCCCAGCCAGCCCAGCGAGGAGAGCGTCTGGACGTTCTCCAGCCCCTGCGCGTCCATGGCGAGCGCGACCAGCGCGTCCGGCTGGGCGCGCATGGGGTCGGGGCGTTCCTCGGTGGCGGTGCGGGAGAGCCAGAGCTGGCAGCCCATGATCGGCTGCACGCTCTCCTTGGTGGCGTACTGGGCGAATTCCAGCGCGCCGAACATGTTGGCCGTGTCGGTCAGCGCGACCGCCGGCATGCCGTGCTTGCGGGCGAGGCCCGGAAGCTTGTCGGCCTTGATGGCGCCTTCCGCCAGGGAATAGGCGGAATGGACGTGCAGATGGACGAAGTTGCCGGGCATGGGACCCAGCCTAGCACGCAGGGGCGAGTCGGTGACCCCGCGCGTCCCGTGACGGCATTCCCGTCACCCCATCCGGGACGGCGGCCCGGCCTGGTACCGGACCGCCGTCAGGCGAATGGGTCCATCGTCGGCGTCGCGTGGATCAGTCGACGAAATGAGGCTGCGGCAGGTCCGAACGGGACAGGGCGATACGCACGCCGATCTGCGCGGCAACCAGGGCAGCAAGACCAATCAGGGCGAAGACTTCGAGCATGGTCAATAACCTCCAAGACATCGGGTTACCGTTCCTCCCCAAGCTCATCGCCAATATGCATGCTGCACCGCACCAAGACAAGGGATAACACCTTGCCATCATGGGGTTTTTCGTAACCGAGCAGTGAATGATAGGTCTTATATTTCTACTTCGGCTCGACTGCTGGATCTTAGAACCCGTTTCATAACGGCTGAGGCGGGGTGAGCGGCGGGGGTTCTGCGCGTTCGGAGGGTGTCTGTGTGTCCTTCGAGGTGGCCCATGTGGACCCCTGCCGCCCGCGCGCAGCTTGCGCGCGGCTCCCAGCCTTATGCAACGTGCCTGACCGATGCCGAGTGGGCCCTGGTCGAGCCCTTCTTGCCAAGCCCTGCAAAGACCGGACGACCCCGGTCCTGGCCGATGCGGCGGGTGGTCGATGCGATCCTCTACGTGCTTCGTACCGGCTGCGCCTGGGCGCATCTGCCCCGCGACTTCCCGCCGCCCGGGACCGTGCACCGTTGGTTCCTGCGCCTCTCGCGCCGGGGCACCTTCGAGCGACTGGCGCACGCCCTCATCATGGCCGACCGCGAGCGGGTCGGCCGAGAGGCCTCACCGACAGCGGCGGTGTTGGACGCCCAATCCGTCCGCTCGGGCGGTGTCGGCGTGAAAGGTGTCCGCGGCTACGATGCCGGGAAGAAGGTGACGGGCCGCAAGCGCCACGCCCTGGTGGACACGGACGGTAGGCTCCTGCTGGCGGCCGTCTCGCCCGCCTGCCTGCATGACAGCCGCGGCGGTGCGGCCCTCCTGGCCATGTCGCGCCGCCCTTGGCCGTTCCTGGCCCGCTGCTTCGCCGACCGCGCCTACGCCGGTCCGCGTGTCGCCCGAGCCTCCCCCGTCGCCGTTACCATCATCGGCAGCGCACCCGGCCGGAAAGGCTTCGCCGTGCAACCCAGGCGCTGGGTGGTGGAGAGGTCCTTCGCTTGGTTCGGCCGATGCCGACGCCTCGCTCGCGATCACGAGGCCACCGTCGGTTCCGCCGTCGCCTTCTTCACCCTCGCCGCCGCCATGATCCTCGTCCGGCGTCTGGCTCAGCCGTTATGAAACGGGGTCTTATAGAAGAACTGCTCCCGAAGACTTGCGCCGCCCCTCCCTTCCCGCCACCCGCCGGCGCGGGAGGGCGGACCATCGGCCGGCCGGTGCCCCGCCCCATGGGGCGGATACAAGCCGTTGCACCGTCCCATCTTGCCCCGGGCGCCGCACCAGGAAGGATGGGGCCGGCAAGGACGGGCGGTGTTCGGCCCGCCCCGACCCGGCGCCACGCGCGAGGACCCCCGTTCCCATGAAGCGACGCACCGTCCTGACCCTGCCGGCCCTGGCCGCGTCCCCGGTCCTGGCCACCCCCCAGGGTGCCGCTGCCCAGCCTGCCGCCGCGGCGGCGCAACGCCGGCTCAGCGTGCTGGCCGATGCCGAGGCCGCGGAGGGTCGTTTCCTGCGGTCCGGGGTGCGGCTGGACGGGCCGGCCCTGGCCGCGGGCGAGCAGGTCTCCGTCACGCTGGCGGCGAGCGGCAGCGCCTCGGATGCGGATTTCGACTTCGGCCTGCTCGACGCGCTGGACAATGCCGCCGCCGCCTCCGACGGCACGGTGCGGCATGACGGGCGCGGGGGGCTCACCCTCCTGCCCGGGCATCCCAACCCGCTGGTCTGGACGGCCTTCGTGCGGCCCTGGCACAGCCGCGCCGGGGACCGGCAAAGGCGGCTGACCCTCTCCGACCCCCGCGGCGCCAGGCTTGCCACGGCCAGCGCGTCCAGCACCCTGCGCAACACCAAGCCGCGGCCGGAGGGGATGGAGGATTTCCTCCGCCCCGGCGACGCCTGGTTCGACCTCGATCATCCGGGGGCGGTGACGCTGGACGCGGCCGGCCGCGTGGAAGCGGTCCGCGACCGCAGGAGCGGCGCGGTGCTGGCGCAGCCCGATGCCGCCCGTCGCCCGGCCTTCCGGCGTGGCGAGGCCGGCACGCCCGCCGCGATCGAGACCGCCGGCAGCCAGTACCTGGAATGCGACGACCCGGGCCTCTGCGCCGCGCTGGACGCCGGCGCCAAGGCGCGGCTGATGGTCGTCGTCGTGGGCGAGCTGACGGGGACGAACGGCAGCGCGCCGATGGACATCATGGGCATCGGGCGCCGCGACCAGCCCAGCCGCTTCGCCTTCCTGCTGCGGGCGGAGGGCGGTTCCGGCAACCCCTTCTCGCTGGGCCGGCTGGTGGAGCTGTCCGGCAAGCCGCGCTACGCCGCCGGGGTGGTCCTGCCGACGCCCACCGAGCCTGGCCGGCGGCAGGTGCTGATGGCCTCCTGGGACGGGCTGCACCACATCCTGCGGCGCGACGAGGCGGAGACGGCGGAGACGGCGACGGTCCCGCTGGGCGCCGCGCCCAACGACCTCATCGTGCTCGGCGGGCGGGCGCCCTTCAACGCCGTGACGGGCGCGCGGTTCCGCTACCGCGCCGTGCTGATGCTCCGCCGCAACCTGGACAACCACGAGCGCCAGCTGCTCGGCGACGCCCTGGCGAGGCGCTACGGCACGCCGCCGGTGAGCGTGGTGCCGCTGCTGGACCTGAAGCAGGCGGGCTACCGGCTGCGGAAGGCGGACCACTTCGCCGGCCCGCCGAGGCTGGAGAGCGGCGACGGCCGGGGCTGGACCCCGCGGCAGGGCGGGCCGGCCAACGTGAACGAGAACGGCGGCAGCCTGTGGTCGGGGGCGGCGAAGGCGGGCTCCTTCACCATCGACCCGACGGCCCCCAGGGTGCGGGCCGCCGGCTACACGCCGCTGCGGCCGGTGGACGACCCGCTCGGCGGGCTGAACCTGGCGCTGGAGCCGACGCCGCCCGCCCTGGCGCCGCTGACGGTCACCAGCAACATGGGCCCGGTGGGCCCGCTGCCCTACCTGTCCGGCGCGATCAACACCCGCGCCTGGGTCGGCGCCTGGGACATGAACGGCGTCTGGAGCACGCTGCTGGAGGGCTGGGAGGGACAGGGGCAATGGTCCGCCGCCTGGAAGCTGCCGACCCATGGCGGCTGGCCGCCCGAGCAGGACGACATGGAGCATTTCGGGCGCAAGGACCACGCCAGCGCCTCCTGCCACCCGCATGTGGACCCCAAGCCCACCACCGTCAGCTTCCCGGTGGAGGACGGGCTGAACGAGTACCTGTCGGAGAACACCCCGACCCACATCCGCTTCTATTGCAACCGGGTGATGGTCAGCGAGCGGGAGCGGCCGCTGCAGCACCAGGTGATCTGGTACTTCCAGATGAACAACGAGTGCGGCCGCGGCGCGAACTGGATGCCGGCGCCCAGCGCCGACCAGCGCTGGCCCGCCTTCACGCGCCTCCAGCACTGGATGCTGTTCCGCAAGCCCGTCGCCGCCCCGGCGCTGATCCCCGGCACCCTGCCGGAGACGGCGGCGATCCTGGATGCGATGGGCCCGGCGGTGCGGCCGGCGGCGGGGTCCGCCCGCGCGAGGGCGATCGACGGCAGCGTCCGCCTGCTGCGATCCATGACGCCGTTCTGGCATCCGGGCCGCAGCGCCTGGGACATGCTGGACGGGCTGGGCTTCTGCACCGGGCTGGACGAGGCGGCGGCGCTGCTCAACTGGAAGGCGCCGCGGGGGCCGGCGCTGGGCAGGGGCAACGGGCTGCGCTGGTCCGCGGCAGGGGGCTTTGCCGGCAGCCCGGGGACGGCAGGGCTGGACACGCGCCTGGCGCCCGCCCCCGACTGGGGGGGCGCCTTCACCACGCCGCTGCACCATGTCTCCGTCATCGTCGACCAGGTCAGCGGGAACGACCTGCTGCTGGCCAGCGGCACGGACGGATCGGCGAAGCTGCAACTGCGGCTGCAGCCGCTCGGCCCCGCGCCGCGCTGGCTCTACGCCCCCGTCCACGGCAGCGCCCTGCCCTGCGCCACCCCGCGGGGCTTCGCGGGCCATATCCTGTTCAGCCGCTTCGGACGCACCGTGATGCCGTACCTGGACGGCGATTACGGCGCCACCGTCGGCGGCATCGGCTCGGAGACGGCGCCGGACGGGCAGAGCGTGCGACTGCTGGTGGGCAGCAGCGCCCGGCTCCAGGGCTGGAGCCTGGGCGGGGCCCTGACGCCGGAGGAGGTGGCCCTGTTCCATCGCGAGGCCGTCGCGCCGGTGCTGGCGGCGCTCCGGGGGTAGCGCCGCCGTCCCCGCCTCCCGTTTCAGTCGCGCGTGGCGACGAAGAACAGCCTGGGGAAGGGCAGCAGCACCGTGCCATCCTCCAGCGCGGGATAGGCCCGCGCCACCCCCGCCTCGTAACGCCGCAGGAATTCCGACCGCTCCGCCGCGTCCAGCGGGTCGAGGAAGGGCCGCAGCCCGCTGCCCTTGAACCACTCCACCACGGCCGCCGCGCCACCGGCCAGGGGGTGGTGGTAGGTGGTGATCCAGGCATCGACCCGTGTACCCAGGCCGCGCAGGGTGGCGACGTACCACCCTGCCCCGCGGCGCGGCGCCCGGGCCGCCGTGGCCGCCGCCAGCCTGGCGGCCCAGGGTCCTTCCGCCGCGACCTCCCGCATCAGCCGGTGGGCCGGCTCGTCGAGGTTGTCCGGCATCTGCACCGCGAGCTGCCCGCCCGGCGCCAGGCGCCGCACCAGCGCCGGCAGGAGCGCGGCGTGGTCGGGCACCCATTGCAGCGAGGCGTTGGCCAGGATCACGTCGTACCGCTCGGGACCGTCCCAGGCCGCGATGTCGCCGAGCACGAACGCCACCTCCGGGAGGCGCTGCCGGGCGGCCGCCAGCATGTCCGCGGAGCTGTCGAGGCCGGACACGGCCGCCCCGGGGAAACGGGCCCGCAGCAGCTCCGTGGAGTTGCCGGGACCGCAGCCGAGGTCGATGGCCGCCGCCACCGGCCGCTGGGGAAGCTGGGCCAGCAGGTCCCGCACCGGCCGTGTGCGCTCGTCCTCGAACCGCGTGTACTGCGTCGCCGACCAGGTCATGTCCCGTCCCCATCCGCCATGGATCATCCATGGCCCGGCAGGCCGGGTGGAGGCCAGCCGGACCGGTTGTCCCCCGGCAGGCCCACCCCGGCCCGCCGTCCCGATGACGCGCGCGCGAGGCGCTCCCGGCCCGGCGGTGGCCGGTGCGTGGGCCATCCCCGGACAGCGCCCCAGCTTCAGCGGGACGTCCGGCCCTGGCAACGGGCCGGCACGGCGGGCAGGAATTGCGCTTCCACCCGCCTGCCCCATCATCAGGGCGCCGCCCGCCGGAGATCCCTGACCTGAACGACGCCCGAGTCGAGGCCCAAGCGCCGGCCAGCCCGCCGCCCTCCAGCCTGCCGGAGGTGAATCGGAGCGTGGCGGTGCCGCGGCACGGGGCGGTGCTGCGGCGCTTCGCCGCCTTCCTCGGGCCGGGCTACCTCGTCGCCGTGGGCTACATGGACCCGGGGAACTGGGCCACCGCGCTCGCGGGCGGGTCGGCCTTCGGCTACACGCTGCTCTCCGTCGCGCTGCTCTCCTCGCTGATGGCGATGCTGCTCCAGGCGCTCTGCGTGCGGCTGGGGATCGCGACGGGGCAGGACCTGGCGCAGCTCTGCCGCAGCCGCTTCCCGCGCTGGGCCTCCCTGCCCCTCTGGGCGCTGGCGGAGCTGGCGATCTGCGCCACCGACCTCGCCGAACTGATCGGCACGGCCATCGCGCTGCAACTGCTGTTCGGCATCCCCCTGCTCTATGGCGTGGTGCTGACGGCGCTGGACGCCTTCCTGATCCTCTGGCTCCAGCACCGGGGGGTACGGTGGGTGGAGGCTCTGGTGGCCGGGCTGATCCTGCTCATCCTCGGCTGCTTCGTGGTGCAGGTGGCGCTGTCCGACCCGGAATGGGGGGCGCTGCTGCGCGGCTACCTGCCCTCCGGCTCGATCGTGACGGACCGGCGGCAGCTCTACCTGGCCATGGGCATCCTCGGCGCCACGGTGATGCCGCACAACCTCTACCTCCACACCGCCCTGGTGCAGTCCCGGGCCATCGCCCACGACCTGCCGGCGAAGCGGGAGGCGATCCGCTTCGCGAGCTGGGACAGCTCCCTCGCCCTGACCGTGGCGCTGGTGGTGAACTCCGCCATCCTGATCACCGCCGCGGCCGTCTTCCACGCGGGCGGGCAGCACGAGGTGGCCGAGCTGCAGGACGCCTACCGCCTGCTGGCGCCGATGCTGGGCAGCGCGGCGGCGGCCAGCCTCTTCGCCGTGGCGCTGCTGCTGAGCGGCATCAACTCCACCGTCACCGCCACCCTGGCCGGGCAGGTGGTGATGGAGGGCTTCCTGCACATCCGCCTGCCGCCCTTCATACGCCGGCTGATCACCCGGGGCATCGCCATCATCCCGGCCGTGGCCGTCACCTGGGCCTATGGCGAGACGGGGACGGCGGAGCTGCTGGTGCTGTCGCAGGTGGTGCTGTCGCTCCAGCTTCCCTTCGCCGTCGTGCCCCTGATGCTGTTCGTCGGCAGCCGGCGGAGGATGGGGCCGCTGGCCGCCCCGGCCTGGCAGATGGCGCTGGGCTGGGCCTCGGCCGCGCTGATCCTGGCGCTGAACGCCAAGCTGATCTGGGACTTCCTGGCCGGGCCGGGCTAGCCGCGCCCCCTTCCTTCCGGCCGGGTCGCGGACGCCCGCAAACCGTGGGGCCGGACGGGTGGCGCCGGGGCCGGGGCGCCCCCACATTCCGCCCCGGCCATGAACCTCCTCACCCCCCCCGTCCTGTTCACGCCGGTCAAGCGGGAATCCCCCCCCCCGCAGCGCCCGCTGACGGTCGTCTCCCCCTTCGAGCCCGGGGGCGACCAGCCGACCGCCATCGCCGACCTCGTGGCCGGGCTGCGCCAGGGGGAGCGGGACCAGGTGCTGCTGGGCGTCACCGGCTCGGGCAAGACCTTCACCATGGCCAAGGTGATCGAGGCGGTGCAGCGCCCGACCCTCATCCTGGCGCCGAACAAGACGCTGGCGGCCCAGCTCTATGGCGAGATGAAGTCCTTCTTCCCCGACAACGCGGTCGAGTACTTCGTGTCCTACTACGACTACTACCAGCCGGAGGCCTATGTCCCCCGGACCGACACCTACATAGAAAAAGACAGCCAGATCAACGAGCAGATCGACCGGATGCGCCACTCTGCCACCCAGGCGCTGCTGGAGCGGGGCGACGTGGTGATCGTGGCCTCCGTCTCCTGCATCTACGGCATCGGCTCGGTCGAGACCTATTCCGGCATGACCGTGCGGCTGGAGAAGGGCGGGCGGATCGACCGCGACGTGCTGCTCAAGGCGCTGGTCGAGCAGCAGTACCGCCGCAACGACGCCGCCTTCCAGCGCGGCACCTTCCGCGTGCGCGGCGAGAGCGTGGACATCTGGCCCTCGCACATGGAGGACCGCGCCTGGCGCGTCTCCCTGTTCGGCGACGAGGTGGACAGCCTGCGCGAATTCGACCCGCTGACCGGCGAGATCTCGGGCGAGATGGAGCGCGTGGCGATCTACGCCAACAGCCACTATGTCACGCCCCGCCCGACGCTGATCCAGGCGATCAAGCAGATCAAGGTCGAGCTGCGCCAGCGGCTGGAGGAGCTGACCGCCGAGGGCCGGCTGCTGGAGGCGCAGCGGCTGGAGCAGCGCACCACCTTCGACATCGAGATGCTGGAGACCACCGGCGTCTGCAAGGGCATCGAGAACTACTCCCGATACCTCTCCGGTCGCGGTCCCGGGATGCCGCCGCCGACACTGTTCGAGTACCTGCCGGACAACGCCCTGCTGGTGGTGGACGAGAGCCACGTCACCGTGCCGCAGATCGGCGGCATGTACCGGGGCGACTTCGCGCGCAAGTCGATCCTGGCCGAGCACGGCTTCCGCCTGCCCTCCTGCATGGACAACCGACCCCTGAAGTTCGAGGAGTGGGACAGCTTCCGCCCCAACTCCGTCTTCGTCTCCGCGACGCCGGGCCCGTGGGAGATGGAGCGCACCCAGGGCGCCTTCGCCGAGCAGGTGATCCGCCCCACCGGGCTGATCGACCCGGTCACCGAGATCCGCCCCGTCGAGGGCCAGGTGGACGACCTCCTCGCCGAGTGCCGCGCCATCCGCGAGAAGGGCGGCCGCGTGCTGGTCACGACGCTGACCAAGCGCATGGCCGAGGACCTGACCGAGTACATGACGGAGACGGGCATCAAGTGCCGCTACCTCCACTCGGACGTGGACACGCTGGAGCGCATCGAGATCATCCGCGACCTGCGCAAGGGCGTCTTCGACGTGCTGATCGGCATCAACCTGCTGCGCGAGGGGCTGGACATCCCCGAATGCGCCCTGGTCGCGATCCTGGACGCGGACAAGGAGGGCTTCCTGCGCTCCACCACCTCGCTGATCCAGACCATCGGCCGCGCCGCGCGCAACGCCGACGGGCGCGTCGTGCTCTATGCCGACCGCATGACCGACAGCCTGACCCGCGCGCTGGGCGAGACGGAGCGGCGCCGGGCCAAGCAGCAGGCCTACAACGAGGCGAACGGCATCACGCCCCAGACCATCCGCCGCGACATCGCCGACGTGCTGCAATCCGTCTACGAGCAGGACTACGTCACGGTGGACGCCGTGGAAGGCTCCGAGACGGCGCATTTCGTCGGCAAGGACCTGCGCTCCTCCATCGCGGAGCTGGAAAAGCGCATGCGCGCCGCCGCCGCCGACCTGGAGTTCGAGACCGCCGCGCGGCTGCGCGACGAGATCAAGCGGCTGGAGGCGATGGAGCTGGGCCTCGACGCGCCCATGCCCTCCGGCCGGGAGGCCAGGCCGAAGGGCGACTGGAAGCCGAAGCCGCTGGGCCCGGGGGGCGGCGGCTACGACCCGGAGAAGAAGGCCGCGCGCGGGCGTGGACGCCGGCGCGCAGGCCCCTGACAGGCGACGCGGCTACCAGCGGTAGCTGATGCTGCCCAGCACGTTCAGCCGGTTGCCGTAGAAGCAGGAAGACTCGGTGGCGCAGCGGCCGACATAGCGCGTGTCGAACAGGTTGCTGGCGTTGACCGCGGCCTGCAGCCCCTTCAGCGACGGGCTGAGCTGCCCGAGGTCGTAGCGCACCGCCGCGTCGAACAGCGTGGTGGAGGGCACCACCGCGCCCCCGGTGTTGGTGGCGGAGGTGTTGCCCAGGAAGCGGACGCCGAAGCCCAGCCCCAGCCCTGTCAGCCCGCCGGAACCCTCCTGGAAGGTGTAGTCGGCCCAGGCGGCGACGTTGTTCTTGGCGACGCCGTTGGGGCGGTGGCCGATCTCGGCGGTATTGCTGCTTTTGGTGATCTCGGGGTCGAGGTAGGTGTAGTTCGCGATCACGCTCAGCCCGCGCGCGAGGCTGGCGACGCCCTCGATCTCCACGCCGCGCACCCGTACCTCGCCGACCGGCAGCTGGTTGAAGAGGTTGTTCGGATCGGCCGTCAGCGTGTTGCGCTGGGTCAGGTGGAAGGCGGAGACCTGGATCAGGCTGTTCACCCCCGGCGGCTGGTACTTGATGCCCACCTCGTACTGCTCGCCCTCCAGCGGGTCGAAGCCGCGGCCATAGGCGTCCACGCCGATCTGCGGCTGGAAGGAGCGCGCGTAGGAGGCGTAGGGCGCGAGGCCGTTGGGGGCGAGGTAGAGCAGCCCCGCCCGCCAGGTGAAGGCCTCGTCGTTCTGCTCGCGCGTCGTGGTCGGGCTGTTCGCGCGGTTGGCGACGTCGGCCAGGGCCCAGTCCTGCCGGATGCCGGCGGTCAGCACGAAGCGGTCGAAGCGGATCTGGTCCTGGGCGTAGAGGCCGTACTGCGTCGTCACCTGGCGGTCGTTCAGGTTGGGCGGCGACAGCTTCGGGATGGTCGCGCCGTAGACGGGGTTGAACAGGTCCAGCGAGGCGACCGGCGCGAAGGCCTGGAGGTTGCGGTAGAAGATCTGGCTGTAGTCGAAGCCCATCAGCACCTGGTGGTTCAGCGGCCCGGTGGCGAAGCGCGCCTGGACCTGGTTGTCCACCTGGAAGGTGTTGACGTCGATCTCCGGCCGATAGGCGAAGCGGTTCAGCGTGCGTCCGTCGCTGGCCAGCCCCACGCCGTAGACCTGGGCCCAGTCGATGCCGGTATGGCCGTAGCGCAGGTTCTGCTGCACCGACCAGACATCGTCGAAGCGGTGCTGCAGCTCGTAGCCGACGCCGTACTGGGTGCGGTTGAAGCGGTCGAAATCGGGCTCGCCGGTGAAGCGGCGCGTCGAGATGCGGCCATAGGGCGTGCGCGTCACCGTGCCCTCATAGGGCAGGAACTGCCCGCCCGAGGTCTGGTCGCGCTGGTAGTAGCCCATCAGCGTGATGCGCGTGTCGCCGGTCGGCTGCCAGGTGACGGCCGGGCCGAGGTAGACGCGGTTGTCCTTGACGCGGTCCACCTGCGTGTCGCTGTCGCGCAGCAGGCCGGTGATGTTGTAGGTCCAGGTCCCGTCGGGCGTCAGCCGGCCGGTCGAGTAGCCCTGCCCCTGCCACCGACTGTAGGAGCCGGCGGTGAGCCGCACCTCGCCGGACGGCTCGTCGCTCGGCCGGCGCTGCACCATGTTGATCAGGCCGCCGGGCGCGATCTGGCCGTAGAGCACCGAGGTCGGGCCGCGCAGCACCTCGTAGCGCTCCAGCCCGTAGGTCTCGAAGACGCTGCCGGCATAGCCCGTGTTGAAGCGCAGCCCGTTCAGGAACAGGCCGTTGTCCTGGGCGTTGAAGCCGCGCAGCTGGAACCAGTCCGTGCGCGAATCCGGGCCGTAGTTCTCGCCGCGGATGCCGGCGGTGTAGCGCAGCGCCTCGCCCAGCGTCTGGGCCTGGCGGCTGTCGATCTGGTCACGGGTGATGACGGAGATCGACTGCGGGTTCTCGATCAGCGGCGTGTCCGTCTTGGTGCCGGTGATCTGCTGGTTCGCGACGAAGCCGCGCACGGGGTCCAGGGCGCTCTCGCCGCGGCCCTGCACGTCCACCTCCGGCAGCACCGTCACGCCGTCATCGGCGCCCTGTCCCAGGGCGGGGTGACAGGCGAGCGTGCCGCCGAGCGCCGTCCCGGCGAGCAGGCAGAGGAGGAGCGTCGTGCGACGCCGGTGCGAGGTCATCGGGGCTCAAGGTCCTGCGGCCCCCACTCCCGCCATCCCGGTGCGGGAAAAGGTCCGTCGTTGCGAATTGCGACCGGGCATCAATAGGCGGCCGGACTCGTAATGCAAAGGCTTCTCATTTGCCTTTCGTCGCCGCCGCGCGGATCGTGCCATGCTGTGGCAGCCTTGCACCGCTCCCCCGGCAACCGTCGTCTTCGGGGTGGCGTTGGCCCGGCAATCATGACGGAGGCGCCGATCGCATGAAGCAACAGATCACCATCGCCCGGCCTCCGGAGGAGGTCTTCCGCTACCTCGCCGACCCGGCCCATGTCGTCGACTGGCTGCCGCAGCTCCGGCGCGAGGAGGGAGCCCTGCCGGAGGGAGAGCTGAAGGCGGACAAGGCCGCCGGGGTCGTGCGCTGGCGCTTCGAGCCGGCGGGCGAGTTCCGCGTCACGGGCGCCGGCCGGATCGCCACGGTGCACCTGACCCTGGAGCACGAGGTGGCGCGCCCGAACGACCCGACCGAGGCGGAGACGCCGCACGAGGCGGCGGAACACGGGATGGAGGCCGCGCTGCAAAGCCTGAAGTCCCACCTGGAGCGCGCCCATGGCGGCGACCCGGCCGAGCCGACGCAGGATGCGCCCAGCCGGCTTTTCGGCCACAGCGCCACGCAGGAACCGGGGATCTGAGCCGCAGGGCCCGACTGGCCCTCCCCCCTTGCCGGGGGGAGGGAGCCGCGCTTTCGTGTCCGCGCAGCACGACGCGGGCAAGGGGCCGGGTTCCATGGATGCCGCGCAGGGATGACGCCGCCGCTCTAACGCGGGCCGGTCATCGATGCCCATCACCACCTCTGGGACCTCTCGCTGGGCCGGCATCCCTGGATCACCGATGCCGGCGCGGGCGTCCGCGCCCTCGGGGACATCGGCTACCTGCGGCGGAACTACCTTCCGGACGACTACCTGCGGGATGCGGCCGGCCAGGGGATCGTGGCGACGGTCCATGTCGAGGCGCTGTGGGACCGCGCCCGCGACGCGCTGGAGGAGACGCTCTGGCTGGAATCGCTTCCCCGCCCCGAGGGGATCGCCGCCCGCTACGTCGCCCATGTCCCGCTGGATTCGCCCGATGCCGGGGAACGGGTGGCGGCGCAGGCCGCCATCCCGCGGGTCGCCGCGCTGCGCGAGACCATCCGCTGGCACCCCGATCCGGCCAAGCGCTGGACCCGCCGCGGGCTCGTGAACGAAGCCGGTTGGCGCCGCGGCCTCGCCGCGCTGGGGGCGCATGGGCTGGCGCTCGACCTGCTGATGAACCCGCACCAGTCGGAGGAGGTGGCGGCGCTGGCGGCGGACTTCCCGGACCAGATCTTCATCGTCAACCACTGCGGCACGCCGAACGACCGCGACGCGGAAGGGATCGCGCGCTGGAAGCGCGGCCTCGCCCTGATGGCGGCGCGGCCCAACATCGCCCTCAAGCTTTCGGAATTCGCCGGCTACGCCACCGATCATTCGTTGCCCGCGCTGCGCGACACCCTTCGCTGCTGCATCGACGCCTTCGGGCCGGGGCGCTGCCTCTTCGCCAGCGACTTCCCCGTGGCGAGGCGCCACATGGAATTCGCCCCCATGTGTGACGCCTTCCGCGCGATCCTCCGCGAATACACGCCGGAGGAGCAGCGCGCCGTCTTCCACGACAACGCCGCGCGCCTCTACCGCTACCCCTGACAGGAGCCTTCCGTCATGCTTCGTCGTGCCTTCCTCGGGACGGCCGCCGCCGCCCTGGCCGCGCCGCGGCTGGGCCTCGCCCAGGCCGGCCGCGTGCTGCGCTTCGTGCCGCAGTCGGACCTGGCGGTGCTCGATCCCGTCTGGACCTCGGCCTATGTCACCCGCCACCACGCCTACATGGTGTTCGACACGCTCTATGGCGTGGATTCGCAGTTCCGCGCCTCGCCGCAGATGGTCGAGGGACATGTGGTCGAGGATGACGGGAAGCGCTGGACGCTGACGCTGCGCGAGGGACTGCGCTTCCACGACGGCACGCCGGTTCTGGCGCGGGACTGCGTGGCCAGCCTGAACCGCTGGGGCAAGCGCGACAATTTCGGCCAGACCCTCTTCGCCGCCACCGACGATCTCTCCGCCCCCGACGACCGCACCCTGGTCTTCCGCCTGAAGCGCCCCTTCCCGCAGCTTCCCTATGCGCTGGGCAAGGCCACCAACAACATGGCGGCGATCATGCCGGAGCGGATCGCGGCGACCGATCCGTTCCGCCAGGTGCCGGAGGTGGTGGGCAGCGGCCCCTTCCGCTTCGTGACCGGCGAGCGCGTGCCCGGCTCCCGCTACGTCTACGAACGCTTCGCCGACTACCGCCCGCGCCCGGACGGCACGCCGAGCGGGACGGCGGGACCGAAGGCGGTGCATGTCGACCGGGTGGAATGGACGGTGATGCCGGATCCCGCCGCGGCATCCGGCGCGCTGCGCACCGGCGAGATCGAGTGGTGGGAGCTGCCGCCGCCGGACCTGCTGCCGCTGTTGAAGCGCGACCGCAACCTCGCGGTCGAGGTGCAGGACCCCACCGGGTATGTCGGCATCCTGCGCATGAACCACATGGTCGCGCCCTTCGACCGTGCGGAGATCCGCCGCGCCGTGTTGGGCGCGGTCAGCCAGGAGGAGTTCATGCAGGCGGCGGCGGGCACCGATCCGACGCTGTGGAAGGACAAGGTCGGATACTTCTGCCCCGGCACCCCGATGGCGAACACCACGGGGCTGGAGGCCCTGACCGGCCCGCGCGACATCGCCCGTGCGAAGCGGCAGATCCAGGATGCCGGCTACAAGGGCGAGAAGGTCGTGCTCCTCGGCGCCACCGACCTGCCGATCCTGCGGGCCGTCGCCGACGTCACCGCCGACCTGCTCCAGAAGCTGGGCTTCAACCTGGACTATCAGGCGATCGACTGGGGCACGCTGGTGCAGCGGCGCCAGAGCCGCGAGCCGGTCGAGAAGGGCGGCTGGAGCGTCTACAGCAACTTCACCGGCGGCAGCGACCAGGTGAGCCCGGTGACCCACAGCATGCTCTGGGCGAACGGTGCCGGCGCCGCGCCCGGCTGGCCGGACAGTCCGGCGATCGAATCCCTGCGCGGGCGCTGGCTGGATGCGGCCGACCTGCCGGACCAGAAGCGACTGGCCGAGGAACTCCAGGGCCAGGCCTTCCGCGACGTGCCCTACGTGCCGCTGGGGCAGTACCTGTATGCCACCGCCTACCGGAAGAGCCTGTCCGGCGTGCTGGGCGGCTTTCCGGTGTTCTGGAACCTGCGGGCCGGCTGAGGCACGGGGCGGCGGTTCGGGAAAGGTCCCCGTGCCGCCCTTCCGTCGTGACGGGAGGGCGGCGGGCGCCGCGCGGCCTCGCCTTCCCTCTATCGCGGCCAATGGCAACGGAAAGAAGTTGACTAGGAAACCATATCCCGCTCTCCTGGACCCTGTCACGGAGGCCAGATGACGGATTCCCCCACCCCGCTGGAGGCCCATCTCGGCTACTGGCTGCGCTACGTCTCGAACCACGTCTCCCACGCCTTCGGCCTGAAGCTCGCCGCGCATGACGTCACGGCCGCCGAGTGGGTGCTGCTGCGGGAGCTGCATGAGCGCGACGGCGCGGCGCCCAGCGAGGTCGCGGAGCGCCTGGGCCTGACGCGCGGCGCCATCTCCAAGCTGGCCGAACGGCTGATCGCCAAGGCGCTGCTCCTGCGCGGGCCGGGCGGACGCGACCGCCGGACGCAGAACCTGTGGCTGACGGCGGAGGGGCGGGCGCTGGTCCCCGTCCTCGCGACCCTCGCGGACCGCAACGACGCGGAGTTCTTCGGCCATCTGGACCCCGCGGAGCGTCAGGCGATCGAGGCGGCGATGCGGGACATCGTGCGCCGGCACGGGCTGCGGGCCGCGCCGGTCGGCTGAAACGGGTGAACCCAAGCGGAAAGGGCGGACCATGGACCGAGGATTGGAGAGCGTGCTGCGGGACTGCACCCAGGGCTCGGATGAGGGCCGGCTGGACTTCCCGGAGGTGCTGCGGCGCCTGTCGGCTGCGGGGATCGAGCGCTACCACGCCGACCTCGCCCGGGCCGAGCGGACCTACTACCTCCCGGACGGCCGCTCGCACCGGCTGCCCGCGCAGGCAGGCGGGGCCGCGGCCGCCGCCTTCTCGGCGACGGGGGTAGAGGCGGCGATCCGTGCCGTCCAGGCGCGCAGCCTTTCCTACAGGGAGTTCTGCGACCGCATCGGGGCCGCCGGCTGCGTCGGCTACCTCGTCTCCATCCCCGGGCGGCGCGCGGTCTATTACGGCCGGACGGGGGAAACCCATGTCGAACCCTTCCCCGCCCTGCACTCCTGATCGGGCGGGCCAGCTCCCACCATGGGCGGTGACGGCGCCCCCGGCAGGGTCTACAGCCCGCGGCATGTGGCCCATCCCCTCCACCATCCCCCGCGCCGCCCTGGTGACCGGCGGCGCGAAGCGGCTCGGCCGCGCCCTGGCGCTGGCACTGGCGGATGCCGGCTTCGACCTGGCCGTCCATCACCGGGACAGTGGCGAGGCGGCGACCGCGACGGCGGCGGAGATCCAGGCCCGCGGCCGCCGCGCGGTGCTGCTGCGCGCGGATCTAGGGCAGGAGGCGGAGGTGGCGCGGCTGGTGCCGGAGGCCACGGCCGCCCTTGGCCCGCTCGGCGTGCTGGTGAACAGCGCCTCGACCTTCGAACGCGATGAATGGGACAGCGCCAGCCGGGAGAGCTGGGACGCGCATCTGGAGCCGAACCTGCGCGCCCCCTTCACCCTCTCCCAGGCCTTCGCCCGCGCCCTGCCGGAGACGGCAGAGGGCGTGGTGGTGAACATGCTGGACGAGCGGGTCTGGTCCCTCACCCCCCACTTCACGACCTACACCCTGTCGAAGGCGGGGCTGTGGACCCTGACCCAGACCCTGGCCCTGGCCCTGGCGCCGCGCATCCGCGTCGCCGGGATCGGCCCTGGCCCGGCCCTGCCCTCGCCCCGCCAGACCGAGGCGCAGTTCGCCGCGCAGTGTGCCTCCACCCCCCTGCGCCGGGGCACCGGCCCCGAGGAGGTCGGGCGCGCGCTGCTGGCCATCCTCGCCCTGCCCTCCTTTACCGGGCAGATGCTGGCGCTGGACGGGGGCCAGCACCTGCAGTGGTCCCCGGTCCGCGGGGCGGGGGTCGCGGAATGACCTACGCCCCCGACGCCTCGCGCCGGCTGCGGCGCGTCTTCGTGCGCGGCCTGGAGTTGCAGGCACGCCTCGGGGTCTATGACCACGAGCACGAGACGGTGCAGCGGGTGGTCATCGACCTGGAGATGCTGGCGGAGGACCCGGACGCGCCGCACGGCGTCGGCCATGACCGCCTGCCCCGGGTGGTGGACTACGCGGCCATGGCCGCCCATGCCCGGGCGGTCGCCCTGACCGGCCATACGTGGCTGGCGGAAACCCTGGCGGAGAAGATCGCCGTGCGGATGCTCGGCGCCGAGCCCCGACTCGCGGCCGTGGCGGTCACCGTCGCCAAGCCGGACGCGCTCGCCGATGCCGCGGCGGTCGGTGTGACAGTCGAACGAATTCGTGAAAGGCCCTGAGCAGCCGCACAAATTGCTGGGGTAACAACCGGATCGGGCCGGGTCCGGAAAAACATCCCCAACCGGCCCCGCGACGGCCCGGTCAAGCCATATTTTCCGTCTTGACGGCGATGTAACACTGTGCATCGGGTATTTTGAATGAAAAAACAATGACTTAGCGCGATGCCCAAAGGATGGGCAATCGGTGCCGAGCCGCGAAAACCATGGCCTTGGGCGTGAAAGCCCCCATCTCATCCACCAGCTTATCCACAGGATCGGGGGAAAACCCCGAAAAGCCTCGGAACCCCAGAGCAGACCGCACAGCAGAATGGCTTTCGCCCACGAAGAGAGTGCCCCCCTCCCCCCGATGGAGGGCCGGGAGGTGATCGAGAAGGCCCTGGCGACCCTGCCCCTGTCGCCGGGCGTCTACCGCATGCTGGATGCCAAGGGGGACGCGCTCTACGTCGGCAAGGCGCGCCAGCTCCGCAAGCGGGTCTACAGCTACACCCAGGTCGCGCGCCTGCCGGACCGGCTGAAGCGGATGGTGTTCGAGACCCGCAGCCTGGAGGTCATCACCACCGCCTCCGAGGCGGAGGCGCTGCTGCTCGAAGCCAACCTGATCAAGCGGTTGCGGCCGCGCTTCAACATCGTGCTGCGGGACGACAAGTCCTATCCCTGGCTGGTCATCACCGAGGACCACCCCTTTCCGCAGATCGCCAAGCACCGCGGCGAGCGGCGCAAGGGCGCCTCCTACTGGGGTCCCTTCGCCTCCGCCTGGGCGGTGAACCAGACGCTGACCGCCTTGCAGCGGGTCTTCCTGCTGCGCTCCTGCCGCGACAGCGTCTTCGACAGCCGCGACCGCCCCTGCCTGCTGCACCAGATCCGCCGCTGCTCCGCCCCCTGCACCGGGCGGATCGACCAGGAGGGCTATGCCGCGCTGGTGCGGGAGGCCAAGCAGTTCCTCTCCGGCGAGGTCCCCTCGATCCAGAAGCGCCTGGCGCGGGAGATGGAGGAGGCGGCCGAGGCGCTGGAATTCGAGCGCGCGGCGGCCATCCGCGACCGCATCCGCGGCCTCACCCATGTCCAGGGGCGGGACCGGATCAACATGGAGGGGGTGGGCGACGCGGACGTGGTGGCGGTGCACCAGGCGGCGGGGCAGGCCTGCGTGCAGGTCTTCTTCTTCCGCGGCGGCCGCAACAACGGCAACCGCGCCTTCTTCCCCGCCCATGCCCGCCAGGACATCCCGCCGGAGGAGGTGCTGGAGGCCTTCCTGGCCCAGCTCTACGACGACCTGCCCCCGCCGCCCCTGGTGCTGGTCAGCCACGAGATCGCGGAGGCCGCCCTGCTGGCCGAGGCGCTGACGCTGAAGGCTGGGCGCAAGGTGGAGGTCCACCACCCCAGGCGCGGCGACAAGCGCGCCGCCGTGGAGCACGCCGCGACCAACGCGCGGGAGGCGCTGGAGCGCAAGCTGGCGGAGGGCACCGCCCAGACCGCCCTGCTGGAGGGCGTGGCGAAGGTCTTCGACCTGCCCGCCACCCCGGAGCGGATCGAGGTCTACGACAACAGCCACATCCAGGGCGCCAATGCCTATGGCGTGATGATCGCGGCCGGGCCCGGCGGCTTCCTCAAGCCGGCCTACCGCAAGTACGGCATCAAGGGCCCGGTGAAGCCCGGCGACGACTTCGCCATGATGCGCGAGGTGTTCGAGCGCCGCTTCGGCCGCGCGCTGAAGGAGGACCCGGAGCGCGAGCAGGGCTCCTGGCCCGACCTCGTGCTGATCGATGGCGGCCTCGGCCAGCTCAACGCCGCGCGGGAGATCCTGGCGGAGCTGGGGGTGGACGACATCCCCATGGTCGCCGTCGCCAAGGGGCCCGACCGCGATGCCGGGCGGGAATGGTTCCACCGCGCCGGCCACGCCCCCTTCCAGCTCCCGCCCCGGGATGCGGTGCTCTACTACCTGCAACGGCTGCGCGACGAGGCGCACCGCTTCGCCATCACCACCCACCGCGCCGGCCGTTCCAGGGCGCTGGTGAAGTCCGAGCTGGACGACATCCCCGGCGTGGGGGGGGCCATCAAGCGGCGTCTGCTGAATCATTTCGGCTCGGCGCGGGGGGTCCGCAACGCCGGGCCGGAGGATCTGGCGAACTGCCCGGGCATCGGCCCCGCCATGGCGAGGCGCATCCACGAGCACTTTCATCCCACTGCCGTGGCGCCGCGCGAGCCGGCGGGGTAGAAGCGTCGGGCCCCCATGCCGACCGACCTGCCCAACCTGCTGACCCTGTCGCGCATCGCGGCCATCCCGCTGATGGTGCTGCTCGCCTACGCGCAGTCCGGCTGGGGCGACCTCGCCGCCTGCGCCGTCTTCTCGGCCGCCGCCATCACCGACTACTTCGACGGCAAGATCGCCCGGGAGCGGCAGATGACCTCCGCCTTCGGCCGGATGCTGGACCCGATCGCGGACAAGCTGCTGGTCGGCGCGGCGCTGATGCTGCTGGCCGGGTTCAACCGCCTCTCGCTGCTGGGCCTGCTGCCGGCCATCGTCATCATGCTGCGCGAGATCCTGGTCTCCGGCCTGCGCGAGTACTTGGCCAGCCTGCGCGTGGGGATGCCCGTCACCCCGCTCGCGAAATGGAAGACCGGCTTCCAGATGGGGGCGCTGGGGGTCCTGCTGGCGGGCGACTCGGCCGCGGCGGTGCTGCACCTGTCCTTCCTGCCCCTCTCGGCGCTGGGAGAGGCCGGGCTCTGGGTGGCCGCCGCCCTGACTCTGGCGACGGGCTGGGACTACATGCATTCGGGACTCCGGCACGCGGGGGCGCAGGACGCGCGCCGCACGGGCACCACGGCCGGCGGTCGATCCTGACCGGACGGCCCCTGAGGGGATGGCTGGCGCCGGCTGCGCTTGAGACGGGGCGGTCCCCGGCGCATCCTGGGCAGCAGTAGAGAGGGATTCGGATGCCGCATCGCGCGATTCCGGCCAGGGCCGGAGCAACCGCACTCGCGTTGCTCCTCGCGGGATGCGGGGCTGACTTCGCGCCGTTCGGGCGCCAGAGCCCGCCCGCGCCTCTCGGCAGCCTGACCGTGCAGCGCGTGATGGCGCCGGACGACGTCGCCGAGGCATCGGCCGCGGCCGCGCCGCTGCTGCCCGAGCCGGGCAATGTCTGGCCGGCCGAGGAGGCGCCGCGGGCCACCCTCGCCAACCCGGACGCCCCCACCATGTTCCAGCAGCAGGACACCCCCGCGCTGGAGCGCGCAACGCGCGAGCGCGGCCTGGCGCCGCAGCCGCGCGTGCTCAGCACCGAGCCGGGTCCGGCGATCCCGCCGGAGCTGGCGCCGAATCCGCGCGCCCCGGCACCCGGCACGGTGCCGCGCAGCCTGCGCGACGGCGCCGCGCTGCCGGGGCCACAGGAGCGCCTGCCGCCCGGCCGCCAGCTCCAGGGCCGCGACGCGGACGGCAACCGCCTGCCGCGCCGCAGCCCGGCCTCGACCCCGCCGGAGCCGCCGCGCGAGTTCGACCCGCCGCCACGCTTCTCCACCCCGCCGGGCCCGCCGGCGACGCCGCCGGCCCCGCGGCAGGACGGGCGGGTGATTCCCATTCCGGGCGGCGCGCCGGCGACGACCACCGGCGGCACGGGCAGCTACCAGACCTACACCACCCCCGGCGGCGGCAGCGGCATCGCCATCCCGCAGGGCTCGACCACCACCCTGATCGGCCCGGACGGGCGGGTGCAGGTGGTGCCGACGCCGCAATAGCGGGCGGCGATGCGGGTCCTGTACTTCGCCTGGGTGCGCCAGAAGGCCGGGGTGGCGGAGGAGGAGGTCTCCCCCCCGCCGGAGGTGGCCACGGTCGGCGCGCTGATGACCTGGCTCGCGGGCCGCTCGCCCGGCCATGCCGCCGCCTTCGCCAATCCGAAGCAGATCCGCGCCGCGGTGAACCAGGCCTTCTGCCGCGCCGGGGACCCCGTCGGTCCGGGCGACGAGGTGGCCTTCTTCCCCCCGGTCACCGGTGGCTGAGCCGCCCGCCCGCCCCCTCCCCGGCCATGTGGCCGTGCAGGAGGCGCCCTTCGACCTGGGTGCCGAGACGGCGGCGCTGATCGCGGGCCGGGAGGATGTGGGCGGCCTGGCCAGCTTCCTGGGCGTCTGCCGTGGCGGCGGCGGGCTGGTGGCCATGACCCTCGAGCACTACCCCGCCATGACGGAGGCAGCGATCGCCGCCATCCGGGACGATGCCGCCGCGCGCTGGCCGCTGCTGGGCTGCACGGTGATCCATCGCTTCGGCCGGCTGACCCCGGGCGAGCCGATCGTGCTGGTGCTGACCGCGAGCGCGCACCGCATGGCGGCGCTGGACTCCTGCGCCTTCCTGATCGACTGGCTCAAGACCCGGGCCCCTTTCTGGAAGCAGGAGGAGTTCGCCGGCGGCGAGGCGCGCTGGGTCGAGGCGAAGGCGGAGGACGACGACCGGGCCGGGCGTTGGTCCCGCTGACCGCCTCCCGCGGCCAGGCCATCGCGGCCATCCTGCTCGCCGGCCTGCTGCTGATCTGGCCGGCCTTCGCCAACCGCTACCCGCTGCTGTTCAGCGACAGCGGCGCCTTCCTGCACCAGACGACCGGGCCGCTGATGATCTGGGACAAGCCCTGGATCTACGGCCCGATGCTGCACGCCTTCCACTGGGGCGTCAGCCTGTGGCCGCCGGTGATCGCGCAGGGCCTGATGCTGTCGCACCTTCTCTGGCTGACGCAGCGGGCGGCCCTGGGCGAGGCGCAGCCGGCGCGGCACCTGCTGCTCTGCGCCGCGACGGCGCTGCTCACCACCGCGCCCTGGTCGGCGGCGATGCTGATGCCGGACATCCTGGCACCGGTGACGGTGCTGGGCATCTACCTGCTCGGACTGGCGCGGGACTCCCTCTCGCGCGGCGAGGCCGCCTGGGTCGCGCTGCTGACCCTGCTGGCCATCGCGTCGCACCTGTCGCACTTGCCGCTGGCGGCGGCGCTGGTGGTGCTCGTGATGCTGCTCGCGCGCTCCTGGCGGCCGGCGCTGCGTGCCGCGCTGCCGCTCGCGGGCGCGGTCGTGCTGTTGCTGGCGACCAATGCCGTGGGCCATGGCCGCCTCGCCCTCTCGCCGCATGGCGCGACCTTCCTGCTGGCGCGGCTGGTGGCGAACGGCACGGCGGCGCGGACGATCGAGGCACGTTGCCCGGATTCGGGTTGGTATCTCTGCGCCTGGGCGGGGCGGCTGCCGACCGACAGCGACGTCTTCCTCTGGGAACCCGACAGCCCGGTGAACATGGATGCAGAGGGACGCTCGCGCTTCCTCGGCGGTGCGCTGCTCTCCGGCGAGGCACGGGAGATCGTGGCGGAGACGCTGCGGCGCGAGCCGCTGCGCGTCGCGCTGGACGGCCTGCGCGATGCCGCGCGGCAACTGTTCATGGCGGAGGCGGGGGATACGCTCTCGCGCTACGCCCTGGGCGGATCGGTGCCGCCGCGCCTCGCGGAAGGCTTCCGGCCCGGCGAGGGCGCGGCCTATACCGCCTCCGCGCAGGTGCGCGACGCGCTGGCGCCGGTGGCGGAGCCCTTCCGCTGGCCGCACCGCCTGGTCCTGGTGGCCGGTGCGCTGGCGTTGCTCGGGCTGTGGTGGACGGAGCGCGCCCAGCCCCGCCGGCTCGGCCTGATCCTTTGCGTGCTGGTCGGCATCACCGCCAACGCCGTGGCGACCGGCGCGCTCTCCGGCCCGCATGATCGCTACCAGGCGCGGATCGCCTGGCTGATGCCCTTCGTGGCGATGCTGCTGCTGCCGCTGCCGAAGCCCCGCCGGCATCTGCGTCGGCAGGCACGGCCGCCCGAGGGTTATCCGGGGCTCTGATACGGACGGCGGGAAGCCTTGATCCGTGCCGGCGTGGGGTGCACGCGTGGCCCGGGGGCAAGGCTCTGCCTCGCCCCCGATACCCCCACTCCGCCAGGACCCTGCGGGCCCTGGACCCGATCAGCGCTGCCGCGGGACAGCCGGACACGGGGTCACGGCGCCGAGGAGCCATGCTCCTCGGCGGGTACGGTGTCCGCGCTTGCTGACGCCTTCTGAGTTTTCAGAGTCCCGCCTGTCCGTGCTCCGTCAGGGTTCAGCCCAGAGGCTGATGCCTACCGCGTAGAACCAACTCCCAGCGGGGCCCGGGGCCCGGGGCCCGCTTGTGGCCCCGGCAGGGGAGGGCTTGGGACGGGGATCGACGCACCGCGTCGATGCCGCAGGCCGGCGTCCCCTTCCGGTCCGCCGCCGGAACACGACAGCGCGGAGGGCCACGCCCCGCCGCCGGTATGAGACCGGGCTCGCCGGATTTCCTGGCGGCGCGATACGGCGTACGGCCATGATGCGCCTGGCCGGCATGCCTCCTGCATTGCGCGGCGCGTCGCACCGGTCCTCCGCCCGCCCCGGGCCCGATGCGACCCTTGCCATCGCGGGCGCGGCACCGGGAGCCTGGGATACGCATGGATCGACGCAGCGTGTTGAAGGGCGTGGGCCTGGCGGCGGCCACGCTGGCAGCGCCCGCGCAGGTGCGGGCGCAGCGGCAGACGACGCTGCGCTTCATTCCGCAGATCGACCTTGTCTACCTCGATCCGGTCTACACCACGCCCTACGTCACCCGGAATCACGGCTTCCTGGTCTGGGACACGCTCTACGGCGTGGACAGCAGCTTCAAGGCCCAGCCGCAGATGGTGGAGGGCCATACCGTCGAGGCGGACGGGACGCTGTGGAACCTGAAGCTCCGCGACGGTCTGCTCTGGCATGACGGCGAGAAGGTGCTGGCGCGCGACTGCGTCGCCAGCATTCGCCGCTGGGCGAGGCGCGATCCCTTCGGCGGCACGCTGCTCGCCACCACGGACGAGCTGAGCGCGCCGGACGACCGCACCATCCGCTTCCGGCTCAAGCGCCCCTTCCCGCTGCTGCCGGATGCGCTGGGCAAGGTCCCCTCCCCCTTCTGCGCGATGATGCCGGAGCGGATCGCCAACACCGACCCCTTCCAGCAGATCACCGAGATCGTCGGCAGCGGGCCCTTCCGCTTCCTGTCCAGCGAGCGCGTGCCGGGCGCGCGCAACGTCTATGCGAAGTTCGAGAAGTACAAGCCACGCGAGGGCGGGACGCCCGACTGGACCGCCGGGCCGAAGGTCGTCCACTACGACCGCGTGGAATGGACCACCATGCCGGATGTCAGCACCGGCACGGCGGCGCTCCAGGCGGGCGAGCAGGACTGGATGGAATACGCCAACCACGAGATGCTCGGCCTGCTCCGCCGCGCGCGCGGCGTGAAGGTGGACGTGCTCGACCCCACCGGGATGGTGACGATGCTGCGGGTGAACCACCTGCAGCCGCCCTTCAACAACCCCGCGATCCGCCGCGCCCTGTGGCCCGGCCTCGACCAGCCGAGCTACATGCAGGCGCTGGTGGGCAGCGACACCGCGCTCTACCAGACGCCGCTCGGCTACTTCGCCCCCGGCACGCCGATGGCGAGCGAGGTCGGCTTCGACCGGCTCACCACGCCGCGCGACATGGGCAAGGTGCGGCAGGCGCTGAAGGAGGCAGGCTACAACAACGAGAAGGTCGTGCTGATGGTGCCGGCCGATTCCGCCTCGCTGAAGTCCCAGGGCGACGTGGCGGCGGACATGCTGAAGCAGGCCGGCATGAACGTGGACTACCTGGCGCTGGACTGGGGCACCATGCTGACCCGGCGCAACCGCAAGGACGCGGCGGAAGCCGGCGGCTGGAACGCCTTCGTCACCAGTTGGGCGGGGACGGACTGGCTGAACCCCGCCGTGCACATCGCCCTGCGCGGCACGGGCGAGGCGGGCTACGCCGGCTGGTCCTCTTCGCCGCGCACGGAGGCGCTGCGCGACGCCTGGTTCACCGCACCGGATCTCGCGGCGCAGCAGGCGATCTGCCGCGACATCCAGGCCACCGCCTTCGAGGAGGTGCCGTTCTACCCGCTCGGCAAGTACATCCAGCCGACGGCGTACCGGACCAGCATCACCGGCGTGCTGAAGGGCATCCCGATGTTCTGGAACGTGCGCCCGGCCTGACCGGGGGCCTGACCGCGGGGAGGCGCGCCCGCCGCCCGCGGGCTGCCGGTCACCGGTACAGGTCGCCGCGCGTCGGCGGCAGCCCGCTGGGTCCTCGTGCCCGCTTCGAGGACAGGGTCTGGAAGATCCCGACGCTGCCGCGCTCGAAGGCGAGCGCGCAGCCGGCGAGGTAGAGCAGCCACAGCCGCGTCCTGGCCGCGCCGACCTCCTCTTCGGCCGCCTCGCGCCGGGCGTAGAGCCGCTCCGTCCAGAGGCGGCAGGTGCGGCCGTAATGCTCGCGCCAGCCCTCGACGTCGTGCACCTCGAAGCCATGCCGCTCCAGGTTCGTCAGGGAGAGGCCGATGTAGTCCAGCTCGCCGCCGGGAAAGACGTAGCGGGTCAGCGCGGCGAATTCCGGCCGCTTGCGCCGGAAGGTGCGGAGGTCCTTCTTCGCCGGCCGGGCAATGGCGTGGTTGAGAAGGAGGCCCCGCGGCCGCAGCAGGCGGCGCATCGTCGCGAAGTAGGCGGCGTGGTTGTCGAGCCCCACATGCTCGAACATGCCGATCGAGGCGATCTTGTCGTACTCGCCGGACAGATCCTTGTAGTCCTTCAACTCCAGCATGACCCGGTCCTGCAGGCCGAGGCGGGCGACCTTCTCGCGGGCGAAGTCGAGCTGCGCCTGGGACAGGGTGACGCCGTGGGCCAGGACCCCGAAATGCTGCGCGGCATGGCAGACGAGTCCGCCCCAGCCGCAGCCGATGTCGAGGAACCGTTCGCCGGGCCGCAGCCGCAGCTTGCGGCAGGTCATCTCCAGCTTCGCCCGCTGCGCGTCGTCCAGGCTGGCGTCCCAGTCGGGGAAATAGGCGCAGGAATAGACCATCTCCGGATCGAGGAAGAGGCCGTAGAAGGCGTTGGACAGGTCGTAGTGGAACTGGACGAGGGCCTTGTTGTCGCGGCCCCTGGCATCCTTCGCGGCGTCCACCCCGGCATAGGCATGGCTTCCGGCGGCGCCGGCCCTGCCGCGGAACAGGAAGGGCAGCAGCGCGCCGAGCACCAGCCGCTTGTCCAGGCGCCGCGCCAGCCCCCGGCGTTGCAGGGCGCCACGCCGCGCCGCCAGATCCAGCAGCGTCCCGCCCTCGATCGAGAGATCGCCGTCGGCGACCAACTCGATGACGGTGGCGAGCCGGGGGCGCCGGACCAGACGCGTCACCGCCTCCGGGCTGTTCAGCGCCAGCATCACGCCGCCCGCCGGCACGGCCTCGGGCGGCACGACCTCGCCGTTCCAGAGCCGCACCGGGACGCCGGGCCGGAGCGTCTCCCACAGATGGGTGAGCAGGCGGCGCGCCGCGTCGAGCCGTCGGTCCGGACCGTGGCGCACCGCCAGCCGTCTCAGATCGGCCGGGTGCCGCACCAGTCCGCGATGAAGCCCGCCAGCACCAGCGTGGTGCGCTTCAGGCTGGCGAGGTCCACCCGCTCGTCGAAGGCATGCGCGCCCTCGCCGCCCGGTCCGTAGCAAAGGGCCTTCACGTTGTAGTACAGGTCGTAGAAGCGGGTGTCGTTCACGCCCGTACCCAGCCGCGCCTGCATCGGCTCGCCCAGCACCGCCTCATGCGCCTGGCCGAGCACGGCCTCGGCCTCGCTGCCCGGCTCCAGCACATGGCCATCCGCCTGGAAGCCGTTCCAGATCACCTCCGGCGGGTTGTTGGCGAGGAAGTTGTCCGCCCGGGCCGCCGCCATGACCGCCTCCGTGAGCTCGCGCCGCGCCTCCTCCAATGAGGTGCCGGGCAGCAGGCCGATGCGGCAGTCCACCTCGCACCAGGCGGGGGTGGAGCTGCCCCAGTCGCCGCCGCGGATCACGCCCGGGTTGAACTTCACCGGGTTGGCGATCTCCTTGAACCAGGGGTGCGACTTCGCGCGCTCATTGATCTTCGCCGTCAGGGCATAGACCGCCTGGATCAGCGTATAGGCGGACATGATGGCGTTGCTGCCGGTCTGGGCGCGCGCCACGTGGACGGGCACGCCGCGCACGCGCAGGCGGAACCACATCACCCCGACCGCCGCCCGGCCGATGGTGTTGCCGGTCGGCTCCGGGATCAGGCAGGCCTCGGCGCGGTAGCCGCGCGCGAGGGTGGAAAGCGCGCCGTTGCCGGTGCACTCCTCCTCCGTCACCGTCTGGACATAGACATCCGCGGCGGGGGCGAGGCCGGCCGTCCGCAGCGCATCCATCGCGAAGACCATCGCGGCCACGCCCTGCTTCATGTCGTGCGCGCCGCGGCCGTTCATGAAGCCGTCCTTCACCACCGGGTCGAAGGGCGGGTAGGTCCACATGTCCTCGGGCCCGGGGGGGACCACGTCGACATGACCCTGCAGGATCAGGCTGCGGCCCTCGGGCTTCGGCGCGCGCACGGTCGCCACCACCTGCACGGCCCGGGTGTAGTCGGTGTCCATCACGGGGGAGAAGCCGGGCAGGCCCTCCATGCTCACCTCGGCCAGGGTGTAGCGGTCCACGTCCCAGCCGCGCTTCGCGAACTCCCGGGCGATCCAGTCCTGGCAGGGCGCCTCGCGGCCGCGCAGGCTGGGGAAGCGGACGAGCTCCTGCAACCAGGCGACCTCCCTGTCCCAGTTCGCGTCGATCGCAGCTTCCAGGCGCTTGAGCAGGGCGGGATCAGGCATCTCGGTCTCCGGGGTGGGTGCGGGAGCATGACTCCGCCACACGCCGGGGGCCAAGCACGTCGCGCGCCAGCCGCGACGCGCGGCGTCCCGCAACGGCTCTGCAGCCGGCGAGCCCGCGGCGGAATGGGAGGGCCGGCCCTGAGCCGATCCCGGCACCCGCCCACACCCTGCGGGGCGCGGCAGGGCATGGCACGGTCTTGGTCCGCTACTTGCCGGCGAACTGCACCAGCTGGGCCATCGACTGGGCCAGGACGAAGTACTTGTTGCGGCCGAGATCGCCGATCGTCTTGATGCCGAACGCCTTCTTCAGCGCCTCGCCATCCGCCTCGCTGACGCCCTGGATCGCCGAGACCGGCAGATCCAGGAGCTTGGAGAGCGGCGTCTGCTCATGCGCCTTGTCGAGGAAGTCGGTGAGATCCAGGCTTGCCACAGGGGACTCCTCCACCCTTGTTGTGGGGGAGTAAGGGCCCCGTGCCGCGAGGGATGCAAGGATTTGCTGCTGTGCCCGTCCGGCCGGGGGAACGCGGAGGCGGGGCCGCACCGATGGCACGGCCCGCCCTTCCTCCGGACGGGCCCAAACCGCACGGGCCCAAACCGGGCTGGCCGGAGCAGGGCTGGCCGGAGCCGGTCAGGCCGAAAGGCGGGCGACCTCGGCCGGGCTCATCCGCACCAGCGCCTCGTAGTCGGCGATCAGGGTCTCGGTGATCCGGGCCGGGGTGTAGCCGTGCTCGCCGATGGCGCGCACCGGCGTCACCTCGGCCGCGGTGCCGGCCAGGAAGACCTCGCTCGCCTTCGGCAGCTCCTCGGCCCTGATGGTGCGCTCGACGACCTTCATCTGCCGGTTCCGGGCCAGGCGCATCACCGTGCGGCGGGTGATGCCGTCCAGGAAGCAGACGGGGGTGGGGGTATGCACCTCGCCGTCGAAGACGAAGAAGGCGTTGGCGCCGGTCGCCTCGGCGACGTCCCCCTTGTGGTCGAGCATCATGGCATCGTCGAAGCCCTCCGCCTCCGCCTGATGCTTGGACAGGGTGCCGATCATGTACAGGCCGGTGGCCTTGGAGGCGGTCGGCGCCGTGTCCGGGGCCGGACGGCGCCACCGGGCCATGCTCAGGCGGATGCCCTTCATCCGGTTCTCGCCGAACAGGTTCGGCCAGCCCCAGCAGGCGATGGCGAGGTGGATCCGCGTGTGCTGGGCGGAGACGGCCAGCATCTCCGACCCGCGATAGGCGATGGGGCGGACATAGGCCTCGGCATGGCCGTTGCGCCGCACCGTCTCGATGCAGGCGGCGTCGATCTCGTCGGCCGTATAGGGGATCTCGAAGCCCAGGAGGCGGCCGGACCGGATCAGCCGCTCGGTGTGCTCGCGCAGCTTGAAGATATTCCCGGCGTAGCAGCGTTCGCCCTCGAAGACTCCGGATGCATAGTGCAGCCCATGGGTCAGGACATGCGTCTTCGCCTCCCGCCAGGGGAGGAAGGCGCCATCCATCCAGATCCACCCATCCCGATCGTCGAAGGGCATCACAGCCATGATCGAAAACTCCAAATGGATTTTTACGAAATAATATTGCTTGATAGGCCGGAGGCTAGACCGATCGCGCATTTTACGTCAACAAAGCTGACCCAACAGGGAGACATGCCGGCCATGCCCGAAGGGCCGATTGGTGGCGAGCGCAGGACGCCGGCTCCGACCGGCGGCGCCTCGGCGGGGCGCGAGCACCTGTTCCTCCGCGAGGACGAGCTGCGCCTTGCCCAGGACCTGCTGTTCTTCGGCTACCGCGACTTCACGGCGGGCGCCGACGCCATCCTGGAGGAGCTGGGGATGGGCCGGGCGCACCACCGCGTGCTGCACTTCGTCGGGCGGCGTCCGGGCCTGACGGTGGGAGACCTGCTGGCCATCCTGTCCATCACCAAGCAGTCGCTCGGCCGGGTGCTGACCCCGATGATCGAGCAGGGCTACGTCACCCAGGCGGCGGGCCGGGTGGACCGGCGGCAACGGCTGCTGACCCTGACCGAGCAGGGCTGCATCCTGGAGCGCCGCCTGTTCGAACGGCAGCGGGAAACGGTGATGCACGCCTACCGCGAGGCCGGGCCGGCCGCGGTGGACGGGTTCCGCCGGGTCATGCGCGGCCTGATGGGGCCGGAGGCGCGGGCGCAGCTCGACCGGCTGGGGAGCATGCGCCGGTGACGGAGGCCGATCCCGCGCACCTGCTGGTGGTGGACGACGATCCCCGCCTGCGTGGCCTGTTGCAGCGCTTCCTGGCCGAGCAGGGCTTCCGGGTCAGCGTCGCGGGCGATGCCGCGGCCGCGCGGCAGGCCCTGGCCGGTATGGCCTATGACCTGCTGGTGCTGGACGTGATGATGCCGGGCGAGACGGGCCTGCAGCTGGTGGAATCCCTGCGGCGCGAGAGCCAGGACGTGCCGGTGCTGATGCTCACCGCCGCCGGCTCCCCCGACGACCGGGTGGCCGGCTTCGAGCACGGGGCGGACGACTACCTCGCCAAGCCCTTCGACCCGCGCGAGCTGGCGCAGCGGGTGCGCGCCATCCTGCGCCGCGCCGCGCCCCCCGCCCCTTCCAGCCTGCCCACCGCCCCCGTGCAGCTCGGCCCCCGCTGGTTCGACCCGGAGCGCGGCGAGCTGCGCGGGCCCGAGGGCACGGTGCGCCTGACCGGCGGCGAGGCGGCGCTGCTGACGGCGCTGGCGAAGCGCGCCGGCGAGGTGCTGTCGCGCGAGGAGATCGCCGCCGCCCTCGGCACCCCCGATGCGGGGGAACGGGCGGTGGACGTGCAGGTCACCCGGCTGCGCCGCAAGATCGAGCCCGACCCGCGCGAGCCGCGCTTCCTGCAGACCGTGCGCCACCGCGGCTACGTGCTGCGGCCCGGGCCATGAGCATGCCTCGCCGGGGAGGACGCGGATGAGCGCCGTGGGCGAGACGACGGAGGCCCCCCTGGCCGGCGGGCTGCCCGGGGGCCCGGCGCCTCGGACGCGCGAGGCCTCCGGCCCGCTCGGCCGCCGCCGGCGCCGCGGGCCGCTCGGGGGCGGGCGGCTGATCCGCTGGCTGGTGCCGCGCGGCCTGCTGGGCCGGTCGCTGCTGCTGATCCTGGTGCCGATGCTGGTGCTGCAGGGGATCGCGCTGCAGCTGTTCTACGGCACGCATCTGGGCGTCATCTCCCGCCGCCTGTCGGACGGCATGGCCGGCGAGATCGCCATGGTGACGGAGGTCCTGAAGCGCGCGCCGGAGGAGGAGACACGGCGCTGGCTGTTCCGCGAATCCTCCTGGCGGCTCGACCTCGCCATGGCCTTCGAGCCAGGGGCGGTGCTGCCGCCGCCCGACACGCCGCGCGCCGCCTCCCTGCCGCTGCTGCCGCTGGAGGAGGATCTGGAGCGCTCGCTGCGCGAGCGGCTGCGCCTGCCCTTCGACTCCGACTGGCAGTCCGACCCGCGCAGCGTGATCGTGCGGGTGCAGCTTCCCGATGGGGTGCTGCATGTCGAGGCGCCGAGGAAGCGTCTCTTCACCGGCACGCTCTACCTCTTCGTCATCTGGCTGGTCGGCGCCTCGCTGCTGCTCTTCGTCATCGCCGCGCTATTCATGAAGAACCAGGTGCGCGCGCTGCGGCGGCTGGCCGGCGCCGCGGAGGCCTTCGGCATCGGCCGCGACATCGGCCCGATCAAGCCGGAAGGTGCCATCGAGGTGCGCCAGGCCGCCACCGCCTTCAACCAGATGCAGGCGCGCATCCGGCGCTTCGTCACCCAGCGCACGGAGATGCTGGCCGGCATCAGCCACGACCTTCGCACCCCCCTCACCCGCATGCGCCTCGGCCTGGCCATGCTGCCCTCCCAGGGGGCGGAGCAGGACATCGCGGAGCTGACCCAGGACGTGGAGGAGATGGAGCGGATGGTCGCCGGCTACCTCTCCTTCGCCCGCGGCGAGGGCACGGGCAAGGCGGAGCCGGCGGATCTGGTGGCGCTGGTGCGGGGGCTGGTGGGGAAGGCACGGCGCGACGGGGCGGCGGTGGCGCTGCACGCGCCGGAGGAGCTGGTGCTGCCGATGCGGGTCGACGCGCTGCGCCGCTGCCTGGGCAACCTGCTCGACAACGCGCGCAAGCATGCGGGGCGGATCACCGTGACGGTGGCGCAGTCGGAAAACGACTGGGCGCAGGTGACGGTGGACGATGACGGCCCCGGCATCCCGGCCGAGGCGCGGGAGGAGGCCTTCCGCCCCTTCGCGACGCTCGACGCCAAGGGGACCGGGCTGGGACTGGCGATCGCGCGCGACATCGCGCGGTCGCATGGCGGCGACATCCTGCTGGAGGACGGCCCGCTGGGCGGGTTGCGCGCCCGGGTGCGGCTGCCGGTGTGACGCGCGCCCCGGGATCCGTTCAGGGGGCCGGCCTCGCGTCCATCGCGCGTGTCATCTCGTCGGCCCGCGGCGCATAGGCGATGTCCCGCCGGTGCGCCCAGAGCCCCTTCTGGATGTGCACCGGGATCAGCGAGACGTCCTCCATGGCGACGCGCGTGGCCTGTTGCAGCAGCGCCTCGCGCTTCGGGTCGTCGACCTCCGCCAGCGCCGCGGTCAGCAGGGAGTCGACGGCCGGATTGCTGTACCGTCCGCGGTTCGAGGCGCCCCAGCCGCGCTCCGTGCTGAAGCTGCCCACCAGGGAGCGCAGCGGCGAGGATGCCTCGCCGGTGTTGCTGCCCCAGCCGCCGAGATAGGCGCTGAACTCCAGCTTCGCGGAGCGGGGCGAGAAGTTGGCGAAGGGCAGGGCCGCCACCTGCGTCTGCACGCCGATCCGGGTCCACATCTGGGCCACGGCCTGCAGCACCTTCTCGTCGTTGACGTAGCGGTCGTTCGGGCCGTGCAGGGTCAGACGGAAGCCGTTCGGGTAGCCGGCCTCGGCCAGCAGCCGGCGTGCCCCCGCCTGATCGAAGGCGGGAGGGCCGAGGTTCGGGACGTAGCCGAAGGCCCCTTCGGGCAGGAGCTGGCCGGCGGGGATCGCGGCGCCCTCCATCACCCGCCCCGCGATGGCGTCGCGCGACAGCGCAATGGACAAGGCCCTGCGCACGCGGGCATCGCGCAGCGGGTTGTGCGGCAGGGGCTGGCCGGCCGCATCGGCGACGAAGGGGGTCGGCCCGTCGCGCCACTGGTCCATCGCCAGGAAGATGAGGCGCAGGCTCACCGCCTCGCTGACCTCCAGCCCCGGCTCGGCGCGGATGCGGCCGAGATCGGCGGTGGAGACCTGGTCGATCACCTGCACGTCGCCCGAGAGCAGGGCGGCGGTCCTGGCGGCGGCGTTGACGATCAGGCGGTAGGTCACCCGCGCCCAGGGCTCGGCCCCGCCCCAGTAGGCCTCGTTGCGGACGTATTCGATCCGGTCGTTCGGCACGAAGCGGACGAAGCGGTAGGGGCCCGTCCCGAAGGTCACCTGGCCGCCGTTGAACTGCTCCGTGGCGGCACCCCGGTGCGTCTCCGCATCCAGCATGACGACCTGCGTCAGGTCCGAAGCCAGGAGGGGATAGGGGCCATCCGTGCGCAGCCGGACACGGTACGGCCCGACCACCTCCACCCCCTTCACCGCGCGCGTGAAGATGCGGAAGGAGCTGGGGCTGTTCGGCACCTCCGGGGCGCGACCCAGGGTGAAGGCCACGTCCTCGGCCGTGAAGGGGCGGCCGTTCTGGAAGCTGACCCCCTCGCGCAGGTCGAACTCCCAGGTATCGGGCGCGACGGCACGCCAGGCGGTGGCCAGGCTGGGCTGTATGCGGGCCTTGGCGTCCATCCGCGTCAGCCCCTCGAAGACGTGCTGGGCCACCGCGATGTTCGGGACAAGGTTGTGGAAGTGCGGATCCATGCTGGTCACCGCCGCCCCGGCGCCGATGGTCAGCGTCTGCGCGGGGGCGGCCGGCGGCACGGCGGCCCATGCGCCGGCCGCGAGGAGAAGCGTGCGGAAGCGGGGGCGCATGGCGACGGCTCCGTGTCTGTCAGGGAATCTCGATGTCGAGCAGCGGGGCGAACTGCTGCCCGCCATGCAGGTCGGCATCGGCCGGATCGCCCTGCGGCCGCGGGCGCGGCACGCTGATCTTGAAGGCCAGCGCGTTGTCGCAGACGTAGAACGCGACCGTCTCCGGCGCGCAGCCGAAGCGGCTGGCGAAGACGGCGGCATCCAGCGCCCCCGACCGCTTCACCCGCTCATAGGCGGCGGGCGTGTCGAACATGATGTCGAAGGTGAGGACGAAGGGTCCGGCGTTCTTGCTGCGGATCAGGCTGGCGAGCGCGTGCAGCGGGACGGGGCTGTTCCTCATCCGACCTGCACCGTCCTGAGTCGGAACAGCTCCATCGGGTCCTCGACCTCCACGACGTGGTTCGCGCAGAAGCGCCAGACGGGGCCGCGCTCCACATGCGCGGGGTTCAGCAGGTAGGCGATGGTGGTGATCGCCCCCCGCCATTTCGGGATGGGATTGTGCAGGAAGGGCTGCCGCGCGAGCTGGGCCAGCTTGGTGGCCAGGGCCTGGGTCGGGGCGGTGAAGGTCGCCACCACCCCGACCTCGTGCGGGCGGCGCGGGTCGCGCTCCTGCGCGCCCATCACCGCGTCGCGGCCATAGAGGTGAAGATCCATGCGCCACTCCCCCGGCCGCAGGCGGTCCGCCAGCAGGTCGGCCGCGGCCTTCTCCGTGGCCCGCCGGACCCCGGCGAGCCATTCGTCCAGCATGTCGAGCAGGAAGGGGTCGCGGATGCCGCCGATCATCAGGGTCTGGTGGCCCAGCGGTTCCGCCCCTTCCAGCTTCACCGTCTTCGGGCTGGCGGGGATGAAGCGGCTGCCGGTGATGCGGACGCTGGTGGCATCCTCCTGGGTGAAGACGGCATCGGTGATGTCCAGCGTGCCCGAGCATTCGCGGTGCAGCCAGGGATCGCCGTTCTCGTAGAGGCTGTGCGCGGCGATGCTCTGGGGCGTGCAGGCCAGGTTCGGGCCGATCGGGCGGATGATCGCGTGATCGTCCCGGACCACCCCCAGCATCACCCCCGGCCCCTTGGTGACGCAGGCCAGCGGCCCGCACTCGATCACCTTGCCCATGTGCCAGGATAGGCCGGCGGGACGGCCGTGCAGCACCGGCACGGCGGCGAAGAGGGCGGAATCGCTGCAACGGCCGGCCAGCACCACGTCCGGCTTCTCCGCCAGGGCGGCCTGCAGCGGCTCGATGCCCATCATGCCGACGATCCGGTCCGCCCGGTCGATCGTGCCCGCGTCGAAGGGCGGCGCGGGATCGAGGGGCCTGATCTGGCCGAGGGCGAGCTGCGCCGCCAGCCGGGACTTCGGTTGCTCCGCATAGACCAGCGCGACGCGCAGGGGCGTCCGGTGGCGTCCGGCGATCTCGCGGACGATGTCGAGGCACCAGTCGACCTGGATGTCCGCCCCAGCCGTGCCGCAGGAGCCGATCAGCACGGGAATGCCCCGCGCCCTGGCGCCGAGGATGATGGCCTCGAGGTCCGACGCCACGGCCTCCCGGGCGAAGGCACATTCGCCGGAGCCCAGGGCATAGGGGCCCGCATCGGTCGTGCCGGCATCGGCGGCCACGACATGCGGGTCCAGGGCCAGGCCGGCTTCATAGGAGGGGAGGTGGAGCCCGGCGCCGATCCCGGCCGTGGCACAGAGAACCCGTGTTTCGGATCCGGCAGAATGGTCGACGATCAAGGCGGATTCCCACTCGAACCTGGGCCTGAATGCTAGCTGCTCCGAGTGATGGTCGACAATATGCTTTCGGCGACCGGAGGATGGCCCCGCCCCCGGCTTGACGGGCCTCGCCGGGCCTGGGTTAAGCAGCCAGGCCCCCGGCCATGGAGACAGGCTTGGTCGACACATCCGGCTCCCCTGCCCCCTCCGCCATCCCCACCAGCGCCGACCACCTGTTCGAGGAGCTGGGGCGCGCCATCGTCCAGGGGGAGCTGCCGGCCGGTTCCCGCCTGACCGAGGCAGAGCTGGCGCAGCGCTACGGCGTCAGCCGCGCCCCGGTCCGCGAGGCGCTGCGCCGGCTGGAGGAGCGGCAGCTCCTCGTGCGCTCCCCCTTCGCCGGGGTGCGGGTGTCGGAGCTCTCGGCGGCGGTGGTGCGCGACCTGTTCGAGGTGCGCGAGGTGCTGGAGCCCCATGCCTGCCGCCGCGCCGCCGAGCGCGCGACGGCGGAGGATCTCGCCGGGCTGTCGACGCTGCTGGACGCGGAGGCCGGCGCCCTTTCCCAGTACGAGGGCGACCCGCCGGGCCGGCCCGAGGGGATGGGCGCCTTCCACATGCGGATCCTGGAAATCAGCGGCAACCGCGTGCTGCTCGGCATGCTGGCCGGCGGCATCCATCAGTTCACCCGGCTGTACCGCCTGCGCCCCGGCGCGGCCGCGCAGCGCGCCGCCGTCGCCCACGGCGAGCACCGTCGCATCCTGGAGGCCCTGGCCGCCAGGGACGGAGAGCTGGCCGCGCTGCTGATGCAGCGGCACGTCGCCGCCTCCCGGCAGGCCTTCGAGCGGAGCCTCGGCCCCGGTTGCCCGGAGGGGCGCTGAGCCTCCTCCGGCCCGGCGCTACATCCACCCCCACTTCCGCCACAGCCACGAGACGGGCTGCACCAGCACCGCCGTCACGGCGATCCGCACCAGGTGGAAGGCCACCACCACCGCCACGTCCAGCGCCATGGTCTTGGCGGTGACCGACATCTCCGCGATGCCGCCCGGCGCGGTCGCCAGCACCATCGTCGCGGGCGAGGCACCCGTGCCCCAGGCGATGGCCAGCCCGATCAGCGAGCAGCCGATGGTCAGCAGCGCGACGTGCAGCGCCGCGACCGAGAGCAGGCGCCGCCCGCCGATGAAGGTCGCGCGCTCGAACTGGGTGCCGAGCTGCGCGCCCATCACCACCTGCGCCGTCGCGACCAGCCAGGGCGGCACGCCGGAGAGCGTCACCCCCATGGTGGTGAAGCCCACCCCCACCGCGAGCCCGCCCAGCACCCAGGTGTTGCGGATGCGCAGCTTCGTCAGGACGAAGGTGCCCACGCCCCCCAGGGCGATCAGCAGCAGCAGGCCGGGGACGTTCCACGGCAGCAGCGCGCGTTCGGACGGCACGCGGCTGATGCCGCCCAGCACGGCGATCGCGGCCGGCACCAGCACGACGACGCCCACGATGCGCAGGAGCTGGAGCACGGCGACGAAGGCGGGCTTGGCGCCGTAGGATTCCGCCAGCAGCGCCATCTCCGCGACGCCGCCCGGCATGGAGGCGAAGAAGGCGCTGCGCCGGTCGGTGCGCGCGAGATGCGCGAGCAGCGGCGACAGGGCGAGCCCGACCGCCAGGGTGGACAGGGCGGCGAGGAGGATCAGCGGCCAGTCGGCCAGGATGCGGGCCGCCGCCTGCGGCGTGAAGTAGAGGCCGAGGGCGCAGCCGAGCACCAGCGCGCCCAGGTTGCGCAGCGTGCGCGAGGCATCGACGGGCAGCCCCGCCAGGCTTCCCGCCGCGACGGCGGTCAGCGCCCCCAGCATCCAGGGCAGCGGCGTGCCGAGCAGGAAGAACGTCGAGCCGCCCAGCAGGGCGAGCCCGTAGCCGAGGGCGAAGCGGCCCAGCCTCTGCCGGTCGGGGAGACGAAGCCGGGGCAGCGGCACCCCGCGCTCAGACGTTGAAGCGGAAGAGCAAGATGTCGCCGTCCTTCACGACGTACTCCTTGCCCTCGATCCGCATCTTCCCCGCCTCCTTCGCGCCCTGCTCGCCGCCCAGCGCGACGTAGTCGTCATAGGCGACGGTCTCGGCCGCGATGAAGCCGCGCTCGAAGTCGTTGTGGATCACGGCCGCGGCCTGCGGCGCCTTGGTGCCCTTCGTGATCGTCCAGGCGCGGGCCTCCTTCGGCCCCACGGTGAAGTAGGTGATCAGGCCCAGCAGCGCGTAGCCGGCGCGGATGATGCGATCCAGGCCGCTATCCTCCAGCCCGAGGCTGTCGAGGAACTCCTTGCGGTCCTCGGCGCCCATCTGGCTGATCTCCGCCTCGATCGCGGCGGAGACGACGACGGCCTTCGCCCCCTCGGCGGCGGCGCGCTCGAAGACCCGGGCGGAATGCGCGTTGCCGGTGGCGGCCGCGCCCTCCTCGACGTTGCAGACATAGAGCACCGGCTTGGTGGTCATGAGCTGGAGCCGCGCGGCGGCGGCCTCCTCGCCTTTCGGCACCGCCGTGCGCGCGGGCTGGCCGGCCTGGAGCGCCGCGATCAGCGGCTCCATCAGCGCGACCAGGGCCGCGCTCTCCTTGTCGCCGCCCTTGGCCTTCTTCTGCGTCGCCGGCAGCCGCTTCTCCAGGCTGTCGAGATCGGCGAGCATCAGCTCCGTCTCCACCGTCTCGGCGTCGCGGATCGGGTCCACGCTGCCCTCGACATGGGTGATGTCGCCATCCTCGAAGCAGCGCAGGACGTGGACGATGGCGTCCACCTCGCGGATGTTGGCGAGGAACTGGTTGCCCAGCCCCTCCCCGCGCGAGGCGCCGCGCACCAGGCCCGCGATGTCCACGAACTCCAGGCTGGTGGGCACGGTCTTCTGGCTCTTGCCGATGCGCGTCAGCGCGTCCAGCCGCGGGTCGGGCACCGCGACGCGGCCGACATTCGGCTCGATGGTGCAGAAGGGATAGTTCGCCGCCTGGGCCGCCGCGGTCTGCGTCAGCGCGTTGAACAGGGTGGACTTGCCCACATTGGGCAGCCCGACGATGCCGCAGTTGAACCCCACGTCCTCACTCCATCCCGGCGGGGCCATACGCCCCCGCTTCGGAAGGGGGGATGACCCGGGGCGCGCCCGTCATCCCCTTCGGGCCGGTGCGGGACGCGCGACGATTGCGCGCCAGCCCATACGCCCGGGGACGGCGCCGCGCCAAGCCTGTCCGGGCGCAGGGCGGCCCCAACCGGACGGGATGCGCCGCGATCCGCGCCCGCCGGCCCGGTCAGCCCCCGGCCGGCAACAGCTCCCGCACCCGCTCGGCCGGCCGCCCCAGCCGGGCGCCGGCCGGGCCGAACACCACCGGCCGCTCGATCAGCAGCGGATGCGCGGCCATCGCCTCCAGCACCGCCGCTTCGCTCACCGCCCCGCCCAGCAGCCCGAGCTCCGACGCGAGCGGCTCCTTGCGGCGCAGCAGGGCGGAGGGGGCGATGCCCAGACTCGCGCAGGCGTCTGCGATGGCCCGCCGGTCCGGCGGGGTCTTCAGGTACTCGATGACCTGCGGCTCGATCCCCGCCTCGCGCAGCAGCGCGAGCGCGGTGCGAGAGGTGCCGCAGCGCGGATTGTGCCAGATGCTCCATTCCGCCACGGCTGCTGCCCTCTCCTGCCTCGCCCCGGCGATGCGCCGGCGCGGCGTCGCGGTCAACCGCTTCCGGACCTGCCTCCGCCGGACACGCCGCCCCCGGGCCGGGCGGCCTCCCGCTCCGCCGCGATCTCCGCGATCCGCGGCGCCAGCTCGTCCAGGGTGCCGCGCAGGTCCTGGACCAGCGCGGCCGGCACGGTCCAGGGCGCCGCCGCCATGCCGCCATCCGGCCAGGGCGAGGTCTCGGTCCGGCCCTGGCTCAGCGCCTCGGCCCGACGCGCCAGCCAGGCGAGGCGCGCCACCAGCGGCGGCGGTGGCGAAGGCCCCAGCCGCGCATGCAGCGCCTCGCCGAGCAGGAGCACCCCCGCCCCGATCCGCGCGGCGAGATGGTCGTAGCGCGCCGCCTCCCGTTCCACCGCCTCCGCCGCCAGCCGGCCGCGCAGGGTCCAGCGCCGCATCCCGCCCCTGGCGCTGTCCACGGCCGCGGACAGGGCGATCAGGCGCTGGTTGGCGGCGTGGAAGCGCGCCAGCGCCTCGGCCATCGCGACCTGGTCCGCTGCCGGCAAGGCGCGGGCGGCGGCGGCCAGGCCCGCGCCGGATTCGCGCAGCAGCCCGCGCGCCTCGGCCCGGATCAGCGCCACCGGATCGGGGGTGAGCAGCACCTGGCTGACCAGCAGGCCGACGGCGGCGCCGATGGCCGCGTCCCCCACGCGTTCCGGCCCGATCCCCGGCTGCCCGGAGGCGGCGACCAGGATGGCGGAGGCCCCGGCCTGGATCAGGGCCACCGCGCTGATATCGAAGGCGGCCGTCGCCATCATGGTCAGGCCGGTGACGAGGAAGATGCCCGGCGTGACCGGCGGTACCAGCAGCAGCAGGGCGAGGCCGACCACGACGCCGATCACCGCGCCCAGCATCATCAGCACCGCCTGCCGGCCACGGCTGGCGACGCCCGGCGAGAGACAGACCAGCGCCGCGATGGGGGCGAAGACGGGGTGGGTGGAGCCCATGACGTGCTGCGCCAGCACCCAGGCCACGGCGGCGGCGAGGCACGCCTGCAGCACCCCCGGCCAGGCCAGGGCCCAGCGCTGCCGTGCCCGGCAGGCGAAGCCCAGCAGCCGGGTCACGCCGCGCGCCCCATGCTCAGGGCGCCTGGGTCAGCAGCGCCACGCGGGTCATGAAGTCCTCGGGCTTCCCATCGGCCAGCAGCGGCGCCGCGTCGGCCACCGCATCGAGCAGCGGGGCCACCCAGGTATCCACCTTGGCGAAGTCGCCCAGCACGTGGCCATGCACCCGCTCCTTCTGGCCGGGATGCCCGATGCCGAGGCGCACGCGCCAGAAATCCGGGCTGCCGAAGGCACGCTGCATGTCGCGCAGGCCGTTGTGCCCGGCGGCGCCGTCGCCCTTCTTCACCCGCACCTTGCCCGGGGCGAGGTCGAGCTCGTCATGGAAAGCCCAGACGTCGCCGGGCGGGATCTTGTGGAAGGCGGCCGCCGGCTGCACGGAGGAACCGCTGTCGTTCATGTAGGTCTGCGGCTTCAGCAGCGTGATGCGCTGCCGGCCGATCGCGCCGTCCGCGACCTCGCCCTTGAAGCGCGACCGCCACGGCCCGAAGCCGTGGCGGCGCGCGATGGCGTCGAGCGCCATGAAGCCGATGTTGTGGCGCTGCCGCGCGTGTTCCCGGCCCGGATTGCCCAGGCCCACCCACAGCAGCATCGCACCGGCTCCGTCGGCGGCTTACTTCTTGCCGCCGGCCTTCTTGGCCGGGGCGGCCGGGGCCGCGCCGCCCTTGCCGGCCGGGGCCTTCTGCTTGGTCGCCTCGGGCGGCGGCGGCGGCTCGGCCGACAGCTCGGCCTCGACGGTCGGCGGCGCCACGGTGGCGACGACGAAGTCGCGGCCCAGCGTCGCCTCGGTGCCGAAGTGGTCCTGCACGGCCGACCAGCGCAGCGTGTCGCCGATCTCGGCGGCGCCCAGGTCGAGCACGAAGGCCTCCGGCACGTTGTCCGGGTCCGAGAGCACCTCCAGCTCACGGCGGACGAGGTTCAGCACGCCGCCGGCCTTGAGGCCGGGCGAGGTCTCCTCGTTCAGGAACTGCACGGGCACCAGCACGCGGATCTTCTGGCCCGGGGCGAGGCGCTGGAAGTCCACATGGATGGGCCGGTCGGTGACGGGGTGGAACTGCACCTCGCGCATCAGCGTGCGCACGGGCTCCGCGCCCTCGACCGCCACCTCGTAGAGGTGCGAGCGCCAGCCGCCCTTCTGCAGCTCCTTGACCACGACGCGCGGGTCGAGGCTGATCAGGGTCGCCTCCTGCTTCGCGCCGTAGATGACGGCAGGAACCTGTCCTGCCCGCCGGGTCGCGCGTGCCGCCCCCTTACCGGCCCGCTCGCGCGACGCGGCCTCGATCCGGATGGTCTGGACCATTGCCGTAACTCCTCGCGTGAAAATGGGTATCGCGCCGGCCTCCAGGGGTGCCAGCGCGGGGCGGGGCTTACCCCCTGCGTCCCCATGGCGCAACCCGGGAAAACGCGGGGCGGAGCCGCCCCTGCCGCGCCGGGCTGTCCGAACCCGGGTTGACCCCCGCCGCGCCGCCGGCCGAGGGTCGCCGCCATGGATGAGTTCGTTCTTCTTGGCCTGATGGTCGCGGGCGGCTGGCTTCTCGGCGTGCTGGGCTTCTTCCGGGCGGGGCGCGCGAGGCGCGAGATCATGGCGCTGCGCCGGGAGGTGGAGGCGCTGCGGGCCCGGCCGGCCGCGTCCCCGAGCCTGGCGGCCACGGTCCCTTCCCGCTCGTCCGGTGCTCCGCCGGCCCGCCCGTGGCGTCCCTGGGACCCGCTGCCCGAGGCTGCGCCAGCGCTGCCCGAGGCGGAGCCAGCAATGCCGAGGGCGGAGACGGCCCCGGCCGCGCCCGACGGGGCCATGGCCGGCCGCCCGGCGGATGCCGCCCCGCCGCCGACCCGACCGCGCCGCCCCGGGCTGGAGGAGGCGCTGACCCTGCGCTGGGGGGTCTGGCTGGGGGCGGCGGCGCTCCTCCTCGCCGCGATCTTCCTGGTCCGCACGGCGCTGGAGGAGGGCTGGCTCGGCCCGGCCGAACGCTGCGCCCTGGCGGCGCTGCTGGGCCTGCTGCTGATCGGCGGCGCCGAGGCGCTGCGCCGCCGCCCGGCCCGCGCCGGCTCCCTGCCCGACTACGCGCCCGGCGCCTTGGCCGCGGGCGGGGTCGCGGCCCTCTTCGCCGGGGCTTACGCGGCCACCGGGCTCTACGACCTGCTCGGGCCGGTGGCGGGTTTCGCCGCGATGGCTGCCGCCGCCTTCGCCGGGCTGGCCCTGGCCTTACGCTTCGGGCCGGTGGTCGGGGCCATCGGCCTCGCCGGGGCCTTCGCCACCCCGATGCTGGTGCAGACGGAGGACCCCTCCCTGCCCGCCCTCTTCGCCTACCTGCTGGCGGTGACGGCGGCGGCCATGGCGGTGGTGCGCTTCACCGGCTGGGCCTGGCTGGGCTGGGCCGCGACCGTGGCGGGGGCGGGCTGGGCGGCGATCGGCCTCTGGTCCGGGGCGGCGGCCCCGGAGTCCTGGGCGCCGGCCCTCTTCGTCCCCGCCGCGGCCGCGCTGCATCTCGGGCTGCTGCCGGGCGCCGCGCTGGACCATCCGGTCGGGCGGCGGCTCTCCTGGGTGCCGTTCCTGGCGCTGGGCGCGGCGGCGCTGCTGCCGGCGGTGACGCTGCCGGCGGACGGCGCCTCGCTGCCCCCGGCGGTGGCGGTGCTGCTGCTCCTGCCGGTGGCGCTGTGGCGCGGGGTGGCGGAGCCGCGGCTCGACCGGCTGCCCTGGCTGGCCGCCGCGCTGGGCTTGCTCCTGCTGCTCGGCTGGGCGCTGCCGGAGTGGAACCTGAAGGACGAGGTGGTCACCGCCGAGGCGGCGGTGCTGACCGTGCTGTCCAGCCCGGTGCTGCCGGAGGCACTGCTCCCCTACCTCGCCATGGCCGGGGGGCTGGCGGGGCTCTGCCTGCTCGCCGGGCTGTGGCGCGAGGGGCGGCCGGGGCCGCACCCGCTGCACTGGGCGGCACTGGCGGCGGCGGTGCCGGTGCTGACCCTGCTGGTCGCCTACCTCCGAATCCGTGGCTTCGCGGTCGATGCCCGCTGGGCGCTGGCGGCGGTGGGGCTCGCGGGCCTCTCGACCGGCGCGGCCACCCGCTCCGCCCGGGCGGGGCGCGGCCTCGCGGCCGGGGCGCATGCGGCGGGTGCCGTGGCGGCGCTGTCGCTGGGGCTGGCCATGCTGCTGCGCGAGCACTGGCTGAGCCTTGCCGTCTCGCTGCTGCTGCCGGCGCTGGCCTGGATCGAGGGGCGCAGCGGGCTGCGGGCGCTGCGCGGCGTGATGCTGGCGGTGGCGGCGGTGGTGCTGGTGCGGCTGCTGCTGAACCCGGCGATAGTGGACTACGCCTTCGGGGCGACGCCGGGGCTGAACGCGCTGCTCGCCGCCTATGGCCTGCCGGCGCTCGCCTTCGTCGTGGCGGCGCGTGAGTTGCGGGCGCGCGGCGACGACCTGGCCGTGGCGGTGCTGGAGGCCGGGGCGCTGGCGCTCGGCACCGCGCTGGTGCTGCTGGAGCTGCGCCACGCCGTGACCGGCGGAGTGCTGGCCGGGCCGGAGCCGGGCTTCGCCGAGACGGCGCTCTACACCTCGGCGCTGGCCGTGCTGTCCGGGCTGACGCTGTGGCTGGCGCGGTGGCGCGACCGACCCGTGCTGCGCTGGGCCTGGCGGCTGCAGGGCGCCGCGGCGATGCTGCTGCTGGCCGGGCTGCTGCTCGGCAACCCCTCGTTCACCGGCGAGTCCGTCGGCGCCACCCCGCTGCTGAACGCGCTGCTGCCCGCCTACCTGCTGCCGGCGCTGCTCGCCGCCGTGGCACTGCGCCTGCCGGAGACGGCGGGCCCGTCCTGGCTGCGCCCGGTGCTGGCGGGGCTGGGGGGGCTCGGCGCGCTGGCCTGGGTGACGCTGGCGATCCGCCACGCCTTCCATGGCGACGCGCTGGGGCTGGATGATTCCCCAATCCTGCCGGCGGAGCTCTGGGCCTGGACGGGGGCCTGGGTGGTGCTGGGTGCCGCGGCGCTGCTCGCGGGGCTGCGCCAGGGGGCACCGGCGCTGCGCCTCGCCGGGCTGGGGCTGCTGGCGGTGACCGTGGTCAAGGTGTTCCTCTGGGACATGGCGGAGCTGGGCGGGCTGTGGCGCGTGCTGTCCTTCCTCGGGCTGGGCCTGGCGCTGATCGGGCTGGGGGCGGTGTACCGGCGGGCGCTGCCGCGCGCGGAGGCCGAGGCACCCCCGGCCGCGTAGCCCATGCGGCTGGCAGGATGTCCCGGCCCGTCGTCCATGATGGTCGCGGGGCGGACCGGGAGGATCAGTGCGCCGGGGCGGGCGTTCCCCGGCGGGCCCGCCGGGTCTCCCACAAGGCCACGCCCAGCATGACCAGGGTGGTGAGGCCGCCGATCATCAGCAGGTCGGTGGCGAAGGCGAAGGGCAGCAGCGCCGCCAGCGCCGCGATGCCGGCGAGGTGGGAGGCTGGCCAAGCGCCGTAGACCACGCGCTTGTAGAGCGCGCCGCCGAGCAAGTAGAGCGCCGGCCCGCCGATCAGCGTCGCGGCCGCGGCGACGGTCATGTGGCCATCGGGGTGGGCGATGACGAGGTCGTTGCCCACCGCCGTCACGATGATGCCGGCGATCAGGATGGCGTGGACGTAATGGAAATAGGCCCCCATCCGCCCGGGATCGGCGGAGCGGGTGATGGCCGCGCTGCCGTCCTTGCTGCTGGTGCCGAAATACACCCACCACATGGCGAGGCTGCCGAGGAAGGTGGTGAGGAAGGCGATCAGCCCGGGCGCGTCCCATTGCGCCTCGGCCGAGAGGGTGGCGCCGGTCACCAGCACCGTCTCGCCCAGCGCCACGATGACGAAGAGCTGGCAGCGCTCGGCGAGGTGCCCGCCCTCGATGGTCCAGTCGCGCGTCTCGGAGCGGCCCATCCCCGGCAGGGCGAAGCCGAACATGGGCGAGACGTATTCGCACAGCACGGCGACGATCCACGGCAGGTGGCGCCAGGGCGCCGGCGCCAGCCCGCCCGCGATCCAGAACAGGGCGGCGATCGACACCCAGCCCAGCATGCGCCGGTAGTTGGCCGAGAGCGGATGGCCGGGCCCGAGCTGCCACACGAGGAAGGCGGTGCGCCCGACCTGCATCGCCGCATAGGCCAGCGCGAAGAGCAGGCCCCGCTCGCCGAAGGCCTGTGGCAGGGCGGCCGCCATCAGCAGCCCCGCCAGCATGGTGGCGAAGAGCAGGCCGCGGATCGCGGGCGTCTCCGGGTCGAACCAGTTGGTCGCCCAGCAGGTGTACTGCCAGCCGAGCCAGACGGCGAACCACAGGATCAGCGCCTCGACGGCGCCGACGCCGGTCAGGTGGTGCAGCAGCCCGTGCGAGACCTGGGTGACGGCGAAGACGTAGACCAGGTCGAAGAACAGCTCCTCGAAGGTCACCCGCGCATGATGGCCGTCGCGATGGCGGAGGGGCGGTTGGGTCACCGCCGCGCCGGAAGACCGCATGTTCATCCCCTGCCGAACCGCCAGGCCGCCAGGGCTGCCACGGCGGCGGGAACCGCGAAGACGACCAGCATGATCGGCAGCTCCTGCATCACCGTGTAGCCGGCGCGGCTGACCCCGATCCAGAGATTCGCCGCCGCGGCCACCAGCCACAGCGGGACGAAGATCCGCGCCGCCAGGGCCAGGGCGGCCGGGTCGCCGCCGCCGAGCAGGCGAGCGGCGAGGAGCATGGCGACGAGCAGCGCGAGGCCGCCCCCGATGACCATCAGCGTGTGCATGCCCACCGCCTCTCCCGCCTACTTGGTGGTGTAGCCGCCGTTGATCAGCACCGTCTGCCCCGTCATCCACCAGCCGTCGGAGACCAGGAAGCGGATGAAGGGCACCACGTCGCCGATCTCGGTCAGCCCGGTCGGGCTGAAGGGCGAGAGCGCCGCGGCGGTACGGTGATAGGCGACGGCCTCGGGCCCCTCGGCGGGGTAGAAGAAGGGCGTGTCCATCGGCCCCGGGCCCACGGCGTTGACGGAGATGCCGCGCGCGCCGAACTCCTTCGCCGCGGCGCGGGTGAAGTGTTCCACCGCCGCCTTGGTCCCGGCATAGGAGGCGTAGAAGGGCGTGAAGGCGCCCAGCAGCGACGTGACCAGCGTCACCACCTTGCCGTTGTCCTGCACGTGCCGGCCGGCCTGCTGCAGGAACAGGAAGGCGGCCTTGGCGTTCACCGCCGACATCGCGTCGTACTCCGCCTCGGTGATCTCCACGATCGGCTTCTTCAGCACCTTGCCCACGGTGTTGATCGCGATGTCAGGCCGGCCAAAGGCGGCGATGGCCTCGGCGAAGAGGCCCTCCATCGCCGCGGCGCTGGTCAGGTCGGCCTGGAAGGCCTCGGCCAGCGCGCCCGTGGCACGTACCGCCGCCGCCGTCTCCTCGGCGGCCGCCCGGGTCGCGGGGCTGTTGTAGTGGATGGCGATGGCCGCCGCCCCCTGCCCCGCCAGGTCGCGGGCGATCAGCCCGCCCAGGTTCTTCGCACCGCCGGCGATCAGGACCGTCTTCCCGGCGATGCCGTGGTTGGCCATGGCAGCTCTCCATCCTTGGCGCGGCAGGAGTGCCGCCTGTGGACGGCACCATGATCGTGCTTGGGATCCGGATAAATCCGCGTTCCTTGACATAACTTGTCAGAATGGACGAAGAATCCCGGCGTGGACCGCATCGACCTGTTCCGCACCTTCGTCCGCGTCGTGGAGTGCGGCAGCTTTACCCGCGCCGCGGACACGCTGCGCCTGCCCCGCTCCTCCGTCTCCGCCGCCATCCAGGCGCTGGAGGTGCGGCTGGGGGCGAGGCTGCTCCGCCGCACCACCCGCCACGTGTCGCCGACCGACGAAGGCCACGCCTTCTACGCGCGCTGCACGCGCCTGCTGGCCGATGTGGAGGAGGCGGAGGGGCTGTTCCGCCAGGGGGGTGCGCCGTTGACCGGGCGGCTGCGCGTCGATGTCCCGGCCCGCCTCGGGCGGCTGATCCTGGCCCCGGCCCTGCCCGGCTTCTTCGCCCGCCATCCGGGGATCGAGCTGGAGATGGGCGTCACCGACCGGCCGGTGGACCTGTTGCAGGAGGGCGTGGACTGCGCCGTCCGGGTCGGACCGCTGGGGGATTCCTCGCTGGTGGCGCGGCGCATCGGCGTGCTGCCGCTGATCAACGTCGCGAGCCCCGCCTATCTCGACCGGTACGGGACGCCGCGCGATCCCTCGGCGCTGCCGGCGCACCGGGCGGTCGGCTATGCCTCGCCCGCCACGGGCCGGGCCGAGCCCTGGGAATACGAGTCCGGCGGCGTGCTGCGCAGCTTGGCGTTGCCGCGGCAGGTGACGGTGAACAACGCCGAGTCCTACATCGCCTGCTGCCTGGCGGGGCTCGGCCTGATCCAGATCCCCGCCTATGACGTGCAAGCCCATCTGGCGGCGGGGGAGCTGGTGGAGGTGCTGCCGGAGCACCGGGCGCCGCCGCTGCCCATCGCCTTCGTCATGCCGCACCGGCCGCACCGTTCGCGCCGGCTGCTCGCCTTCCTCGACTGGGTGGAGGAGGTGCTGGCGGCGCGGGTGCTGTCCCCCGCGCCGGCGGAGGTCAGCCGCCCAGCTCGGCCGGGGTGAAGTGCCAGGAGTCGCGCCCGAGCACCGGCGGCTCCACCCAGAGCGGCAGGGCGTTGGGGGTGCGGACATTGGCCGGCAGCCCGGCCGCCTGGCGGAAGGCGCGCCACAGCGCCCCATGCGCCACGATCAGCACGGGCGCGGGGCGGGTCAGGGCGCGGTTGATCGCCGCCACGGTGCGGGCGCGCAGGGCGGCGAAGCTCTCCGCTCCCTCGGGCGTCACGTGGCCCTCGACCCAGTCGTTGAACCAGTCCGCCATGGGCTGGCCCTCCTGCACGCCGAAGGAGACCTCGCGCAGGTCCGCCTCCGTCTCCACCGGCAGGCCCAGCGTCTCCGCCACGATCCGGGCGGTGTCCTGGGCGCGGCCGAGGGGGGAGGCGACGATGCTCGCGATCCCCTTGCCGCGCAGGGCGGCCGCCGCGCGGTGGGCCTGCTCGATGCCCACCGCGTTCAGCGGGATGTCCACGTTGCCCTGGCTGAGGCCGCGCGCGTTCCAGTCCGTCTCACCGTGGCGCAGGAACCAGAAGGCGGTCGGGGTGGGCACGGCGGCCTCGGCGTTCACGCGGAGAGGCCTTCCTGCGACAGGGCGCGCTGCACCGCCGGGCGGGCCAGCATGCGCTCCAGATGCGCCGCCACCTTGGGCGGCAGCGCCAGCTTCACGCGCTTGGCCTGCCAGAAGGACACGAAGAACAGCGCCGCATCGGCGACCGAATAGCCGGTGGGCAGCACCCACTCCTGGCCGCGCCAGGTCTTCTCGACCAGCTCGAAGCCCTTGGCCGCGATCTCGCGCCCCTTCTCGGCGACGGCCGCGTGGTCCGCCTCGTTGGGGGTGAAGTTCGCCGTGCGGAACTGGCGGGTGAAGCCCTGCGGGTGGATCGTGCCGCAGACGTAGTCCATCGCCTCGATCGCGCGCGCCTGCTCCTCCGGGTCGGCAGGCCAGAGGCCCGCCTCGGGAAACTTGTTGGCCAGGTAGAAGGCGATCGCCTGCCATTCCGTCAGCACGCTGCCGTCGTCGCGCTCCAGGGCGGGGACCTTGGCCTTGGGGTTGATGGCCAGGTACTCGGCCTTGTGCTGGGCGCCGTCCTTCAGCGCCACCAGGGTCGGCTCGTAGGGCTTGCCGATCTCCTCCAGGATCACGTGGATCCCGAGGCTGCAGGCACCCGGCGAGTAGTAGAGCTTCATCGGTCGGTTCTTCCCTGTGGACGGTCGTTCAGCAGAACAGCGTGGAGACGGAGCTTTCCTCGCTGATGCGCCGCATCGCCTCCGCGATCAGCGGGGCGATGGTGAGCTGGCGGATGTTGGAGGAGACGCGCACCGCCTCCGTCGCCTGGATGCTGTCGGTGGTGACCAGCATCTCGATCGGGCTGGCGCCGATGCGCGCGACCGCCCCGCCGGAGAGCACGCCGTGAGTGACGTAGACGGAGACGGAGCGCGCGCCGTTCTTCAGTAGCGCATCCGCCGCGTTCACCAGCGTCCCGCCCGAATCCACGATGTCGTCCACCAGGATGCAGTCGCGTCCTTCCACCTCGCCGATCACGTTCATCACCTCCGACACGCCGGCGCGCGGACGGCGCTTGTCGATGATGGCGAGGTCAGTGTGCAGCCGCGTCGCGATGGCGCGCGCGCGGACCACGCCGCCGACGTCGGGCGAGACGACCATCAGGTCGCGGCCCTTGTAGCGCTCGTGGATGTCGCGGGCGAAGAAGGGTGCCGCGAAGAGGTTGTCCACGGGGATGTCGAAGAACCCCTGGATCTGCCCGGCATGCAGGTCGAGGGTGAGGACCCGGTTGGCCCCCGCCTCGGTGATGAGGTTCGCCACCAGTTTGGCCGAGATCGGCGTGCGGCTGCCGGATTTCCGGTCCTGCCGGGCATAGCCGAAATACGGGATGACCGCCGTGATGCGCCGGGCGCTGGCGCGGCGCAGCGCATCCAGCGTGATCAGCAGCTCCATCAGGTTGTCGTTGGCCGGGTAGGAGGTGCTCTGGAGCACGAAGACGTCCTCGCCGCGGACGTTCTCGTGGATCTCCACGAAGATCTCCATGTCGGCGAAGCGCCGGACGGAGGCGTGGGTCAGCGGCAGGTTCAGGGCCGCCGCCACCGCCTCGGCAAGGGGGCGGTTGCTGTTGCAGGCGAGGATTTTCATGGGCGGCGGACTCTTCCGGGCGCGGGCGGGATAGCAATGCGGCCCTGGGCTGTCCATTGCAACGCCGCAGCCCCGCCATGCCGCGGCAACAGTCGTGACCTACAAGCCGAATTTGTACGTTATAACATTACCATCTCTTCACCCTGCCCTGCCGCGTCCTTGTCTAGTGTCGCAATGATGCGAGGGGGCGGCATGGCGCAGGCAGGAGGTCCCGGGGAGTCCGGTTCGCGCGGCCGGCAACCGGGCCGCGCGCTGGTCGCCTTCGCCCTCCTGCTGCTGCCTGCCACGCCGCGTGCCGAGACGGCCGGGCCGGAGGCGGATGGCACCGACTGCGCGGAGGAGGCGCTGTCCATCGGCCGCGGCACCTGCCTCTCCGCCAGCGTCATCGCGGAAAGCTTCGCCAACCTGCAGGGGGGCCTGCGGCGCGGCATCACCGGGCTGGGCCGCGGCGCGGCCGGGCTGAACGTGGACCTTGGCGCCGCGACCCGCTCGGCGGCGCTGGCCGGCTGGTCTCTCCAGGCGACCGCCTTCGCCATCTACGGGCGGCAGCCCAGCGCGACCCTGACCGGCAGCCTGGAGCCGGTCAGCAATGCCGAGGCGCTGTCCACCCTGCGCCTGTCCGAGCTTTGGCTGGAGCGGCGTTTCGGCGGGGCGGGGTCGCTGCGCTTCGGCCAGCTCACGGCGGATTCGGAGTTCTTCATCGCCCAGGCGGCGAGCGGATTCGTGGGCGGCACCTTCGGCTGGCCGGCCAGCCTGGCCACCGCCCTCCCCTCCGGCGGCCCGGCCTACCCCCTGGCGGCACCCGGCGTGCGGGTCGCGCTGGGCGATCCGGAGGAGGGCAGCGGACTGCGCCTCGGCGTCTACGGGGGCGATCCGGGCGGCCGCCATGGCCCGGACACCGACCCGCAGCGCCACAACCGCTACGGCACGACCTTCAGCACGGCGGGCGGCGCCTTCCTGATCCTGGAAGGCGTGGTCGGGGCCCCGGCACCCGGGCAGGGCAGGCCCCGGCCCTGGGTGGCGCGGCTGGGCGGGTGGGTCCACACCGGCCGCTTCGACGACCTGCGGCGCGATGACGGCTCCGTCGCCGGCGGCAGCGGGCTGCTCGCCGACCCGGCCTCCTCCGGCGTGCCGCGCCGGCATGCCGGCAACCAGGGGGCCTATGCCGTCGGCGAGGTCACCGCCTGGCGCTCGGCCACCTCCGACATCTCCCTCTTCGCCCGGATCTCCGCGGCGCCCGGGGACCGCAACCCCCTCGCCTTTTACGCCGATGGCGGCCTCGCCTGGCACGGCCCCGTGCCAGGCCGGCCGCAGGACCTCGCCTCGCTCGGCATCGCCTATGCCCGGACCGGCGGGGCCGGCCGCGCCGCCGACCGGGATCGCAACGCGCTGGCCGGTTTGGACCTGCCGGTGCGCGACGGCGAGCTGACGGCGGAGGCGAACTACGACCTCTCGCTGCGAGACGACCGCTTCCACATCCAGCCGGTCGTGCAGTGGATCCGCCATCCCGGCGCCGGCATCCCGGACGAGCGCTCCGGCGAGGACCGCCGCCTGCGCGACGCCCTCGTGCTGGGGCTGCGGCTGCGGGCGCGGCTGTAGCCTCGCCCGCCCGCGTCAGGGCGCGGGGCGGGGCGCCTCCTGCGGGGCGGGAGCATCCGCCCGCGCCGGCACGGGCCCGAAGCCGCCCGCATTGGCGATGATGTCGCGGATGCCCTGGCTGGCCTCCTCGGCCACCACATAGGCGACGTCTCCCCAGAGCCCATCGAGGCTGCCGCGCGGCACCTCGTTCAACTGCACCGCGCGGCCCATCTCCTCCCCGTCGCGGCGGGTGACGATCCACTGGATCTCGATGCGCTGGGTGCCGTTGGCGCCCTGGGCGACATGCACCTCCCCCTGCACGGCGAAGCCGGCGCCATCCGCCTGATCCTGCACCACCAGGCCCTTGCCGCCTAGGAACTCCGCCATGCGGGTGGAGAGGGAGCGGTTGCCGTCGCCCGGCGCGCCGCGCACCGGCACCAGCCGGACGCGGGGCGGGGCGCGGCCGGCCAGGTCGGCGGGGTTGGTGGCGCGGCCGGCCGCGTCCACCCGGGTCAGCATGGTGACCACCGCCTGGGCGTCGCGGCCGGCGACACGCTTCAGCATCGCCTCCGTCCCGGCCCCCCAGTCGGCGAGCGGCACCGGGGCGCCACGGGTCTCGCCCAGCACCGTCCCGTCCGCATCGGCCAGCGCATAGGCGGGGACGACGTTCTGCCCCTCCCGCTCGGCCCGGATGGTGAGGCGCCAGTCGAGCGGCAGGGGCGGCCCGGCGACGGCGGGGACCTCGGCCGCCTCCAGCGCATCGGCCAGGGCCACGGCATAGGTGCCGCCGCCGGCATCGGTCAGCAGGGCCGCGGTGGGGGCCGGCACGGCGATGCGATAGGCCGGCGGCGGGGTCAGCTGCGGCGCCAGCCCGCCGGGCCGGCCGCGGAAGGGCTGCGGCAGGTCGCCGCAGCCGGCGAGCGCCAGCAGCGCGACGAGGGCGCCGAGCCGGCGCCGCGCGGGGCGGGACGCCATCAGATGGCCAGCACGCAGCTGACGAGCATGGCCGCCAGGATCATGACCATGAACATGATGAGATAGGGCATCGCCGGCGCCTTATCGGCGGGGGCGGCGCGTCCGTCGAGGGGCCATGCGCCCGAGGGGCCATGCGCCAGGCTGCGGCGCGGCGCCCCCGGGCCACCCCCACCCATCGCCCCCCTGTCACCCCGCGCCGCCGGGCAGGGCGATGGCCGAGAGCTGGTGTCCGATCGGACCCTCACCGCGCAGCGTCCGGCGCCGGTGGCTGAAGAACCGCGCCTCCTCCGCCAGGGTGTCGGCATCCACCACCTCGACCGCGGCCAGGCCGGCCGCGCGCAGGCGGCTGGCGATGTAGCCGGCCATGTCGAACTGCCAGTGGCCCGGTCGCCGGCCGGGGATGAAATGCGCCGGGTCGCCAACGGCGGCGCGGACGTCCTCCCCGACCTCGTAGGAGGGCTGGCGGATGCAGGGGCCCAGCGCCGCCACGATCCGCCCGCGCTCGGCGCCCAGCGCCTCCATCGCCGCGACCGTCGCCTCCGCCACCCCCGCCACCGCTCCGCGCCAGCCGGCGTGGCAGGCGCCGATCACGCCGCCCGCCGCATCCGCGAACAGGATCGGCCCGCAATCGGCGGTGACGATGCCCAGCGCCAGTCCCGGCCGGTCGGTCACCACGCCGTCGGCGCGCGGCCGCGCCGTGTCGGGCCAGGGCTCCCGCGCCACCGCCACCTCCGGGCCGTGCACCTGGTGCAGGCCGACCAGGGCGGCGGCCGGCAGGCCGAGCGCCGCCATGGCCAGCGCCCGGTTCTCGGCCACCCTCGCCGGGTCGTCGGCGCCGTTGAGGGAGCAGTTCAACGCGGCGAAGGCTCCCTCGGAGACGCCGCCACGGCGGGTGAAGAAGCCGTGCGGCAGCCCGGCGAGGCAGGGGGCGGTCAGGAACTCGGCGGTCATGCGGCCTCGAAGCCCGGGGGGGCGGGAAGCGTGGGCGAGGCCAGGGCCATCGCCTTGAACAGATGGCCCATCGCCTCCTGTGCCGTCAGGCGCTGGGCGGCGGCCAGCTGGGCCGGGGCCTGCCGCGGGTTGGCGGCGGCCAGCATGGCGGCGCGCTGCGTCAGGCCGAGCCGGCGCAGGAACACGCCCTGCGGCAGCGGGCCGTGCACAGCCGCCCCGGCGGCGCGGCCGGCGGCGCCGAAGGCGGCGAAGTCGACATGGGCGGTGAGGTCGGCCCGGCCGGGATCGGCCAGCGGATCCACCGGCGCATGCGCCCGCACGGCCTGCAGGCTGTCGCCCTCGCCACCCCCGGCCGGGCCGTAGTCGATGAACAGGGCGACTCCGGGCGAACGCACGAGGCGCGCCCCGAGCCAACCGGCCAGGGCCCGCGCCGGCTCGCTGGCCTCGCGCACCGCGCCGTCGCGCGGCGGCAGGGCGCGGATATCGGCCGGCACGTCCGGCGCCGGACGCAGCAGGAAGGCGCCCTCCCGGACCCAGCGTTCCGCCCAGCCGCCGCCCTGGCCGACGAACTGCCGGATCGGCAGGGCGTCGAGGAACTCGTTGGCCACGAGGATCAGCGGGCCGTCCGGCAGCTCCTCCGGCCGGTCGAGCCAGGTGGCGTGGGGCAGGCGCCCCGCCTGCATCGCCCGCAGCCGCGGCGAGGTCTCCACGAGGTGCAGCCGCGCCGCGGCGGCGAAGCCCGGCACCATCTCCCGCACCGCCCGCAGCGCATCGGCCATCAGGGTGCCGCGCCCGGGGCCCAGCTCGGCCAGGACCACCCGCGCCGGTGCGCCCATCTGCTGCCAGCACACGGCGGCCCAGAGGCCGAGGCACTCGCCGAAGGCCTGGGAGATCTCCGGGGCGGTGGTGAAGTCGCCGCCGCGGCCGAAGGGGTCCCCCGCGGCGTAGTAGGCGGCGGCGGCACGGGCCATGAAGCGGTCCAGCCGCTCCGCCTCCTCCTGCCCTGCCGCCGCGCCTTCCACACCAGGCCTCAGGCCGTGGCGGGCCGGGCGGCCGGGCGGGCGCGCAGCATCAGCCAGGCGCCGAAGGCGATCATCGGCAGGGAGAGGAGCTGGCCCATGGTGGCGCCGCCCATCAGGAAGCCCAGGAAGGCGTCCGGCTCGCGGAACATCTCGCCGATGATCCGCGCGACGCCGTAGCCGGCGAGGAAGGCGCCCGCGACGAAGCCGCGCCGCGCCCGGATCGCCGGGACGTGGACCAGCACCTGCAGCAGGATGAACAGCGCCACGCCCTCCAGCCCCGCCTGGTAGAGCTGCGACGGGTGGCGCGGCAGCGGCCCGCCGGCGGGGAAGATCATCCCCCAGGGGACGTCGGTGACGCGGCCCCAGAGCTCGCCGTTGATGAAGTTGGCGACGCGGCCGAGGAACAGCCCGATCGGGATGACCGCGGTGACCCGGTCCGAGAAGGCCAGGAAATCCAGCTTCTGCGCCCGGCAGAACCACGCGAGCGCGATGATCACGCCGAGCGCCCCGCCATGGAAGGACATGCCGCCCTGCCAGACGTAGAGCGCCTCCCACGGGCGCGGCAGGTAGTGGTCGGGCCGGTAGAACAGCACGTAGCCGAGCCGCCCGCCGAGCACGATGCCGAGCGTTGCCCAGGTGACGAAGTCGTCGATCTGCGTCCGGGTGGCGACCGGCGGCGGCAGGGTGACGAGGCGCCGCGCCAGCAGCCATCCGAGCACGATGCCGGTGATGTAGGCGAGCGCGTACCAGCGGATGGCGAAGGGGCCGATGGCCACCGCCACCGGGTCGAAGGCGGGGAAGAGCAGGGCCGGAATCACGCGGGTGCCTCGCCGGAGACCAGGGCGCGGACATAGGAGGCGACCCCCGCCTCCAGCGTCGTCGCCGGGCGGTCGAAGCCCGCCGCGCGCAGCCGGTCCATCCGGGCCTGGGTGAAGTACTGGTACTTGCCCTTCAGGTCGTCGGGCATGGGGACGTAGCGGATCTCCGGCGGCCGCTCGAGCGCGGCATAGACCGCCAGCGCCAGGTCGCGGAAGGAGCGCGCGGTGCCGCTGCCGCAGTTGAACAGCCCCGACACCTTCGCCTGGCCGTGCAGCCAGAGCATCGCCGCGACGCAGTCGTCCACATGCACGAAGTCGCGCATCTGGCCGCCATCCGCGACGCCGTCGCGGTCGGAGGCGAAGAGGGTCGCCGGCTGGCCCGCCGCGACCTCGCGGTACTTGTGCAGCACCACGCTGGCCATGCGGCCCTTGTGCGCCTCGTTCGGGCCGTAGACGTTGAAGAACTTCAGCCCGGCCCAGCGCGGCGGTGCCGGCGCCCCGCGCGCGACCAGGTCCAGGATGCGCCGGTCGGTGGCGTGCTTGGACCAGCCGTAGAGGTTCAGCGGCCGCAGCCGCGCCAGCGCCTCCGGGCTCTCGTCGTCGTCGAAGCCCGCGCCGCCGTCGCCATAGGTCGCGGCGGAGGAGGCGTAGACCAGCGGCACGCCGTATTCCGCGCACCAGTCCCACAGGCGGAGCGTGAGCGTCAGGTTGTTCGCCGCCACCAGGTCGCCGTCCCGCACCGTGGTCGCGGAGACGGCGCCGAGGTGGAAGATGCCCTCGATCCCGCTGGCGCCGTCGAGCCAGCGCCCCAGCTCCTCGGGCGGCAACAGGCCGGCGATGGGATGGCGGGCGATGTTGCGCCACTTCCCGCCGTCGCGGAGGCGATCGCAGACCATGACCTCGGCGCCGCGGTCGCAGAGCGCCCCCACGAGGTTCGAGCCGATGAAGCCGGCCCCGCCGGTGACCAGAAACATGGCGGAGCGTTCCCGCGTTGGACGAGAGGCGCGCCGCGCCCCCATATGCGCCCCCTGATGGCAGCGCGCGCGGCGCGCGGCAAGGGAGAGCAGGATGCAGCAGGACAGCGGAACGAAGGGCGGCGAAGGCGGGACCGGGGCCGGGCGCGGCTTCGGCGGCGGCCGGGGCGGGCGGATCTTCGACGACCTCGCCGGGGTGGCCGGGGGAGCCTTCTCCGCCCTGACCGGCCTGCGGCAGGAGATCGAATCCGCTGTGCGCAGCCAGACGGAGGCGGTGATCCAGCGCCTGGAGCTGGTGAAGCGCGAGGAGCTGGACGCGGCCATGGAGCTGGCCCGGCGGGCGCGGGAGCAGTCCGAGCACCTCGCCGCCCGGGTCGAGGCACTGGAGGCCCGGCTGCGCGGCATGCCGGCTGCCCCGGAATGGTCCACCAGCGCCGGGGAGCCCGGCATGTCGGGCGATCCGGGCGGCAACCCGGTCCCCGGCAGCGCCCCGGGCGCGAGCGTGGCCGATGCGGCCACGCCGGGCGGCACCGGCCCGGATTCCGGCACCGGGGAGAGCGGTGGGTCTTCCGGATCACAGGGCTGACAGGGAATCGGCGCGGGGCGCGATCCGTGCTGCGCCGCAGTTGTCGCCTCTCGGCCTGGGGGGGTATCTAGCGGTAGGGGCTGACCGCGCCGAGTCACGCAAGACCCGGTAGGTGCAGCCCCCTCAAGGACGGGAAGGAGGTGCTTGATGACCGCTCCGCTCGCCCTCGGACGCCGGGAGAAGGCGTCCAACCCCCTGGATGTGATGGAGCAGATCGTCGCGGCCAACGACTGGGCCTTCGACCGCCGCTCGCCTGGCGAGATGGCCGCCGAGGCGCCGGGGAAGTGGTGCGACTACGGCCTGCACTTCGCCTGGTCGGCGGAGATCAGCGCCATGCACTTCACCTGCGCCTTCGACATGAAGGTCCCGGCGGAGGCCCGTCCCAAGCTGTTCGAGCTGCTGGCCCTCGCCAATGAGAGGCTGTGGATCGGCCATTTCGGGCTGGAGGGGGAGGACGGGATGCCCGTCTTCCGCCACGCGGTGCTGCTGCGCGGCGCCCCCGGCGCCTCGGCCGAAAGCCTCGAGGACATGGTGGATATCGCCATCACCGAGTGCGAGCGCTTCTTCCCGGCCTTCCAGTTCGTCCTCTGGGGCGGACGCTCGGCCGAGGAGGCGCTGCAGGCGGCGATGCTCGACTGCGCCGGCGAGGCATGATCCCCTCCGGGGGATGAGCACGCCCGACTCCCCCCCCGCCCCCCTCCCCGCCGTCCTGTTGGTCGGCTGCGGCAAGATGGGCGGGGCCATGCTCTCCGGCTGGCTGGCCCGCGGCGTGTCGCAGGCCATCGCCGTGGACCCCTACACGCCGGTGGACGCCTACCCCGGCGCCCAGCTGCTCCGCAGCCTGGACCAGGTGCCGGCCGACTTCGCGCCGCAGGCGGTGGTGCTGGCGATCAAGCCGCAGGAGGCGCCGAACGCCCTGCCCGCCCTGGCGCGCTTCGCGCGGGACGGCGCGCTCTTCGTCTCCATCATGGCGGGCCGCACGGTGGCGGGCATGACCTCGCTCCTGGGCGGGGAAGCCGCGGTGGTACGCGCCATGCCCAATACCCCGGCCGCGATCGGCCAGGGCTTCACCGCCGCGCATGCCGGATCCCGCGTGGCTCCCGCGCAGCGGACGCTGGCGGATTCGCTCCTCGCCGCGGTGGGCGAGGTGGCGTGGGTTGAGGAGGAGGGCATGCTGGACGCCGTCACCGCCGTCTCGGGCGGCGGCCCGGCCTATGTCTTCCTCCTGGCGGAGCTGCTGGAGGCGGCCGCGCGGGAGCAGGGCCTGCCGCCGGAGCTGGCCCGGCGCATGGCCCGCGCCACCGTCTCCGGCTCCGGGGCGCTGCTCGCCGCCAGCACCGAGGATGCCGCGGTGCTGCGGAAGAACGTCACCAGTCCGAAGGGCACCACGGAGCGGGCGCTGGCCGTGCTGATGGCCGAGACCGCCTGGCCGCGGCTGATCCCGCAGGCCATCGCCGCCGCCGCCGCGCGCTCGCGCGAGCTGGCGAGCTGAGGGGGGCTGGCGAAAGCCGCAGGGGGCGCCAACCTCTCCGTCATGCAGAATGATCCCGCAATCGATCCGGACGCCCTGAACGCCTTCTGGCGGGTGGTGGCCGAGCATGGCTGGCATGGGGTGAGCTTCCGCCGCGTCGCCCAGGGCAGCGGCCGCACCCTCGAGGCCCTGCGCGCCCGCTACGCTTCGCCGATGGGCCTGCTGCGCGAGCATACGCGCGCCGTGGACCGCCAGGTGCTGGCCGGGACGCTGGACGGCCAGGGCGGCTCCGTCCGCGACCGGCTCTTCGACCTGCTGATGCGCCGCTTCGACGCGCTGCAGCCGAATCGGGCCGGCATCCTGCGGCTTCGGTCCGACATGCGACGGGACCCGCTGCTCGCCCTGGCGCTCTGGCCGCAGCTCCTCGCCTCGATGGCCTGGATGCTGGAGGGGGCGGAGGTCGACACCGCCGGCCCCAAGGGCCTGCTCCGGGTGAAGGGGCTGGCCGCCGTCTGGCTGGCCGCCGCGCAGGCCTGGGCGAAGGATGAAAGCCCCGATCTGGGGCAGACCATGGCGGCGCTCGACAAGGCGCTGGATCGAGCCGAGGGCTTCGCCCGGCGGCTGCGCCTGGATGATGGCGACCTCGAGGGCGGCACCGGCCGCGACTCGCCCGACACGGCGTCGACGGAGGCCGCGGCTGGCTCCCCGTCCCCTGGTCCCGCCCCCTTCCCGCACGGTTCCCCGGCCCCGCCGGCGGACCCGCCCGAGGCGACCGATCCCGCACTCGGCTGACCGCGCCCAGGGCGTGGCCAGGGAGACAAGGATCGCCACGACGACGACCCCACGGAGCATCCGCCATGTCCGACCGCCCCCCCTCGGATTTCGACCCCGCCCGCTTCTTCGCGGAGATGCGCCTGCCCGGCCTGCCGGACATGGAGGCGCTGGCCGCGGCGCAGCGGCGCAACCTCGAGGCGCTCTCCGCGGCGAACCGGGTGGCGCTGGAGGGAGCCCAGGCCGTCGCGAAGCGGCACGCCGAGATCCTGCAGCAATCCATGTCCGAGATGACGGACGCGATGCGCTCCGTCGCCGGGGAGGCCGACCCGCAGGGCAAGGCGGCGAAGCAGGCGGAGGTGCTGAAGGCGACCTACGAGCGCGCCGTCAGCAACATGAAGGAGCTGGCCGACCTCATCCAGCGGTCGAACACCGAGGCCCTGTCACTGCTGAACCGCCGCTTCACGGAGGCGATGGACGAGGTCCGCAGCCTGGTCGCGAAGAAGGGCTGAGCGGGACATCCGCCCCCGGGGCATGGGCCTTGGCCCATGCCCGTCGCGCCGGCGGCCGCGCGAATCGGCTGCCGGTCAGCTCCCGTCCCGCTCCGGCCCGGCGTCATCGAGCCTGGCGCCATCCAGCATGGCGTGGCGGCGCGCCTCGGCCATCCGGTCCTGCTCCTTCTCCGCCCGCGTGCGTCCGTGCTTCGCGCGGTTCGCGGCGGCCTGTTCCGCCGCCGCCTGGCGGTCCTGGCGCTTTCGGTGCAGTCGAAGGTTGACGATCTCCGCCATGGCGCGACCATAGTCTGAATCGCCGCCGGTCCCAACGCTTGCGCGACGGACCGGCCGGCGGACGGCCCCCGCCCGCCGGTACCGACCAGGGCGCGACACGGAGACATCATGACGATCGAGCTGACCGCCGACGATGGCCACCGCCTGTCCGCCTATCGGGCAGGACCGGAGGACGCGACGCGCGGCCTGGTGCTGATCCAGGAGATCTTCGGCGTGAACGGCCATATCCGCCGCCTCTGCGACCATTTCGGCGCGCTGGGCTGGGCGGTGGTCGCCCCTGCCCTGTTCGACCGGGCGGAGCGGAACGTGGAGCTGGGCTACGGCCCCGACGACCGTGCCAGGGGCATGGCGCTGCGGGCCCGGGTACCGGATGCCGGCGCCCTGGCGGATGTCGAGGCAGCGGCCGCCGCGCTGCCCGCCGGGGCGCGCAAGGCGATCATCGGCTATTGCTGGGGCGGCACCGTCGCCTGGTGGGGGGCGACCCGCACCGGCCTGTTCCAGGCCGCGGTGGGCTACTACGGCGGCGGCATCGCCGCGGCACGCGAGGAGGTGCCACGCTGCCCCGTGCAGCTGCATTTCGGCGAGAAGGACGGCGGCATCCCCCTTTCCGACGTGGAGGCGATCCGGGCCGCGCGGCCCGAGGTGGAGGTCCTGGTCTATGCCGGGGCAGGGCACGGCTTCGCCTGCGAGGAGCGCGACTCCTACAGCCCGCCCAACGCCACGGTGGCGCAGGCCCGGACCGAGGCCTTCCTCGACTCGCACGTCGCCCGATGATCGGGCGCCTCACCCTCTTCGCGGTGCTGGTCGGGCTGCTGGCCTGGATTCCGACCGCGGCCACGCAGGGCTTCGAGACGCGGCCGGTGGTGGTGACCGCGCTGCTCGGGATCGCGGCGCTGATGACCTTCTGGCGCCATCATCCCACCGACGACGGCTGAGGATGGTGCGGGGGGCTGACCCTCCCGCCCCTCCCCCGCCGCGGGTCAGCCGGACGCGAGGACCCGCCCGGCCACGGCGTCCAGCTTCGCCATCAGGGCGGAGTCGCGCTTCTCCGGCGGCGTGACGAGCGCGTATTCCAGCGCCCGGTCGCAGCCCGCCGGGCAGGGTCCGCGCGGTGCGCCGAGCATCGGGACGACGGCCCGCACCAGGGCGCGGGCGCGGCTGGCGTTCTCGTACATGACCTTCACCACCGCCTCGACCGAGACGGCATCGTGGTCCGGGTGCCAGCAGTCGAAATCGGTGACCATGGCGATGGTGGCGTAGCAGAGCTCCGCCTCGCGGGCGAGCTTGGCCTCCGGCATGTTCGTCATGCCGATCACGTCGCAGCCCCAGGCGCGGTACAGCTCGCTCTCCGCCTTGGTGGAGAATTGCGGGCCTTCCATGACTAGGTAGGTGCCGCCGCGCTTGTACCTCAGCCCGATCTGCCGCGCGGCCTCCTCCGCCGCGTCGCCCAGGCGCGGGCAGACGGGGTGGGCGACGGAGACGTGGGCGACGCAGCCCGTCTCGAAGAAGGACTTCTTCCGGGCGAAGGTGCGGTCGATGAACTGGTCGACGATGACGAAGGTGCCGGGCGGCAGGTCGCCGTTCAGGCTGCCCACGGCGGAGAGGGAGAGGATCTCCGTGACGCCGGCGCGCTTCAGCACGTCGATGTTGGCGCGGTAGTTCAGCTCGCTCGGCGGCACGCGGTGGCCGCGGCCGTGGCGCGGCAGGAAGACGCAGCGCACGCCGTCCAGCCGGCCGAAGAGCAGCTCGTCCGAGGGCTCGCCCCAGGGGCTCTCCACCCGGCGCCACTCGCGCTCCTCCAGCCCCTCCACGTCATAGAGGCCGGAGCCGCCGATCAGGCCGATGACGGGTTCGATCAGGTCGGACATGCGATGGACCTCCGCACAAGGAAACGGCCGCCCGGGGCGGCCGTGAGGGAGAGATGGTCCGGACCCTCAGGCGGGTCCAGGGGGGCGCCCCCTGCCGTCCGGGAAGGTGGGGCCGGTGTGGCGGCTCCCCTCCCCGGCGGCAGGAGCTCAGTGCACGTCGGCCCAGATCTTCCGCTTCACCGCATAGACCAGGCCGCCCAGGATGGTGAGGAAGATTACCATCCGCACGCCCATGGCACGGCGCTGCTCCAGCTCCGGCTCGGCGGCCCAGGCCAGGAAGGTGGCGACATCGCGGGCCATCTGGTCCGTGGTGGCGTTGGTGCCGTCCGCGAAGGTCTGCGACCCGTCGGAGAGCGGCGGCGCCATGCCGATCAGGTGGCCGGGGAAGTACTTGTTGTAGTACATGCCGTTCGGCACGGTGACGCCCGCCGGCGGCTCCTCGTAGCCCGTCAGCAGCGCATGGATGTAGTTCGCGCCGTCGTGCCGCGCCTTCACCATCACCGACAGGTCGGGCGGATAGGCGCCGCCATTGGCCGCCCGCGCCGCGTTCTCGTTCGCGAAGGGGCTGCGGAACCGGTCGGAGGGGCGGCCCGGGCGCTGGTTCACGATGCCCTCGTCATTGGGGGCGTCGTTCACCTGCACCGAGGCGGCGATGGCCGCCACCTGCGCCTCGGACAGCCCGATGTCGCGCAGGTTGCGGTAGGAGAGCTGGTGCAGCGCGTGGCAATTGGCGCAGACCGCCGTGTAGATCTGCGCGCCGCGCTGCAGCGCCGCCCGGTCGAAGGTGCCGAACGGCCCCGCGAAGGAGAAGTGCGCGTCCGGGATATGGACCTCCGCCTCGGCCGCGCGCGGCGCCGCGGCGGGGGTGGCGGCGATCGCCAGGGCGGCCACCGCCCCCATCAGCCAGTTGCGAGCGGACATGCTGGGGCGCATCACGCCTTCTCCATCGGCTTGGCCGCGGCCCCGGCCGGCAGGGGGCCGCCGCCCCGGTGCGCGACCGGCCGGCTGATGCTTTCCGGCAGCGGCAAGGGCCGCTCCAGCTTCGCGAGCGCGGGCAGGATCACCAGGAAGTACAGGAAGTAGTAGGCCGTCGCGATCCGGCTGGTCGTGACGTAGGGCTCCTCGGCCGGCTTGCCGCCGGTCCACATGAGCACGCCGAAGGCGATCACCCACAGGAAGAAGAACCACTTCGCCAGCGGGCGGAAGCGCATGGAGCGCACCGGCGAGCTGTCCAGCCAGGGCAGGACGAACAGCACGGCGATGGCGCCGAACATCATCAGCACGCCGCCGAGCTTGTTCGGGACCGCGCGCAGGATCGCGTAGAAGGGCAGGAAGTACCATTCCGGCACGATGTGCGCGGGCGTCACCAGCGGGTTCGCCGGGATGTAGTTGTCCGGGTGGCCGAGGTAGTTGGGCGCGAAGAACACCAGCAGGGAGAAGACCAGCAGGTAGACGACGATGCCGACGCTGTCCTTCGCCGTGTAGTAGGGGTGGAAGGGCACCGTGTCCTGCGGCCCCTTGGGCTGGATGCCCAGCGGGTTGTTGGAGCCCGTGATGTGCAGCGCGGCGATGTGCAGGAACACGACGCCGGTGATCACGAAGGGCAGCAGGTAGTGCAGGGAGAAGAAGCGGTTCAGCGTGGGGTTGTCGACCGAGAAGCCGCCCCACAGCCAGGTCACGATGTGCTCGCCGACGATCGGGAAGGCCGAGAACAGGTTGGTGATGACCGTGGCGCCCCAGAAGGACATCTGGCCCCAGGGCAGCACGTAGCCCATGAAGGCGGTCGCCATCATCAGCAGGAAGATGACCACGCCCAGGATCCACAGCAGCTCGCGCGGGGTCTTGTAGGAGCCGTAGTAGAGGCCGCGGTACATGTGGATGTAGACGACGATGAAGAACATCGACGCGCCGTTGGCATGGGCGTAGCGCAGCAGCCAGCCGTAGTTCACGTCGCGCATGATGCGCTCGACGCTGTCGAAGGCGTAGTTGACGTGCGGCGTGTAGTTCATCGCCAGGAAGATGCCGGTGGCGATCATGATCACGAGGTTGATCATCGCCAGGGCGCCGAAGTTCCAGAAGTAGTTGAAGTTCTTCGGCGTCGGGAACGTCCCGTACTCCTTCTCCATCATGGAGAAGACCGGCAGGCGCTGGTCCACCCAGCGCAGCACGGGGTTCTTGATGTCGCTCTCGATCAGGCCCGGGGCGGCCATGGATTGCTCCTCACACTGGAAGGGGCGGATGCCGGGAGGGGCGCGTCGCCACCCCCCGGGCGGTCCCCGTTAGCCCACGCGGATCTTGGTATCGGCGGTGAAGGCGTAGGCCGGCACGGCCAGGTTCAGCGGTGCCGGGCCGCGGCGGATACGGCCGGAGGTGTCGTAGTGGCTGCCGTGGCAGGGGCAGAACCACCCGCCGTAGTCGCCGCGCGGATCGGTGGACTTCTGCCCCAGGGGCACGCAGCCCAGATGCGTGCAGACGCCGACCACGATCAGCCACTCGTCCTTGCCCGGCTTCACCCGGGACTGGTCCGTCGCCGGGTCTCGCAGCTCGGAGACGTTCACGGCCTGGGCGGCGCGGATCTCCTCCGCCGTGCGGCGCCGGACGAAGACCGGCTTGCCGCGCCACATGACGGTCACCGCCTGCCCGACCGCGACGGGGGCGAGGTCCACGTCGGTGGAGGCCAGGGCCAGCACGTCGCGGGAGGGGTTCATCGAGTGCACGAAGGGCCAGGCGATCACGCCCGTCCCCACCGCCGCGAAGGAGATGGTCACGAGCTTCAGGAAGTCGCGCCGCCCGTCGCCCTCCGGATGCGCGGGCGGCAGCCCCTGACGCTCGCTCTGGGAGGTGGGAGAGCCCGTCAGGCCGGGGATCGATCCCCCGGCTCCGCCGGCAGCCCCCGCGGTCGCCAATTGGTCCGCCATCTATTCCGTCGCCCCACTCACACCCGTTTGGTCGGCCCGACCACCGCTCCCCGGGTATCTGGGGGCCATGGCGGCCGCCAGCCGCATCCCGGTCCCGACACGCCGGCAATCCTGGGCCGGCGGATCGGAGGACGGGCGCGGCAGCCGGGGCCATGACGGCCCGGCTATCGCGCCCGCTTCAGGCCCATATAAAGCGGGCCTCCGACAGGTGGCAACGGCCGGCGGGCCACACTCGTGCCCGGTAGCAGGAGATGCAAACCATTCTCAACAAAGAGGAAGTCCCACGGCCGGCGCATCCGCTGGCCCAGCCGGCGCAGGCGTGGTTCGAGGCGCTGCGCGACCGTCTCTGCGCCGCCTTCGAGGCGATCGAGGACGGGCTGGCCGCCGGGCCGCACCTCTCCCTGCCCCCCGGGCGCTTCGTCCGGACGCCCTGGAGCCGGGCGGAAGGGGGTGGCGGGGTCATGTCCGTCATGCGCGGCCGGGTCTTCGAGAAGGTGGGGGTGAACGTCTCCACCGTCTGGGGAGAGTTCTCCCCGGAGTTCCGCAAGCAGATCCCGGGCGCCGATTCGGACCCGCGGTTCCTCGCCACGGGCGTCTCGCTGGTCGCGCACCTGCGCAGCCCGCGCGTGCCGGCGGCCCACATGAACACCCGCTTCATCCTCACCAACCGCGGCTGGTTCGGCGGCGGCGGGGACCTGACGCCGATGTTTCCCGATTCGCCCGAGGCGGCGGAGGATGCCGCCGCCTTCCACGCCGCGCTCCGGGATGCCTGCGACCGGCATGATCCCGGCTACTACCCGCGCTTCAAGCAGTGGTGCGACGAGTACTTCTACCTGCCGCACCGCCAGGAGCCGCGGGGCCTCGGCGGCATCTTCTACGACTGGCTGGGGCGGGACGAGGCGACGGACCGGCTGGCGGAGCACTTCGCATTCACCCGGGACGTGGGCGAGGCCTTCCTCGCCGCCTATCCGGCCATCGTGCGGCGACGGATGCATGAGCCCTGGACGGAGGCGGAGCGGGAACAGCAACTGATCCGCCGCGGCCGCTATGTCGAGTTCAACCTGATCCACGACCGCGGCACCCTCTTCGGCCTCCGGACCGGCGGGAACACCGAGGCGATCCTCATGTCCCTCCCGCCCGAGGTCCGCTGGCCGTAGCCGCCCGGCCGCGCCCTGCCCGGCGCCTTACGCCGGACAGGGCCGGGGGCGCCGCGGCTCAGCGGTCCTGCTGGTAACCCTGGTGGGTCGTGTTCTGGTGGGTATTGCCCTGGCGGCCCTCCTGCTCGGGGTTGCGGTCCCGCCTGGCCTCCCGCACCTCCTGGGGCGAAAGCTGCCCGTCATGCGACGTCGCGCTGCCATGCGGGCTGCGGTTCTGCGGCGGGACGGGGGGTAGCTGGGCCTTGGTCACGGCGTCCTCCTGCTTGTCCGGGGGTCCGCCCTGAACGTGCGGGGCGCCCCCGGCGTTGCCGGCCGCCTTGCCCCGGCCGGCCGCCGACCCCATACCGCCGCCCGTGTCACGCGACCCCTCGACCCCCGCCGGCCGGCGCTCCGCCTGGACGGACAGCCTGCTGCGCGACCATGCCGTGCTGCGCACCGGATGGCGCAACTGGGGCGTGGTGGCGCCCGGCCGCCTCTACCGCTCCAACCACCCGCAGCCCTGGCAGCTCCGGCAGGCCGCCTCCCGCTTCGGGCTGCGGACGGTGATCAACCTGCGCGGCCACCGGGCGGAATGCGGCTCGGACGCCCTCTCACGCGCCGAGGCGACCGCCCTCGGCCTCGTGCATGTCGATGCCCCCTTCGAAAGCCGGGGCGCCCCGCACAAGGACCGGATCCTGCGGCTGGCGCAGATCCTGGAGCGGGTGGAGGAGCCGGTGCTGATCCACTGCAAGTCCGGCGCGGACCGCACGGGGCTGGCGGCCGGCCTCTGGCTGCTGCTGCAGGGCCGCCCCGTGGAGGAGGCGAAGGCGCAGCTCTCCCTGCGCTGGGGGCACGTCCGTGCCAGCCGCACCGGCATCCTGGATGCCTTCTTCGACGCCTATGCCCGCTCCGCCGCGCCCGGCGGAACCCGCAAGCCCTTCCTCGACTGGCTGCGCGAGGATTACGACGAGGCCGGGCTGCGCCGCGACTTCGACGCCCGCCCGGCCCTGTCCCGCTGGGCGGACGGGCTGGTGGACCGCGTGCTCCGCCGGGAATAGGAGGCTGCCCGGTGCGGCGGGCGATGGACGGCACCCCTCTCCCGGAGGTAAGCGCGGCCGCCATCGGCCCGCGGCCACGGTAGCAGGTGACCGCCGCGCCCAGGCTGGAGGCCCTATGCACCCGTTCCAGGCTTACTGCCGCGATCAGCTCACCCGGATGCGGGCGGAGGGGCGCTACCGCAGCTTCGCCGCCCTGACCAAGTCCCGCCGCGGCTTCCCGCGCTATGCCATGCCCGACGGGCGGGAGGTGCTGGTCTGGTCCTCGAACGACTATCTCGGCCTCGGCGGTTCCGACATCCTCGCCCGCGCCGCGGCGGAGGCGATCGAGGCGCACGGCGTCGGCTCGGGCGGCACCCGCAACATCTCCGGCAACACCCCCTACCACGTCGCGCTGGAGCGCGAGCTGGCGGGCTGGCATGGCAAGGAGGCGGCGCTGGTCTTCACCTCCGGCTACGTCGCCAACCAGGCGGCGCTGGGGACCATCCTGGCCAGCCTGGACGGCAACTGGCAGGTCTTCTCGGACGAGAAGAACCACAACTCGATGATCGCCGGCATGCGCAACGCCCGGGCCAAGGCGATCTGGCGGCACAACGACGTGGCGCACCTGGACGCCCTGCTGGCTGCGGCGCCGGCCGGGGTCAACAAGCTGGTGGCCTTCGAATCCGTCTATTCCATGGACGGCGACATCGCCCCGATCGGCGAGATCGTCGCCGTCGCCCGCCGGCACGGCGCCCTGACGTACCTGGACGAGGTCCATGCCGTCGGCATGTACGGCGCCACCGGCTCCGGCGTGGCCGAGCGCGACGGGGTGGCCGGCCAGGTGGACCTGATCCAGGGCACGCTCGCCAAGGCGGTCGGCACCCATGGCGGGTACGTCGCCGGCCAGGCGGAGGTGATCGACTGGCTGCGCTCGGCGGCGGCGGGCTTCATCTTCACCACCTCCCTGCCGCCCTGCATCGCCGCCGCCGCCCTGGCCAGCATCCGGCACCTGCGCGGCGCGACGGCGCTGCGGGAGCGGCAGCAGCAGCGCGCCGCCCAGCTCAAGGCCGCCTTCCGGGCCCAGGGGATCGAGCCCCTGCCCTCCGTCAGCCACATCGTGCCCGTCCCCGTACCGGGCGCCGGGCTGGTGCGCGAGGTCAGCCGGGTGCTGCTGGAGGAGCACGGCCTCTACGTCACCCCGATCAACTACCCCACCGTGCCGCGTGGCGCCGAGCGGCTGCGCTTTACCCCCACCCCGCTGCATGGCGAGGCGGAGATTGCCCAGGCCGCGACGGTGCTGGCCGGCGTGATGCGCCGCCTGGGGGCCTTCCCATCGGCGGACGCGGCCTGAACCCGTCCGGCACGCCTTCACCACGCGCGGCGCCTTTCCCATCTGCAGGGGATGGAGCAGAAGCGCCCGTCGGCCCGCGTTCAACCTTCCGCAACGGGTGGGGTTAAGCGTTGACGCCATGCAGCACCCCGTGAACCATCCCGTCATCCCCGGACCCGCGCCGCGGGCCAGCCGGAGCCGCCCCGCATGCTGATGCGCACGCCGCAGCGTACCGCGCGATCAGCCCTGCAGCGCCTCCGCGACGTCACCGGGCGCGACCGTTCGTCCCGGGCGCCCGGCGGGCCGGTAGGGAACGAGCCCGGTTCGGGCGGGTCGCTGAAGGTCGCCTCCTACAACGTCCACAAATGCGTCGGCCGCGACGGCCGCTTCGACCCGGGCCGGATCGCCGCCGTGATCGGCGAGATGGATGCGGATCTGGTGGCGGTGCAGGAGGCGGATCGCCGCTTCGGGCGCCGCTATGGCCTGCTGGATGCCGCCACCCTCCAGCGGGAGAGCGGCCTCACCCTGCTCGGTGTCTCCGACCTGCCGGATGGGCACGGCTGGCATGGCAATGCCCTCCTGGTGCGCCACCCGCCCGGCCAGGCGCCCCGGTTGCACCTCCGCCGGCTCGCCCTGCCCGGGGCGGAGCCCCGCGGCGCGGTGATCGCCGAGCTCCAGCTCCCGGCCGGGAAGCTGCGCGTGGTGGCGGCGCATTTCGGCCTGCTGCGGCGCTGCCGGGTCCGGCAGGCCGCCACCATCCTGCGCGCCATCACGGAGGGGGAGCCCATGCCGACCCTGATGATGGGCGACCTCAACGAGTGGCGCCCCGGCCCGCGGTCCTCGCTGCGGGCGCTGGAGCATGTCTTCGGCCCGCTCTCGGCCAGCCCGCCGAGCTTCCCCGCGCGGCGGCCGCTGCTGGCCCTGGACCGCATCCTCGGCTGGCCGCAGGGGATCCTCGGCGAGGTCGCGGCGCACGACACCCCCCTCGCTCGCCTCGCCTCCGACCACCTCCCCCTCACCGCGCGCGTGGACCTCGCGGCGGCGGCGGGGGCAGAGCTGGGCGGCCGGGCGCTGGCCGCCGCCGCCTGAGCGGCGCCGCCGGCTTCCAGGGCTCCGCGCCGTGGTGAGCGTCACCCTCCCCCGCACCGACCCGCCGCCGGCCCCTGCCGCGGGGCAGCCGTCGCTCGGGCAGTCGGTCCACCGCCTCCTGCACCGGATCGGTGCCCGCAGCGGCGTGGCGCTGGTGGTGGACGGGCTGGACGCGCTGGCGCTGCGCGTCGCGGCCGCCCGCACCGCCACGCACCGGCTCGACCTGCAATACTACGCCTGGCATGCGGACGTGACCGGGCTGCTGCTGGCGCGCGAAGTCCTGCACGCGGCCGACCGGGGCGTGCGGGTGCGGCTCCTGCTCGACGACAGCGGCGTGCTGGCGGATGACTCCGCCGTCTCGGACCTCGCGCTGATGGGCGCGCATCCCCGCATCGAGGTCCGCCTGTTCAACACCCACCGCTGGCGCGCCTGGGGCCGCCTCGGCTTCATGCTGGAGTTCCTGCTCGGCGGCGGCAACCTGAACCGGCGGATGCACAACAAGGCCTGGATCGCCGACCGGCAGCTGGCCGTGGTGGGCGGCCGCAACATCGGCAACGAGTATTTCGACGCCGCCGGCGAGTTCAACTTCCGCGACCTGGACATCGCCATCGCCGGGCAGTCGGCCGACCAGGCCCAGGGCGTGTTCGAGCGCTACTGGAACCATCGCCTGGCCATGCCCGCCACCGGCTGCGACGGGCACCACCCGGGGCCGGCCGAGCTCGACGCGCTGCGGGAGCGGCTGGAGCAGAACCTGGCCTGCGGCGAGGCGCAGCCCTACCTCCGCCGCCTGCATGCCTCCCTGGAGGCCGGCGAGATCCTCAGCGGCGAGACCGGCCTGCTCCCCGCCGACCATGACCTCCGCGTCGCCGCCGACCCGCCGGAGAAGGCGGCCGGCGAGGAGCATGAGGAGGACAAGCTGGTCCACGCCGTGGCCGGCGCCCTGGCGGAGGCGAGGCGGGAGGCGCTGCTGATCTCCCCCTACTTCGTCCCCGGCGAAGGCGGCACCGAGGCGATGATCCGGCTGGTCCGGCAGGGGGTGCGGGTCCGCGTGGTGACCAACTCGCTCGCCGCGACGGACGTGGTGGCGGTCCATGGCGGCTATGCCCGCTACCGCCGGAAGCTGCTCCGGGCGGGGGTGGAGATCTTCGAGCTGAAGCGCAGCGGCGAGGAGGATGGCGGCGTGCTCGGCTCCAAGGGCGCCAGCCTGCACACCAAGGCCTTCGTCATCGACGGGCGGCTCGTCTTCGTGGGGTCCTTCAACCTCGACCCGCGCTCGGCCAACCTCAACACGGAGATGGGCGCCTTCGTGCGCCAGTCCCGTCTGGCCCGGCGCCTGCGCGAGGAGCAGGCCCGGCTTGCCGATCCCGCGCGCAGCTACCGCGTGCTGCTGAAGGGCGGCAAGATGTGCTGGCAGGACATCGGCCGGACGGGCCGCCGGCGGCGCCAGTGGGGCGAGCCAGATGCGAGCTGGCGGCGGCGATTCCTGGCGCAGATCGTGAAGTGGCTGCCGGTGGAATCCCAGCTCTGACGCCGGCCCCGGCCGACCGTCAGCCCGGCACGAAGGCCTGGGTCCGCACCAGCCGGGCGTAGAGCCCGTCCCTGGCCATCAGCTCGGCATGGGTGCCCTGCTCGGCCACCTGCCCGGCCTCCATCGCCACGATCCGGTCGGCGTCGCGCACCGTGGAGAGGCGGTGCGCCACCACGAGCGTCGTCCGCCCCGCCCGCAGCCGGGCCAGCGCCGCCTGCACCAGCGCCTCGTTCTCCGCGTCCAGCGCGCTGGTCGCCTCGTCCAGCAGCAGCACGCGCGGGTCACGCAGCAGCGCGCGGGCCAGCGCGATGCGCTGCCGTTGGCCGCCCGAGAGGCGGGACCCGCCGGGGCCCAGCACCGTGTCGTAGCCCCGCGGCAGCGCGGCGATGAACTCGTGCGCGGCCGCGGCGCGGGCGGCCTCCTCCACGGCCTCCCGCGTGGCACCCCAGGGGGTACCCGAGGGGGCGCCCGAGGGGACGCCGGCGCGGCCGGCGGCGATGTTGGCGAAGGCGGTGTCGTCGAAGATCACCGCCTCCTGCCCGACATAGGCGATGGCGTCGCGCAGCGAGGCGAGCGACACGGCGCGCACATCCGCCCCGTCGAGCAGCACCGCGCCGCCGGTGGCGTCGTACAACCGCGGCACCAGGGCCAGGGCGGTGGACTTCCCCGCACCGGACGGCCCGACCAGCGCCACGGTCTGCCCCGGCTCAGCCAGGAAGGAGACGCCGCGCAGGGCCGCCGCCCGATCGTTCCCCGGATTCTCCCGGTCCCCCTCATAGGAGAAGGCGACGCCGCGGAACTCCACCCGTCCCCGGCCGGACGGCAGCGCGGGGGCCCCGGGCGGATCGGCGATGGCCGGGCGCGTGTCCATCACCCCGAAGACGCGGGCGAGCCCCGCCAGCCCCTCCTGCAAGGCGGCGTTCAGGCTGCCCAGGGCGCGCACGGGGCGCGAGGCGATCAGCAGCGCGGCGACGAAGCCGGTGAACTCGCCCACCGTGCCGTAGCCCTGGCTCACCCGCCAGCCGACGAATCCCAGCACGGCGGCGACGGCGACGCCGCCGAGCACCTCCAGCATCGGATCGAGGCTGGCGCGGGTGCGGGCGATGGCGAGCAGGCTGGCGCGCAGATGGGCGAAGGCCCCGGCCGCGCGGGCCTCCTCGGCCGCCTCGAGGCGGTAGGAGCGGACGACCCGGGCGGCGCTGAAGGATTCGGTCAGGGTGGCGGCCAGCTCCCCCACCCGCTCCTGCATGCCGCCGGAGGCACGGCGGATCCTCTTGCCCAGCTTCAGCACCGGCACCACCGCGATGGGGTAGAGGAGCGCGGCCACCAGGCTCATCTGCCAGTCCAGCCAGACCATCGAGGCGACGAGGCCCACCACGGTCAGCAGGTCGGCGACGCCGTTGATCGACTTGGTCAGCGCCTCGCGGATCGCCTGGGCATCGGCGGTGAAGCGGGCGGCGTGGCGGGCGGGTGCCTCGCGCGCCACGACGGCGAGGTCGGCGCGGGTCAGCGCCCGGAACAGGTCGTTCTGGAGGGATTCGATCACCCGCAGCACCACGGACTGCACGGAGACCGCCTGCCCGTACTGCGCCGCGGCCTTGCCGACCGTCAGCACGACGATGACGGGCGGCGCCAGCCAGGTGATCTGGGGATCGCCCGTGGTGAAGAGGTCGAAGGCCTGCTGGATCACCACCGGATAGAGGGCGGTCAGCCCCGCGACCGCCAGGGTGCAGAGCAGGGCCATCGCGATCCCGCCCGGGTGATGGCGGACGTAGTCGCGCCACAGGCGGGACAGCAGCCGGCGGGAGGTCTCGCCATCCCTGCCAGGGATCGGGGGAAGCGGGCCGGAACGGGGAGGCATGCGCCGCGGGCTAGCGCAGTTTGCCCGCGGCGCGAACCCGTGCCGTCGCCCGGCCGGTCAGCGGCGCCGGTTGTCCAGCGCCCAGGCGCCGGGGCCGGCGAAGACCAGATAGAAGAAGACGAAGCAGTACAGAATCGCCGCATCGCCGCCATTCAGCAGCGGGTAGACGCTCCGCGGGGCATGCATGAACCAGTAGGCATAGGCCATCTCGCCGGCGAGGAGAAAGGCCACGGGCCGGGTGAAGAGGCCCAGGACCAGCAGCACGCCGCCCGCGAGCTCCATGATGCCGCCGATCCAGTAGAGGCTCAGCACGGGCGGCATGCCGCTGGACGGCGGGGCGGGCCAGCCGAGGATCTTCTGGGCGCCGTGCAGCAGGAAGATCAGCGCGGCGGCGATCCGGAGCAACGCCAGCGCGTAGGGCGCGAAGGGCTGCAGCCGGCTTGCGAGAGCGGACATGCGATATCGATTCCCAATGATGATGGCTCAATCTACCTGGGCGTCGGTCGCGGGCGAAACCATGCCCTGCGAATGAGTCTCATTGGTCTCGGGGATGATCCACCCCGCCCGCCCCGGGGTGCCAGTCGATCTCGCCGCGCCCCCACGACCGCAGAAAGGTATTGGCCCGCGAGAAGGGACGCGAGCCGAAGAAGCCGCGATGGGCCGAAAGGCCGGATGGATGGGGCGAACGCAACACGGCGTGGCGGCCTTCCCGCACCATGGCTGCCTTGCGCTGGGCATGGGCGCCCCAGAGGATGAAGACGGCATGCGGCGCGGCCTGGTCCGCCGCCGCGATCACCGCGTCGGTGAAATGCTCCCAGCCCTTCCCGGCATGGCTGCCCGCCCGGCCCGGCGAGACGGACAGCACCGTGTTGAGCAGCAGCACACCCTGCCTGGCCCAGCCCGTGAGGGTTCCGTCTGCCGGAGGTGGGATGCCAAGATCGTCGCGCAATTCCTTGAAGATATTCCTGAGTGACGATGGTATCGCCACGCCGGGCCGGACCGAGAAGGACAGGCCGTGCGCCTGTCCCGGCCCGTGGTAAGGGTCCTGCCCGAGGATCACGACGCGCAGATCGGCCAAGGGGGTCTGGTCCAGCGCGGCGAAGAGGCAGCCCGGCTCCGGCAGAAAGCCGCTGCCGGCCTCCAGCTCGCCGGCAAGGAAGCGGCGCAGCGGCGCCATGCGGCCCAGATCCAGGCGTGGCCGCAGCGCCTCCGCCCAGCCCGGCTCCAGCCGGTTCAGCGGCCAGCCGGCAGAGGGGCCCAGAAGGGTCTCCGCGCTCATTCGCCGAGCTTCATCCGACGTTCAAGCTCATCCATGCAATCCTTTGTTCCTGCAACACACCCGCCCGCCAGCCACCAGTCACGCACGGCCTGTAGCAGCCGGCCCACGGCCGGGCCGGGAGGCACGCCGAGCGCCAGGACATCGCGGCCCTGCAAGGGGAACACCGGCCGCGCCAGGCTGGCGAGGCGGCGCCGCAGCTCCGTCCGGTCCTGGCCGTCCCGTGCCTGCGCGAGCCACGCCGCCGCCAGCGCCGCCGCCGTATCGGGCAGGCCGGCGAGCCAGCGACGAAGCCAGCCATCCGACGGCGCCGGCGCGGGGGCCTCCCCGGCCAGCAGCAGGCGAAGCATGCCGCGCTCCTCATTCGACAGGCGCAGCGCCTCCGCCAGCCTCTCCGCCAGGGCCGGATCGGGCGGCAGCAGGGCGGCGAGACGAAGGATGGGCTCCGCCGGCATGCCGGTATCGACGGCGGCCGCAAGGCCGGGCAGGCGCGCGGGCGCGACCGCCGGCAGGACCGCGGCGAGCACCCCGGTCCGCTGCATCAACCGCACCGCCCCCGCCGCGCCCTCCGTCGCGAGGATGCGCTTGCACTCGCTCCAGACCCGCTCGGCTGAGAGGCGCGCCATGTGCGGGACGGCGGCCGCGATGGCCCGCAGCGCGCCGGCATCCGGCTCGCCCCGCCCGTAGCGTGCCTGGAAGCGGAAGAAGCGCAGGGCCCGGAGGTAGTCCTCCGCGAGCCGCACCTCCGGCTCGCCCACGAAGCGCACCCGCCCCGCCGCGAGGTCCGCGCGCCCGCCGAACCAGTCCCAGAGTCCGCCATCCGCATCCAGCGACATGGCGTTGATCGTGAAGTCGCGCCGCGCCGCGTCCTCCCGCCAGTCCGTCGTCCACTCCACCACGGCATGGCGTCCGTCCGTCGCGACGTCGCGGCGCAGGCTGGTGACCTCGACCGGCTCGCGGTCCAGCACGGCGGTCAGCGTGCCGTGCGCCAGCCCGGTGTCGAAGACCCGCAGCCCTGCGGCGCGCAGCAGCGGGGCCACCGCGTCCGGCGGGAGCGGCACGCCGATGTCGACGTCGGCGATCGGGCGCCCCGCCAGGGCATCGCGCACGCAGCCGCCCACCGCCCGCGCGCCCGGCAGCGCCGCCAGCACGGCCCGCGGGGCGCCGCGCGAGAGCCGATCGGGAACCGGGGCCCGGGCATGGGGCGGTTCGGCCGGGCTCACGGCCGCGGCTCCGTATGGCCGCTCTCGATCCGGCCATCCGACCCCATCCGGGCGGGCACGTAGACCGTGCCGGATTCCATCTGGCGCGACAGGCCATAGACGGCCGCCATGCCGGCGCCGAGCAGGATGCCGGCCAGGGCCAGCCACAGGGTCCGCCCCTCCGGCGGCTTGCGGCCCGGGTTCAGGCGCCGCCAGACCCCGTAGAGCGCGAAGGGGGTCAGGAAGAGCAGAATCTCGGCCAGCCAGGGCATCAGGACGGCGTGCCGGTCTCCGGCGAATCCCGCAAGACCAGGGCGAGGTTGCGCAGCATGGCCGCGGTCGCACCCCAGATCAGATGGCGCGGATGCGGCCAGACCCAGAACTCCCGCTCCAGGCCACGCACCAGCCGGGCGCGCCGCTGCGGCTGGGCCGGGTCCAGCAGCACGGCAAGGTCCAGCTCGAAGGCTTCCGCCACCTCCCCCGGGTCGGGCGTCAGCACCAGCGGCGGGTGCAGCAGGGCGACGACGGGGGTGACGTGGAAGCCCGTGCCGGTGCGGTGCTCCGGCAGGCGGCCGACGATCTCGGGCAGGCGCGGGTCCAGCCCCACCTCCTCCGCCGCCTCGCGGACCGCGGCGGCCTCGGGCGTCTCGCCCGCCTCGATCCCGCCGCCCGGAAAGGCCACCTGCCCGGCATGGGAGGAGAGCGTCGCCGCCCGCAGGGTCAGCAGCACGCTCGGCCGCTCGCCCAGCACCACGGGCACCAGCACGGCGGCGCGGCGCTCCGCACGCTCGCCCGGGGCGGGCTCCAGCCCCTCGGCCCGGGGGCTGGTGCTGGGGTGGAGGGCGGCGGGGCGGTCAGGGTCGGCAGGCCCCTCGCCCAGGGCGCGGACCAGCCGGCGCGCCACCTCCTGCGCGCCCAGGAACGCTGGCTGAGCCTCGTCGAGCGGGACCGGGACGACGGCGCGGCCGCTCACGCCGCGTCGTCGTCGGGGCCAGGATCGTCCAGCCCGGCGTCGTCGCCCTCATCCTCGCCGATCGGGAAGAAGACGCCCTCGCTCCAGACGCCGAGGACGGGGCGGCCATCGACCACCTCACGCTCGGCCAGGGCCACCAGCTCGTAGAAGACCGCGCGGCAGATGCGCGCCTCCAGCCCGGGGCGGATGGTGACATAGGGGCGCGGCTCCCCGGTGCGCGGGTCGTGCTCGACGCGGATCGGGTGCTCCGCTCCCGCCGTGACGACCTGGTCCAGGTTGGTGCGGAAGGTCAGGCACTGCTGCTTTGCGGTGCCGTGGTCGCAGTCGCAATGGCGCCAGACCAGCTCCACCGCGACGAAAGGGGCGTCGTCCACCTCGATGCGGCCGCGTTCCGCCGGGGTCTCCAGGACATAGCCGCCGTCCGGCTCGCGCTTCAGCACGCTGGCGAAGAGGCAGACCAGCTCCTTCCGGCCGATCGGCGAGCCCCGGTAATGCCAGGTGCCGTCGCGGGCGATGCGCATGTCGAAATGGCCGCAATCCGTGCGCGGGCGTCGCGGCAGGGCCGCAGCGGGGCCGGAGCCGTCCGCTCCGCCGGCCGTTACCAGCGGTAGCGCTTTCGTTCTTTCCTCTCGCGCGGCTGCGATCATAGGCTGGCACCTGCCTTGCACGTCGGGTTCCTGGAAAGGGCCTCGGTCGGACCGGTTCCGGCGGCATCCGGCCGCCAAGCTCGGGCACATATGGAAGGGGGCAGTGCATGGTTGAAGTGGCGCTGGGCAATCCGCGAGCCACCGGCACCCCGATGAGTGGCGCGGAGGCCACGGCGCTGGCCGCCCAGGCGGAGGCGATGGCCGAGCGGCTGTCCCGCGCGCGGGAGGCCGTGGGGCGGGTCATCCTGGGCCAGGAGGAGGTGGTGGAGCAGACGCTGGTCAGCCTGCTCTCCGGCGGCCACGTCCTGCTCGTCGGCCTGCCGGGGCTGGGCAAGACCAAGCTGGTGGACACGCTGGGCACGGTGCTGGGGCTCGACGCCCGGCGGGTGCAGTTCACCCCCGACCTGATGCCCGCCGACATCCTGGGCAGCGAGGTGCTGGAGGAGGACGCGCACGGCAAGCGCGCCTTCCGCTTCCTGCGCGGCCCGGTCTTCTGCCAGCTCCTCATGGCCGACGAGATCAACCGCGCCTCCCCCCGCACCCAGTCGGCGCTGCTGCAGGCGATGCAGGAGCGCAAGGTGGCGGTGGGCGGCGAGGTGCTGGACCTGCCCGCGCCCTTCCACGTCCTGGCCACGCAGAACCCGATCGAGCAGGAGGGCACCTACCCCCTGCCGGAGGCCCAGCTCGACCGCTTCCTGCTGGAGGTGGAGGTCGGCTACCCCGACGCCGCCGCCGAACGCGCGATGCTGCTGGCGACCACCGGCGCGGAGGAGGCGAAGGCCGTCCCCGTCCTGTCCCCCGGCGAGCTGATGACCGCCCAGGCGCTGATCCGCCGCATCCCCGTGGGCGAGAGCGTGCTGGACGCGATCCTGACCCTGGTGCGCGGGGCGCGCCCCGGGGGCGAGGGGCCGGAATCCGTCCACCGCCACCTGGCCTTCGGCCCGGGGCCCCGCGCGGCGCAGGCGCTGATGCTGGCCACCCGGGCGCGGGCGCTGCTGGACGGGCGGCTCTCGCCCAGCCTGGACGACGTGCTGGCGCTGGCCGAGCCGGTGCTGCGGCACCGCATGGCCCTTTCCTTCGCCGCCCGCGCGGATGGGGTACGCCTCTCCGAGGTGATCGCCGCGCTGAAGTCCGGCCTTGGCTGAACGGCCCGCCCCCGGCTTCTCCCCCCGGGACGCGGCCGCCCGCGCCCAGGCCGCGGCGAGCGCCCTGCCGCCGCTCGCCGTCGCCGCCGAGCGCGTGGCGGCCACCGTGATGCAGGGCGTCCACGGGCGCCGCCGCGCCGGCCAGGGCGACGCGTTCTGGCAGTTCCGCCCCTTCGTCACCGGCGACGGCGCGGCCCGGGTGGACTGGCGGCAGAGCGCCAAGTCCGACCGGCTGTTCGTGCGCGAGACGGAGTGGGAGGCGGCGCAGACCGTCGGGCTGTGGCGTGACGCCTCGCCCGGGATGGCCTGGTCCGGCCATGCCGCGCGCGGCACCAAGAAGGAGCGCGCGGAGCTGCTGCTGCTCGCCCTGGCCGCGCTCCTGCTGCGCGGCGGCGAGCGGGTGCGGCTGCTGGGCGAACGCCGCGCCCTGGCCGGGCGCGGCGCGCTGCCCGCGCTCGCCGACTCGCTCGGCCGCGCCGCGGGACCGCCTGCCGATCCCCGCCTGCCGCGCCACGCCCGCGCCGTGCTGTTCGGCGATTTCCTGGCGCCGCTGGAGGACACGCGGGCCACGGTCGCGGCCCTGGCGGCGCAGGGGGTGCAGGGCCATCTCGTGGAGGTGCTGGACCCCGCGGAGGAGACCCTGCCCTTTGCCGGCCGCGTGCGCTTCGAGCCCCTCACGCCCGGTGAGGCGACGCTGGTCCCCCGTGTCGAGGGGGTGCGGGAGCTCTATGCCGAACGCCTGCGCCTGCACCGCGAGGGGCTGGCCGCCATCGCCTCGGCCGCCGGCTGGCGGCTGCTGTCGCATCGGACCGACCAGCCTCCGCAGACGGCGCTGCTCGCCCTGTGGCAGGGGCTGGCCCCCCAGCGCGGCGGGAGGGCCTGATGCGCCTGGGCGCCGCCCCGCGCCCCGGGGGGGATGGCCTCGGGGGGGACGCATGAGGGAGCGCGCATGAACCTGGGGCCCCTGCTCTTCGCCTCCCCCTGGCTTCTGGTCGCCCTGCCGGCGCTGCCGGCCCTGTGGTGGCTCCTGCGCGTCACCCCGCCCAGCCCGAGGCGCCAGCCCTTTCCCCCTGCCCGGCTCCTGCGCGACCTCTCGCCCATGGAGGAGACCCCGGCGCGCACCCCCTGGTGGCTGCTGCTGCTGCGCCTGGCCGCCGCCGCGCTGATCATCCTCGGCCTCGCCCGCCCGGTCTGGGAGCCGGTGGCGGGGGCCGGCGGCTCCGGCCCGCTGCTGCTGGTGATGGATGACGGCTGGGCCTCGGCCTCCGACTGGCCGGACCGGCTCGCCGTCGCCCGGGCCGGGCTGGACGCCGCCGCGCGGGAGGGCCGCTCCGTCGCCCTGCTTGCCACGGCGCCCTCCGTCACCGGCGAGCCCCCGCGCCCGACCACGCCGCTGCCGGCCGAGGAGGCGCGGGCACGGCTGGCGGCGCTGCGCCCCAAGCCCTGGTCGCCCGACCGCATCGCGGCCGCCGCCGCCATCCCGGACTGGGCGCGGGCGCAGGGAGGAGAGGCCGCCTCGCTCTTCGTGACCGACGGGCTGGCGCATGATGCGGCCGACCGACCGGGCGGCGACGGGCTGATGGCGGCGCTCGCCGGGCTGGGGCCGCTGAGCGTGGCGCGGCGCGATGCCGGCCACCCCATCCGCATCCTGCCGCCGCCGCGGGCCGAGGCGGACCGGCTGCGGCTCACCCTGCGCCAGCCGCCGGCGCCCACCGCGACGGAGGCCGGGGTGCTGGCCCGGACGGGCGACGGCCGCACCCTGGCCCGTGCCGCCCTGACCATCCCGGCGGGCGCGATCGAGGCGGAGGGGGCGCTGGAGCTGCCGATCGAGATCCGCGAGCAGGTGGTGCGCCTCGACCTGGAGGAAGCCTCCGGGGCGGCGGGCACGGTGCTGCTGGACGAGCGGTTCCGCCGCCGCCCGGTCGGGCTGCTGGCCGGCGACGAGGCCGCCTCCGACGCGCCCCTGACCGGCGCGCTCTACTACCTGGACCGCGGCCTGGCCCCCTATGCCGAAATCCGGCGCGGCAGCCTGGAGAGCCTGCTCTCCCGCAAGCTGGCGGTGCTGGTCCTGGCCGACCGGCCGCTGACCGAGGCGCGGGAGATCCAGGCCGTCACCCGCTTCGTGGAGGAGGGCGGGCTGCTGCTGCGCTTTGCCGGGCCGCGCATGGCCGAGCATCCCGACCCGCTGCTGCCGGTCACCCTGCGCGCGGGGGAGCGGCAGCTCGGCGGCTCGCTTTCCTGGGAGCAGCCGCAGCGCCTCGCGCCCTTCCCCGACAACTCCCCCTTCGCCGGGCTGCCGGTCCCGCCCGAGGTCACGGTCTCCACCCAGGTCCTGGCCGAGCCGGCGCCGCGCCTGGCGGAGCGGAGCTGGGCGCGGCTGGCGGACGGCACGCCGCTGGTCACCGGGGCCAGCCAGGGCGCCGGGCGGATCGTGCTGGTGCACGTCACGTCCAATGCCGACTGGTCCGACCTGCCGCTCTCCGGCCTGTTCGTAGACATGCTGCGGCGGCTGGTCACCCTTTCGGCGGGGGTGACCGGGGCGGAGGGGACGCAGCCCCTGGCGCCGCTAGAGACGCTGGACGGCTTCGGCCATCTCGGCGCCCCGCCGCCGGTCGCGGCCCCCATCGCGGCCTCCGCCTTCGCCGAGACCGTGCCCGGGCCGCGCCATCCGCCCGGCTGGTACGGCGTGCCGGGCGAGGGCGGCGAGCGCCGGGCGCTGAACCTCTCCGCCTCCCTGCCGCCGCCGCGCCTCGCTGCGCCGCCGCCGCCCGACGCGCGGGTGCTGGCCATCGGCGGCGTGCCGGCCGAGCGCGACCTGGGCCCCTGGCTGCTGGCGGCGGCGCTGCTGCTGCTGGCGGTCGACCTGATCGCCTCGCTGGCGCAACGCGGGCTGCTGCCGGCCGGCCGGACCGCGAGGGCGGCGGCCATGGCCCTGGCGCTGCTGCTGCCCGCGGCCGCGCAGGCACAGCCGGCGGGGGACGGGTCGCAGGCCCTGGCGACGCGGCTGGCCTTCATCGCGACCGGCGACGCCGGGACGGACGACACCGCCCGGGCCGGGCTGGTCGGGCTGTCGGACTACGTGAACCGGCGGACGGCGGCATCGCTGGCCGATCCCGCCGCGGTACGGCCGGGGGTGGACGACCTCTCCTTCTATCCCCTGCTCTACTGGATCGTCCTGCCGGACGCGCCGGATCTCGACCCGGCGGCGGCGGCGGCGCTGAACGCCTACATGCGGCTCGGCGGCATCGTGCTGTTCGACACGCGCGACGAAGGGTCCGGCGAAGGGACCTCCCCCGGCTCGCGCGAGGCGCTGCGGCGGGTGACGCGCGACCTCTCCATCCCGCCGCTGGCGCCGATCCCCGAGGACCACGTGCTGCGCCGGTCCTTCTACCTGCTGCCGGAGCTGCCGGGGCGCTGGGCCGGCGGCACCGTCTGGGTGGCGCGCGACCAGGACCGGGCGAATGACAGCGTCAGCCCCGCGATCATCGGCGGGCACGACTGGGCCTCGGCCTGGGCGATCGACGCCCGGGGGAACAACCCGCACGCCGTGGTGCCGGGCGGCGCGCGGCAGCGCACCCTCGCCTACCGCTTCGGGGTGAACCTCGTGATCTACGCCCTCACCGGCAACTACAAGGGGGACCAGGTGCATGTCCCCGCCATCCTCGAACGCCTCGGGAACTGAGACGGGACCTGCGATGACCACGCTGGCGATGCCGATCATCCACGACCTGCGCGACCACCCGGAGCACGCGGCGCTGGCCGCCGACCGGATCTGGAACGCCACCTGGCGGGACGGCGGCGAGCCGCCGGCGGCGGGAGGGACGGTGCTGGACGCGCATCTCGACGCCTCGCCCGTGCCCCTGACCCTGATCGCCCTGGACGAGAAGGGCCGCTTCCTCGGCACCATCTCCATCGTCGCCTCCGGCCATCCCGACCGGACGGCGCTGACCCCCTGGGTGAACGCGCTCTGGGTCGAGGCGGAGCAGCGCGAGCGCGGCATCGGGGGCGCCTTGCTGCGCGCCGTGACGCAGCGGGCGCGGGAGCTGGGGATCGCGCGCCTCTACCTCTGCACCGGCCCGCACCGCCGCAACTTCTACGAGCGCAACGGCTGGACGCTCGTGGAAGCCGATCTGGACGACAGCGGCCTGTGCATCCTGGGCTGGGAATCGGCCGAGGCGGCCGGGCGCGCGGCGATGGATGCCTGATTCCGCATGACGCGGACCCTCTCCGGCCTCGACTTCGCCCCGATCCTGCCCTCCTGGCTGCTCGTCGCCCTGGCGCTGGTGGCGCTGGCGACGCTGGCGGTGGCGCTGTGGCGGAAGGCCCGCGGCACCTGGTGGCGGGCCCTGGCCTTCGCCCTGGTGCTGGGGGCGCTGGCCAATCCCCGGCTGGTCGAGGAAACCCGGGAGACCCGCCCGGACATCGCCCTGCTGCTGCTGGACCGCACGGACAGCGCCCGGCTCGGCGCGCGCGGCGCCCAGATCGAGGCGGCACGCGCGGCGCTGGAAGCCCGGCTGGGCCGGCTGCCGGAGCTGGAGGTCCGGACCGCCATCGTCGAGGAGGGCGGCAACCGCGGCACCCGGCTGAACGAGGCGATGGAGCGCGCGCTGGCCGACATCCCGCGCGCCCGCCTCGCCGGGGTGATCGCCCTGACCGACGGGCAGGTCCATGACATGCCCGCAAGCCCCGCGCTGGAGGCCCCGTTCCACGCGCTGCTGCCTGGCCGGCCCGGGGAGATCGACCGCCGGCTGCGGGTGATCGAGGCGCCCGGCTTCGGCATCGTCGGCCGCACCGTCGAACTGCGCGTGGCGGTGGAGGATCTCGGCGCCCCGTCTTCGGCGAATGGCGCGGTGCGGCTGACCATCCGGCGTGACGGCGCCCCGGCGCGGGTGGAGAGCGTGCCGCTGGGCCGCGAGCACCGCATCGCCGTGCCCATCGAGCGCGGCGGCCCCACCGTGGTCGAGGTCGCGGCGGAGGAGCGGCCGGGCGAGGTCTCCACCCTGAACAACCGCGCCGTGGTGACGGTGAACGGCGTGCGCGACCGGCTGCGCGTGCTCCTCGTCTCCGGCGAGCCGCATGCGGGGGAGCGCACCTGGCGGCGGCTGCTGAAGGCCGATCCGAACGTGGACCTGGTCCACTTCACCATCCTGCGCCCGCCCGAGAAGGACGACCTGACGCCGCTGAACGAGCTGGCGCTGATCGCCTTCCCGGTGCGCGAGCTGTTCCAGCAGAAGCTGCGCGAGTTCGACCTGATCGTCTTCGACCGCTTCTCCAACCGCGGCATCCTGCCGCCGCAGTACCTGCGCAACATCGCCGACCACGTGCGCGGCGGCGGGGCCCTGCTGCTGTCGGTGGGGCCCGAGTTCAGCGGCGCGGCCAGCCTGTCCGTGACGCCGCTGGGGCAGGTGCTGCCCGCCCGGCTCTCCCCCGGGGGCAGCGCGGTGGTGGAGGCGCCCTATCGCGCCCATGTCACCGAGGCGGGGCAGCGCCACCCCGTCACCGAGGGGCTGACCGGCGCCAACCAGGCGGCCGAAGGCGGCGAGAGGACGGCGAGCTGGGGCCGCTGGTACCGCTACCTGCGCGCCGACCCGCGCGGCGGCACCACGGTGATGGATGCGCCCGGCGGCGCGCCGCTGCTGCAGCTCGACCGCGTCGGCGAGGGGCGCGTCGCGCTGCTGCTCTCCGACCATATCTGGCTCTGGGCGCGCGGACATGACGGCGGCGGGCCCCAGGCGGAGCTGCTGCGCCGCATCGCGCACTGGCTGATGCGCGAGCCGGAGCTGGAGGAGGAGGATCTGACCGCGACCCTGCTCGACGGGCAGATGACGGTCACCCGCCGCAGCGTCGACCCCGCCAACACGCCGGAGATCACCGTGACCGCCCCGGACGGGACGGTGACGCGCCTGCCCTCCCGCGCGGCGGGCGGCGGGCGTTCGACGGCGGAGCTGCCGGCCGCCCAGCCAGGGGTCTGGCAGGCCACGGACGGGCGGCGCACCGCCTATGTCGCGGCCGTCGCGCAGAACCCGGCGGAGATCGCCGACCTGCGCGCCAATGCCGCGCCGCTGGAGCCGCTGGTCCGCGCCTCGGGGGGCGCCGTGCGCTGGCTGGGCACGGGCGAGGCGCCCACCCTTCCGGAGGTGCGGCGCGTCGCCCTCGGGCGCGATGCGCAGGGGCCCGGCTGGATCGGCCTGCGCCGCAACGAGGACCACACGGTGACGGGGCTGTCCGCCTTACCGCTGCTGCCGCCCTGGCTGGCCCTGCTGCTGGTGCTGGGCACGGCGGTGATCGCCTGGCGCCGGGAGGGACGCTGACGCGTCCCCGGCCCTTCCGCCGGGCAGGATCGTCCCAAGATGCTCACGGGCTGGTCCCGGTGGACCAGCGGCGAGGCCGGAGACCGATATGTCGTTGCGCATGGGCCGCCTTCTCATCCTCAGTCCCGCGCTGCTGGCGGCCTGTGCCCAGGGACCGACGCTGGACCAGCGCCTCTCCACCTTCGTCGGCCGCTCCGAGCTGGACTTGGTCAACGCGCTGGGCGTGCCGGCGCGGACGCATCAGGTGGACGGCGTGCGATTCCTGGCGTTCGAGAGCCAGCGCACCATGGCCCTGCCGGGCGGCGGCGCCTGGGCGGGGCCCGGTCCCTGGGGGCCGTATGGCGGCGGTTGGGGGTGGGGCTGGAACTCGACCTCCTATGCTGTCGTGAACTGCGACGTCACGTTCGCCCTCCGGGCCGACCGGGTGGAAAGCTTCAGCTACCGGGGCGAAGGCTGCCGCTAATACCGACGGCGGGATGACCTGATCCGTCGTGCTATGGTGTTCCGGCGTCGGACCGGGAGGGGACGCCGGCCTGCGGGATCGACGCCGTGCGTCGATCCCCGTCCCGGACCCTCCCCTGCCGGGGCCACAAGCGGGCCCCGGTCCCCGCTGGGAGCTTGGTGCTTCCGGTGGGCGTCAGCCTCCGGGCTGAACCCTGACGGAACGTGGACAAGCGGGACTCCGAAAAGCTCATGAGGCTTCAGCGAGAACAGAGGCCGTGCCCGCCGAGGAGCATGGCTCCTCGGCGCCTTGACCCCGTGTCCGGCTGTCCCGCGGTAGCACTCATCGGGTCCAGGGCCCGCAGGGTCCTGGCGGAGTGGGGGTACGGGGGCGAGGCAGAGCCTTGCCCCCGGGCCACGGGCTCACCCTACGCCGGCACGGATCAACGCATCCCGCCGTCAGGATGAGACCCGGCCCGCCGGGGGCGGATGCGCGCATAAGTCGGTGGAATCCCCGGCGGCGAGGGGCTAGATAGGGCGCGCCATGCGCCGCATCCTCGCTGCCCTCCCCGTGATCCTGCTGCCGCTGGGCGCAGCCCAGGCCCAGTCGGACTTCACCCGTCCGCGCGGCCCCCTCACGCCGCCGCAGCAGAACAACGCCTCACGTCCGCCTCCGGCCGCCCTGCCCGGCCTAGCGAACCGGCCGCGCAACGCGCCCATCGAGGCCGAAGTACCGTCCGCCACCCTGTCGCCCAATGCCGCGCTGTTCGACGCCATCAACCGTGGCGACCTGGCCGCGGCACGTGACGCCATGGCCCGCGGCGCCGACCTCGATGCCAGGAACGCGCTGGGCCTGGCGCCGATCGACGCGGCAGTGGACCAGGGGCGCAACGAGATCGCCTTCTACCTGCTCTCCGCACGCGGCACCGTCCGCAGTTCGGCCCCGCCCCCGGACCAGGCGGCTGCCGCTCCCCCGCCGCGCAATGCCCGCGGCGCCTCCAGCCGGCCGGCGCCGGCACCGCGCAGCACGGCCCGCGACGCGCGGGATACGACGGTGACCCGGACCCGCCCGCCCGCCGAGTTGCGGGCGGCGGAGCGCGCGCCCGTGGGCGGCGGCGGCGCGCCGCGGCCCGAGGCCGGCTTCCTGGGTTTCGACGGCGGCCGCGGCGGCTGATCGCCCCGCCCAGCCTGGGCGGGACACGCGCTTTCGCACCTCCTCCGCAACCCGTGACCATGCCGGGTCACGACCTCGGCCCGCCCGTCGCGTTGCAGTGCATCATGGAGGTGCTGCGATGAAGGGTACGCCGATGAGCCTGTGGCTGAGCGCCGCGCACCGGGCCATGGGCTGGTGGCGCGGACAGGCCCTGGCCGAGATGGGCCGGCAGAAGGGCCGGCTGCTGAAGGCGGCGCTGCCCAAGGCCAGCAAGGCGCCCCGGCGGAAGCCACGCCGGAGCTGAGGCCCGGAACGGCCGGGGACGATCACGGCCCCGGCCGGACGATCAGCGCATCGGCGGCGGGTACTGAAGGCCGCCCTTGTTCCACAGGTTGTTCAGCCCGCGCTGCACACCCATCGGGGTGATGTTGCGGTCCCAGACCTCGCCGTAGTTGCCGACCTGCCGGATCACCTGCACCGCCCAGTCCGGAGCGACACCCAGCATCTTCCCCAGATCGCCGGTCTTGCCCATGAAGCGCTGGATCTCGGGGTTGTTGTTGTCGACGAAGCTGTCGATGGTCTTGCTCGTCATCCCCAGCTCCTCGGCCGTGAGCTGCGCGAAGTGGGTCCAGCGCACGATGTCGAAGAACTTCCAGTCGCCCTTGCGCACCATGGCGCCCAGCGGCTCCTTGGAGATGATCTCCGGCAGGATGGTGTACTGCGCCGCGTTCGTCCCCTGGGCGAAGCGGAAGGAGGCGAGCGAGGAGGCGTCGGTGGTGAAGGCGTCGCAGCGGCCGGCGATGAAGGCGCTGCGCAGCTCCTCGACGTTCTCGATCACCACCGGGGTGAAGCGCATGTTGTTGGTGCGGAAGTAGTCGGAGAGGTTCAGCTCGGTGGTCGAGCCGGGCTGGACGCAGACCGAGGCGCCGTCCAGCTCCTTCACCGACTTCACGCCAGAGGCCGTCTTCACGATGAAGCCGGTGCCGTCGTAGAAGTTGACCGAGGCGAATTCCAGCCCCAGCGCCGCCTCGCGCCCGAGGGTCCAGGTGGTGCTGCGGACCAGCATGTCGACCTCGCCCGACTGCAACGCGGTGAAGCGGTTCTGCGCCGTGGTCGGGATGAAGCGGACCTTGTTGGCATCGCCGAGGATCGCGGTCGCGACCGCGCGGCAGGTGTCGGAGTCGATGCCGCGCATCACGCCCTGGCTGTCCGGCAGGCTGAATCCCACCGTATTGGCGGCCACGCCGCAGAGCAGGTAGCCGCGCTGCTTGATGGCCCCCATCGTGTCCGAGGCAGGCTGGGCCTGGGCGGCCGGCACGGCGGCCCAGGCGGCGGCGAACAGGGTCGCGGCGAGCGCCGCGGTCTTCAGGTTCATGGCAGCATCCCTGGTCCGGGGGGCGCGTTGCGCCCGGTGCACCAAGCTTCGCCGCCGGCCTCAGCCCGCCGCAACCACTCCGATCACTCCCACTCGATGGTTCCAGGCGGCTTGCTGGTCACGTCGTAGGCAACACGGTTGATTCCGCGCACCTCGTTGACGATTCGATTGGCAACCCGGGTCAGGAAGCTCATCTCGAAGGCAAAGACATCGGCCGTCATCCCGTCCGTGCTGGTCACGGCGCGGAGGGCGCAGGCCTGGTCGTAGGTGCGGCCATCGCCCATCACGCCGACCGTGCGGACCGGCAGCAGGACCACGAAGGCCTGCCAGATGGCGTCGTAAAGGCCGGCGTTCCGGATCTCCTCCAGGAAGATCGTGTCCGCCTTCTGGAGGATGGCGACCTTCTCCCGCGTCACCTCGCCCGGGATGCGGATGGCTAGGCCAGGCCCCGGGAAGGGGTGGCGGCCGACGATCGCCTCCGGCAGGCCCAGCTCGCGGCCCAGCGCGCGGACCTCGTCCTTGAACAGCTCGCGCAGCGGCTCGACCAGCCGCATCCGCATGTGCGCCGGCAGGCCGCCGACATTGTGGTGCGACTTGATGGTGACGGAGGGGCCGCCGGTGGCGGAGACGCTCTCGATCACGTCGGGGTAGAGCGTGCCCTGGGCCAGGAAGTCGGCGCCGCCGAGCTTCGCCTGCTCCTCCTCGAAGACCTCGATGAACAGGCGGCCGATGGTCTTGCGCTTCACCTCCGGGTCGGTGGTGCCAGCGAGCTGGCCGAGGAACAGGTCCGAGGCGTCGCGATGCACCAGCTTCATGTTGAAGCGGCCGCGGAAGGTCTCCACCACCTGCTCCGCCTCGCCGCCGCGCAGCAGGCCATGGTCCACGAAGATGCAGGTGAGCTGGTCGCCGACCGCCTCGTGAATCAGCGCCGCCGCGACGGAGGAATCCACGCCGCCGGAGAGGCCGCAGATCACCCGCCCCGTGCCCACCTGGGCGCGGATCTTCGCGATCATCTCGGCGCGGAAGGCGCCCATGGTCCAGTCCCCGGCGCAGCCGCAGACCCCATGGGTGAAGTTCTTCAGCAGCGCCGCGCCGTGCGGGGTGTGGACGACCTCCGGGTGGAACTGCACCCCGTAGTAGCGGCGCGCGTCGTCGGCCACGATGGCCAGCGGCGCGCCTTCGCTGGTGCCCACCGGGCGGAAGCCGGCCGGCAGCGCCGTCACGCGGTCGCCATGGCTCATCCAGACCTGCTCGCGCGCGCCCTTCTCCCACAGCCCCTCGGTGATGGCGCAATGATCCACCACGTCCACGAAGGCGCGGCCGAACTCCGCATGGTGGCCGGATTCCACGGTGCCGCCGAGCTGCGCCACCATGGTCTGCTGGCCATAGCAGATGCCCAGCACGGGCAGCCCGCTGTCGAAGACGAGTTGCGGCGCGCGCGGGCTGTCGCCCTCCGTCACGCTGGCCGGACCGCCGGAGAGGATGAAGCCGCGGGGGGCGAAGGCGCGGATGCGCTCCTCGGGAGCGTTGTTGAAGGGCCAGATCTCGCAATACACCCCGGCCTCGCGCAGGCGGCGCGCGATGAGCTGCGTCACCTGGCTGCCGAAGTCGAGGATCAGGATACGGTCGTGGTGCCCGGCGGCCTGGGGGGCGGCGGGCTGAGTCGTGTCGTGGTCGGCCATGGCGGCGTGCAGCACGGGGGCGCCCCCGGCGTCAAGCGCGGCGACGCCGGGGCAGGCCGGCGCCGCCCGCGGGTGGGGGTCAGCCCTCCCGCTGCACGGCCGTGGCGGAGAGCAGGGTGCCGATCGGGTCCCAGGTCAGGGCGGTCTGCTGCACCTCCTGCCCGCCGACCCGGATCACCTCCTGCGCCGCCAGCCTCCCGCCCAGATGGCGGTAGAAGAAGCGGGCGTTGTTCCCGGAGAGCACCCACAGCATCGCGGAGCGGCAACCCACCGCCGCCAGATGCGCCGCGGCGGCGCGGAGCAGCCGGCGCCCGACCCCCTGCTCCCGCCAGTCGGAGAGCACGTAGAGCGTCTCGATCTCGCCCTCCGCCAGCCCCTCCCGCCGGGCGGGGCCGGCGGAGGCAAAGCCGATCACCACGGGACGCGGGCCGGAGGTTTCGGCCACGAACATCGCCTCCCCGTCGCGCCGGGCGACCAGGCCGCGCTGGTAGCCCGCCCCGATCCGGCCGGCGGAGAGGGCGGCGAGGTAGCTGTCGGGCAGCAGCCCCGCATAGGCATCGCGCCAGGCGGCGACATGCACCTGGCCGATCGCCCCGGCATCCTGCGGCTTCGCGCGCCGGACGCTGATCACGCAGCCCCTCCCGCACGTTCGAGCACCGCGCAGAAGAAGCCGTCCGTGCCCTGAAGGCTGGGGGCGAGGGCCATGAACTCCCCCTCCCCCGGCGGCGGCACGGCCATGCCCGCTTCCGCCCAGGCCGTGGCCAGCGGCACGACACGGAACTCCGGCCGGTCTTCCAGCAGGGCGCTCACCTGTGCCTCGTCCTCCTCGGGCAGGACCGAACAGGTAGCGTAGACCAGCCTTCCGCCGGAACGCACGAGGGAAGCGGCGTGACGAAGGATTTCACGCTGCTTCGCTACCAGCTCCTCAAGGTCCCGCGCCCCGGTGCGCAGCCGCGCATCCGGGTTGCGTCGCCAGGTGCCCGTCCCCGTGCAGGGCGCGTCCACCAGCACCCGGTCGAACTGCCCGGCGCGGCGCTTGGCCCAGCGGTCGCCGGGCGCCAGCAGGTGCGTCTCCGCATTGTCCACCCCGGCGCGGCGCAGGCGCTGCGCCGCGCCGGCGAGGCGCGGAACGGAGACGTCGCAGGCGACGATGCGGCCCCGGTTGCGCATGGTGGCGGCCATGGCCAGGGTCTTGCCCGCGGCGCCGGCACAGTAGTCGGCGACCCGCATGCCCGGCCGGGCATCGGCAAGCAGGGCGATGAGCTGGCTGCCCTCGTCCTGCACCTCGACCAGCCCCTCGCGGTAGGCGCGGGTGGCCAGGATCGGCCGCCGCTCCACCAGGCGCAGCCCCCAGGGGGAGAAGGGGGTCGGCTCCGTCCCGATCCCCTCGGCCGCCAGGGCGGCGCGCGCCTGCTCGCGCGAGCCGCGCAGGAGGTTGACGCGCAGGTCGAGCGGAGCGGTGCCGGTCATCGCCTCCGCCGCGGCGGGCAGGTCGCGGCCGAAGCGCGCCCGGAAGCCGGGCAATGCCCAGCCGGGGATGTTGAGCTGCACCTCCTCCGGCATGTCCGGGCGCAGCAGCGGCGGGCGGATCGCCTCCACCACCCGGCGCTCGGCCTGGGTCAGCGGCGGCTCGTCATGGCGCTCGCCGCTGAAGGCCGCCGCCACGTCGCGGCCGGCCCAGCCCTCGGCCAGGATCAGGTGGGCGGCGAGGAGGAGGCGGGGCGTCGAGGCGCCGTCGGCCCGATCCAGGTGCCAGTCCAGCCGCATGCGCTCCCGCACCACGGCCCAGGCGCGTTCGGAGACGGCCCGGCGGTCGCCGCCGCCGATGTAGCGGCGAGCGCGGAAGAAGTCGTTGGCGATGGCGTCGGCCGGCCGCCGGGGCTGGGACTCGACGGCCTCCAGCAGGGCGATGGCGGCGGCGAGGCGGGCGTTCGGGGTCACCCGCGCATGCTTGCCGGGGCGAGCAGGCCCGGCAAGGCATCCAGGGACGGGATGATGGTGCCGAGGCGGTCCAGGCCATACTCGACGGGGCCGCCGGCCCGGTTCACCCAGACGGCGCGGAAGCCGAAGCGCGCGGCGCCGAAGGCGTCCCAGCCATTGGCGGAGACGAAGGCGATCTCGCCCGGGTCGCAGCCGAACTGCTCCGTCGCCAGGGCATAGACCGCCGGCTCCGGCTTGTAGCGGCGCAGCGGATGGACGGAGAGGACGGCCTCCAGCAACCCGTCCAGCCCGGCGGAGGCGACCGCCTCGCGCAGCATGGCGGGTTCCCCGTTCGACAGGATCGCGGCGGGCACCCCGGCCCCGCGCAGCGCCGCCAGGGCCGGCATGGCGTCCGGGTAGGCCGCCAGGGCGCGATAGGCCCGCAGCAGGTCCGCGCGCAGGGTCGCATCCTGCGCGTCATGGACCGCCAGCGCGTGGTCCAGGGCACGCTCGGTCAGGACGGCGAAGTTCTCGTAGGCGCCGGTCGCGCTGAGGATCCAGCTCGCCTCCAGCTGCTTCGCCCGCCACAGGGCGGAGACCGGCCCGGCCGCCGCGCCGAGGCGCGCGGCGTGGCGCGCCACGGCGGAGTGGACGTCGAGCAGCGTGCCATAGGCGTCGAAGACGACGGCCTGGACCTGCGTTCGCCGGCTCATCCCTCCGCCCGGTAGTTCGGCGCCTCGCGCGTGATGGCCACGTCGTGGACGTGGCTCTCGCGCAGCCCGGCGCCGGTGATGCGACGGAAGCGCGACCGCTGCTGCATGTCGGCGATGGTGGCGCTGCCGGTGTAGCCCATGGAGGAGCGCAGGCCGCCGACGAGCTGGTGGATCACCGCGCCGACCGGGCCCTTGTAGCCGACGCGGCCCTCGATGCCCTCCGGCACCAGCTTGAGCTGGTCGCTCACCTCCGCCTGGAAGTAGCGGTCGGCCGAGCCGCGCGCCATGGCGCCCAGGCTGCCCATGCCGCGGTACGACTTGTAGGAGCGGCCCTGGTAGAGGAACACCTCGCCCGGGGCCTCGTCCGTCCCGGCGAAGAGGCTGCCCATCATCACGCAGTCGGCGCCCGCCGCGATCGCCTTGGCCAGGTCGCCCGAGGAGCGCACGCCGCCATCGGCGATGGCCGGCACCCCGCGCGCCTTCGCCGCCGCGGCGCACTCCATCACCGCGGTGAGCTGCGGCACGCCGACGCCGGCCACGATCCGGGTGGTGCAGATGGAGCCCGGGCCGATGCCGATCTTCACCGCATCCGCCCCCGCCTCGATCAGCGCCTCGACCGCTTCCGGCGTCGCGATGTTGCCGGCGACGATCTGCACGCTGTTGGACAGGCGCTTGATCCGCTCCACCGCGCCCAGCACGCCGGCGGAATGGCCATGGGCGGTGTCGACGACGATCACGTCCACCTCCGCGGCGACCAGCGCCTCGGCACGGCGCAGCCCGTCCTCGCCCGTGCCGGTGGCGGCGGCGACGCGCAGGCGGCCCATCGCGTCCTTCACCGCGTTCGGGTTGGCCTGGGCCTTGTCCATGTCCTTGACGGTGACGAGGCCGACGCAGCGGCCGCGCTCGTCCACCACCAGCAGCTTCTCGATGCGGTGCTTGTGCAGCAGGGCGCGGGCGCGGTCCGGCGTCACGTCGGCGGGGACGGTGACCAGGTTCTCACGCGTCATCAGCTCGTAGACGCGCTGGTTCGGGTCGGTCGCGAAGCGCACGTCGCGCGAGGTGACGATACCGACCAGGCGCCCCGTCTCCGGCTCCACCACAGGGATGCCGCTGATGCGGTGCTGCTCCTGCAGGGCACGGACATCCGCCAGGGTCTGGTCGGGGTGGATGGTGACGGGGTTCACCACCATGCCGCTCTCGAACTTCTTCACCCGGCGGACCTGCGCCGCCTGCTCCTCGGCGGTCATGTTCTTGTGGATCACGCCGATGCCGCCGGCCTGGGCCATGGCGATGGCCATCGGGCCCTCGGTGACCGTGTCCATCGCGGCCGCGATCAGCGGGATGTTCAGCGCGATCTCGCGGGTGAAGCGGGTGCGCGTGTCGGTCTGGGCCGGCAGCACGGTGGAGTAGGCGGGCACCAGCAGCACGTCGTCGAAGGCCAGCGCCTCCTCGATGCGGAAGCGGGGCGTGGGGGCGTCATCGGGGGCGGCAATGCTGTCGGGTGCCATGGGCGGGAGCCTCTCGAAAGGAGCGGGCGCTGCGCGACCTTGGCGGCCCCTCCTACGCCCCGCCCCGTGGCCCTGTCCAGCGAGGAGGATATGACAAGCACGCGGGGCAACCGCGCGTCGCCGCAACCCGGGCCGTCGGTCAGGCGGCCCCGCCGCGCCCCCGGAAGCCCTGCGCCACGACATAGGCCTCGGCGCTGTCCTTGCGGCTCGCGGGCGGCTTGGCGTGGCGGACCTGGGCATAGTCGCGCTTCAGCATGGCCAGCAGCTCCCGCTCCGTCCCGCCCTGGAAGACCTTGGCCACGAAGGCGCCGCCCGGCACCAGCACCTGGTGGGCGAAATGCGCCGCCAGCTCGACCAACGCCATGATCCGCAGGTGATCGGTGGCGTTGTGCCCCGTGGTATTGGGCGCGATGTCCGACACGACCAGGTCGGCCGGGCCGTCCAGCGCGGCCAGCACCGCCCGCTCCGTCGCCTCCTCCTGGAAGTCGCCCTGCAGGACGGTCGCCCCCGGCACCGGGTCCATCGGCAGGATGTCGAGCGCGACGACCTTGCCGCCCTCGCCCGCCCGCTGCACCGCGACCTGGGTCCAGCCGCCCGGCGCGGCGCCGAGGTCGACGATGCGCTGGCGGGGGCGGAGGAGGCGGAAGCGCTCGTCCAGCTCCAGCAGCTTGAAGGCGGCGCGCGACCGCCAGCCGGCCGCCTTCGCCGCCTGCACATAGGGGTCGTTGAGCTGGCGCTGCAGCCAGGCCTGGGAGGCGGTCGAACGCCCCTTGGCGGAGCGCAGGCGCGTGGCGAGGCCGCGCGCGGCGGGCGGCTTGGAGGGGGGAGTGGCCATCGGGATGCCCTTCTACGGGCAGGCGGGCGGCGACCGCCAGCGTGCCGCCGGAGCCCGGCCCGGGACGGACGGGGCGGACATCAGGATGCGGGGATCAGGAGACGGGGGCGGCGGGGCGCTGGCCCGGGCCCGGGGCGGTGCGCCAGGCGAGGCGGCGGGACGGGCCGCGTTGGCCGCGCATCAGCCGCAGCAGCATCCCCTCCCGCAGGCCACGGTCGCAGACCGTCAGCTCCTCCGTCGGCCAGATGTGCCGGATGCCGGCATAGATGGCGCAGCCGGGCAGCACGAACTCCGCCCGCTCCGGCCCGATGCAGGGGTGGCGCGCCATGCCGCAGGGGCCCATGGCGCGCAGCCGGTCCAGGGCGTCGTCCGCCTGGTCCGAGGCCAGCACCTGCCCATCCACCAGCGGCCGGGAGTAGCGCGGCAGCGCCAGGGCGATCCCCGCCAGGGTGGTGACCGTGCCGCTGGTGCCCATCATCCGCACCCCACCCGCCCGGATCTCCTGCCGGATGCAGTGGACGGAGTCGAAGGCCTCCAGCCGGCGCCCGACCTCCTCCATCACCGCGGCGAAGCCCTCCGGCGCGGCGCAGGTGGGGCCCGGGCGCTCGGCCACCGTCACCACGCCGAGCGGGATGGACACGTAGCCGATCAGGGAGGGGGATTCGCCCCAGTGCCGCGGGGCGCGGATCCAGGCGACCTCCGTGGAGCCGCCGCCGATATCGAAGAGCAGGGCGCGGCGGTCGCCCGGCTCCAGCAGCGGCGCGCAGGATTCCATGGCCAGCGCCGCCTCCTCCCGCGTGGAGATCAGCTCGATCGGCAGCCCCAGCGCCGTCTCGGCCCGCGCCAGGAAGGCGGCGCCGTTGGTGGCGCGGCGGCACGCCTCCGTGGCGACGGCCCGGGCGGCGCGGATCGGCCGGCGGGCCAGCTTGGCGCGGCAGATGGCGAGCGCCCCGAGCGCCCGGTCCATCGCGGCGGGGGACATGGCGCCGGTGGCGCCGATCCCCTCGCCGAGGCGGACCATGCGGCTGAAGCTGTCCAGCACCCGGAAGCCGTCCGGCCCGCCCGGGGCGGCGAGCAGCAGGCGGCAGTTGTTGGTGCCCAGGTCGAGCGCGGCGTGCACCGGTGTCTCGGAGACCGGTTCGTGTCGGCGCGGGAAGGGGGACGCGGCGTTCATGGGGGCTGGCCAGGATGATCGGGATGCTTGCGCCTCGGGGCAAGCGGTTTGTGGCGCGGGTGTTGCACCCCGAAAGAGTGCGTGGTAACCCCCCGGCCACCGGCTGGTGGGGGATAGTTTAGCGGTAGAACTCCCGGCTCTGACCCGGGCAGCCTTGGTTCGAATCCAGGTCCCCCAGCCACCGCTTCTCCCTTGAAATCGCTCGTTCCTTGGCCGCTTGCGACGCCATCGGCCGAAGGTTTGCGCATGGCCTCCCTGCCCTCCGCCCGCCTCGCCCACGGCCGCGCGACACGGCGCGCGGAGGCCGCCGAAGTGCTCCAGCCATGCGCGGGGCTCGGGGCGAGGCCGCCACCCCTGCGTGCCGCCCCGGTCCTGGCGGGCGAAGCAGTGCCGGGCTGCCGCGCCTAGCGGGGCCGCTTCACCCCCATGGCCACGGTGTACTCATCCGCCCGCGCCTCATAGGTCAGGCCGCCGCGCAGGGCCCAGATGTTCTTCTGCATGTGCAGGGTGATCAGGGCTACGTCGTCCATGGCCAGGCGCATCGCGTCCTTAAAGATCGACTCCCGCTTCTCGTCATCCGCCGTGCGCAGCCCCTCCTCGACCAGCGCATCCACCCTGGGGTTCGAGTAGCCGCTGAAGTTCACCGTGCCGAAGCCCTTCTCCGGGATCCGCGTGGTCAGGTTGCCGCGCAGCGCCGTGGACGGCTCGCCCGCGGTCGCCCAGCCGATCAGCATGGCAGACATGTCGTTGCGCGCCTGCCGCTGGGCGAGGACGGCGAAGGGCATCCCGTCCACGCGCGTGGTCACGCCGATACGCTGCCACATCTGGCCGACGGCCTGGATGATCTGCGCGTCGTTCACGTAGCGGTTGTTCGGGCCGATCAGGGTGATCTGGAACCCCTTGGGGTAGCCCGCCTCGGCCAGCAGGGCCTTCGCCCGCTCCACGTCGAAGCGCGGCGGCGGGTAGTCGGCGATGTAGCCGTTGGCGCCCGGCGGCATCATCTGCCCGGTCGGCGAGGCGGCGCCCTGCATCACCCGGTCCACGATCGCCTGCCGGTTGATCGCGATCGACAGCGCCTGCCGCACCCGCAGGTCGCGCAGCGGGTTGCGGTCGAGCTTCCGGCCCTCGGCATCGGTGATGTAGGGCGAGACGTCGTGCGCCGTGTCGACCTTCAGATAGATGCAGCGCAGGCTGGGGATCTCGGCGAAGCCGACGCCCTGGGTGCCGCGCAGGCGCGGCGTGTCCGCGGGCGGCACCACGTCGATCATCTGCACGTCGCCCGAGAGCAGCGCCGCCACCCGCACGCCGTCATTGGCGATGAAGCGGTAGACCACCTGCGACCAGTCGGGCTTCTCCCCCCAGTAGCCATCGTTCCGCGTCATCACCACCCGGTCGTCCGGGGTAAAGGAGGAGAGGCGGAAGGGGCCGGTGCCGATCACGGCCTTGCCGTTGTTGAAGTCGCCGGTGGTGACGCCATCCCCCACGGAATGGGAGATGATGTAGACTTGGCTCAGATCCTGCGGCAGCAGGGGATAGAGGCCGTTGGTCCGGAACCGGATGGTGTGCGGGTCGACCACCTCGGACCCCACGATGGCCTTCGTGTAGATCGCGAAGGAGCCGGGGCTGTTCACCACGTTCGGGATGCGCTTCAGGGTGAACAGCACATCCTCGGCCGTGAACTCCTGGCCGTTGTGGAAGCGCACGCCCTTGCGGAGCTTGAACTCCCAGGTGGTGTCGTCGATCAGCTCCCAGGATTCCGCGAGCCCCGGCCGGAGCTGCGCCCTGGCATCGCGCCCGACGAGCTGGTCGAAGAAGTGCTCGGCCACCATGTTGTTGGGCGAGAGCGTATGGTAGTGCGGGTCGAGCGTGGTGGGCGGCGCCGCCACGGCGAGGTTCAGCATCGTGCCGGAGGCCTGCGCCCGGGCCCGCCCGGCGGCGCCCGGCGCCAGCAGCGCGGCGCCGGCCAGCGCCAGGCCGGCACGGCGGGTCAGGCCGGGGCCGTCATGCACCCGGGCGGCGGCCTTTCGGACCATGGCGGCATCCGGACGAGCGGGAATGGTCGACATGAGGGCCTCCGGCGAGGTGCGATCGTCTGCCGACCGGTGCGCTGGGCATGTCCCGTCGGCACGGGCCGTGATTGCGCACCGCGGCACGCGGCGCGGTCAACGAGACTCTTGCCGTCGCCATCGCCGTTCCGCGCCGTGACTGCCCCCCAAAGGATCAGAACGCCTGCGCCGATGGCATCCTGAGCGGTGCCGCGCCATTCCCGCCCCGAGCCCGAGCCCGAGCCCGAGCCCGAACCGGCGATGCCGGGGGGCCGCGCCTCCATTCCATGACGCGGCGGCCGGGCGGCGCGGTGTCGCGGAAGGTCCACGGCGCCCACGTCGCCGCCGGATGATCGGCACCGCGAGGCCAGATGGCTTGCACCTGTCCCGAAGCCAGGCATCATGACGTGGCGGCAACGGGTTGCGGCGGCTCCCGCCTGGCTCGCTGGCCACATTCGGGGGGGGGCGACGGCCCGCCGAATCGCAAGGACCGGATGGCAGCGGACGGCCCGCCTGCCTCCCCCGGCAGGACGGAGGCGGGCAGCATGGCGTGGCACCAAGAGGGTCCGGCGGGCGCGCTGCGTGCCATGCTGCTGTGCAGCACCGCCCTCCTGCCGGTTGGCATCCTCTCCTCCGCCGCCCTTGCCCAGGCCCCGAACGCCGCCCCGACCGGCGGACGCGTCACGGCGGGGGCCGCCGCGATCGCGGGCGGCGCGGCGCAGACCACCATCACCCAGTCGACCGACCGCGCCGCCATCGACTGGCAGCGCTTCGATGTCGGGCGCAACCACACCGTCACCTTCCAGCAGCCCACCGCCCAGTCCTGGACCCTGAACCGCGTCACCACGCCGGAGCCGTCGCAGATCGCAGGCCGCATCCAGGCCAATGGCGGCGTCGCCATCGTCAACCAGTCCGGCGTGGTCTTCACCGAGGGCGCGCAGGTCAATGTCGGCAGCCTGATCGCCTCCGCGGCGAACATCACCGACCAGAACTTCATGGCCGGCCGCATGGTCTTCGACGGGGCCGCCCGCCCCGGCGCGAAGGTGGAGAACCGCGGCAGCATCACCGTCGCCCAGCAGGGGCTGGTGGCGCTCGCCGGACCGCAGGTGGCGAATTCGGGCACGATCCGCGCGAAGCTGGGCCGCGTCGCCCTGGCCGGGGCGGAGACCTACGCGCTCGATCTCGCCGGCGACGGGCTGCTCTCGATCGACGTCACCCAGTCGGTGCGCAGCCGCCCGGAGGGCGGCGCGGCGCTGGTGACCAACAGCGGCACCATCGCCGCGGAGGGCGGCTCCGTCCTCCTCACCGCCTCGGCCGCCTCGGGGCTGGTCGAGGAGGTGGTGCGGCAGAGCGGCCGGATCGAGGCGAACACGCGTGGCGGCCGCACCGGGCAGGTGGCGCTGCGCGGCAGCGGCGGCGGCGTGCGGGTCGAGGGCAGCGTCGCCGCGACCGGCGGGGCGGGGCAGCAGGGCGGCCAGATCGAGGTGATGGCCCAGGGCGGCACGGCGCGCGTGGCGGCCGGGGCGCGGCTCGACGCCTCCGGAGGCGGCGGCGGCGGCCGGATCGCCGTCGGCGCCGACGTTGCGAGCCCGGCGGGCCGGCCCGCCCGCCGCTCCACCCGCACGGTGGTCGAGACGGGCGCGGAGCTGCGCGCGGACGCCACCGGGCGCGGGCGGGGCGGCACCGTGGTCGTCAACGGCGAGCAGTCGGTCGAGGCGCGCGGCCGCATCTCCGCCCGCGGCGGGCCGCAGGGCGGCGATGGCGGCCTGGTCGAGGCCTCCTCCGGCGGCACGCTGAACTTGGCCGCGCCGATCGACGTGACGGCACCGGCCGGGACGGCGGGCAGCTTCCTCCTCGATCCCCAGCGCATCCGCGTCACCACGGACGCCGCCGATCCGGCCAACCCGGCCGGCACGCCCAACGGCTCCGGCGTGGTGGCGGCCAACACCGCGCCCGATACGGGCGAGGTCCGCATCGCGCCCCTCACCATCGAGAACTTCAGCGGCACGGTGACGCTCCAGGCCGATCTGGGGGTGCGCGTCACCGCCGGGATCGCCAAGACCAATGGCGGGCTGACCCTCACCACCACGGCCGCGGCGGGGACGGCGGGCCTGACCGGCGTGTCGGTGGAGGCGAACGTCTCCGTCAGCGGCCGCCTCGGCATCACGACCGCGGGCGACGTCGCCGTCGGGGCGGGCGTCTCGGTCAACGCGGGCCAGTTCGCCGTGACCCAGGCGGCGAACGTCACCAACTCCGGCGCGATCAGCGCGCCGGACCTGTCCATCCTGGCCACCGGGGACGTGCTGAACGCGACCGGGGCGACCATGACGGCGCAGCAGTTCTCGGTCGGCCAGTCCGCGAACTTCACCAATTCCGGGACGATCACCGCGCCGGGCATCTTCGTCTCCGCCAGCGGCAGCATCGTGAACACCGGGCAGATGCTGGCCTCCAACGACAGCTCCACCTTCACCGGCATCGGCCTGACCGCCGGAGGGCTGGTGCGCAACACCGGCACCATCAGCACCCTGGCGGGCTACGAGTCACCCTTCGACGGCGACATCACCATCACCGGCACCACGGTCGAGAACACGGGCACGATCACCGCCCTGCGCAACGCGGAGGTGCGCGCCACCTCGGGGACCCTCACCAACAGCGGACGGATCTCCTCCTCCGGCAGCTACAGCTTCGACAGTTCCAGCTTCATCGGCGCGAACCGCACCACGGTCTCGGGCGAGGACGGCGTCGTCAACACCGGCATCATCACCGCCACCGGCTTCCTAACCTTCTCGGGCGTGGACTACGCCGCGACCACCAGCGTCACCTCCTCGGGCGGCGTCACCAACGACACGGGCGGCACGATCAGCGCGCGGGGGGGAGTGACCGTCTCCGCCGGCGGCGAGGCGACCAATGCCGGCACCATCGCCTCGACAGGCGCCAACATCGAGATCATCGCCGACGCCATCACGACCAGCGGCAGCATCACCGCAGGCGGCGATATCCGGCTGCAGGGTGGCAGGGACACGTCGCTCCTGATCGGTCTCGCCGCCGTGACGGGCGCCGTCGTCGTGTCCGGTCCTGTCTCCGCGACCGGCTCCGTGGACATCACCGGCGACAGCACGGTCACGCTGCAGAACGGCGCCGCCGTCCGCGGCAACGGCGGGGTGAGCATCTCCGGCGGCGCGGGAGTGACGCTGGAGGGCGGGTCGGGCGTCACGGCGGGAACGCCGTCCCTCGACGCGACGGCCCGCCTCTCCACCACGGGCGGCGACATCCAGACCCTGGCGGGGTCGAGCATCAGCGCCAACGCCATCATCCTGGATTCGGCGCAGGACGTCCTGCACGGCGGCACCGCGACGGGGGGCGCGGGAAGCGCAGGCAGCGCCATCGAGATCACCGGCCGCAACCTGGTCCATACCGGCAGCCTGACCGGGGAGGCCAGCCTGTCCATCTCGATGGACGGCACCATCGACACCAGCGGCACCATCCGCTCCGACGCCGGCAACCTGTACCTCTCCGCCGGCGGCACCGGCCGGCCCGCAGGCCAGGCCTGGTCGATCCGCCAGACCGGCGGGACCATCGCCGCGGTCACCGACCCGTCTGCCCCCTCCCCCGACGATTCCGGCCGGGTGGATCTCTACACCGGCTCCGGCGGGGTTCTGCAGACGGGCGGCAGCGTGGTGGCCGCCTACCTGACCGGCGAGGTCGCCACGACGCTGTCGCTGGAAAGCGCGACCAACCAGATCGACGCGCTGGGCGCCGGGTCGTTCCGCGGCCTCCACGCCGGGCAGCAGGCCGCCACGCCGGCGGAGGCCAGCCTGAGCCTGCGCACGGCACGCCCCCTGGAGGTGGCGGGCGAGGTCTCCGTCGGCATCGATTCCGCCAGCTTCATCGTCCGGCGCGGCGGCACGATCAGCCTCGCCATGGATGCGCTGAGCTTCAGCGGGACGGGCACGCTGCGCGCCCCGGACGGGCTGGTCGCGCTGACCCCCGCGACCGACGGGCTGCATGTCGCCATCGGCCGGCTCGGCACGCCCACGGGCCCGGGCGCGGAGCTGGCCCTGAGCGCCGCGGAGCTGGAGGGGAACATCCTCGCCGGCACGCTGCGCCTCGGCGCCGGGGCGGCCGGCACCACCCTCCCCCGCGCCGGCAGCATCCGGCAGTACGCGGACAGCCTGGACCTCGTGACGGGGGGCTCCGTCCCCGGCTCCACCGAGGGCCGCGCCAGCAACCTCCAGCTCTACGCGGGCGGCGCGATCCAGCAGCGCGGGCGCAGCGGCACCGTCGCGGCGGAGACGGAGGGGGCCGGTCCCGACACGGCGGATGGCGCCCGCGGCACGCTGCGCGTGGCCAGCCTTTCCGGCGAGGCTGGCACCTTCGCCTGGTTCGGCGCGGACAACCGGATCGCCTCGGTGGGCGACTTCGCGGCACCCGAGGGCTTCACCCTGCGCAACGCCCCCGGCAGCTATCCCGGCCCGGTCGCCGGCGCCAATGCGAACGGCGTGGCGGTGGACGGAGAGGTCCGGGTGGCGGCCGGCCGGCGCATCGTGCTGGCGGCGGACCAGATCTCGATCGATTCCGCCACGGGGCGGCTGCTGGCCCCGGCGGGCGAGGTGGACCTCCTCCCCGCCACCCTCGGCCGGGCCGTGGTGCTGGGCGGTACCGTCGCGGCCACCGCCGGCCTCTCGCTCTCGGACCTGTCCCTGGCGCGGATCGGAGAGGCCGGCAGCCCGGTGGCGGTGCTGCGCATCGGCCGCTCCGAGGACAGCGCGGTGCAGGGCAACCCGGACTGGCCGGCGGCCTTCGCCCTGGGCCGCAGCGAGGCCGCCGGCTCCACCGCCGCCGGGCCGCGCACGGCGGGCGACATCGCGGTGAGCGGAGACGTGATCCTGCGCGCCGGGACCGCCGACCGGGTGGCGCGGCTGGAGCTCTATGCGGGCGTCGAGGCCACGGCGACCGGCACCGTCACGCAGACGGCCGGGACGCGCATCGACGTCGCCACCCTGTCCGGCGAGGCGCGGGAATCGGCGCTGCTGACCTCGGCACAGAATCGCGTCGACGTGCTGGACGGCTTCCGCGCGGGCACCGGCCCCTCCTCCGGCACGGACAGCGACTTCGCGCTCTACAGCCGCCTGACGCCGCGCGGCGGCGACGCGGCGGGCGATGCCGCCACGCCGCTGGCGGTGACCGGCGAGGTCTCGGTGAACCGCCGCGCCGACGGCACGGCCGCCACGGGCGGCGGTCCCGGCACGATCGCCCTGGCCGGGCCGTCGCTGGAGCTGGGCGCCGACATCACCGCGCCGCCGGCCGCCGGCAGCGTGCTGACCGGCACGGGCGCGGTGCGGACGGACACCAGCCGCACGGTGCTGGAGGCGACGCTGGGCGACATCGTCCAGACCGCCGGACGGCTCCTGACCGGGCGGCTGTCCACGCGCTCCGCCGGGGACACGACCCTCACCGCCGGAACCAACCAGGTCCAGGCGCTGGTGGCGATGGGGCCCCCGCCTTCCGGCGCCGTCTCCACCCAGGCGGAGAGCATGCTCTCCACCGGCGGCGACATCGCCCTGACCACCCTGCTGAACACCGCGGGCGGCGTCAGCGCGGGCGAGCGCGCGCTGGTGGTGCAGGATGCGGTGCGCGTGGCCGCCGGCGGCACCCTGACCCTGCGCGCGGACGACCTGACCCTGCGCGCGGCGCTGTCCGCGGCCGGCGGCACCATCGTCATCGCGCCGCTGACGGAGGACGGCTCGGTCGGCATCGCCCTGGGCGGAGCGGCGGGCAGCTTCAGCGCGGCCGAGCTGACACTGGACACGGACGAGATCGCGCTGCTGCCGCGCGCCGCCGGCACGGGGGCGGCGCTGCTCGCCCTCGGCACCTCCTCGACGGGCGAGATCGCCATCCGCGGCGTGGCCGATTTCGGCGAGCCCACGGGTACGGCCCGCGCCGCCGACCTGGTGAGCCTGCAGGGCGCCGGGGGCGTCACGCAGGAGGCAGGCACGCAGCTCCTCGCACCGGCGCTCACCGCGCGGGTCGAGGACGCGGTACGGCTCGACCCGGGCAGCGGCGACAACCGCGTGGGAGAGCTGCGCGACGTCAGCGCGCCGGGCGGGCTGGCGTATCGCGGCGGCGGGACTCTGCAACTGACGGCCGCCACCGCCGGCGGGCCGGCCGTGACGGTGGCAAGCGGCGCCACGGTGCGGCTGCGGGTGGGCGACCTCGACATCCTCGCCCCGCTGGTCGCACCGGGGGGGACGGTGGAAATCCTGCCGGAGACCGCCGGCGGTCTCATGGCCCTGGGCGGGACGGTGGCGGGCGCCCTGTCCCTCACCGCAGCGGAGCTGGAACGGATCCAGGGCAGCGGCGGCATCGCGGTCGCGCTGCTGCGCCTCGGCGGCTCGGTGGCGGACGGCACCACGGCGGGCGACATCGCCATCCCCGGCACCCTTGCCCTGCGTGACGCCTCGGGGAACCGCGTGGCGGCGCTGGCGCTGCTGTCGACGGGCAACGTCACCCAGGGCGGCGGCTCGGTCATCGACCTGGCGCAGCTCTCCATCGCGGCGGACGGCGCCGTCTCGCTCGACCCCGGCAATGCGGCCAACCGGATCGACCTGCTCTCCGGCGCGACGGCCGGGGGCGGCTTCGCGTTGCGGGCGGGCGGACCGGGGATCGTCGTCGGCAGCGGCGGCATCACCGCCGGCTCCGGAACGGACATCCGGCTGCGGGCGGATGCGCTGTCGCTTGGCGGTCCGCTCGCTGCCCCGGCGGGCACGATCAGCCTGCTGCCCGAGACGAGCGGGCTGGGCATGACCCTGGGCGGCACGGTGGCCGGGACCCTCTCCCTGGACGCCCCCGGGCTGGCGCTGCTGGGCGGCGACGGCACCACCCCGGCGGCACGGCTGCAACTCGGCGGGTCGGGGGTGGACGGCACCACGGCCGGCGACATCGCCATCCTCGGCAACGTCGTCCTGCGCGATTCCGGCGGCGAGCGTGTCGAGGCGCTCGACCTGCAGGCGCTGGGCAACGTGACGCAAGCGGCGGGCACGGCGGTGACCGTGGCCAGCCTCTCCGCCGCGATCGGCGGGGCGGCGACGCTGGACCCCGGCAACGACGCCAACCGGATCGACACGGTGAGCGGCGTGACGGCGGCCGGCGGCTTCAGCCTGCGGGCTGGCGGGGCGGGCGTGACGGTGGGCAACGACGGCATCGCCGTCGGCACCGGCACGGAGGCCCGGCTGCGGGCGGATGCCATCACCCTGTCCGGCGACATCAGCGCCGCCGGTGGCACCATCACCCTGCTGCCGGAGACGAGCGGCCTCGGCATGACGCTGGGCGGCACGGCCCCCGGCACGCTGTCGCTGGACAGCGCCGGCCTGGCGCGTCTCGGCGGCGACGGCAGCACCCCGGCGGCCCTGCTCCAGCTCGGCGGCTATCCGGCGGATGGCAGCACGCCCGGCCTCACCACCGCGGGCGACATCGGCATCACGGGTGCCGTCGCGCTGCGCGATGCGTCCGGCGAGCGGGTGCAGGCCCTGGCGCTGCGGGCGCAGGGGAGCGTGGCCCAGGCCGCGGGGACCTCGCTGGATGTGGCGGCCCTCTCGGCCCATGTCGGCGGCACGGCCTCGTTCGACCCCGGCAGCGCCGCGAACCGCGTCGACGTGCTGCGCGACAGCTCGGCTGGCGCGTTGCTGTCCTATCGCGGCGGCCTTCCGCTGCAACTGATCAGCGCCACGTCGGGTGGCGCGGCGGTCACGCTGGGCAGCGGCGGCGAGGTGCGGCTGCGGGTGGACTCGCTGTCCGTCCTGGCCCCGGTGGTGGCGCCGGACGGGACGATCACCCTGCTGCCCGAGACCAGCGGCCTGGCGATGACGCTGGGCGACACGGCCCCCGGCACGCTGTCGCTGGACAGCGCGGCGCTGGCGTTGCTGGGTGGCGACGGCACCACTCCCGCCGCGCAACTCCAGCTCGGCGGCTACCCGGCGGATGGCGGCACGCCGGGCCTCACCACCGCGGGCGATATCGGCCTCTCTGGCACCGTCGCCCTGCGCGACTCCTCAGGCAGCCGGGTACAGGCACTTACGCTGCGCACGCAGGGCGACGTGAGCCAGGCCGCCGGCTCGGCCCTGGACGTCGCGATTCTCTCGGCCGAGGCCGCCGGGCTCGTCCGCCTCGACCCCGGTAGCGCCGCCAACCGCGTGGACGTGCTGCGCGACACCAGCGTGGGTGACGGCCTGTCCTACCGCGGCGGCGTGCCGCTCCAGCTGAGCGCCTCCACCCCGGGCAGCCCCGCCATCGTCGCGGGAAGCGGGACGGAGGTGCGGCTGCGGGTGGACTCGCTGTCCATCCTGGCCCCGGTGGTGGCGCCGGACGGGACGATCACCCTGCTGCCCGAGACCGGCGGCCTGGCCATGACGCTGGGCGGCACGGCGCCCGGCACGCTGTCGCTGGACAGCGGGGCGCTGGCGTTGCTCGGCGGCGAAGGCGCCACCCCCGCCGCCCTGCTCCAGCTCGGCGGCTATCCGGCGGATGGCAGCACGCCGGGCCTGACGACGGCGGGCGACATCGGCATCACCGGCGCCGTCGCGCTGCGCGATTCGGCGGGACCGCGGGTGGCGGCGCTGGACCTGCGGGCGCAGGGCGACGTGACCCAGACGGCCGGGTCGCTGAACGTGGCGACGCTCTCAGCCCAGGCCGGCGGCACGGTGGCGCTGGACCCCGGGACCAGCGCCAACCAGGTGGATGTCCTGCGCGACAGCTCCGCCGCCACAGGTTTCTCGTATCGCGGCGGCATCCCCTTGCAGCTCGGCGGCACGCCGTCGGATGGCGCGGCCATCACCCTTGGCAGCGGCGGCGAGGTCCGGCTGCGGGTGGACTCGCTGTCCATCCTGACGCCCGTGGTGGCGCCGGGCGGGACCATCACCCTGCTACCCGAGACGAGCGGGCGAGCGGTGACGCTGGGCGCCGAGATGGCCGGGACGCTGTCGCTGGACGGCGCAGAATTGGTAAGACTGCAGGGTCGTACAGCCGTCTTCCCGTCCTACACCTGCCCCAGTCCTAGCTGCTTCGTCCCCGCGCAGCCGGCGGCCGTCCTGCGGATCGGTGGGTCGGTTGTGGACAGCACAACTGCCGGAGACATCACCATCGCCGGCAACGTTGCACTGCGCGACGCCAGCGGGGAGCGTATCCGCGCGCTGGCGTTGCAGTCCCAGGGCAACGTGGCCCAGGGGGCCGGGACGTCACTGGACGTGGCGGCCCTCTCGGCCCATGTCGGCGGCACGGCCTCGTTCGACCCCGGCAGCGCCGCGAACCGCGTCGACGTGCTGCGCGACAGCTCCGCAGGCACGTTGCTGTCCTATCGCGGTGGCGTGCCCTTGCATCTGAGCAGCGCCACGCCGGGCGGCGCGGCGGTCACGCTGGGCAGCGGCGGCGAGGTGCGGCTGCGGGTGGACTCGCTGTCCGTCCTGGCCCCGGTGGTGGCGCCGGACGGGACGATCACCCTGCTGCCCGAAACCAGTGGTCTGGCGATGACGCTGGGCGGCACGGCCCCCGGCTCGCTGTCGCTGGACAGCGCGGCGCTAGCGTTGCTGGGCGGAAACGGCGCCATCCCCGCCGCCCTGCTGCGGCTGGGCGGCTCGGACGCGGACGGGACCACGGCCGGCCCCATCGCCATCTCCGGCCCCGTTGCCCTGCGCGCCGGCGGCACGGATCGCGTCCGCGCGCTGGAGCTGCGGTCCCAGGCGGATGTCGTCCAGGCCGCCGGCACCTCGCTCGACCTCGCCAGCCTCTCGACGCGCGTCGACGGCGCCGTGTCGCTCGATCCCGGCACCGGCGCGAACCGGGTGGATGCGGTGGACGGCGCCATCGCCCAGGGCGGCTTCGCCCTGCGGACCGGCGGCGCGGGCGTGACCGTCGGCACCGGGGGCATCGTCATCGGCCCCGGCGGCGAGATCCGCCTGCGCGCCGATGCCGTGACCCTGCTGGGCAGCCTCGTCGCCCCGGCGGGCACCATCACCCTGCTGCCGGAGACGGTCGGGACCACGATGGTCCTCGGTGGTTCCCTGTCCGGGACACTGCCGGTGGATGTCGGGCCACTCGGCGGCGCGGCGGGGGTGCCGGCGACGCTTCTGCAGCTCGGCGGCTCGGCCGTGGACGGCACCACGGCGGGGGCGATCCTCATCACCGGGAACATCGCCCTGCGGGACGCCTCGGGAGAGCGGGTACGGGCGCTGTCGCTGCTGTCGCAGGGCGCGGTGACGCAGGCGGCCGGGTCCTCGCTGAACGTGGCCACCGTGTCCGCCGCCGCGGGCGGGCCGGTGTCGCTCGACCCCGGGACGGGGGCGAACCGCATCGACGTCATCAGCGGCGTGGGCGCCGGCGGCTTCGCGTTGCGCGCGGGCGGTCCCGGCGTGACGGTCGGCGCGGAGGGAATCTCCGCCGGCAATGGCGGCGAGGTCCGGCTGCGCGCCGACGCCGTCACCCTGGCGGGCAGCATCGCCGCCCCGGCGGGCAGCATCATCCTGCTGCCGGAGACGAACGGCCTGGCCATGACGCTGGGCGGCACGGCCCCCGGCACGCTGTCGGTGGACACGACGCGGCTCGGCGGGGAGGGCGACGTCCCGGCCGCACGGCTCCAGCTGGGCGGCTCGGCGACCGATGGCACCACGGCGGGGGCGGTCACCATCGCCGGGCCCGTGGCTCTGCGCGATGCCGCCGGGGACCGCATCCAGGCGCTGGCGCTGCTGGCCCAGGGCGGCGTGACCCAGGCCGCCGGCACGTCGCTGGACGTGGGCAGCCTGTCCGCCGTTGCGGGCGGTGCGGTGAGCCTCGATCCCGGAACCGGCGCCAACCGCATCGACACGCTGACCGGCCTCGCGGCCGGGGGCGGCGTCGCGCTGCGGGCGGGCGGCGCCGGGGTGACCGTGGCGGGCGACGGCATCCTGGCGGGCCGCGGCAGCGAGATCCGGCTGCGGGCCGATGGCATCGGGCTGGAAGCGCCGATCCTGGTCCCCGGGGGCACGGTCTCGCTCCTGCCGGAGACCGCGGGCTTGGCCATGGTGCTGGGCGGCGATGCGACGGGAGCCCTGTCGCTGGATGCGGCGGGGCTGGCCCGGATCGGCGGCGGGGGCGGCCCGGCCGCGCTGCTGCGGCTCGGCGGCTCGGCGGCGGACGGCACGACCGCCGGCGACATCCTGATCCCCGGCGCGGTCGCGCTGCGCGATGCCGCGGGCGAGCGGGTGCAGGCCCTGGCGCTGCTGGCCAATGGCTCGGTGACCCAGGGCAGCGGCGGCGGGCTGGCTGTGGCCGGCCTGACCGCCAATGCGGGGGGCGCGGTGTCGCTGGACGGCACCGGGAACCGGGTGGACCTGCTGGGCGCCAGCAGCGCGGGCGGCGGCTTCTCCCTGACCAACGGGCTGGGCCTCCTCGTCAGCGGCCCGGCCGTGACCGCGGGCGGGGCCCTGCGCCTCTCCGCCTCGGGCGGGATGCTGCTGCCGGGGGTGACGCTGCGCGGCCAGAGCCTCGCCCTGTCCGCCGGCGGTGGCCTGGCCGCACAGGGTGCCGTGCTCCAGGCCGTGAACGACGCCACTCTCTCCTCCGGCCTCGCCACCGCGCTCGACGCGACGGTGGCCGAGGCCGGCGGGGAGGTGCGGATCGAGGCGGCCGGGCAGGCCGCCATCGCGCGCAGCGGCATCGCCGCCGAGACCCTGGTGGTGCGGGCCGGGGTCGGTGGCGACATGGGCGCGACGCTCTCGCTGGATGGCGCCACCTTCACGCTCGGCCGGGCGGTGCTGCTCGCGGCCGGCGGCGGCATCACCATGGGCGAGACTTCGGCAGTGGTGTCGCGGGACGGGTCCCGGCGGCCGGCGGTGCTGCTGGACACCCGTCGCGGCGGTGCCCTGACCGGCCTCCCCGAGGCGGTGCAGGCCGACAGCCCGCTGCTGCCGGATGCGGCGCAGGCCACGCAGGTGCGGGAGCCGGGCATCGACGCGCCGGGCAGCTTCGGGGCCGCCAGCTTCGCCGCGGCCGGCCCGATGAACCTGCATCTGGAGGCGGGCCAAAGCCCGGTCTTCCTGCTGCTGGACGGCGGCACGGCCAATGGCACGCTCGGCGCCGGGCGGCTGGGCGTGCAGGGCACGGGCGGCGCGATGGCGCTGACCGGCCGCCTGGGCACCCGGATCGACGGCACCGCGGCGCAACTCGGCGACATCACCCGGCCCGTCGCGGAATCCGTGCGGGTGAACTACCTGTTCAACGGCTGCGTCATCGCCTCCTCCACCTGCGCCCTGATCCCCGCGCTGGTGGAGCTGCCGGCCCCGCTGGTCCGCATCCAGGAGGGGGTGGACCGGATGGAGGTGGAGGTCCTGCTGTCGGGCAACCCGTTCAGACAGCTTCTGCCGCCGCCGGAGCTCTACCGCCGCGAGGAGGAGACCAAGCGCAGTATCCAGGATCCGGACGTGCCGCTGCCGAATGTTGGCGAGGTGGACTACTGATACCGACGGCGGGATGCCCTGATCCGTTGTGCTGTCGTGTTCGGGCGGTGGACCGGAAGGGGACGCTGTCCCCTCCCAGACCCTCCCCTGCCGGGGCCACAAGCGGGCCCCGGACCCCGCTGGGAGTCTGGTGCTTCCGGTGGGCGTCAGCCTCCGGGCTGAACCCTGACGGAACGTGGATAAGCGGGACTCCAGAATAGCTTTGAAGGCGTCAGCGAATGCTGCGGCCGTACCCGCCGAGGAGCATGGCTCCTCGGCGCCGTGACCCCGTCGCAGGCGGTCCCGCGGCAGCGCCAAATGGGTCCAGGGCCCGCAGGGTCCTGGCGGAGTGGGGGTACGGGGGCGAGGCAGCGCCTTGCCCCCGGGCCACGGGTACCACCCCGCACGGATCAGGGCATCCCGCCGTCCGTATGAACCGGCCGGGTCCCGCGCGGCGCGGGCAGGCGTGCCGCCCTCACCCCGTGGGACGCAGGCGCGCCATCAGGCTGCCGCGATAGGCCATCTCCCCGACATGGGCGATGGGGGCGTCGAGGATGGCCCAGATCTCGGCGCCGGGCAGGCCGTTCCAGCGTTCGCAGAAGGAGTAGTCCTCGGACAGGCGGTCGCCATCCGGCAGGGACAGCTCCCCGAAGAAGTCGTGCACCGGGCCTTCCAGGCCCAGCGCGGCCAGCCGCCGGTCCGGGCGCACCGGGGCGAGGCCGGAGGCCACGAGCCGCTCCAGCACCTCGCGGTGCAGCAGCATGCAGCCGCAGCCGACCCAGCGGGCCCGGCAGACGCCATCCGTCACCGACGTCTCGCCCGGGTCAAGCTGCAGGGTCTGTTCCGCCACCAGCCCGGCCAGCATCGCGGCCGGGCGCGGATCGCTGCGGGCCGCGGCGGCAAAGGCATCCAGGTCCAGCGCCCGCTTCGGGTAGGAGGCCGCGACGAAGGGCTTGCCCATCCCCAGCATCCGGAGGACCAGCGCCCCGTCGAAGGCCATGTCGCTGTCGATCATCAGCAGGTGGCTGAAGCCCGGCTGGCGCAGGAACAGGTTGGCGAAGTGGTTGCGCGCCACCGCCGGGCTGCTGCCGTCCAGCCCGACATACTGCACGCGGTGGCCGGCGTTCTTCAGGGCCGTCACGACATGGACGAGGGTGAAGGCATAAGCCGCGCGCACCGTGCCGCCGGCGGTGGGGGTGGCGATCAGGATGTCGGTCAAGGCTGCCTCCGGCCGCGGGCCGGCGCTGTGCCGCCCCACCCTGCCCGCCAGACTGCGCAGCGACGCGCCGCGCGCCAAGCCCGTCGTGGGGGATGCAGCCCCGGCCGGGGAAGCGGCATTGTGGTCGGCAGGCGGACCGCGCCCCGGCGACGCGAATCCGCCCCCTTCGCCCCGACGGGCCGGACCGGCCGGCATGCCACGCGCAATCAGGAAGACCCGATGACCCGCAGCCCCTCCCTCCCCCGCCGCATCGGCACCTGGGCCGCCCTGGCCCTGCTGGTGTCGCCGGTCGCCGCCTCGGCCGAGGAGACGCGGCAGATCGGCTACGTGAACACAGCGCTGACCAATCTCGGCCTGACGCGCAGCCACCGCGTGGTGGTCGAGCGCTTCGACGACCCGGAGGTGAAGGGCGTCTCCTGCTACATCAGCCAGGCGCGGACGGGCGGCATGTCCGGCATGGTGGGGCTGGCCGAGGACCCGGCGCGCTTCGGGCTGAACTGCATCGCCACCGGCCCGGTGCAGGTGACCGATGCCGCCCGCCGCGGCGAGCGGGGCGAGCAGATCTTCGAGAGCAACACCAGCCTGTTCTTCAAGGAGACCCGCGTCCACCGCTTCATCGACGAGGAGCGCGGCGTGGTGGTCTACCTCGCCTGGTCGACGAAGCTGGTGGACGGCTCGCCCTACAACGCCGTCGCCAGCGTGCCCGTGCGGTAGGCGCGGGCCGTCAGCCTTCCCCGACCGGCGCGGGCATGGGCATGGCCGGCGCGGGACCGGCCAGGGCGCGCAGGTCGGTCTCGTCCAGCGTCTCCTTCTCCAGGAGCAGCTTCGCCGAGCGCTCCAGCAGCGGCTGGCGCTCGCGCAGCAGCGCCACGGTGCGGTCAAAGGTGTCGTCCACGATCCGCCGTACCTCCTCGTCCACCGCGGCCGCCGTCTCGTCGGAGTAGCTGCGCTCCTGCGGCCCGTAATAGGGCTGTTCGGTCGCAAGCAGGGAGCGGCGGTCGCGCTCCAGCGCGACATGCCCCAGCCGCTCCGTCATGCCGTAGCGGGTGACGATGGCCCGGGCGATGTCGGTGACCTTCGCCAGGTCGTCCGCCGCGCCGGTGGACAGGTGCCGGAAGACGATCCACTCCGCCGCGCGCCCGCCCAGCAGCACGGCCATCTTGTTCTCCAGCTCCTCGCGCGTCATCAGGAAGCGGTCCTCGGTCGGGCGCTGGATGGTGTAGCCCAGGGCGCCGATGCCGCGCGGGATGATGGACACCTTGTGCACCGGATCGACCCCCGGCAGAGCCAGCGCGACCAGCGCATGGCCCATCTCGTGATAGGCGACGATCGTGCGCTCGCGCGGGTTCAGCAGGCGGTTGCGCTTCTCCAGACCCGCGATCATGCGCTCGATGGCGTTGTTGAAATCCGCCATGGTCACAGAAACGCCGCCGCGCCGTGTGGCCAGCAGCGCCGCCTCGTTCACCAGGTTGGCGAGGTCGGCGCCGGTGAAGCCCGGCGTCAGCGCCGCGATCTGCTCGGGCTTCACATCCGGCGCCAGCTTCGTCTGGCGCAGGTGCACCTCCAGGATCTGGATGCGCCCCGCCTTGTCCGGCCGGTCCACCAGCACCTGCCGGTCGAAGCGCCCGGCGCGCAGCAGCGCGGGATCGAGGATCTCCGGCCGGTTCGTCGCCGCCAGCAGCACGAGGCCGGTGGAGGAATCGAAGCCGTCCAGCTCCACCAGGAGCTGGTTCAGGGTCTGCTCCTTCTCGTCGTGCCCGCCGGCCATCGGGCCGATGCCGCGGGCGCGGCCGAGCGCGTCCAGCTCGTCGATGAAAATGATCGCCGGGGCGCGGGCGCGCGCCTGCTCGAACAGGTCACGCACACGGGCGGCGCCCACGCCCACGAACATCTCGACGAACTCCGAGCCGGAGATGGAGAAGAAGGGCACCCCCGCCTCGCCCGCCACGGCCTTGGCCAGCAGCGTCTTGCCCGTCCCGGGCGGGCCGACCAGCAGCACCCCCTTGGGCATCCGCCCGCCCAGGCGGCCATAGCCCTTCGGGTCCTTCAGGAAGTCCACGATCTCCTTCAGCTCGTCCTTGGCCTCATCCACCCCGGCCACGTCCTTGAAGGTCACGCCCGTGTCGGACTGGACGTAGACCTTGGCCTTGCTCTTGCCGATCTGCATGAGCCCTCCGCCCATGCCGCCGCCGATCCGCCGCAGGACGAAGATCCAGACGCCGAGGAACAGCACCATCGGCACGATCCAGGACAGGATGTCGCGCAGGAAGGTGCTCTCGATCTCCCCCGTCACGATGACGTTGTGCTGCTGCAGCTGCTGGGCGAAGTCCGGATCGACGCGGGTGGTGCGGAACGCCGACCGGCCGTCCTGCGGCTCCTTGAAGCGGCCCTGGATGAAGCGGTCGGAGACGGCGACGTCCGCGACCTTTCCCTGGTTCAGGTAGGTCTCGAACTGGCTGTAGGGGATGGTCGCGACCTGGTTGGCGCCGGCGAAGAGGTACTGGAACAGCAACAGGCCGACGAAGGCCGCCACCCAGTACCATGCGCTGAACTGCGTCTTCCGGTTCGGTTCCAGTGCCATGGCGCCTCTCCTGTCCGATCGTTCGCAACGCCCCGGCCTCCCAGGGGTTCTACCGCCGGCCACGCCGTCGCAGGATAGGGAGCGGCCGGCGCCCCGCAACCGGGGGAGGCCGGGACCGGGGGCGCCGGGCCCGGGGGATGGTCCCTGGCGGACTCCGCGCTTCCCGGGCCTGCATCCGGCGGCCCCTACGGGTGACCCGGCCGCGGCCGGCACGACGCCAACGACCCCTGCCAGCGAGGACACACGACCATGACCACACGGCCCCACTTCACCGCGGCACGGCGTGACCTTATCGCCTCCCTCGGCATCGCCTCCCTGGGCGGCGCCGCCCTGCTGCCCGCTGCCTCGCCCGGCGGCGCCCTGGCGCAAGGCGCGGCTCCCGCCCCTGCCGCGCCGCCACCGCCCGGCACGGCCGCCGCCGCCCGCGCCGTGGCGGGGGTCCGGGACGCCATCCTGCGCCTCTCGCGCGAGGTCTGGGCCGAGGCGGAGCTGAGCCGGCACGAGGTGCGGTCGGCGGCGATCCACCTGCGCGAGCTGGAGGCGGCGGGCTTCCGAGTCGTCAGCCGCGGCACCTCCGGCGTGCCCACCGCCTTCGTGGCGGAATGGAGCGCCGGCTCCGGCGGGCCCATCCTCGGCTACATGCCGGAATACGACGCGCTGCCCGGCCTGGGGAATGCCGCGGAACCGCGCCAGGCGCCCGGCCCCACCGGCACGGAGAGAGGGCATGGCTGCGGCCACAACATGCTGGGTGCCGGCTGCACCGGCGGGGCCATCGCCCTGAAGGCCATGATGCAGGAGGCCGGCACCCCCGGTACCATCCGCGTCTATGGCTGCGCCGCCGAGGAGACGGAGGGCGCCAAGGTCTACATGGCGCGGGACAGGCTGTTCGAGGATTGCGACGCCGTCCTCGCCTGGCACCCCGCCCCCTTCGCCGGCGCCGGGATCGTCCGGCTGAACGCGGTCGACAAGGTCCGGGTGATATTCCACGGCCGCACCGCCCATGCCGGGATCGCCCCCTGGGAGGGGCGCAGCGCCCTCAAGGCGGCGGAGATGTTCGGCATCGGCGTGCAGATGATGCGCGAGCACATCCTGCCCAGCGCGCGGATGCACTACATCTACGAGCAGGCGGGGGTGGCGCCGAACGTCATCCCCGATGTCGCGCAGGTCTGGATCCTCCTGCGCGACCTCGACCGGGAGAAGGTGGGCACGCTGACCGCCTGGATCCGGCAGGTGGCCGACGGCGCGGCCATGGCCACGCAGACCCGGGCGGAGGCGATTGAACCGCGCCGGGTTTGGCGGAGGCTCCAACCGTTGAGAGGATGGAGCGATGACGGCGAAGAAGACGGCGGCGAGCTACTCGCCTGAGGTTCGGGAGCGGTCGGTGCGGCTGGTGCTGGACGGCGCCGGGGAGCATGGCTCGCAATGGGCGGCGATCGGCTCGATCGCGGCGAAGATCGGCTGCACGGCGGAGACGCTGCGTCGCTGGGTCCGGCAGGCCGAGCGTGACCGCGGCAAGCGTGCCGGGCCCACGAGCGAGGATCGGGATCGCATCAAGGCGCTGGAGCGGGAGAACCGCGAGCTGCGCCAGGCGAACGAGATCCTGCGCAAGGCATCAGCGTATTTTGCCCTGGCGGAGCTCGACCGCCGGTCGAAGCCATGATCGCCTTCATCGACGATCATCGGGGCGTGTACGGGGTCGAGTCGATCTGCCGGGTTCTGCCGATCGCCCCGTCCACCTACCACGCCCATGCCGCGCGCCGCGCCGATCCCACTCTGGGCTCGGCCAGGTCGCAGCGGGACAGCATGCTGCGGGCGGAGGTGCGGCGGGTCCACGCCGAGAACTTCGGCGTCTACGGCGTGCGGAAGGTCTGGCGCCAGCTCGGCCGCGAGGGGACGTCGGTCGCCCGCTGCACGGTGGCGCGGCTGATGCGCCAGATGGGCCTGCGCGGCGTGGTGCGTGGCAAGGAGACCAGGACGACGGTGCCCGACAAGGGCGCGCCATGCCCGGCCGACCGGGTAAACCGGCAGTTCCTGGCGCCGCGGCCGAACCTGCTCTGGGTGTCGGACTTCACCTACGTCGCGACCTGGCAGGGCTTCGTCTACGTCGCCTTCGTCATCGACACCTTCGCGCGGCGGATCGTCGGCTGGCGGGTGTCGCGCACCTCCCATGCTGGCTTCGTCCTGGATGCCCTGGAGCAGGCGCTGCATGACCGGCGGCCTGTCCAGGGCATGGGGCTGATCCATCACAGCGATCGCGGGGTCCAATACGTGTCTATCCGCTACACCGAGCGCCTGGCGGAAGCGGGCATCGAGCCGTCGGTCGGCAGCGTCGGCGACAGCTACGACAACGCGCTGGCCGAGAGCGTCATCGGCCTGTTCAAGACCGAGGTCATTCGGCGCCGCGGCCCGTGGCGCAGCCTGGAGGGCGTCGAGTTCGCCACCCTCGAATGGGTGGACTGGTTCAACAACCGCCGCCTCCTCGAGCCGATCGGAAACATCCCGCCCGCCGAGGCGGAGGCGCGCTACTATGCCGCCCAGGAGGCCATAGCCCTGGCGGCCTGACTCACGCCAAACAGCCTCCGCCAAACCCGGCGCGGTTCACGATCCACTTCTTCGGCATGCACGACCTGCTGCCGAACGAGCCCCTGGCGCGGCTCCTCCACCGCCACCTCGCCGCCGTGCCGCTCGAATGGACAGCCGAGGAGCAGGATTTCGCCCGCGCCTGCCAGCGGGAGGCGAAGCTGCCCGAGGCGGGGATGGCGCCCGGGCCCCTGCCCTTCCTGCACGATATCTCGGCCGGCGGCTCCACGGATGTGGGCGAGGTGAGCTACCAGGCGCCGGTGGGGGTCTTCGCCTGGCCGACCATGCCGCTGGGGGTCGGGCTGCACACCTGGCCGGTGACGGCCTGCGGCGGCATGTCGATCGGCGACAAGGGATCGCTGAACACCGCGCGCATCCTGGCGTCGGCCGGCTACGAGCTGATGACGGACGCCGCGCTGCGGGAGGCAGCGAAGGCGGATTTCCGGGCGCGGCGCGGCGACCGCCCCTTCGTCCCCTCCCTGCCGGCCTCGCAGCTCCGGCCGATGGGCCTGCCCGCCTTCATGACCCGCACGGCGGATGACGAGATGGTGACCGGCATCGGCGGCGCCTGACGCGCGGGCCGGCTCAGGCCGCCAGCGCCGTCTCCCGCGGCACGGGCGGCGGGTCCCGCCCTTCCTCCACCGCGTGGCAGGCGACCAGCGTCTCCGCCGTGCCTCGCGCCGGCAGCAGCTTCGGCTTCTCCACGCGGCAGCGGTCGTTGGCCCAGGGGCAGCGCGGGTGGAAGGTGCAGCCGGGCGGCGGCGAGATCGGGCTCGGCACCTCGCCGCCCACGGGGATGCGCTGGCGCCCGGTCATCTCCAGGTCCGGGATCGCCTCCATCAGGGCGCGCGTGTAGGGGTGGCGCGGGGTGGTGAAGAGGGTCTCCGAGGGCGCCGTCTCGACCAGATGGCCGAGATACATCACCCCCACCCGGTCGCTGACCTGCCGCACCACGGCGAGGTTGTGGCTGATGAACAGGTAGGTCAGCCCGAGGTCGCGCTGCAGCGCCTTCATCAGGTTCAGGATCTGCGCCTGGACGGAGACATCCAGCGCGCTGGTCGGCTCGTCGCAGACCAGGAACTCCGGGTTGGAGGAGAGCGCGCGGGCGATCGAGATGCGCTGCCGCTGCCCGCCGGAGAATTCGTGCGGGAACTTCTGCCCGTCCAGCGGCGAGAGATTCACCTGGGTCAGCAGCTCTCCCACCCGCGCCGTCACGGCGGCCTCGCCCTTCGCCAGCCCGAAGGCGCGGATCGGCTCGGCGACGATGTCGCGCACCCGCCAGCGCGGGTTCAGGCTGGCATAGGGGTCCTGGAAGATCATCTGCATCCGCCGGCGCTGCGCCGGCGAAGCGCGGGCGGCGCCAAGATCCTGCCCGTCGAAGGCCACCGTCCCGCGCGTGGGCGGGTAGAGGCCCACCGCCATCCGGGCCACCGTGGACTTGCCGCAGCCGGATTCCCCCACCAGCGAGAGCGTCGTGCCCTTCGGGATGCTGAAGGAGATGCCGTCCACGGCGCGCAGGGTCCGCTTGCCCTCCCGCGCGATCAGCCGTTGCAGCAGCGGGCGGGAGACGTCGAAGTGGCGGGCGAGGTCCCGCGCCTCGAACATCGGCGTCGCGTCAGCCATGCGGCGCATCCCCCCGCACATCCTCCGGCGCGAGGCCGGGCGCCTCGTGCAGCGGGTCGGCATAGGCGGCCCGGTGCGCGTCGTCATAGAGCCAGCAGGCCGCGAGGTTCGTCCCCGCCGCCATCAGCTCCGGCCGCTCGACCCGGCAATGGTCGAAGACCTTCGGGCAGCGCGGGTTGTAGGCGCAGCCGGGCGGGATGGCGGTCAGCCGCGGCATGGCGCCGTCGATCTGCGCCAGACGCTCCACCCGCCGGTCCAGCGGCGGGATCGAGGCCATCAGCCCCGCCGTGTAGGGGTGGCGGGCATGCTTCACCACCTCCCGCACCGGGCCGATCTCGGCGATGCGGCCGGCATACATCACGGCGACGCGGTCCGCCGTCTCGGCGATCACGCCCATGTCGTGGGTGACCAGCATCACCGCCGTCCCCTTTTCCCGCGTCAGCCCCTTGAGCAGCGCGATCACCTGCGCCTGGATGGAGACGTCCAGCGCCGTGGTCGGCTCGTCCGCCACCACCAGCTTCGGCTCGGCGCAGAGGGCGAGGGCGATCACCACCCGCTGGCGCATGCCGCCGGAGAATTCGTGCGGGTAGCTGTCGATGCGCTGCGCCGCCGCCGGGATGCCCACCATCTCCAGCCACTCGATCGCGCGCTTGCGCGCCTGGGCGTCGGAGAGCGGCAGGTGGGTCTGCATCGTCTCCGTGAGCTGGCGGCCGACGGTGTAGAGCGGGTTCAGCGTGGTCAGCGGGTCCTGGAAGATCGCGCCGATCTCCTTGCCGCGGATGCGCCGCATCTGCTCGTAGCGCAGGTTGTCGATGCGCCGGCCGTTCAGCAGGATCTGCCCCGCCGCGATGCGGCCCGGCGGCTCCAGCAGCCCGATGATGGCGGCGCCGGTCATCGACTTGCCGGCGCCGGATTCGCCCACCACGCCCAGCACCTCGCCCGGCTCGATGGTGAAGGAGACACTGTCCAGCGCGCGCAGCGTGCCGCGCCGGGTCGGGAATTCCACGCGGAGGTCGCGGACCTCCAGGAGCGGCGGGCTCATCGCAGCCTCGGGTTCAGCGCGTCGCGCAGCCAGTCGCCCAGCAGGTTCACGGACAGCACCAGCATCACCAGCGCCGCCCCGGGAAAGAGGGTGATCCACCATTCGCCGCTGAACAGGAAGTCGTTGCCGATGCGGATGAGCGTGCCCAGCGAAGGCTGGGTGGGCGGCACGCCGACGCCGAGGAAGGAGAGCGTCGCCTCCGCCAGGATCGCGAATCCCAGGTTCAGCGTCGCGATCACCAGCACCGGCCCCATCACGTTGGGCAGGACGTGGGTCAGCATGATCCGCGCGTTGGAGATGCCGATCACCCGCGCGGCGAGGACGTATTCCTTGTTGCGCTCGACCAGGGTGGAGCCGCGGACGGTGCGGGCGAATTGCGGCCAGTTGCTGATGCCGATGGCGAAGACCACGACGTAGAGCGCGATCTGGTCATGCACCTCGCGCGGCAGGGCGGCCCGGACCACGCCGTCGACCAGCAGGGCGACGAGGATGGAGGGGAAGGTGAGCTGGATGTCGGCGATGCGCATCAGCACCGCGTCCACGGTGCCGCCGAGATAGCCGGCCAGCAGCCCGACGCCCACGCCGAGCAGGGTCGAGAAGATCACCGCGCAGACGCCGACGAGCAGGGAAATGCGCGCCCCGAACATGATCGCCGACAGCACGTCGCGCCCCTGGTCGTCCGTCCCCAGCGGGAAGGCCCGCTGCCCGCCTTCCTCCCAGGCCGGGGGGCTGAAGGCGTCGGAGAGGTTCAGGGTCGCGAGGTCGAACGGGTTGTGCGGCGCCAGCCAGGGGGCGAAGACCGCCCCGGCGACGCAGATGAAGGCCACGACGGCCGAGACGACGGTGATCGGGCTGCGCGAGAAGGACCACCAGAGGTCGGAATCCAGCGCGCGGGCGATGGGGCCGGCCATGGCTCAGTGCTTCCCCACGCGCAGCCGCGGGTCCACCGCGTAGTAGAGCAGGTCCACCACCAGGTTGATCCCCACGAAGATCGCCGCGATCAGCAGCAGGTAGGCCGCCATCACCGGGATGTCCGCCGCGCCGACGGACTGGATGAACAGCAGCCCCATGCCCGGCCACTGGAACACCGTCTCGGTGACGATGGCGAAGGCGATGATGGAGCCGAGCTGGAGGCCGGCGACGGTGATCACCGGCACCATCGTGTTCTTCAGCGCGTGGCCGAAATAGATGGCGCGGTTGCGCAGCCCGCGCGCGCGGGCGAACTTGATGTAGTCCGTCCGCAGCACCTCCAGCATCTCCGCCCGCACCAGGCGCATGATGAGGGTGAGCTGGAACAGCCCCAGCGTGATCGCCGGCAGCACCAGCGCCTTGAGTCCGGAGACGGTCAGGAAGCCCGTGGACCAGCCGCCGATCTGCACCGTATCGCCGCGCCCGAAGGAGGGCAGCCAGCCCAGCCAGACGGAGAAGCACAGGATCAGGAGGATGCCGATCAGGAAGGTCGGCAGCGACACCCCGACGAGGGAAAAGGTCAGGAAGGCGCGGCTGAGCCAGGAATTGCGGTACAGCCCGGCATAGACCCCCATCGGCACGCCCAGCACCAGCGACAGGCCGGCGGCGACGAAGGCCAGCTCCAGCGTCGCCGGCGCGCGCTCGGCGATCAGGTCGGCCACGGGGCGGGAGAGGCGGTAGGACAGGCCGAACTCGCCGCGCAGCGCGTTGCCGACGAACTTCGCGAACTGCACGAAGAAGGGCTGGTCCAGCCCCAGGCTGGCCACCAGCGCGTCGCGCTGGGCGGGCGTGTAGTCCTGCCCCAGCATGATCGCGACCGGGTCGCCGACATAGGAGAACATGGCGAAGGAGATCAGGGCCACCGCGAGCATGACCGGAATGGCCTGCAGGATGCGCGAGAGGATGAAGGCGGGCATCGGCCGCTAGCCCCCTGGCCGCATCAGTCGTATCGCCATGCAATCCTTACCTTCCCACCTCGCCCGCGCAGAGCGGGCACGGCCCGTCCCGGCTCCGGCGGGTCGGCGGGAGCCGGGGTCCGTCCGCAAGCCAGCGAGCCACCTGCTGCCAAACCATGGGCCCTGCCGGCCCGCAAGGGGCTACATCAGCCGCGAGCGCCGCAGGCTGCCGTCATCCGCCCATTCCTTGAGCAGGGTGAAGCCCAGCGCAAGCAGGACCGGCCCCAGGAAAAGGCCCAGGAAACCGAAGGCCAGCGCGCCCCCCAGGGCGCCCAGGATGGTCAGCAGCAGCGGCAGGTCCGCCCCCCGCGCGATCAGCCAGGGCCGGATGAAGTTGTCCACCGAGGAGATGCCGAAGAAGCCGTAGAGCGCCATGAAGATGCCCCAGCCGGTGCGCCCGTCGACGAACAGCCAGATGGCGGCCGGGATCCAGACCACCGGCGCGCCCACCGGCAGGATCGAGATCACGCCGGCCACCACGCCGAGCAGCACCGGCTGCGGGATGCCGGCCAGCCACAGGCCGAAGCCGGTCATGGCGCCCTGCACCACGGCGGTGCCCAGCAGGCCGTAGACCACGCCCTGGGTCACGCTGCCGGCCAGCGCCACCAGGTGGCGGCCGCGGCTGCCGGCCATGCGCCCGGCCATGCTCTCCAGCGCCTCGGCGATGCGCACGCCGTCGCGGTAGAAGAAGAAGGCGAGGAAGATCGCGAGCAGCAGCTCCACGATTCCCGTCAGCAGCGACAGCAGCCCCGAGAGCAGAAGCTGGGCGATGCTGCCGACATAGGGCTGCACCGCCTCGAACAGCCCGCTGAAATCCAGCCCGAGCGCGCGCCAGCGGTCCATCAGGAAGGGCCCGACGACGGGGATGCGCTCCAGCAGCGCCGCCGTCTGCGGCAGCCCGGTCGTCACCAGCCCCTGCACCCAGTGCCGCAGCCGCTCCACGTCCTCGCCGCTGGTCGGGGCGGCGAAGAGCAGCGGCAGGCCGATCACCAGGAACATCGCCGTCACCATCGCCCCCGCCGCCAGGTTCGGCGGCAGGCGGGCCCTGGTCGTCAGCAGGCGATAGGCGGGCCAGGTGGCATAGGCCAGGATGGCAGCCCAGAGCAGCGCCGAGAGGAAGGGACGCAGCACCAGCAGGCATCCCACCAGCAGCGCCAGGAAGGCCAGGTAGCCGAGCAGGCGTGCGGGCGTGGATGCGGAGTCGTCGGGCATCCGCCCGGCGTAGCGCATCCTTGCCCGACCCGGGAGGATTCCCGGGGCGGGCCGCGAACCAAATTCCCGTCATGGCAGGTGGCGGCGATTCCTGCCCTTCCGGCGGTGCCGCGGCGCGGTGATCTGCTCTAGGGTCGCGTCCCGCAGGGGGCATGTCCGCTCCGCCCCCGCGGGAGGAAGAGGAACGCCGCATGCCACGCTTCGCCGCGAATCTGTCGATGATGTTCCAGGAGGTGCCGTTCCTCGACCGCTTCGCCCGCGCCCGGGCCGCTGGGTTCGAGGCCGTGGAATTCCTCTTTCCCTACGAGCACCCCGCCGCGGAGATCGCGTCACGCCTGCGGGACAGCGGGCTGCAGCAGGTGCTGTTCAACGCCCCGCCGGGAGACTGGGCCGCGGGCGAGCGCGGCACCGCCGCCCTGCCGGGGCGCGAGGCGGAGTTCCGCGAGGGCATCGCCAGGGCGCTCGACTACGCCGCCGCCCTGTCCTGTCCGCGCCTGCACGTCATGGCGGGGCTCGTGCCCGCGGGCGTGCCGCACGACACGCTGACGGGGGTCTATGCCGCCAACCTCGCCTGGGCGGCGGAACGCTGCATCGCCCAGGGGGTGAAGGCGGTGATCGAGCCGATCAACCACCGCGACATCCCCGGCTTCTTCCTGAACACCACCGACCAGGCCGCGGCGATCATCAACGCGATCGGCCCGGACCGGCTGGGGATGCAGTTCGACCTCTACCACTGCCAGATCACCGAAGGCGACCTGGTCAAGCGGGTGGAGAAGCACCTGCCGCTGATCGCGCACATGCAGGTGGCCGACAATCCCGGCCGGAACGAGCCCGGTACCGGCGAGGTGAACTGGCCCTTCGTCTTCGACCGCATCGACTCGCTGGGCTTCCGCGGCTGGATCGGCTGCGAGTACCGCCCGGCCGGGGAGACCGAGGCCGGGCTGGGCTGGTTCGCCCCCTACCGCGCGGCCGCCTGACGCAGATCGACCGAGGAGCAGACCACATCATGAAGATCGGATTCGTCGGCCTGGGCATCATGGGCCGCCCCATGGCGCTGAACCTGCAGAAGGCCGGCCACGCCCTGTTCGTGCCCGAGCGCGCCAGCCTGACGCAGGAGGTCCGCGCCGCCGCGACCGTCCTGCCCGATGCCGCCGCCGTGGCGCGGGAGGCGGAGGTGGTCATCCTCATCGTCCCCGACACCCCGGACGTGGAGGCGGCGCTGTTCGGCGCGGGCGGCGTGGCGGAGGGGCTTTCCCCCGGCAAGCTGGTGATCGACATGTCCTCGATCAGCCCCACCGCCACCCAGGCCTTCGCGAAGCGCATCAACGAGAAGGGCTGCGACTATCTCGACGCGCCCGTCTCGGGCGGCGAGGTGGGGGCGAAGCAGGCCAGCCTGACCATCATGGTGGGCGGCCCCCAGGCGGCCTTCGACCGCGCCCTGCCGCTGTTCCAGGCCATGGGCAAGAACGTCACCCTGGTCGGCGAGGCCAACGGCGCCGGCCAGACCACCAAGGTCGCCAACCAGATCATCGTCGCCCTGAACATCGAGGCGGTGGCCGAGGCCCTGACCTTCGCCGCGAAGGCCGGCGCCGATCCGGCCAAGGTGCGCGAGGCACTGATGGGCGGCTTCGCCGCCTCCCGCGTGCTGGAGGTGCATGGCAAGCGCATGATCGACCGCACCTTCGAGCCGGGCTTCCGAATCCGCCTGCACCAGAAGGACCTGAACCTGGCGCTGCAGTCCGGGCGGGAGCTGGGCGTGCCGCTGCCCAACACCGCCTCGGCCCAGCAGCTCTTTTCCGCCTGCGTGGCGATGGGCGGGGCGGACTGGGACCACTCGGGCATGGTCCAGGCCCTGGAGCGTCTCGCGGGGACGTCGTGATTGCGGCCCCAAAGACGTTTCGACTAAGATATATTCTTCCCCGTCCAGCGTTGCACTGGACGAAGAGCATCATCATTTTGTAGGAAGTTATTGCATGCTGTGAGATTCGGGTCCAATCCTAGGTCGCGGACTCCGACAGTCACTCAACGAGGAATTGCATGCGCTTCGCAGACATCGGCCAGCAGCTTCGGGCTTACCGGCTCGAGTCCGGCCTGCGGGCCGAGGAGATCGCGGCGCGTCTCGGTGTGTCGCGGGCGGCGCTGTACCGGTACGAGAAGGGCGAGGTCATCAAGCTGGACACGATCCGGCGGCTGGCCGAGCTGCTGAAGATCTCGCCGCTGTCGCTGCTGGGCATCGGGGTCGAGTACTTCTCCCGCCCCCTCGCCCTGCATGAGCGGCTGCGCCAGGTGGAGGAGCAGACCGACCAGATCCTCCAGGTGGGCGGCGCGCTGTGCGTCCAGGTGTCGACCATGGCGCTGGAGACGGCGCTGGCCGGGGCCTTCTCCGAATCGGCGGATGCCTCCACGGAACGCCTCGCCGCCCGGGCCGCCGCGGAGCAGTCCCTGGGCCAGCTCGCCGCCCGCAAGCGGCTGTACCAGCAGCGCCGCCCGTCGATCATCGCCATGCTCGGCGAAGGCGCGTTGCGCCGGCTCCTGGCGGATGGCGTGGCCGCGGGCCTGCCGATCTCCGAGGCGACCCGCCTCGCCTGCCGGCAGGCGGCACGGGCGGAGGCGGAGAACATCGCCGAGCTGATGCAGAGCGAGCCCATGGGCCTGCAGCTCGGCCTGCTGCCCGCGGCCGACCCGGCCGGCCCCTTCATCGTCCTGCGCGACCGGGAGCGGGCGCACCTCTGCGCCAACCCATTCGCGCCGGACGTGCCGCCGCTGACCGCCATCGGCGTGGGGATGATCACCAGCGCGGACGAAGCGGTGAGCATCCACCAGCGGGTCGCCGAGACCGTCTGGCGCGATGCGCTGAAGGGCGCCACCGCGGCGGCGCGGGTGCGGATGCTGATCCAGGAGGCGGGGTTCTGACCCCGGCGGCGCCCGGCCTCAGCCCGGTGCGCCGCCCGCCGGGGCCTCGCCCTCGGGCGTGGTGAGGTCCAGCGAGGCCTCGAACAGGTCGGCCTCCACCCGGCGCAGCGTGAAGCCCAGCTTCCCGATGAAGTGCTGCATCGGCTGGTTGTCGGCCAGCACCTGCCCGGTGATCCGCTGGACGCCCACCGAGCGCCCCCAGTCGATCACCCGTCGCATCAGGTGCCGCGCGAGGCCCGTCCCCTTCCATTCGGGGCCGACGATGACGGCGAACTCCGCGGTGCGGCCATCCCCTTCGCGCACCAGGCGCGACACGCCCACGGTGCGGGGCAAGCGGCCCTCCGCCGCCTCCGTGGCGATGAAGGCCATCTCCCGGTCGTAGTCGATCTGCGTCAGGCGGTAGATCTGGTCGGGCGTCAGGGCGCGGGCGGCACTGAAGAAGCGCCAGCGGATGTCCTGCGGGTCGAGCTGGCCGAAGGCCTCGGCATGGGCGGCCGCATCCTCGGGCCGGATCGGCCGGATCACCAGCCGGCGCCCATCCGGCGACGTCCAGCCTTCGCCCAGCTCCGCCGGATAGGGCGCGATCGCGAGCTGCCCGGCCTCCCCTGCGGGACGCAGCCGGATGTCCGCATCCAGTGCCAGCACCCCGGCCGGGTCGGCGAGCAGCGGATTGATCGAGGCGCTCGCGATCTCGGGGAAATCCACCACCAGAGACGACAGCCGCACCAGCGCCGCCGATACCTCCCCCAGCGCCACGGCCGGGTGGTCGCGCCAGCCCCGCAGGCGCTTCACCAGCCGGGTCCGGGCGATCAGCGCATCGGCCAGGATGCGGTTCAGCGGCGGCAGGTCCACCGCCTCGTCCGCCGTCAGGTCCGCTGCCGTCCCGCCCGCGCCGAAGCCGATCCAGGGGCCGAACATCGCGTCGTCGCCGACCCGCAGCCGCAGCTCCGTCCCCTTCCCCGCCTGCCGCTCGACCAGCAGCCCGTCCACGCGCGGCGGCGGGTCCATGGCCGCCATGCGCGCCAGCAGATCCCGGCCGGCGGCCCGCACCGACTTCACGTCGCGCAGGCCCAGCACCACGCCGCCCACCTCCGTCTTGGCGGGAAGGTCCGGCGAGAGGACCTTCATCGCCACCGGGAAGCCCAGCAGCATGGCGGCCCGGGCGGCCTCGTCCGGCCCTCGCACCGCATGCCGCGCCACGGTGGGCACGCCATAGGCGTCGAGCACGGACAGCGCCTCCGCCTCGTTCAGGGTCAGGCGGGACTCGGACCGGGCCCTGTCGAGCAGGGCGCGGACCGCGGCGCGGTCGGGGCTCAGCTCCAGCACCTCGCGCGGCGGCAGCTCCGCCGCCACGACCCGGTTGCGCAGATCCTCCGCCAGATGCAGGGCGCCGCGCACGGCGGCCTCCGGCGTCGGGAAGACCGCCAGCCCGGCCGTGGCCAGCGCATGGCGCTGCGGACCCGCCGTCGCCTGGCCCAGCCACCCCACCAGCAGCGGCGCGCCGCGCTGGCCGGCCAGCGCCGCCATCGCCGCCGCAGCCGTATCGCCATCCTCCTCCGGCATCGGGGAGTGCACGGCCACGACCGACCCCACCTCCGGCAGGGCGGCCAGCATGGCGGCGGCCTCCGCCAGCCGGTGCCCCTGGCCGGGCGGCAGGACCAGCGGGTTGACCCCGTGCCAGCCCTCGGGAAGGGCGAGGTCCAGCATGGCCCGCGCCGCCTCGGGGATCGCCGCCAGCCGCCCGCCGCCATTGACCGCCGCATCCGCCGCCATCAGCGCCGGCCCGAGCCCGTTGGCCACCACGGCCACCTGGTCCGCCTCCGCCGCCCGGCGCCGGCCGGAGACCCGCAGCCGCGCCAGGGTTTCCGCCGCCGAGAACAGCGCCTCCAGCCCCGTGACCCGCAGCACGCCGGCGCGGCGCAGCGCCGCCTCCATCACCGCATCGCTGGTGCCGGGCGCGCCGCCGGAGGAGCTGCCCGGCCGCACCGCCACCACCGGGCGGGTTCGGGCGGCGGCGCGGGCGGCGGAGATGAAGGCACGCCGCAGCTTGATCCGGCGCAGGTCGAGCAGCACCGCGTTGGTGGCGGTATCGCGCGAGATCCAGTCCAGGGCGCGGGCGAATCCGATATCCGCGTTGCTGCCGATGCCCAGGATCAGGCTGAACCCCACACCCTCCGCCGCCGCCCAGTCCAGGATCACCCGGGCCAGGGTGGCCGACTGGCACAGCAGCGCCAGCCGCCCCGGCCGCAGCGGCAGGTGCGAGAGGGTGGCGTTCAGCCCCATGGCCGGGATCGCCAGGCCGAAGGAGCGCTGCCCGACCGCCCGCACCCCCGTCCGCACGGTCAGCGCCGTCAGATCCGGCGCATGGACCGGCACCACCGCCGCGTGGCAGCCGCGCGCCGCCAGGTCGCGCATCGCCTGCTCCTGGGCCGCGGGCGGCAGGGCGAGGACGGCGACGTCGGGCGGCTGCTCCAGCGACGCCAGGTCGGGCACGGTGTCAAGCCCGTCCCAGCCCTGCCCGACCGCGTGCAGCGCCCCGCGGAAGCCGCCGGAGGCGAGGTTCCGCGCCAGGATCGCCGATTCCGGCAGCGCGGGATCGGCCAGCAGCGCGACGCGGCGCGGCGAGAGCAGCGCCGTCTCCCGGAAGCCGGGGCGCGCCGCGCGCGGCAAGGGCGGAAGCTCGTGCATCGCGGCGCAAGGTGCGGCCGGACCGGCGGAACGGCAACCGCGATCCGGCCGCTCTCCAGGTGTTGCGGCCCGGCTGTTGCGGCGATGGGCGGAACGGGCTGCACTCGCCCGCCCGAAGGACAGGCCAGGACCGACCACCGATGCACGACCCCCGCTGGGACCCGGAGATGCTGCAGTTCCAGCGCGTCATGGATGCGGCTGCCCGGCCGGACCCGATCCCGGACCCGGCCGTCGATCTGGCGGGGACCCGGCGCCGGACGGAATGGCTGAACCTGCCGCTCGCGGCGGGCGGGCCGGCCATGGCAGAGAGCCGCGACCTGCGCCTGCCCCTGGCGGGGCGGGAGGTGACCTGCCGCCTGCACCGGCCGCGCCGGGACGCCGCGCTGCCGGTGCTGCTGTTCCTGCACGGCGGCGGCTGGGCCTGGAACAGCATCGACACGCATGACCGCCTCACCCGCGTGCTGGCCCTGGCCGGGGATTGCGCCGTCCTGGCCCCGGACTACGCGCTGGCGCCCGAGCACCCCTTCCCCCAGGGGCTGGAGGAGAGCCTGGACGCCGCGCGCTGGGTCGCACGGCAGGGCGCGGACCTCGGACTCGACGGGACCAGGCTGGTCATCGGCGGCGATTCCGCCGGGGCGAACCTGGCCCTGGCCGCGGCGCTGCGGCTGCGCGAGACGGATCCGGGCCTCGCCCTGGCCGGCCTGCTGCTGGCCTATGGGGTCTATGATGCCGGCTGCGACACGCCGACCTATGCCGAGTTCGCCGAAGGCTATGGCCTGACCCGGGAGCGGATGCGGCTGTTCTGGCGCCTCTACGCGCCGGAGGAGGCGGACCGGCGCAGCCCCCTTGCCGCGCCGCTGGCGGCGGAGCTGGGCGGCCTCCCCCCGGTGGTGATGCCGGTGGCGGAGCTGGACGTGCTGCGCGGCGAGAACGAGGCGATGGCGGCAAGGCTGCGCGCCGCGGGCGTGCCGGTGGAGTGGCACCTCCTCGCTGGCACCGCGCACGGCTTCCTGCGGGCGCAGGGGCGGGTGGCGGCGGCCGATGCGGCGACGGCCGCCTGCGCCGCCTGGCTGCGGCGGCGCTGGGCCGCCTGAGCGCGGCTCAGCCCTGGTCCGGGGCCAGGGCGCTCTTGGCCGCCTCGACGAGGTAGCGGCTGGCATAGGGCAGCACGCGGTCGTCGAAGTCGTAATGCGGGTTGTGCAGCTCCCGCCCGCCATCGGTCGGGCCGTTGCCGATCCAGACGAAGGCGCCCGGCACCTCCTGCAGGAAGCGGCTGAAATCCTCCCCGGTCATGGCGGGCGGCACGTCGCGGCGGAGGGTGGCGACGCTCGCGGCGGCCTCGGCCGCCATCTCCCGCTCGTCCGGCGTGTTGGCGGTCAGGTCGATGCCGAGCAGCTGGCGGACCTCGACCTTCACCGCGAAGGTGGTGGAGACCCCCTCGGCGATGCGGTCCAGGGAGGAGGCGATCTGCTGCCCGACCTCCGGCCGCAGGTAGCGGGCCGAGCCGCGGATCAGCACCTCCGAGGCGATCTGGTTGAAGGCCTCGCCGCCGCCGATCGTGGTCAGGCTGATCACGCCGGTGTCCATCGGGTCGAGCGAGCGGGCGACGATGGACTGGGTGGCCACGATGAAGTGCCCCGCCGCCACGATCGGGTCCCGCGCCAGATGCGGCAGGGCGGCATGGCCGGCATGGCCCCGCACCGTCACCTCGAAGCGGTTGCCGGCCGCCATCACCGCATGGTCGTGGACGGCGATGGTGCCCACCGGCAGGCCGGGCCAGTTGTGCCATCCGAAGATGCGCTCCATCGGGAAGCGCTGGAACAGCCCGTCCTCCACCATGGCGCGGGCGCCGCCGCCACCCTCCTCGGCCGGCTGGAAGACCAGCCGCACCGTGCCGGACCAGCTGTCGTCGCGCAGCAGCAGCGCGGCCGCGCCGAGCAGCGCGGTGGTATGCCCGTCATGGCCGCAGGCATGCATCACCCCCGGCCGCGTGCTGCGCCAGGGCAGGTCGGACGGCGCCTCCTGGATCGGCAGGGCATCCATGTCGGCGCGCAGCCCGACCGAGCGGTTGCCGCCGCCGCGGCGCAGGGTGGCAACCACCCCGTGACCTCCCACCCCCGGGACGATATCCTCCACGCCGAGTTCACGGAGGCGCGAGACAACGAACTCCGCCGTCGGCCCTTCTTCCAACGTCGGGGCCGGGTTGGCATGGAGGTGGCGGCGCCACCCCGTCAGCATCTCGACAAGGGATTGGTCCATAGCGAGGGGGATAGCCCGTCCGTTGCCCGTTCTCCACCCCCGCCTGCTCGCCCTGCCGCTCCTGCTGCCGCTTCTCGTCTGCCTTCCGGCCGGTTGGCCTGCCGCCCAGCCCCGTCCGGCCGCCGCGCCGGCCGACCCCGACCGGGAGGCCGCGCCCGGCGTCGCGACCGGCCAGGGCCCCGCGCCCCTCCCGGCGCCCGCCGACGACATCGCCGAGCCGACCCTGCCCTATGAGACGGAACTGCGGCCGACCGGGGACGGGACGCTGGACACCCTGCTGCAGGGCGTCTCGGCGCTGCGGCGCCTGCAGGCGGCCGCCCCCACCACGGCCGAAGGGCTGGTCGCCCGGGCCCTGCAGGACCAGGGCGCGCTGATCCGCGCGCTGCGGGCGGAGGGCTACTACGACGGCCGCCCGGTGGTCCTCCTCAACGGCGAGGCGCCGGATGCCCCCCTGCTGGCCCAGCGGCTGGCGGCCGCGCCTGGCCCGGTGAGGGCCACCATCGGGGCGGAGACCGGGCCGCGCTATACCATCGGCAGCGTGCGCGTGACGCCGGAGGCGCCCGAGGCGGACATCACCGCGGCGGGGGAGGTGTCCGGCCTCGCCCCCGGCGATCCGGCCCGGGCGCAGGAGGTGGTGAACGCCGGCGAGCGCCTGCTGACCGGTCTGCGGGAGGCCGGCCACCCCTTCGCGGCGATCGCCCGGCGGGAGGTGGTGGTCGACCACGACACGCGGCTGATGGAGGTCACCTACGTCCTGGCCCCGGGCCCCCGGGCCCGCTTCGCCATGCCGGAGGTGGAGGGCGCGACCCATGTGGACCCCAGGCTGCTGCGCGCGGTGGCCGGGCAGCTGGAGGACCGGCCCTATGACCCGCGGCAGCTCGACCGGGTGCGGCGCGACATCGTGGCGCTCGGCGTCTTCGGCACCGCCCGCGCCCGCGCGGCAGAGCAGCTGGATGCCAGCGGCCGGCTGCCGGTCACCTTCCTGGTGGCCGAGCGGCCCTTCCGTGCCATCGGCGGCACCATCGCCTACGAGACGCGCAACGGCCCCACCGGCCGCATCTACTGGGAGCACCGCAACATCTTTGGCGCGGCGGAGCGCCTGAGGCTGGAGGCGGAGGTCGGCCGCACCACGGAAAGCGCCTCCGGCGACAATCTGAACGCCCGGGTCTCGGCCAATCTCCGCAAGCCCTGGCTGTTCGGGCGCAACATGTCCCTGGTGATGGAGGTCGCCGCCCTGCGCGAGCGCCTGCTGGCCTACGACCGCGATGCCGTCACCGCGAACGTGGCGCTCGAGACGAGGCCCGAGCCCCGCCTGACCCTGTCGGGCGGCGTGCTGATGGAATACGGCGACACCACGGAGGACGGGATCAAGACGAACAATCAGCTGGTGGGGCTGATCGGCACCGCCCTGTGGGACGACACGGACAACGTGCTGAACCCGTCGCGCGGGCAGCGCGCCAACCTGCTGGTCTCGCCGATCTATTCGTTGAACGGCAGCAACGTCTTCGTCCGCATCCGCGCCGGAGGCAGCACCTATTTCGACCTGCGGCACGACCAGGGCACCATCCTGGCGCTGCGCGGCTCGCTGGGCAGCATCGTCGGCTCGGAGGCCGGGCAGGTCCCGCCGCATCTGCGCTTCTATGCCGGCGGCGGCGGCTCGGTCCGCGGCTACGACTTCCAGCGGATCGGGCCGCGCAACCGCTCCGGCCGGCCGCGCGGCGGCCTCTCCCTGGTGGAGGCGAGCGTGGAGGTGCGGCAGCGGATCAGCGGGCCCTGGGGCATGGCCGCCTTCGTCGATGCGGGCAGCGTCGGCACGGACGAGATGCCGGATTTCGGCCAGCTCCGCTTCGGCGCCGGGCTCGGCCTGCGCTACGCCACGGCGATCGGGCCCATCCGCGCCGACGTCGCCATCCCGCTGAACCAGGAGCCGGGGAACAACAGCTTCGGCCTCTATGTCGGGATCGGGCAGGCCTTCTGATGCGCCGCTTCCTTCGCTGGGGCGGCGTCGCCCTGCTCGTTCTGCTGCTGCTGCCGGTGGTCCTGGTCCTGGGCGCGCTGGCCTTCGTCAACCTCGGCCCGGGCCAGGCGATGCTGGCACGGCTGGCCAGCGAGAACGTGCCGGGCCTCCAGCTGGAAGGGCTGCACGGCACCATCCCGGGCGGCCCGCAGGTGCGCCGGATCGTGCTCTCCGACCGCGAGGGCCCCTATCTCGTCGTCGAGGATGCGAGGCTCGACCTCGACCTGCGGGCGCTGCTCCGCCGCGAGGTCCGCCTTCGCACCGTCAGCGCGGAGCGGATCACCCTCTCCCGCACCCCCGTCGGCGAATCCGCCCCGGAGCCGCCCCAGGAGCCGGCGAGCCTGCTGCCGCAACTGCCGCAGTTGCCCATCGGCATCGCGATCGAGGCCCTGGAGGTGAAGCGCCTGGAGATCGGCGAGGCCGTGGCCGGCATGCCCGCCGCGCTGAACCTCCAGGCCGGCGGGCGCTGGGGCGCGGACGGTCTCTTCCTCGGGGTGAAGGGGCGCCGCCTGGACGCGCCGGGGCACCTGGACGCCGACGTGGCCTTGGCCCCGGGCCAGCAGGTGAAGCTGAACCTCGCCTATGACGAGCCTTCGGGCGGGGTCGTCGCGGGGCTGCTGGGCATCCCCCCCGCCCCCGCCTCGGCGCGGATCGGCCTGGATGGCCCGGCGGAGGGCGCGGCGCTCAGCCTCTCCGCCCGGGTCGGCGATGGCCTTGCCGCCGAGGCCAGCGGCATGCTGGCGCTGCCCGCGACCGGCGGGCTGGGGCTGCAGGCACGGGGCCGGCTGGACGCCCCGGCGCTGCTGCCCGAGCCGGTGACCGGCGGCGACTTCGCCGTGGACCTGCGCCCGGAGGGCAGCGGGCTGCGGCTGAACGCCCTGACGATCACCGCCGCCCCCGGGACGGTGGAAGCCCGCGGCTTCGCAGGCGCGACCCTGGACCTCGCGGTCCGGGCCCGGCTGGGCGAGGCGGCCCGCCTCGGCGCCTTGCTGCCGGACGGGATCGGCTGGTCCGCCGTGGAGCTGGACGGCACGGTCACCGGCAGCAGCGCCGACCCCCGGTTCGATGCGCGCGCGACGATCCGCTCCCTGCGCCTGCCACAGGCGCCGCCGGAGCTGATCGGCGAGGCCGTGACCGTCGCGCTGCGCGGCAGCCAGAGCAGGATCGAGCGGCTGGAGGTGAACGGGGCGGGGCTGAGCCTCGCGGCCTCCGGCGCGATCCGGGACCCGCTGGACCTGCGGGTGCAGGCGCGGATGGGCGATGCCGCCGCGCTGGGCAGCCTGCTGCCGGCCGGCATCGGCTGGTCGGGGCTGGAGCTGGAGGGCCGGATCACCGGCACCACCGCCGCACCCGCCGTCGACGCCCGGCTGACGATGCGTCGCCCGCGCCTCCCCGAGCCCGCGCCCGGCCTGCTGGGCGAGGCGCCCGTGCTGACGCTGCGGGGCGACCTCAGCCGCATCGAGCAGCTGGAGCTGACCGGCGCGGGCCTGACCGTGACCGCCTCCGGCGCCTATCGCGACCCGCTCGACCTCACGGCACGGCTGAACCTGGCCAATGCCGGGGCCCTGGGGCAGCCCGTCCGGGGAGAGCTGCAGGCGGAGCTGCGCGTCACCGGGACCATGGCGGCGCCGGCCGTGCGGGCGAACGTCACCAGCGCCATGCTGGAGGTGCAGGGGCGCAAGCTGGAGGCGGTGCGGCTGGAGGCGGCGCTGGACCGGCTCTCCCCGCCCACGGGGACGGCCACACTCTCCGGCCGGCTGGACGGGCAGCCGCTCAGCCTCGATGCGGCCTCGGCGCTGGAGGACGTCAGCCTGCGCATCGAGCGGCTGGCGGCGGCGCTGGGACCCCTCACCCTGCGCGGCGATGGCCGCTTCGACATGGGCCGCACCCTGTTCGAGGGCGAGGTGGTCGCCGAGGCGCGGGACCTGGCCCCGCTGTCGAAGCTGGCCGGCACGCCGCTGGCCGGCGGCTTCCGGCTGGAGGCACGCGGCCTCGCCACCCCGGAGGGGGAGCAGGCGTTGCGCGCGAACCTGCGCCTGGACCAGCTCAGCGCCGCCGGCACGCCGGTCGCGGGCACGGTGCAGGCGGAGGGCACGCTCGCCGCGCTGAACCTCAACGCCCAGCTCAGCGCCGCCGACGCGCGGCTCAGCACCCGTGCCCGGCTCGGCCTGGCCGGGCCCGAGCGCACGGTGAACCTGGCGTCGCTGGAGGTGCAGCGCGGCGCGCTCGGGATTCGCCTCGCGAGCCCGGCCACCATCACCCAGGCCGCGGATGGCGGCATCCGCATCCCCGGCCTGACCCTGGCGGGACGGCCGGGCGGCACGGTGCGCCTCGCCGGCAGCTGGGGGCCGGAGCGGGCCGACCTGCGCGCGACCATCGCCAGCCTGCCGGTCGCCATCGTCAACGCCTTCATCCCCGACCCGGCGTTGCAGGGCACGGTGGCGGGCGACATCCGCCTGACCGGCAGCACCGCCGCGCCGGCGGTCGACGGCGAGCTGCGCGCGACCGGGCTGCGCGCCGACGCGCCCTGGGCCCGCGGCCTGCCCGTGGCCAGCCTGACCGTCACGGCCCGCACGCGCGGCCAGGCGATGGAGGCCCGGGCGGAGCTGCGCGCCGGCAACGCCGCGAATGCGACGCTGGAGGCGCGGCTGCCACAGGGCATGGGGGCCGATGCGCCGTTGCAGGCGACCCTGCGCGGCCAGGGCGACGTCGCGGTGCTGGCGGGGCCCTTCCTCGCGGCCGGGGCAAGCCGGGTCACCGGGCGCATGACGATCGACGGGCGGGCCGAGGGGACGGTCTCCAGCCCCCGCATGTCCGGCGGCGCGACCCTCGCCAACGGCAGCTTCCGGGAGTTGGAATACGGCGTCGCCCTGCGGCCGATCACCGCCCGGCTCCGCTTCGACGGCGACCGCGTGGTGCTGGAGAGCCTGTCCGCGCGCGGGGGCCAGGGCAGCTTGACCGCCCAGGGCCAGATGCAGCCCTTCGTCGACGGGCAGCCACTCGACCTGACGATGACGGCGCGCAACCTCCAGCCGGCGGCGAGCGACCTCTTCACCGGCACCATGGATGCCGACCTGCAGCTCAGCGGCGGGCTGGGCAGCGGCATGCGCCTGGGCGGGCGGGTGGTGATGACGAACGCCACGCTGGGGGTTCCGGAGAACCTGCCGACCAGCGTGGTCGACCTCGGCGAGGTGCGGGAACGCGGCCGGAACCTGCGCGCCCCGGCGCCAGGCCGCGGCGCCCGCCCGGCCGCGGCGCGCGCCCCCGCCAACCCGGCCGCGCCGCCCCTCGCCCTGGACCTGACGCTGCAGGTGCCCGGCCGTTTCTACGTGCGCGGCCGCGGGCTGGATTCGGAGCTGGAGGGGCAGCTTGGCGTGACCGGGACCATCTCCACCCCGCTCATCACCGGCGACCTGGAGATGGTGCGCGGGACACTGACGGTGCTGGACCGACGCCTCAACTTCTCCCGCGGGGAGCTGCATTTCGGCAATGACGGTGTGATGCCGGAGCTGGACTTCCTGGCCAGCACGACGGTGCAGACGACGCAGATCACCGTCGCCGTGACCGGCCCGCCGACCAGGCCGGAGATCGTCTTCTCCTCGGTGCCCGAGCTGCCGCAGGACGAGGTCCTGGCGCGACTGCTGTTCAACCGCTCCGCCTCCAACCTCTCGCCCTTCCAGATCGCCCAGCTGGCGCAGATCCTGGCGGGGGCCACCGGCCTGATGGAACAGGATGCGGGGGGCGGCTTCCTCAGCCGCATCGGCCGCCGCCTGGGACTGGACCGGCTGGGCGTGGGCAGCAACGCCGCCGGCACCCCGGGCGTGGAGGCGGGCGGCTACCTCGGCGACGGCATCTACCTGAACGTCGATCCGGGCGTGACCACAGGGCAGCCGCGCGTGGGCGTGCAGATCGAGCTGACGCCGCGGCTGAAGCTGGAGAGCAGCGCCGGCACGGACGGGCAGAGCGCGGGCCTCTCCTACGAATACGAGTACTGACGCCCGGTCCGCGCGTTTCACCAGGCACGGGCGTTCCGCACGGTCTTGGCCGCCGCCGGCCTTCCGGCCGGGAGGTCTATGCTGCGGAACGCAGCGCGCCTAGATTCCACCCCAGGGAGAGAAGAAGGGAGAAGCCATGCGCTCCTTCGAAGGCCAGTTCAGCGACAACAAACCCATCCACCGTACCCGCGACGAGAAGCGCCGGCTGCTGCGCGAGCTCGAGGAGACGCTGGCGGGGATGAAGCCGCACGCCTCGCCGAGCCTGCGCGAGGCGCTGCGCACCCGTATCCGTGCCCTGCGGGCGGAGCTGGCGCCGCGACCGGGCTGACGCCGCCGGAAGGCGCGAGGCGGCTGCCGCCTCGCGCCCCGGCCGGCTACTTCGCCAGCTCGCCCAGCAACCGGGCATGCGCCCGGGCGCCGCGGGTCAGGCAGCGCCATTCGAACTTCTCGTTCGGGCTGTGCACCTGGTCGTCATCCAGGCCGAAGCCCATCAGCAGCGTCTCCATCCCCAGGATGCGGCGGAAGCTCTCCACCACCGGGATGGAGCCGCCGCAGCCGACCAGCGCCGGGGCACGGCCGTACTCCGCCTCCAGCGCGCGCGAGGCGGCGGCGATGGCCGGGCTCTCCGCCGGGACCTCGACCGCCGGGGCCGCGCCGAAGACCTGGATCTCCGCCGCGCAGTCCTGCGGCAGGCGCGCCTCCACGAAGTCCTTCAGCGAGGCGGCGATGGCCTTCGGGTCCTGGGTGCCGACGAGGCGGAAGGACACCTTGGCATGCGCCTCCGCCGCGATGACGGTCTTGGAGCCCTCCCCGGTATAGCCGCCCCACATACCGTTCACGTCGCAGGTCGGCCGCGCCCAGATCCGCTCCAGCGCGCCGTAGCCACGCTCGCCTACCGGCACGGAGAGGCCGACGTCGCCGAGGTAGCGCGCCTCGTCGAAGCCCAGCGAATCCCACTGCGCCGCCTGGGCGTTCGAGACGGGCGGCACGCCGTCGTAGAAGCCGGGAAGCTGGATGCGCCCCTCCGCGTCGTGCAGCTCGCCCAGGATGCGCGCCAGCAGGTTGAGCGGGTTGCGGGCGGAGCCGCCATACATGCCCGAATGCAGGTCGCGCGAGGCGGCGCGCAGGTCGATCTGGGTGTAGAGCAGGCCGCGCAGCCGGGTCGACAGCGCCGGCGTGTCGAAATCCCACATGTTGGTGTCGCTGACGACGACGAGATCGGCCTTCAGCTCCGCCGCATTGGCCTCCAGGAAGGCGTCGAGGCTGGGGCTGCCGACCTCCTCCTCGCCCTCGACCAGCACGCTGATGCGCGTGGGCATGCTGCCCGTCTCCGCGTGCCAGGCGCGGAAGGCGGAGAGCCAGGTCATCACCTGCCCCTTGTCGTCCACCGCGCCGCGCGCCACGACGCGGTCGCCATGCGGCCCCGGCACCACGGTCGGCTCGAAGGGCGGGCTGCTCCACAGCTCCAGCGGCTCGGCCGGCTGCACGTCGTAATGCCCGTAGTAGAGCAGGTGCGGACCCTTCGCCCCTTCGGGCCCGGGATGGTGCGCCACCACCACCGGATGCCCGGCGGTGTCGCGGACGCCGGATTCGAAGCCCAGCTCCGCCAGCTCCCGGCTCAGCCATTCGGCGGTACGGCGGCAGTCCGCCGCATGCGGCGGCTGGGCGCTCACGCTCGGGATGCGAAGCAGCTCGAAATAGCGGGCCCTGGTGTCCGCTTCCGCGGCATCGAGGCGGGCGAGCACCCCGGTCAGGTCGGTCATGCCTGTGTCTCCCTGTCGGCTGCCCGGACCCTCGCCCCCGCTCCGGACGGGCGCAAGCGCCCCCGGGGCGGAATGATCGCGGCGCCCGGCGGGGAACGCGGCGATCTGCCTTGCGGCGCAGCATAGCGTGCCCATTGCAGAACAAGGCATCCCCTGCCTAGGCTCAGCGAAACGACTACTCGGGAGACGTTCGGGATGATGCAGCGGCACCTCGCCGCCGCCATGCCGGTGTTGCGGGCACGGCATGGCCTCGGTTGACATTCGCGGCGTCCGGAAGAACTTCGGCAGCACGCAGATCCTGCACGGGGTCGACGTGTCGATCGCCGACGGCCAGTTCTGCGTGCTGGTCGGACCCTCGGGCTGCGGCAAGTCCACCCTGCTGCGCATGCTGGCGGGGCTGGAGAACATCAGCGGCGGCGAGATCGCCATCGGCGACCGGGTGGTGAACAACGTCCCGCCCAAGGACCGGGACATCGCCATGGTGTTCCAGAACTACGCGCTCTACCCGCACATGACCGTGCGCGACAACATGGCCTTCTCGCTGAAGCTCGCCGGCGCGCCGGCCGAGGCCAAGGCGCAGGAGGTGGGGCGCGCGGCGAAGATCCTGGGGCTGGAGGCGCTGCTGGACCGCTATCCGCGCCAGCTTTCCGGCGGGCAGCGGCAGCGCGTGGCCATGGGGCGCGCCATCGTGCGCAACCCGCAGGTCTTCCTGTTCGACGAGCCGCTGTCGAACCTGGACGCCAAGCTGCGCGTGCAGATGCGCACCGAAATCCGCGAGCTGCACCAGCGGCTGAAGGTCACCACCGTCTACGTGACCCACGACCAGATCGAGGCCATGACCATGGCCGACATCATCGTGGTGATGAACGGCGGGCGGGTGGAGCAGATCGGCTCGCCGCTGGAGCTGTACGACAACCCGGCCAACACCTTCGTCGCGGGCTTCATCGGCAGCCCCGCGATGAACATGCTGCGCGGTCGCGTCTCCGGCGGCGCCTTCCATGCCAACGGTTCGAACGGGACCGCCTGGCCGCTGCCGCCGGGCCTCGCGGACACGGAGGGGCGGGAGGCCATCTACGGGCTGCGCCCCGAGCAGCTCAGCCTGGACCCGCAGGGGATCCCCGCCACCGTCCAGCTCGTCGAGCCGACCGGCGCCGAGACGCAGGTGATCCTCCGCGTCGGCGACCAGAACCTGATGGGCAGCTTCCGCGAGAGGATCTCCGCCCGCCCGGGCGACGTGCTGCCGGTGCGGCCGGAGAGCGGGCAGGTCCACCTGTTCGACGCGCAGACCGGCAGGCGGATCTGACACGGACGGCAACGGCCGAACCACAACGGGAGACGACGAGAATGGCGAACATCATCACCCGCCGCAGCCTGCTCGCGGCCAGCGCCGCGGCCATGGCGGCCACCCAGCTCGGCGGCGCGGCCGTGGCGCAGACGGCGTCCAACATCGCGCGCAAGGACGTGCCGGCGCCGAGCCTGCCGATCGAGAGCGGCGCGACGCTGCGCATGCTGCGGCCCGTGCGCTTCGTCCCGGCGGATGAGGAGAACTGGCGCGCCAACTGCGCCCGCTTCACCCAGCAAACCGGCGTGCCGGTGCGCGTGGACTTCGTCGGCTGGGAGGACATCAGCCAGCAGACGGCGGTGACCGCGAATACCGGCGCGGGCCCCGACACCATCGTGGGCTTCAACGAATCGCCGCACGTCTATGCCGACAAGCTGGTGGACCTGACCGACGTCGCCGAGTACCTCGGCAACCGCTACGGCGGCTGGCTGGCGCTGGCGCAGCGCTACGGCAAGAAGCACGGGACGAACAACTGGATCGGCCTACCCTTCGGCTCCACCGGCGGGCCGCTGGTCTGGCGCAAGTCGGCGCTGAACGAGGTGGGCTACCAGGCGCCGCCGGACGACATGGCGGGCTTCCTGGACCTGGCCAAGAAGCTGAAGGCCGCGAACAAGCCGATGGGCTTCGCCCTGGGCAACGCGGTGGGCGACGGCAACGCCTTCGCCAACTGGATCGTCTGGGCGCATGGCGCCTGGCTGGTGAACGAGGACGGCTCGGTCGGGATCAACTCGCCCCAGACGGTGGAGGCGCTGACCTACCTGCGCGAGCTGTACCAGCAGTTCATCCCGGGCACGACGGCGTGGAACGACGTGTCGAACAACCGCGCCTATGCGTCGCAGGAGCTGTGGCTGACGCAGAACGGCGTGTCGCTCTACTTCTCGCTGAAGAACGACCCGGCGACGCGCCACATCGCCGACGACACGTTCCACAGCCTGGTGCCGAAGGGGAAGGCGGATTCCACGCCCAATGCGGGGCTCACCATGAACGCCATGGTGTTCAAGCACTCCCGCTATCCGAACGCCGCCAAGGCGCTGCTGACCTTCCTGTTCGAGACGGAGCAGTACGACCCCTGGCTGCAGGCCAATCTGGGCTACTGGTCGCAGCCGCTGGAGGCCTTCTCGGAATCGGCCGTGTGGAAGTCGGACGAGAAGATCTCGATCTTCAAGGACACCATGCGCAGCACCTTCTGGAACGGCTACAAGGGTCCGATCAGCGAGGCCTCGGCCAGCGCCACCAACGACTACGTGCTGGTGCAGATGGCCGCCGCCGCCGCCTCCGGCCAGTCCACGCCGGAGGCCGCGGCCCGCGAGGCGGCCCGGCGGGCCGAGCGCTACTTCCGCCGGCGCGGCTGAGCATCCGGCGGCGCCCGGTCCGGGACAACCGGCCGGGTCGCCGCCGCAACACGTCATGCGAGGTGCGGCGCACGCCGCGGGGTAGGCCGCCCCGCGGCGACCCGCACCGGGGAGGGAGGGGCGGATGTCCGAGGCAACCTTGCCGCGCTGGGTCGCGCGGCGGTCGGATCCGGGCTGGCTCGTCCGGCTGTTCGACAACAAGGCGTTCCTGATCTTCGTCTGCCTGCTGCCGGCGGTCGGGCTGCTGATGACCTTCCTGACCTACCCGCTGGGGTTGGGCATCTACCTCGCCTTCACCGACACCACGATCGGGCGGCCGGGCATCTGGGTGGGCTGGGAGAACTTCGAGTACCTGTTCGAGGACCCGATCTTCTGGGGCGCGGTCTTCTATTCCGTCTTCTACACCGCCGTCGCCACCATCCTGAAGTTCGGGCTGGGGCTGTGGCTGGCGCTGCTGCTGAACCACCATGTCCCGTTCAAGAGCCTGCTGCGCGCCATCGTGCTGCTGCCCTGGATCGTGCCCACGGTGCTCTCGGCCATCGCCTTCTGGTGGATCTACGACCCGCAGTTCTCGATCATCTCCTGGGCCTTCATCAAGCTCGGCCTGCGCGAGACCAACATCGACTTCATCTCCACCGCCTGGCCGGCGCGCTGGAGCCTGATCGCGGCGAACGTCTGGCGCGGCATCCCCTTCGTGGCGATCTCGCTGCTGGCCGGGCTGCAGACCATCTCGCCCTCGCTCTACGAGGCTGCGCTGATCGACGGCTCCACGCCCTGGCAGCGCTTCCGCTACATCACCTTCCCGATGCTGCTGCCGATCCTGGCCATCGTGATGACCTTCTCGATCATCTTCACCTTCACCGACTTCCAGCTCGTCTACGCCATCACGCGCGGCGGCCCGGTGAACTCCACCCACCTGCTGGCGACGCTCGCCTTCCAGCGCGGCATCCCGGGCGGGCAGCTCGGCGAGGGCGCGGCCATCGCCGTCTCGATGATCCCCTTCCTCGTCTTCGCGACGCTGTTCAGCTACTTCGCGCTCGCGCGGCGCAAGTGGCAGCAGGGAGAGGCCAATGACTGACGCCGCCGCAGCCGCGACGCAGCAGCCCACCGACAAGCAGGACGATGCCGCGCCGGAGCTGCTGCACTGGGACAGCCGCGCGCGCCGGGTGATGACGATCTACCTGCCGCTGGCGGTCTTCGTCTTCATCCTGCTCTTCCCCTTCTACTGGATGGCGATCACCTCTTTCAAACCGAACTCGGAGCTGTACGACTTCCAGCGGAACAACCCGTTCTGGATCAACTCGCCGACCCTCGACCACATCCACAAGCTGCTGTTCGAGACGGCCTATCCGCGCTGGCTGATGACGACGATGGGGGTGGCGATCGGCTCCACCGTCCTCTCCCTCTTCGCCTCCACCCTCGCGGCCTATGCCATCCAGCGGCTGCGCTTCCGCGGCAGCCAGTATGTCGGGCTGGCGATCTACCTCGCCTATCTCGTGCCGCCGTCGATCCTGTTCATCCCGCTGGCGACGATGGTGGTGCAGCTGGGGCTGTTCGACAGCCCGCTGGCGCTGATCCTGGTCTATCCGACCTTCCTGATCCCCTTCTGCACCTGGCTGCTGATCGGCTACTTCAAGTCCATCCCCTACGAGCTGGAGGAATGCGCCCTGATCGACGGGGCGACCCGGCTGCAGATCCTGTGGCAGATCACCCTGCCGCTGGCCGTGCCGGGGCTGATCAGCGCGGGCATCTTCGCCTTCACCCTGTCCTGGAACGAGTTCATCTACGCCCTGGCCTTCATCCAGAGCAGCCAGAACAAGACCGTCCCCGTGGCGATCCTGACGGAGCTGGTGACGGGCGACGTGTACCAGTGGGGGGCGCTGATGGCGGGCTCGCTGCTGGGCTCGCTGCCGGTCGCGATCTTCTATTCCTTCTTCGTGGACTACTACGTGTCCTCGATGACGGGTGCGGTGAAGGAGTAGTCTCCGGCCCCCGGGGACCCCATATGGGAGGGGCGGCGACGGTGCCGCCCCATCCCCGACATGCCCGAGATCCAGTCCTCCGCCATCCGCCGCATCGAGCACGACGAGCCCAGCGCGTGCCTCGCCGTCTGGTTCCGCCACCGTGGCCAGCCCTATGTCTTCCGCGGCGTCTCCCGCTCCCTGTTCGAGCAGTTCGTGAAGGCCCCCTCCCCGGGCGCCTTCTTCAACCGCCGCATCCGGGACCGCTTCCCGGCCGGCTGAGCAGGTCGCGCAGCGCCTTGCGCCGGTGGCCGCGGAAGCCGCGCTCCGGCCCGGCGGCCGCCAGCGCATCCAGCACCGCCTCCTCCGTCGCCTCGGCCGCCGCGGCGAAGAGCGGGTCGATCCGGCTCTCCGCCAGCACCCGGCGTTCGAGGATCGCGCCGGGCGGGTCGTGCGGGATGCGGTGCGCGGTGCCGAAGGCGAGCGCGATGTCGCCGCTGCCATGGCCCCAGAAGGACCCCGTGCGCGCGATCCCCGCCCCGGCGCGCAGGGCCACGCGTCGAAGCTGGCGCGCCTCCAGCGGCACGTCCGTCGCCAGCACGACGATGACCGAGCCGCGTTCCGGCGCGGCCGGGCCACGCGGATCGGCGCTTCGCCCGTCCGGCAGGCGCAGGTCGCCGGGCCGGCCGAAATTCGCCAGCACCAGCGCGCCCAGGTGGAACGCCGCCCCGTCCAGCTCCACGCGGCGGGAGGCGGTGCCGATGCCGCCCTTCAACCCGTAGCAGCTCATCCCCGTCCCGGCGCCGACCGAGCCGGAGGCGAAGGTTTCTCCGGCCGCGTCCAGCGCGGCGACGGCGTCGGCCGGGGTGACGGCCATGGCCTGGATGTCGTTCAGGTGGCCGTCGTTGCACTCCATCACCACGGGGTTGACCGTGGCGGTGTCGCGACCGATGCGCGGCTCCTCCGCGATGGCACGGCGGATCAGCGCCTCGGCACAGGCGGCGACGCCGAAGGTGTTGGTGAGCAGGATGGGTGTCTCCAGCTCGCCCAGCTCCTCCACCTGCACGAGGCCGATGCTCTTGCCGAAGCCGTTCAGCACGGCCACGGCGGCGGGCACCTTCTCGCGGTACAGGCTGCCGCCATGGGGCAGGATGGCGGTGACGCCGGTGCGGATATCCGCGCCGGCCCGCAGCGTGCGGTGGCCGACCCGCACCCCGGGCACGTCCGTGATCGCGTTGTGCGTCCCCGGCGGCAGCCGGCCGACCGCCAGCCCCAGGTCACGCGCACGCGTAACCTCCGACAAAGGGTCGCGCGCCCGTTCTGACGCCGGGCCGCCCGCCGACTGGGCGGGGGTGCCGCCCGTCACTCGCCCGTATCGGCCGTGAAGCCCGCAGCCCTGATGCCGGCCACCGCCGCCAGCTCGTCCTTGTCCGAGGCATCGCCGGAGACGCCCACCGCGCCCAGGATCGTGCCCTTGGCATCGCGCACCAGCACGCCACCCGGCACCGGCACGGCCGAGCCGCCCGTGAGGTCGGAGAAGGCGTTCATGAAGCCCGGCATGGCCTGGGACCGCTTGGCCAGCTCCCGCCCGCCGAAGCCCAGCGCCATGGCGCCGTTGGCCTTGCCATGGGCGATGGCCGGGCGGGCCAGGCTGCACCCGTCCTCGCGCGCCATGGCCTTGTACTGGGCGGCCTGGTCCAGCACGACGACCGTCAGCGGCGCCAGGTTCAGGCGGCGGCCCTCCGCCAGCGCCTCGCGCACGATGGTCTGCGCGGCATCGAGGGTCAGGCCGTGGTCGAAGCCGGTCGGGGGGTTGGGCATGGGCGCCTCCTTCGGTTCAGCGATCGCGGATAGACCACGCCGCGTGCCCGCCGGCCAGCCCGGTCCCCGACGGGGCAGCGGTCAGGGGGCCGGCAAAGGCGGATCGCGGTCGTATTCCAGGCGCAGCCAGCGGCCCGGGCCGCCGCCGGCCGGCCCCAGCACCCAGCTCCGCCCGTCGGTGGTGTCGATCAGGAAGGCGGTCGGCTCGCCGTTCGCGCCGGTGGTGGCCACGATCTGGAAGCGACCGGCCGGACCAAGCGGGATGCTGGCCGCGGCGGCCAGGTCGGCTTCCGCCGGAAACGGGGTGTCCTCGGTGGTCTCGGCCATCATCCTATCCTCTCTGCCGTCCGGTGCCGCGCGGCCAACGACCGTGGCGTCGGCAGGGTTCCGCGCAGCCTGGGCAATTCCTCGCCCACGCCTGCCTGTTTGCTGGGCAGCGGTCGGGGCAGGACCGGAATCCGGCACGATGCGCCCGTCATCGCAATATGTGGCATCCGGGTTGCTAACCGAGACGTGAGGGACACGCCCGCTGAGGGTGGGGGTGAGCCCCTCGTGGTGCCGGCGGCGAGCCGCCGCCACCCACGTCACGCTTCAGGGGATGAACCTCCATGCCGTCCGATCGCCCCGTGCCCCAGGCCACGCCGCTGGGCCGCCGCAGTTTCGGCCGCCTCGGCGCCGCGCTGGCCCTGACGGCCGGCTTCCCCGCCATCATCGGCTCCGCCCGGGCGCAGGCCAGCGGGCCGGTCAAGCTCGGCATCCTGCACTCCCTCTCCGGCACCATGGCCATCAGCGAGACGACGCTGAAGGACGTGATGCTCATGCTCATCGAGGAGCAGAACAAGAAGGGCGGCGTGCTGGGCCGCAAGCTGGAGGCGGTGGTGGTCGACCCGGCCTCCAACTGGCCGCTCTTCGCCGAGAAGGCGCGCCAGCTCATCTCCCAGGACAAGGCGGCCGCCACCTTCGGCTGCTGGACCTCCGTCTCGCGCAAGTCCGTGCTGCCGGTCTTCGAGGAGCTGAACAGCATCCTCTTCTACCCCGTGCAGTACGAGGGCGAGGAGAGCAGCAAGAACGTCTTCTACACCGGCGCCGCCCCGAACCAGCAGGCGATCCCCGCGGTCGACTACCTGATGAAGGAGGAGAGCGTGCAGCGCTGGGTGCTGGCGGGCACCGACTACGTCTACCCGCGCACGACGAACAAGATCCTGGAAGCCTACCTGAAGGCGAAGGGCGTCGCGCAGTCCGACATCCTGATCAACTACACCCCCTTCGGCCACAGCGACTGGCAGAACATCGTCAGCCAGATCAAGTCCTTCGGCTCCTCGGGCAAGAAGACCGCCGTCGTCTCCACCATCAACGGCGACGCCAACGTCCCCTTCTACAAGGAGTTGGGCAACCAGGGGATCAAGGCGACCGACATCCCCGTCGTCGCCTTCTCCGTCGGCGAGGAGGAACTGGCCGGCCTCGACACCGGGCCGCTGGTCGGCCACCTGGCCGCCTGGAACTACTTCATGTCGGTGGACGACCCCGCCAACAAGGCCTTCATCCAGCAGTGGCAGGCCTTCACCAAGAACCCGAAGCGCGTCACCAACGACCCGATGGAGGCGCACTACATCGGCTTCAACATGTGGGTGAAGGCGGTGGAGAAGGCCGGCACCTTCGACGCCGACCCGGTGATCGACGCGATGATCGGCGTCGCCGCCCCGAACCTGACCGGCGGCGTCTCCACCATGATGTCGAACCACCACATCACAAAGCCCGTGCTGATCGGCGAGATCCAGGGCAATGGCCAGTTCAACATCGTCTCGCAGACGCCGGGCACCATCGTGGCGCAGGAATGGTCGCCCTACCTCGAGGGCTCCAAGGACCTGATCGCCAACTGGCGCCGGCCGATGTCCTGCGGCAACTACAACGTCCGCCTGGGCAAGTGCGGCGGCTGACCCGCCCGAACGGGAGGGGCCCGCGCGGCCCCTCCCCCTTCCTTTCCGCTGACCGAGGGTGACCCGCATGGCGCGCCTCCTCGCCCTCACGTTGCTGCTGCTCGCCCTCGCGGTGCAGCCGCTCAGGGCGCAACCGGCCGGGCTCGACCTGCTGGGCTCCAACTCCTTCGACGACATCCGCCGTGGCGTGGAGACGCTGGCCACCTCGGGCGAGCCGCGCGCCGCGCCGATCCTGGCCGCCTTGCAGGCCGGGCAGCTCTATGCGCGCCCCGACCGCAGCCTGCTGATCCGCGACGGCGCGACCTACCGCGATGCGCTGACCGGCGCGCCCGTGACCGAGGCCGGCAGCCCGCGCGCCGTGCGGCTCAACAACGCCGTGCGCCGCGCCATCGAGGCCGCGCTGGGCGGCCTGCGCCTGTTCGACCCAGACCCCGCCACCCGCGCCACCGCTGCGGCCGCCGTCTTCCGCGCCCGCGACGCCGCCGCCCTGCCCGCGCTGGACCGCGCCATCGCGCAGGAGCGGGATGCGGGGGTGAGGCGCACCATGGCCGAGGCCCGCGCCGCCGCGATCCTGGCCTCCGGCGAGAGCGCCGAGGCGGACCGGCTCGCCGCCGTGGCGACGCTGCGCGACCGCGGCGACATCGACGCGCGCGCCCTGCTCTCCTCGCTGGGCAGCCAGCCGCCCGCCGTGGCCGATGCGGCCGCCGCGGCCGTGACCGCGATCGACTTCAACCTGAAGCTCTGGGGCCTGGCGCAGAACGCCTATTACGGGCTCAGCCTGGGCTCGGTGCTGCTGCTGGCCGCCGCCGGGCTTGCCATCACCTTCGGCGTCATGGGCGTGATCAACATGGCGCATGGCGAGCTGGTGATGCTCGGCGCCTACGTCACCTTCCTGGTGCAGGACGTGATCCGCGCGAACGCGCCGGGGATGTTCGGCTGGAGCCTGGCCATCGCCATCCCGCTGGCCTTCCTGATCACCGGCGCCATCGGCGTCGCGATCGAGCGGCTGCTGATCCGTTTCCTGTATGGTCGGCCGCTGGAGACGCTGCTTGCGACCTTCGGCCTGTCGCTGGTGCTGCAACAGGCCGTGCGCTCCGCCTTCGGCCCCACCAACCGCGAGGTCGGCACCCCCGCCTGGATGAGCGGCGCGTCGCAGTTCGGCGGGCTGACCATCACCTGGAACCGCTTCGCCATCATCCTCTTCGCCTTCGCCGTGGTCTTCGCCCTGATGGCCGCGCTCCGCTACACGCCGCTCGGGCTGCGGATGCGCGCGGTGACGCAGAACCGGCGCATGGCGGCGGCAATGGGGATCAGGACGCCCTGGATCGACGCGCTGACCTTCGGCCTGGGCTCCGGCGTCGCTGGCATCGCGGGGGTGGCGCTGAGCCAGATCGACAACGTCTCGCCCAATCTCGGCCAGGGCTACATCATCGACAGCTTCATGGTCGTGGTCTTCGGCGGCGTCGGAAACCTGTGGGGCACCGTCATCTCCGCCATGACCCTGGGCGTGGTGAACAAGTTCCTGGAACCCTTCGCCGGCGCCGTGCTGGGCAAGATCGTCGTGCTGGTCCTGCTGATCCTGTTCATCCAGCGCCGCCCGCGCGGGCTGTTCCCGGTCAAGGGAAGGTTCGTCGAATCGTGAGCAACCGCGCCGCCGCCCTCACCCTGGCGCTGATCCTCGGCAGCGCGCTACTGCTGGCCGGGCTGAACCTGCTCACCGCGCCGGGCAGTGCCTTCCACGTGCCGACCTACATGGTCTCGCTGTTCGGCAAGTACCTCAGCTTCGCCATCCTGGCGCTGGCGGTGGACCTGGTCTGGGGCTTCGCCGGCATCCTCAGCCTGGGCCACGCCGCCTTCTTTGCCCTCGGCGGCTATGCCATGGGCATGTACCTGATGCGCCAGATCGGGCCGCGCGGGGTCTACGGCAACCCGATCCTGCCGGACTTCATGGTCTTCCTGAATTGGCCGGAGCTGCCCTGGTACTGGTGGGGCTTCAACTGGTTCCCCTTCGCGATGCTCATGGCGATGCTCGTCCCCGCCGTGCTGGCGGCGGTGTTCGGCTGGCTCGCCTTCCGCTCCCGCGTGACGGGGGTGTACCTGTCCATCATCACCCAGGCGCTGACCTACGCCCTGCTCCTCGCCTTCTTCCGCAATGACATGGGCTTCGGCGGCAACAACGGGCTAACCGACTTCAAGGACATCCTGGGCGTTCCGCTGCAGCTGGATTCCACCCGCTGCGCGCTGCTGGTCATCACCGCCGTCGCGCTCTGCGCCTGCTTCCTGCTGGCGCGCTGGATGGTGCGCTCGCGCTACGGCAAGGTGCTCGTCGCCGTGCGCGACACGGAAAGCCGCACCCGCTTCCTCGGCTACCGGCCGGAGAGCTACAAGCTGGTGGCCTGGGTGACCTCAGCCGTGATGGCGGGGATCGGCGGCGCGCTCTACGTGCCGCAGGTGGGCATCATCAACCCCGGCGAGTTCGCCCCCGCCAACTCCATCGAGGCGGTGGTCTGGGTCGCGGTCGGCGGCCGCGGCACGCTGACCGGCGCGATCCTGGGCGCCATCGTGGTGAACGCGGGCAAGAGCCTCTTCACCGGGGCTCTGCCGGAGCTGTGGCTCTTCGCGCTGGGCGGGCTGTTCATCCTCGTCACCCTGTTCCTGCCCAAGGGAATCGTCGGCTCCCTGCGTCCCCTTGGCCCGAGCAAGGCGCCGGGCGGCGTGCCGGAACCGGCCACTCCCCCGTCCCCCGCCGAGTCCGCCGCGAAGGAGGCCACCTCGTGAGCGAGACCCTCGACGCCGCCCCGCCGGGCGTGCGCAGCAAGGCGGGCACGCTGCTCTACGTGGACAACGTCACCGTCACCTTCGACGGCTTCCGCGCGCTGAACGCCCTGTCGCTGATCCTCCAGCCCGGGGAGATGCGCGCGGTGATCGGCCCGAACGGCGCCGGCAAGACGACGATGATGGACGTCATCACCGGCAAGACCCGCCCCGACAAGGGCGAGGTGGTGTTCGGCCAGGACACCGACCTGACGAAGCTGGACGAGCCCTCGATCGCCCGTCTCGGCATCGGCCGCAAGTTCCAGAAGCCCACCGTGTTCGAGCCGCACACGGTCTGGGACAACCTCCTCCTTTCGCTGGCCGGCGACCGCGGCACGCGCTTCGCCCTCTTCGCGCAGGAGACGGCGGCGGAGCGGCGGCGGATCGAGGAGATCCTGGCCACGACGAAGCTGACGGACCATGCCTGGCGCCGGGCGGGCGACCTGTCCCACGGGCAGAAGCAGTGGCTGGAGATCGGCATGCTGCTGGCGCAGGAGCCGAAGCTGCTGCTCGTGGACGAGCCGGTGGCCGGGATGACGGATGCCGAGACGGCCCAGACCGCCGAGCTGCTGCGCGAGATCAACCGCACCCGCTCGGTGGTGGTGGTGGAGCACGACATGGATTTCGTCCGCGCGCTGGGCGTGAAGGTGACGGTGCTGCACGAGGGCAGCGTGCTCTCGGAGGGCAGCCTGAGCCACGTCAGCAGCGATCCCCGGGTGGTCGAGGTGTATCTTGGCCGGTGACGCCGATCCCCGGGCCCCCGAGCTTCAGGTCACGGGTGTCGACCTGCACTACGGCGCGGCCATCGCGCTGCGCAACGTCACCTTCTCCGCCCGCATCGGCGAGGTGACCTGCCTGCTCGGCCGCAACGGCGTGGGCAAAACCTCGCTGCTGCGCGCCATCACCGGGGCGCATCCCGTGTCCAGAGGCACGATCACCTGGGAAGGCCAGGACATCACCCGCCTGCCGCTCTACGAGCGCGCCCAGCGCGGCATCGCCTGGGTGCCGCAGGGGCGCGACATCTTCCCGCTGCTGACCGTGCGGGAGAACATGGAGACGGGCTTCGCCGTGCTGCCCCGCCGCGAGCGGCGCATCCCGGAGGAGATCTACGAGCTGTTCCCCGTGCTGAAGACCATGCTGCACCGGCGCGGCGGCGACCTTTCCGGCGGGCAGCAGCAGCAGCTCGCCATCGCGCGCGCCCTGATCATGAAGCCGCGCCTGCTGGTGCTGGACGAGCCGACCGAGGGCATCCAGCCCTCGATCATCAAGGATATCGGCCGGGTCATCACCCTGCTGCGCTCGCGCGGGCAGATGGCGATCGTGCTGGTCGAGCAGTATTTCGACTTCGCCCATGCGCTCGGCCAGAAGCTGGACGTGATGGAGCGCGGCGACATCGTGATCTCCGGCCGGCAGGACGAGCTGGACCGCGAGGACGTGTTGCGCCGGGTCTCCGTGTGATCCCGCCGGCAAGATGACCTGACCCGTTATGCTGTGGTGTTCCGGCGGCGGACCGGGAGGGGACGCCGTCCCCTCCACGGACCCTCCCCTGCCGGGGCCACAAGCGGGCCCCGGTCCCCGCTGGGAGTTGGCTCGGGGTGGTGGGCGTAAGCCTGCGGGCTGAACCCTGACGGCGCGCGGACAGGCGGAACTCCGAGAAAGCTCAGAAGGCGTCAGCGAGTGCGGTGGCCGTACCCGCCGAGGAGCCATGCTCCTCGGCGCCTCGACCCCGTCGCAGCCATCCGCGCAGCAGCGCTCCTCGGGTCCAGGGGCTCTGCTCCTGGCGGAGTGGGGGTATCGGGGGCGAGGCAGAGCCTTGCCCCCGGGCCACGGGCACCCCGCCGGCACGGATCAGGGCATCACGCCGCCCGTATGATCCGCCCGGGCTGGGGAGGATGCCGCCCCCGGCGGCGACCCTGCGCTCAGCCGCCCGCCACGTAGGCGCGCCAGCCGCCGAAGCGGGAGATGTCTTCGGCTCCCACGGTGCCCTCCGCCTCCACCAGGAAGCCCTTCGCTGCCGTGCCGTCGGCCAGGCGCAGCGTGCCGATCCCCAGTGGCGCGGGGATGGCGGCGACGAAGCGGCCGAAGCCTTCGGCCGGCAGCGCCCAGACCTCGACCGCGACGGGCGTCCCCGCCCCCGAGGCGACGCGCAGCAGGCCAGGGCGCTTCGGCGGCCCACCCGGCAGGGCGTAGAGCCGATAGTCCGGCAGCGTCGCCGCTGCCCGCAGGAACCGTGCGCCGCAGGCCAGCAGCTCGCCGTTCAGCGCCATGCCGGAGAGGTGCGCGCCCACCACCGCCAGGGCGACCTCGCCCGGCGCCGCCTCCGCTGGGCGCACCGGTGGCTCCGGCACGCGCTCCGTCGTCGCGCCGATGGTCAGCCCGGCTGCCGCGTGCAGCCGCTCGCCCAGCCCAGTCAGTAGCGCGTCCTGGCCAGCCGGCGCGATCAGCGTGACGCCGGCGGGGAAGCCATCCGCCCGGAAGCGGCCTGGCACTGCCAGGGCGCAGAGGTCCAGCAGGTTCACAAAGTTGGTGTAGGTGCCCAGCTCGCTGTTCGGCCCGATCGGGTCGGCGGCGAGATCGGCGACCGTGCGGGGCCGGGGATAGGTCGGCACCGCCAGCACGTCGATGTGCTGCCACACCGCCTCGGCGGTGCGGCGAAGCTCCGTCAGCCGGTACAGCCCGTCGAAGGCGTCGGCGGCCGACAGCCGTTCGGCGCCTGCGATGATCCGCCGGGTCACGGGATGCAGGAGCTCCGGCCGCTCCTGCATGACCGTGCGGATGGCCGCATAGCGCTCCGCCACCCAGGGGCCCTGGTAGAGCAGCTCCGCCACGGCGAAGAAGGGGGAGAGGTCGACCGGCACCATCTCGCCGGCCAGGGCCGCGATATCCCCGAGCGATGCGTCGAACGCCGTCTCCGACTGCGCATCCCCGGCGAAGCGGCGGCTGGCGGCATCCGGCACGCCGATCCGAAGCCTGGGTGGGACGACAGGCGCCCCCGGCGGGGGCATGCGGCGCGACCAGGGGTCGGCGGCATCGTGGCCTGCGATCACCGAGAGGACCGTCGCCGCATCCGCGACCGTCCCTGCGAAGACGGAGATGGTATCCAGCGTGCGGCAGGCGGGCAGCATGCCCGTCCCCGGCACCATGCCGAGGCTCGGCTTCAGCCCGGCGATGTTGTTCAACCCCGCCGGTACCCGGCCGGACCCGGCCGTGTCCGTGCCCAACGCGACGCTGACGATCCCGCGTGCCACGGCCACGGCCGAGCCGGAGCTGGAGCCGCCGGGCACCATCGCAGCGTCCATGGCGTTGCGGGGGACCGGATAGGGCGTGCGGACCCCCACCAGCCCGGTGGCGAACTGGTCGAGGTTGGTTTTGCCGATGACGATGGCGCCGGCGGCAAGCAGGCGCTCCACCGCCGTCGCCGAGCGGGTGGGCCTGTAGGCAAAGCCCGGGCAGGCCGCGGTGGTGGGCAGGCCGGCGACGTCGATGTTGTCCTTCACCGCGCAGGGCACGCCCCAGAGCGGCTGCGCCTCCCGCCGGGCGGGATCGAGCGCCCTGGCCGCCGCCAGTGCCTGCTCCTCCGGCACCAGGGCGAGGAAGATGCCCGGGTCCTGCGCGGCCTCCAGTCGGCGATAGGCCTCGGCCACCACGGCGGCGGGGTCGAAGCGCCCGGCGGCGTAGCCCTCGCGGAGTGCCGTAAGTGTCGGGAAGGCGGGCAGCACGGCCCCGCTCACCGGGCGGAGCGCCCCTGGCCGGGCGGGCTTAGGACAGCGGAACAGGCGTGGCGCGGCATGGCGGGACTCCTCGGTCGTTGCCGCGGCGCCAGCACAGGGCGTGCCGCCGCCGGGCACCCCGGGGCCGGCGGCCAACTCAGCGCCCGGATGGACGCAGCGGCGCCGCACCCTGGGCCGGACCGGCGGCCAGCATGCTGCCACGGCCGCCATCCTCCGCCAGCCACGCATCCCCGCTCGGGCCCTGCTGGCGCTGCGGTGGCCAGCGGGCGGCGTCGGCCCGTGCGGCACCCGTCCCTTCCGCCAAGCCGCCGCTCCAGGAACCGGCCGTGATGCCACGGTTCGGCATGGGCGCTAGCTCGCCCCGGAGGCCCTGCGGCCGGGGCGGGCCGTTCAGCGCGCCACCTTGGGGGCTGCCCGGAAGGCCCGGCCCGAGCGGGCCGCCGAAGGGCAGGCCCGTGGACCCACCCAGCGGATTGCCCTGCGGACCGCCTTGCGGGCCGACCGATGGCTTCTCGCCCTGTCCGCCGCCAAGGGGCACGCCCAGGGGCGGCGGCCTTGGCCCGATGCCCGCCGATGGCTGCGCCGGGCCGCCGGGGCGTGCCCCCGGCCCAGACGAGCCGGGCACGAGGGAGGCCGGGCCACGGGGGGCCGGGCTCGGCGCCGCGGCGCCGCTCAAGCCGGCCGGGCCAAGCCCATTGGGGCCAGACCCGCTGGGGCCAAGCCCACGGGGACCGGTCCAGGCAGGACCGACGGGACGCAGGGCCGTGGCAGTCAGCGCCTGGCCGGGGCCGCCCCGCAGCTCCAGCACCGCCCGGCCCGGGGCTCCGCCGCGGAGCGCGGGCGCCAGCGTCTCGACCCCACCGCCCCAGAGCACCCGCCCGCCGACATAGCCGACATAGGATTCCACCAGGTAGCGGCGGACATCCGGGCTGAACTGCGAGGCGAGGTCGGCGAGCAGCCAGTCCGGCTCCACCGACGCGGCCAGCAGGGCCCCGTCCCGGTAGGCGCCGACCGCCGTGACCAGCGGTTCCATCGGGCCGCTGGCCGGCAGCGCCACGCCGGCCAGCGGACGCAGCCGCAGCCCGCCGATGCGCAGCCCCTCGGCATCCTGCTCCAGCCTGCCATGCACCCGAACCGTTCCCGCGGCGCGGGGATCGAGCCGTGTCGCCGCGATGCTGCCATCCGGGGCGCGCAGGCCGCTCACCGCCGCCCATTCGCCCGCCCGCCAGCCCGTGGCCCGGCCGCGGGCGTTCGCGGTCGTCACCCGCTGGCCCGCCACGACCAGCACGGCACCGTCCTGCTCGACCGCATCCACGGGACCGGAAACCTCCTGGCGGAGCGCCAGGCGGCGTGCCTGCAGCAGCGTGCCGGTGCCGCCGGCCTCCGCCACCACGACCTGGCCGGCCCGGAGATCGGCGACACCCAGCCGTCCCTGCTCCGCCTCGACGCCGAGGGCGGGGTCGTATTCCACCTCCACGCCGCTGACGCAGATGCTGGCGAAGCCGGTGATGACCCCGACGATGCCCGTGCCGCCGATGCCGCGGTCGCCCGTGACCGGCACCGTGCCGGCGCGGCCCTGCGGCGGCGCAGCCTCGGCCATGATCCCCGTGCCGCCGATGCCGCGGTCGCCGCCCTGGCCCGCCGGCGCGGGGCGACGGCTGCCGGCCGGCACCGCGGCGGCGGTCCGCAGCGGCGGGCCGTCCCCAGGCCCGATGCGGCACATGGCGGAGGTCACGGCCGCCGTGGCGGGTGCGGCCGAAGGCGGCCGTTCCGGGGCGGCGGAGCAGGCGGCCAGCAGCAGCGGCAGCAGGAGCCGGGCACGCATCGCCGTCACGTCCCGCCATCCGGCGTCTCGTCCTCGGCATAGAGGTAGACGCCCAGGTTGACCCGGCGTGTCGGCGCCCCGGGGGCGGGCGGCGCGGGGGCGGCCGCTTCCTCCTCGGCCAGGGCGGCCAGGGCCAGGCGGTTGATCGCCATCAGCAGCCGTTGCGCGCCCTCGCGCCCGGCGGCCTCGAGCCGCTCGGCCACGGCGGGGCTCAACCGGTCATAGTGGACGCTGCGGTCGAGGAAGGGCGCTTGCCCCGCGATGGAGATGTTGGCGCTGGCCGCGGCCAGATGGTCGTGCAGGTTGCGCGCGAAGTAGTAGAGCTGCTCCTCCCGGCCCTGCCGCGGCAAGAAGGCCTCCGTGTCCAGCCGCACCCGATCCAGCGCGTCGAGCGAGACGATCCCCTGGGCGAGCCAGTCGTCGAGCACGGTGCGGGCCCGCACGTCGGTGGTCACCGAGGCGACCAGCGAGTCGAAGGACGGCCCCTCGGCCGCGATGCGCGGCAGCGGCAGCGGCTGGCCCGCCGCGTCGGTATAGGCGGGCAGGCCAAGCCAGCGGGCGATCACCTGGCCGCTGAGCGTGACGATCGGGGGAACCTCGTCGCCGCCGCCCTCCTCCTCCCGCTGCCGGCGGATCTCCTTGCGGTGCACCCCGGTCAGCAGGCTGATGCGGCTGTCGGTGCGGTCGCGCGGCGCGGTCAGCAGGTCGCGCGCCGCCACCTCGACATAGAGGCCACGCAGCAGGTCGGCGAGCACGGGGAAGGTGACGCCGCTGCGGATCAGCAGGCGCACCAGGGGCCGCAGCAGCCGCCGCAACGGCCGCATCAGCGCGTCGGCGGGCATGGCGGAGGGTGGGAGGGGGGCGGACGTCACGAACGGGATGATCCAGCGAACGGCGACGTCCTAGCACAGGCGCATGTGGGAAAAATGTCCACAAGGCGGAAAAATGGTTGACGTGGGAAATTTTCCCACGAAAATGCGCCACGAACACACCAGCCGGCGCCCCCTTCCCTGCCGGCGGAGCGGAGTCCCTGCATGTACCCTCTCACCCAGAGCCACGACCGCGCCCCACCGAGCGTCCTGTTCCGCGACGCCGGCCGGCCGGGAATGGTCCGCGCCTTCGGGATGGACCAGGACGCGGCGGAGCAGGTCGCGATGCGCCAGCTCCGGCACCAGACCAAGAACGCCCTCCAGCGAATCCTCGGCCAGGTCTGGAAGGTTCGCGAGCTTCAGCGCACGCGGGAGGGCCAGCAGCTGCTCGACGAAGTAGAGCAGCGCATCCAGCTCTCGGCCGAGATCTCCAACGCGCTGTTCGGCCTCACCCGCCGTCCGGCCCCGATGGAGGAGCGGCTGCGCCACCTCTGCGAGAGCACGGTGGCGCTGCTGGCCGATGCCGACCAGACGATCCGGCTGGAGGTGACGGTCGCCGGCGACTGCCCGGAAGCCCTCCGCGGCACGGTGCTCCGTGTGGCGCACGAGATGGTGGGCAATGCCGTCAAGCACGGCATGCACGTCCGCCTGCTCGGCCGGATCACGGTGCGGCTGGAGAGCGACGCGGAGGCCACCCGCCTGACGGTGCGCGACGATGGATGGGGCCCCGCGCCTGCCGGCCCGGCCGAGGGCGACGGCGAGGGGCTGGCGCTGGTCGCCGCCCTGGCAGCCCAGCATGGCGGCACCGCCAGCCTGCACCGCGACTGGAAGGAGACGGTGGCCGAGCTGGCCGTCCCGCACACGGCGGCCCTGGACGGCTGACCCCGGCCGGCTGTGCCCGGCCGGCCTCAGCCCGGCAGCAGCGGCCGCACCCGGGCGATGCTGTCCGCCACCGCCTGCTCCGGCGTCTTGCGGCCGAGCACGGCGGACTGCACCTCCTCGACGAAGATCGCCTCGGCGCGGCTGGCCTCGGCGAAGGCGGGGAAGGGACCGCGGGCATGGGCCAGCGCCGCCGCCTCCACCTTCGCCACCGGGTTGTCCGCCGCGAAAGCCGGATCGGCATAGGTCGAGACCCGCACCGGCCCGTTGCCGTTGCGCGCGGCGCCCAGCGTCACCTCGGGCGAGGACATGGCGCGGATGAAGCTCCAGGCCAGCGCCTTGTCGCGGGCATGGCGCGGGATGGCCATCGACCAGAACTCCACCACCGCCGCCATCCGCGTCCCGGCCGGGGCGGCGGAGGAGACAGGCATCTCCATCGCCATGATCCTGCCCGGGAAGCGCGACTGGTCGGCGCGGTTGAGCTGCGCGTGGCGGCTGAAGGGCAGGATGGCGAAGGCGGCACGACCCTGCTGCATCCAGGTGACCTGGTCCTCGTTGGTCACGGTCGCGTAGTTGCGCGGCAGGGCGCCGGCTTCGAACAGGTCGCGCATCACGCCGATCCCCTTCGTCATCGCCACGGGGTCGGGGATCACCTTGCCGTCCGGGGTGATGAAGTCGCCGCCGAAGGCGCGGGCGAACATCACCGGGAAGGCGGCGAGCTGCGCCGTCAGCACCAGCCCCACGACGGGCGCGCCGCTCGCGGGCCGGAAGGTGAGGCGCTTCGCCTGGTCGACGAATTCCTCCAGCGTCTTCGGCGGCGCCGCGATGCCGCGCTCCTCCAGCAGGGCGGCGTTGTAGAACAGCCCGTTGGTCGCGTGCCGCACCGGCACGGCGATGGTGCGTCCGCCCACCCGCATGGCGTCGCGCAGGCCGGGGGCGATATCCTCCCACTGCGCGATCGGCTCGGCCGCGAGGTGCGGCTCCAGCGGCTCCAGCAGTTCCGCCACCTGCGGCGTGGCGCGGCTGTTCAGCAGGTAGCCGACGCCGAAATCCGTCTGCGGCAGGCTGGCCTCGCGCAGCAGCCGGTCCTGCAAGGGGCCGATATCGGCGGTGGTCCAGGCCAGCTCCGCCCCCGTCTCGCGCCGCCAGGGCACGGTCAGGTCGCCCGCCGCGCCCTGGGTCAGCACCGCCTGGTGGACGCGGTGCGAGAGGATGTCGAGGCGCTTGCCCTGCGCCCGGACCGCCGGGGCGGCAAGCGCCGCCAGCGAGCTGCCGAGCATGACGCGACGCGTGATGCGCATGGTCCGTTCTCCCTCGATGCCCCGCTTGGGCGGGTGCGGTCGTTTCAGCCCTTGGTCGCCCCGGCGGTGAGGCCGGCGACGAGGTATTTCTGCGTCAGCCAGACGAAGGCCAGCACGGGCAGGAGCTGCACCGTGGCGGCGGCGAAGAGCACCCCCCAATCCACCCCGTCGAAGCTGCCCACCACCTCGGCCAGCACCAGCGGCGCGGTCTTGGCGCGGGTGGAGGTGAAGACGAAGGCGAAGAGGAACTCGTTCCAGGCATAGACGACGACGAAGACCGCGACCGCCATCATCCCCTGCGCCGCCAGGGGCGTGATGACGCGGAACAGGGTGGTGAAGCGCCCGGCGCCGTCCACCGCCGCCGCCTCGTCCAGCTCGCGCGGGATCTGGTCGATGAAGGCGCGCATCACGAAGCTGCCCAGCGAGACGAAGAAGGTGGCGTAGAGCACCGCCAGCCAGAGATGCGTGTCCTGGAAGCCCAGCGCATTCGCCGCCGGGAAGAGCGGCAGGGTCATGACGATGGGCGGCACCAGCCGCACCACGATCAGCAGGAAGGCTGAGGCATCCAGCCAGCGCGCCCGGAAGCGCGAATAGGCATAGCCGGAGAGCAGGCTGGCGAAGACGGCGAAGACGGTCGCGAGCGCGGTGACGACGAGGCTGTTGCCCAGCGCCACGAAGAAGTCCGGCCAGCGCGCCCAGAGGGCGGCGTAGTGGTCGAAGGTGGGACGGAAGGCCAGCACCGGCGGCACGGCGAAGATCTCCCGCTCCGGCTTCAGCGAGGAGGTGACGATCAGCAGGATCGGCGCCAGCGACCAGAGCAGGATCGCCGCCACCGCCAGCGCCTTCAGCGCTCCGAGGCCCAGCCGGCGCAGGCGGCGGGCGCGCCGGCCGGCGCGGCGCGGCGCGCGGGATTCCGCCTCAGCGCGCATCGCCGCCCTGCGCCTTGGCCAGCCGCCAGAGATAGGGTGCTGCCATCAGCAGCGAGGCCACCACCATCAGCCAACCCGTCGCGGCGGCGGAGCCGAAGGCGTTGTAGCGGAAGGCCTCGAGGTACAGGTACACGGCCACCACCTCCGTGCTGCGCGCCGGGCCGCCGCCGGTCAGCAGCCAGACCTCGCTGAACAGGCGGAAGGCGAAGATCAGGCGGAACAGCATCGCCATCAGCATCGCCGGCACCAGCAGCGGCAGCGTGACCCGGCGGAAGGTCTGCCACGGGCTGGCGCCGTCGATCTTCGCCGCCTCGTAGACCTCGCCCGGCAGCGCCAGCCGCGCGGCGTAGAGGATCATGAAGGTGAAGGGCAGGTGCAGCCAGACGGAGAGCAGCGAGACGAGGATCAGCCCATGCGCCGGCGTCACCGCCCATTCCAGCGAGGGCAGGCCGAGCGCGTTCAGCAGGTACGCCACATGGCCCACGTCCGGGTCGAAGAGGAAGCGCCACATCACCACCGCCGCGACCTCGCTGACGGCATAGGGCGCCAGCACCACGGCGATCAGCAGCCGGCGGAAGGGCAGGCCGGCGGCGAAGAGCAGCGCCATGCCGAGGCCGATCAGCAGCTCCACATGCACCACCACCAGCACGACGATCGCGGTGTTGCCCAGCGCACGCCAGAAGTAGGAGTCGGAGAGGATCTTCGCGTAGTTCTCCCAGCCGACGTAGCGCGCACCCGTGCCGAAGCTGGACGCGTGGAAGGAGAGCCAGACGAGGTAGATCGCCGGGAGCACCAGGATGCCCCAGATCATCGCCTGGGTGGGCGCCACCAGGGTCAGGCGCGTCCAGAACGAATCGCGCATCGCGCCGCTACCCCTTCAGGTGCAGGCTGACGAGGAGGGTGATCTCCGCCCCTTCGGGGAGGTCGGCCGCGAGGCGCAGCCAGCCGCCGAAATGCGCGACCCGGGCGAAGGCGAGCGTCTCCGTGTCCGGCGGCAGGACCAGGGTGGTCCCCTCGTCGGCCCAGCGCATGCCGTCCGGGCTGAGCTGCACGCGCGCCGTGGTCCCGGCGGGCAGGCTAGGCGGGGCGAGCGCGCGGACGAAGACCACCGCCTCCCGCGCCCAGCCGCACTCGTAGGGCTCGGTCGCCTGGAAGCCGGTCCAGGTCTCGTTGCGGCAGACGACGGCCGCGGCGCTGGTGGCCAGCATCTCAGAAATCCCCCGAGAGGCAGACGCTGTCGATGGCGAGGAAGGCTCGCTTGTCCACGTCCGTCTCGACGAAGAAGGCGAGGTTCAGCATGCACCACAGGTTCCGCCAGGCGGGCATGCGCATGGGCTGGAAGCCGGACAGGTCGAAGTGGCGGTCGTTCACCCGGAAGCCCGTGGCCTGCCAGCGCGCCAGGTCGAAGTCGAAGCAGGCGTAGTGCCAGTTCACCTTGGTCGGAATCTCGTTGTAGCAGAGCTTCTGCTCGCCGCCGGGCAGGTCCTCCCACCCCTCGGGCGAGAGATGGTCGTGGGTGGCGGTCTTGCCCTCGTTGCCGAGCTCCTTCGAAGGCTGCAGCGCCTGCTTGAACTGCCACTTCTGCACGTGCTTCCCGTCCAGCGCGTTGAGGAAGCGAAGGTGCGGCATCACCCGCTCTCCCCCCGTCATGCCGTCGCCGGATTGCAGGTCGTAGAGGAAGCCGATGGAGCGGACATCCGTCTCCGACAGGCGCAGCTCCGTCGCCTCCGGCTTGAAGGTGAAGTAGAATTCCAGCCGGATCGGCCCGGCCTTACGGAAGGTCATCCGCTTGATCGCGACGTTGCGCGAGCCGCGCTTCGGCCGGCTCTGCACCTTCAGCACGTAGTCGCCATCCAGCCCGTGATGGCTGCCGGAATCCCAGTTCGGCAGGGTGCTGAGCATCGCATGGGTGTGCTGCGCGTAGGAGGGCAGCATGCTGTCCAGGGTCAGCTCGTAATTGCCGACGAGCTGGGTCCAGCCGCAGAAGCCGCGGTCGAAATCGTCGCAGAAGAGGATGCGCTGCAACGGGTCGAAGCGGGAGATCGCGGGATTCGCGTCGCGCAGGGCGTGGCGCAGGGTCTCGGCATCCATCGGCGTCACTCCGCGATCGCGTGTCGGGCGAGGGCTTCGGGGTCCAGCGTCACGCCCAGGCCGGGGCGGTCGGGCACGGCCAGCATCCCCCCCTCCAGCCGCGAGACATCGCCCGCCAGCGGCGCGGTCAGGGCCTGGCGCAGGGGGTTGTCGAAGACCATGCACTCGAAGGTCAGGAAGCTCTCCGCCGCCGCGGCGAGGTGCAGGCTGGCGGCGGCGCAGATGCCGCCCGACCAGCCGACATGCGGGGCATAGGCGACGCCGTGCAGCGCGGCGTGCTCGGCGATGCGCCAGGTCTCGGTGATGCCGCCCGAACGCGCCACGTCGGGCTGGACCAGCCCCAGCACGTGCTCCGCGACCAGATCGGCGGATTGCCGCGCCACGAAGTCGCTCTCGCCCGCGGCCAGCCGCACCGGCAGGTGGCGCGCGAGGCGACGGTAGCCGGCATGGTCGTCCGGGCGGACCGGCTCCTCGAACCAGAGGTAGTCCTCCTCGGCCAGCGCCTTGCCGACGCGCAGCGCGTCGTCCGCGTCATAGGCCCAGTTCGCGTCCACCGAGAGGCCGATCCCCTCCCCCGCCTGCCGCCGCGCCCGGCGGACATGCGCCACGGCCTTCGCCACCGGCTGGCCGACCTTCAGCTTGATCTGGCGGAAGCCGCGGTCGAGGGCGCCGGCGATCTCCGCCTCCATCCGCGCTTCCTCGGCCCAGTTGATGGAGGAGGCATAGGCCATCACCCGGCCCCGTCCCTCCCCACCCAGGAGCCGCCAGACGGGTTGCCCCGCCGCCTGTCCAGCGAGGTCCCACAGGGCGATGTCGATCCCGGCGATGCTCTCCACCAGCATCCCGCCGTCGCGCCCGGTCAGGGTGCCGCGCATGGCGTTCCACAGCGCCCGGCGGTCATGCGCGCTGCGGCCGATCAGCTTCGGCGCCAGCGCGTCGCGGAGGAAGCGGGCGTAGCCGGCGGCCCCGCGCCGGGCCAGGCATTCGCCGATCCCGGTCAGCCCGCTCTCGGTCGTGACCTCCACCACCACGATCTCCAGCGCCGGCCAGTCGCCCTGGCTGGTGCGCTGGACCGTGGGGAGGGTCGCGCGCAGCGGGTGCGCGGCGACCGCGCGGATGGTGAGCGGGTCGGACAAGCCTGCCTCTCCGGGCCGTTTCCTATGGTGTTATGCTTATCTGATAGGTTTATCAGTTGCAAGGATGATCTCAACGCGCCTAGCTTGTGCCATGACCGAGACGATCGAGCGCCCCCCGTTCGACGCGCTGCCGATTGCGCCCGTGCGGCTGGCGGACGGGGTGGTCGCCGCCCTGTCGGGCGCCATTCTCGACGGCCGCCTTCGCCCGGGTGAGGCGCTGCCGGCCGAGGCACGGCTGGCCGAGCGCTTCGGCGTCTCCAAGCCGGTGATCCGCGAGGCGATCCGCCAGCTCGAGGCGCTGGGCGCGGTGCAGATCGGCCAGGGCCGGCCCACGCGGGTGGCCCAGGCGTTGGACGCCCAGCCCCTCGCACGCTTCTGGCGATTCGCGGCCGGCGGCACCCGCGCCGGCCTGGCGGAAGCGGTCGAGCTTCGCCGCATGATCGAGCCGCAGGTCGCCCGGCTGGCGGCGCAGCGCGCCACGGCCGAGGGGCTGGGGGAGTTACAGGCGATCCTGGGCCGGATGGAGGCTGCGTTCGGCGACGTACCGCGCTGGATCACCGCCGATCTCGACTTCCACGACCAGCTCGGCGTCCTGAGCGGGAACCGGCTGGTGCGGCTGCAGGTGCATGGGCTGCGCCCGGTGATCGAGGAGATCATGCGCCTGTTCAACGCCCGCGGCCCCCGCGGACCGGCCGACTGGCGCGCCACCTGGGAGCGGCACCACCGCGTCGCCGAGGCCATCGCCGCCGGCGATCCCGACGCGGCCGAAGCGGCCATGCTGGCGCATTTCGCGGCGGCCGAGGCGGCGATCGCCGAGCTCTTCCCGAAGGCGGCTCGGCCGTCCTGATGATCCACCCCGGGGACAAACACATGGAGGAAACAGCCATGAACACGATCACCCGCCGCAGCGTGCTGGCGTTGCCGGCCCTGGCGGCGCTGGCACGTCCGGCCCTGGCACAGGGGGCCGCACCGCTCTCGGTCCTGGCGCACCGCGTCCACCAGACCGTGGCGACGACGGGCCAGGGCGGCGATGCCACCGCCCCCTTCACCCGTGCCAGCGGCGCGGCGGTGCAGTGGACGACCTTCGACATCGGCCCGCTCTGGGACCGTCTGCAGCGGGAGGCCTCCCTCTCCTCGGGGACGGTGGATGTGGGCTTCCTGATGAACACCCAGGCCGTCCCGCGCTCGGCGCAGCTGTTCGAGCCGCTCGACGATTACATGGCCCGCGACGGCATCGAGGCGCCGGCGGATGTCTTCCCCGGCCTGATCGAGGGCTTCAAGGTCGGCGGCAGGCTGCTGGCGGTGCCGATGCGGCATGCCTCCTCCGGCCTGCACTACAATGCGGACATCCTGGGCGAGAACGGCATCGACAGGCCGCCGGCCACCATCGAGGAGTTCGCCGACGTCGCGAAGCGCTGCGCCACGCGACGCGGCGGACCGCCGGTGGTGGGGCTGGTCACGCCCGGCGTCGCCTATCCCAACGTCATCGACCTCGCGCGGGCCTGGGACGGGGATTTCGTCACCCCGGACTTCCGCTGCGTCGCTGACCAGCCGCCGATGCTCAATGCCATCCGCTTGCTGCGCGACCTGTTCCAGGCGGGCGCCTTCCCGCGGAACTTCTCCGCCATCGCGACGGAGGACGTGAACACCTGGATGCAGACCGGCCGCGCCGCCATGGCGCTGACCAGCATGAGCCGGAACAAGCTCTACAACGACCCCCAGCGCAGCCGCTTCCCCGGGAAGATCCATACCGTGGCCGTCCCCGCCAGCGCGAGCCTGGCCGGGCGATTCGAGGTCGCCCCGGCGAAGGTGGAGTTCTGGGGCATGGCGATCCCGCGCAACGCGCCGCGCAAGGATCTGTCTTGGGCCTTCATCAAGGCGATGGCGACAAAGCAGGCGACCCTGGCCATGGCCCTGAACGGCAACGGCCCGGTGCGGGAGAGCACCTACGCCGATGCCAGGGTCCGTGAAGCCATTCCCTATGCCGAAGAGGAGCGCCGGGTGCTGAAGGTGGCCCGCGTCCCCCTCCCCGCCTTCGACGAGGCGGCACGGGCGGGGGATCTGTTCAGGGAGGAGGCGGAGGCGGCCGTGCTGGGCATGCGGACGCCGGAGGAGGCCATGGCGAGCCTGGTGGCACGGGTCACTCCCCTGCTGCCGCGCTGACCGATGGCGGCGGGTCAGCCCCGCCGCAGGATCGCCCGGGGGTGGGGTTGCGAGGAGCGGCGGCGTCCGCTATTCGGCCGCCCACCCTGGATGGGTGGCCGAGCGGTCGAAGGCGCGCGCCTGGAAAGTGCGTATACGTCAAAAGCGTATCGTGGGTTCGAATCCCACCCCATCCGCCAGTTCCCCTGGACATCCCGCTTCACGCATGACCCGCCATTGCAGTGAGTGCCGGGATTTTGGGGGCTTCGGGTCAGCCCGGCTGACCCGCACGGCCTGCGAAACCGCGACGATACGTCCTCCGGAGGCCAGCCGCCCTGCGGGCTTGTTGCCCGTGCCTGACAAGTCATGTCTAAGAAAGTTTCCACCCAGGCTGGTTTCAACCCGGTTGACGATATCTTGGTTCGCATTCCGCTTGTTCATGACCCGCGCCTGGCTGTCGGACACCCTGCCTGGAACCGGGGTTGGATCGACGGGTTACGTTGCAGGGCCGTGACCGTTGAGAAGATAAATTGCGGCAACATGGCCCGCGCGTCTGCCAGCCTCGGTTGATGCAAGACGTCGCGATGACAAGCACCATGACACTAATGCTGAACCCAGCGGTCGTCCTGACCGTTCGGCGACCCCGCGCTGCACCAAGGGTCTCTCAAAATACTGTGTTTGATAGGCCGCGTGGCGAGTAGCGGAGGGAGAAATTCATGGTCTTTTCATCGGCTTTGTTCTTATTCTTCTTTCTGCCTGTATGCTTCTTATTCTATTTCTCGACAAGCTACACCCAGGTCAGGAACTGGGTTCTCATTATCTTTTCGCTGATTTTCTACGGTTGGGGCGAGCCGTGGTTCGTCCTGGTGTTGGCTGTCTCCGTGATGCTCAACTGGACCGCAGCCATCTATATAGACCAGGAAGAGCGGCGCGGTCGATTGGTCGCCGTCGTCGTCACGGTTACGCTTAATCTTCTGCTCCTGGCATCCTTTAAATACGGCGATTTCATCGTTGAGAATCTCAACGTCATCCTGTTGCCGACACTTGGTCTGTCCGTCCCGCAACCGGGGCTTCCTTTGCCGCTGGGTATTTCCTTCTTTACCTTCCACTGTCTTTCTTATGTTATCGACGTCTACCGGCGTCGCTTCCGTGCGAACCGCCGCCCCAGTGAGATTGCCCTTTATATCGTTTTATTTCCCCAGCTCGTGGCAGGGCCGATCGTACGTTATAAGACCATCGCGCGACAGTTGCGCTGGCGCCGGCATACCATGGGTCGGGCCTCGATCGGGACACGCATCTTCATTATCGGCTTGGCCCAGAAGATCCTCATTGCAGATCAGGTCGCCAGCCTCGTCGAAACCATCTTCGATCACACCCCCGCGCCGTCGATGCTGGAATCCTGGACCGGCCTGCTCGCCTATACGGTCCAGATCTATTTCGATTTCTGCGGCTACTCCAACATGGCCGTGGGCCTGGGCTTCATCCTCGGCTTCAGTCTTCCGAGGAATTTCCGGCTTCCCTACACGGCAGTGTCCGTCACCGATTTCTGGCGGCGCTGGCACATCTCCTTGTCAAGCTGGCTGAGGGACTACCTCTATATCCCGCTCGGCGGCAGCCGGGGCAGCTCGGCGCAGGTCTACCGCAATCTGATCCTTGTCTTCCTGCTTTGCGGGCTCTGGCACGGCTCGAGCTGGACCTTCGTCCTCTGGGGTGCCTGGCACGGTGCCTTTCTGGTGATCGAACGGATGGGCCTAAGGCGCTTACTGGGGCTGCTGCCGGTAGCGTTGCGCTGGGCCTACACCATCCTTGTCGTCATGGGCGGCTGGGTGCTGTTCCGTGCCCATGACGTCGGGGGCGCCGGGGCCATGTACGCCGGATTGCTGGGCTGGAACGGCATCGGCGACGTGCGCTTCCAGGTCCATCTCGCGCTCGAGCCCAGCGTCATCCTGGCACTTGCCGCGGGATGGACGTTCGCGACGGTTCCGGCCTGGACCCCTGCCTTGCGCCGATGGGCCGTCCCCGGCCTGGCAAGGCTTCGCGCCGCCACCGATACGGTCTGGATCTTCGGTCTGCTGATCTTCAGCCTGCTCTACGCGGCGGCCGGGACCTATAGCCCATTCCTCTACTTCAGGTTCTGATGGCCATGTTCTTCCGGTATCGCCGCGGATGGTTCCCGTGCCTGGTGATCCTGTTGTCCGTGCCACTGATCGCCGGACTGCTGTTCCCCAGCACCATGCGATCCCCCGACGAGTTGCGCCCTGCCACCGAAGCGCCCGCCATGCCGAGGGGCTGGATCGAATGGCTGACCTTTCCAGCAAAGGTCGATCCGTGGCTGCGCGACAATTTCGGGCTGCGCCGCCAGATGATCCATGCCCAGGCCCTCGTGGCGCACCGGCTCCTGCACAGCGGCAACGCGTCGGTGCTGATCGGCAAGCGCTGGCAGCTTTTCTACCGGGCGGAAGGGGCCGTCGAACAGAGTGCCGGGCTCCTGATCCGGGAGGACCGACTGCGGCAGACGGCCGACCTCGTCCACGAGGTCGGCACGATACTGGCTGCACGGAGGACGCGTTTCATCTTCGGCGTCGCTCCCAATAGCAGCACGATCTACAGCGATCTGCTGCCGCGCTGGGCCCGGCGAGGCGAGCGAACGACCGAGTATGACCTCCTCATGGCGGCTTTGCGCGAGCGCGGCGTCAAGACGCTCGACCTGCGGCCCACCCTTCATGCCGCCCGGCAGGCCGGGCGCGTCTACTTCCGGTATGACACCCACTGGAACCCGGCGGGTGCGCTGGCCGGCTATAACGCGGTGGTTTCCGCCATGGGGCGCGAGGCGTGGAGGGTTGATCAGGCGACGATTTTCGGGCCCACGACACGACGTAGCGGCAGCGATCTCGCCCGGCTGCTCGGTCTGGGCGCCGATCTGTCCGAGCCTGTCCGCTACCTCAACATCCCGGTGCCCCAGGGCGAGACCTTGCAGGGCACCGCCCCCTTCCCGCCCCCCTTCGTCTCCACATCCGGGCGGCCGGAAGGGCCGACGATCCTGATCATCGGTGATTCGTTCTCGAACGTCGAATTGCTGATGCTGACGGCGCAGAAGGCCCGGCGCGTCGTCTGGCTGCATCACGAGGCGTGCCACTTCGACTGGCGATGGATCGACCAGTTCCAGCCCGACGAGGTCTGGTGGCTGCCAGCCGAACGGGCCATGCTCTGCTGGACGGACCGACGCCCCAGGAACATGCCTGAGGCACCCGCTGGGCCACCCTCGTCCCAGTAGGAACCGCCCCGGCCAACAGGAGGGCGATCAGGCGATCGGTGCCGGCTTCCTGGCAATGAAAACGCTGTTCGTGTCGCCCAGATACATGAACTGCCGGGACCAATAGAACAGTCCCTCCGCGTCACGGAAGCCGACGGCTGCCAGGTCGTCCATGACCTGCCATCCGAAGTACCGGAAGCAGAGACTGCCGCCCTCTGGATCGACCGGATTGCCATGGTACTCCGGCTCCGTCAGGTGCTCGATGGACCCGTCCGGACGCAACACCGCTCGCACCAGGTGGTCGTGAAGATCCTCCCGGAACGGTGCCGTGAACAGCAGCGAACCTCCCGGCTTCAGGCAGCGCCAGAACTCCGCGAGGGCCTGTTGCACATCGGGAACATGCTCGAGCACGTCGAAGCTCAGGATCAGGTCCAGGCTCGAATCGGGAAAGCTCAGCCGATGGATGTCCTCGTGGCGCAGGCCATCCACGATCTCGCCCGGAGTGCGGTCCGGCCCCAGGTACTCGCTGCCGATGACGGAGGGAAAGTGCCGCCGAAGCCAATCATAGAGCGGCGTGACCTGTTCCGAGATGTAGATGCGGTCGTCCTGCCTTGGCCGAAGCTCCTGCCACAGGAGATGCAAGGACGCCCTCAACCGGTTGCCGAGACCACAGCCCGCGCAGGTCAGGTGCTCCCGCCAGTTTGGCTGGGTACGTCCATCCGGCAGTCGCTTCGTCGCGTAGTTGAAGTTGACGTGGAGCGGCCGCATTCCGCCGCAGACGATGCACTGGCCTTCGACCGTGAACGCTTCGCTGCCCGTTCCATGCGGGACCAGCATCGCCTCGAAGGCACGGCGCCGTGCCATCTTCTCGGCCAGGTTGGATGAGATCGTCGACATCTCATCCCGCGACCGTGCGCGCAGCGCCGGCAGGTTTGGCGCCCGGACCCCGACGGTGAGAGGGCGCGAGGAAGCGGCGGCATCCCTCAGCGGGGTGAGAGCCTCCAGGGAACTCGGACTGTGTTCGTTCTCCTTCCCGACACCGTTCCAGCGGAAAGCATAGGCGATATGCCTGTAGTCCTCCCGCCCGAACCGCTGCACCTCGGCCTGGTACTGCGCGAACAGCGTTGCGACGTCGCGAAGCGACTCCATGCGGAACTGCTGGCTGTGGCGACTGAAGCGCGGGCTCTCATCCACCGCCGAGCCGCTGAAATGGAAGAAGCGAAGCGGCCGGCCGTTTACCGTCCAACCATCGGCGGCACCGGATCTGGCCGGCGCCCGGACCGTGCGCTGGGCGAGGTTCCAGTAGGCCACGTTGTACCCCGGATGCCGCAGGATCGCCGTGTCTTCGATGAAGGCGGGCAGCAGGTCGGCCCATTTCTGGTCGACGAACAAGCCCGCCGCGAGATCGATGACACAGTGCGTCTCAAGCCGGCGGGCCCACCATGCAGCAACACGACGCACCGGCGGCGTATCGCGCAATGCACAGAAGCCGAGGTTGTAGATGCCGAACCGGAGCATCTTCGACTCGTCCATCTCGGCGAACTCTGCCGGCTCGCACATATGCGGCGTCAGGACGCAATCCGCCTCGCCGCTCGACAAGAGGGCCTGCAGCTCTTCGAGCGGCGAGACAATCCAGATGTCCGGATCGAAATAGGCGACGGCGGCACCGGGGTGCCGGTCAAAGAGCGTGAGAAAGGCGAAGGGCTTAATCGCCGTATTGAGCTCTGTGATGTTGTATCGCTCGGTCATCTGAGCGAGTTGCGGGATGCCGAGCTCGCCCATGCGGAGGACGTCGAACGGCAAACTGTCGAAGTCGACCTCGCTCGCCTCATCGCATAGGGCGACATAGAAATGGATTCCCGGATGATGCCGCCGCAGGCTGTCATGCAGCACCTGCGCCTGGGCCAGGAAGTTCCTCGAGCAGATCGTGAAGGCGATGAAGGCCGGCGCAGCCGGCGCCTGCAGGTCCTTGCCATCCATGTGGCCTGCCGGGGCTGCTTTCATATCATCCATCTTCGACTATCCAGCAGCCGGGAGGCCCAGCACGTGAAGCGTGTCGGCCAACCGGCGGGCAGCCGCGTCGACCGGGAAGCCTGCCTGTGCACGCGCAAGACCGCCGGCGGACAGCCTGGCCCACAGCGTCGCATCTTCGTGCAGATCACAGATCAGCGTCGCAAAGGCCTCCGGCGTGTCGGCGATGGCAACATCGTGGCCATCCCGCAGGTGAAGCCCCTCCGCCGCCATCGGCGTGGCCACGCAGGGGACACCGGCGGCGAGGCTCGATGCCACCCTGCCCCGGGCGCCTGCCCCATTGTGCCATGGCGCAACCGTCAGGCGGAGTCCGTCGAACCAAGGTTCAAGATCGGCCACGGAACCGAGATACCGGACGCCGGCCGGCCATTGCGACAGCAGCTCATTCGGCAGGTCCGCGCCGACGATCGACAGCGCCGCTCGCGGCAGGCGCTGCACCACGCGCGGCCAGATGTCGTCGAGCAGGTACCGTAGCGCGTCGGCACCCGGCGCATGCCCGACGTCACTGACGAAGCCGATACCGCTGCGGCCCCCGAATCCAGGGACCGCAGCCGCCGGGCGGACGGGCCGGGCCGAAGGCATCTCGAACACGGCCGAACCGGGAACATCGCGCAACAGCACGTCCCGTTCGGTGGACGAGGTCACGAATGTCGCATCGGCCTGCCGCGCCAGATAATACTCCCGCTCCCGGGTCGCGTCTGCGCGGCGAAGCTCTTCCAGGCTGCCGGTCAGCCGCGCTTGCCGACCCTCGCGCAAGTGGTGAAGGCCGACCGTGTTGAAGACGAGTTTCGCGCGCGGCGCGTGCAGGCGGACAGCCTCGAGATAGCGCCCACCATGATGGACGCGCGACAGGATGCAGAGCCTCAACGTCTCGCCGTCACTGCGCAGGAAGGCCTGGATCGAGGGCGTGAGGCGCGGCGTCAGGCAGATGATGCCCTCCGCCTCCAAGCTCCCGTGAGGGGATGACGGCTCCTGGAAGGAATCATCGCCCGCGAAGACGACCTCATAGCCACAGTCGCGTAGCGCGTGGGCCTGGACGACGGCGTCGGTCGATTCCGAATCGCGGTCCGGCCCGGGCCAGCATCTGTCGATGATGAGGACGCGCGGCTTGCTCGGTGGGGGCAAGCAGGCGGGTCCGCCATCCTCGACCACCACGGGCTCGACGAAAGTCGGTCGCCCGCCTGACGGTGCGGCCGGCGGCGGCGAGGGGGCGAGGTGTGTGATGGCGGTGGTGTCGATGTGGGCGTAGCCGGCATCGTGGGCGGCGATGGCATCGCGGTACTGGCGCAGGCGGTGGGGGAGCTGGAGGGAGGCGCTCCACCAGAGGAGCTTGGCGCCGCGGCCCAGGGCGCGCCGCAGGCCGGCGGGCATACGCCCGCCGATGCGGCGGACGGGGTTGGCGGCGCGCCAGAGCGTGCTGGCCTCGATGGCCTGCAGGCGGTCCCGGCCGAGCTGCAGCTCCGACCGAGCGTCGCGTTCGGCGGCGGCGCTGGCCTCGGCCTGGGCGATGGCCGCGGCGCGGTCGGCGCGCAGCGCCGCCGCCTCCGCCTCGGCCCGCGCGCGCAGCTGGGCGACGGCCGCCGCGCTGTCGGCCCGCAGCATCGCCGCCTCCGCCTCCGCCTGCGCGCGGAGCTGGGCCAGGGCCGCCGCGCTGTCCGCCCGCAGCGCCGCCGCCTCCGCCTCCGCCTGCGCGCGGAGCTGGGCCAGGGCCGCCGCGCCGTCTGCCCGCAGCGCCGCCGCCTCCGCCTCGGCCTGCGCGCGGAGCTGGGCCAGGGCCGCCGCACTGTCGGCCCGCAGCGTCGCCACCTCGGCCCTGGCCGCGCCACAGGCCTCGATCTCGCGGCGCAGCCGGTCCTCCAGCCCGCTCACCCGCTGGTCCAGGCGCAGCGACAGGTAGCGGCGGCAATCCGCCTCGGTCAGCGCGACCACGTTGAAGTACTCGGGGCCCCCGGGCTCGGTGCCGTCGTCGCCGGCATGCAGCTCGCGCCCGATCCCGCTCTGGCCCAGGTGGAAGATGCGGTAGCCCCATCCCCGGAGCTGGGTCAGCAGGGCATCGGCGGTGGTGCCGCTGACGCGGCCCAGCCAGTAGGGGAAGAGCTCGATCAGCAGGATCGGCCGGTCGCGGGCAATCAGCCCCTGCGCGCCGCGCAGCACCAGCGGCTCGGCCCCTTCCACGTCGATCTTGATCAGCCGCACCGGGCCGTCGAGGCCGAGCGCGTCGAGCGGGCGCACCGGCACCCGCCCCAGCGAGACCGCGCCCTCGGGCATGCTGCGCGGGACGATGAAGCTGTGGCCGGGATTGCGCTCGTCCGGCACCCAGGCCAGGTCGATCGCCCCCTCCTCAGCGCCCAGCGCGATCATCTCCACCCGGCAGCGGTCCTCGAAGCCGTTGTCAACGATGGACTGGCGCAGGCGGCCGGCCAGGTCCGCGCGCGGCTCGAAGGCATGCACCCGGCCCCGCGGCCCCACCGCCTGCGCCGCCAGCACCGAGAACCAGCCGATGTTCGCCCCGACGTCGATGAAGCCGTCGCCGGGCTCCAGCACGGCGAGGATGAAGTCGGTCTCCGCCGGCTCCCAGGACCCGCGCAGGCAGCCCAGCGAGACGCCGTGATCGGCCAGGTCGAGCCACAGCCGCAGCCCGTCGCGGATCTCCGTGCAGACCCACTTGCTGCGCGCGAACACGTCAACCGCCATCCGGGCGCGGAACTCCTCGCCCTCCAGCAGCCGCTGCCCCAGCGCCGTCAGCGATGCCGCCTCCTGCGCCGACGCTATCGCCGCCTCGCTCTCCGGCTCGCGACCCAGGATCGCTCCGTAAATCGCTCCAACCTCTTCACGGCTGATCATTCTGGGATCCCGACCTGCCTGCTTCGCAGGCGGCACTTCCTGCTGTTGCGGTTTGAACCGGAAGGTCAGCACCGGTCCCCGAACGGAACGGCCGCTGGAACAGCGGCGCGTGCCCGTTCTCCAACGTCCTGGCAAGTTCGATGCAGCGCGCCGCCTCCGCCTGGTCCAGCGCGAAGACACCGGCGGCATATTCGAGGAAGGCCCGTGCGGCTTGGCGGCGTTCCGCATCGGGATGGGAAATGCGTGCGGCCAGAGCCTGGACCTGGGCGATCTCCTCCAGATGACGGACATTGCCCGAGCTGATCGTCAGGCCGCTCGCGTGCCGGCGATGATGGTTGAGTGCTGCCGCCTTGAAGGCGATGTCCCCGCGCTCGAGCATGCGGACATAGAACAGCCAGTCCGCCGCGTTGCGCAGGGACACCATGGCCTCGATCGTCTCGGACAGCACAGGCAGCGCGGCATCCCGCCGCATCACCACCGCGCTCACGTTCAGGATGGTGTTCTTTATACTGAGGCAGTGCCGGATCTCCTCGCGCCCTGGACGCCGGTAGTCGGAGAGCCAGAGCCTGGCATCGACATCGCTGGTGTAGGCCACGTAGTCCGGCGCGATGACTCCGCCCTGTTCGTCGATCAGCTTTGACTGCGCATAGGCCATCACGACGGCCGGATTCGCGAATTCCGGGATCAGGGCTTCAAGGAAATCCGGTTCCGACAGGTCGTCGGCCTCGGCAATCCAGATCAGCGGATGCCGCGCCAGCTCGACGCCCCGCGCCCATTGCCGGGAGACGCTTCCGGAGTTCTGCGCATTCGGCACGATCCGGATCGGGATCGGCGAGGAGACGCGCAAGTCCTCGAGAACGGATAAGCTGTCATCCGAGGAGGCATCATCGAGCACGATGATCTCCGATACCCGGTGGCCCTGCGCCCAGATGGAGCGCAGGCGCTCCGGCAGGTATCTCGCGTAGTTGTAGTTCGGCACGATGGCCGTCACCTCGTGCGGCGGTGCGGCGAGGGCGGTCAGATCCCGCACATAGGCCGGAAACCTCAATCTGTCCTCGACGATCCGCTCGCCTGCCTTGCCAGCCTGCGCCCTGAGCACCGGATCGCGGATCAGCAGGCCGATCGCGCGGCCCATCGCCTCGGTATCCTCGAGCGGAGCGGGCAGCAGGCCAGTCTCGCGGACAAGCTTGGGCATCCCGCCGCTCCGGTCGAAGCAAACGACGGGCAGCCCGTGCGCGGCGGCTTCCAGTGCCGAGCTCGGGAAGGGGTCCTCTCGCGAGGACAGCAGGAAGATGTCGGCGGCCGCGAGAAAATCCTGCGGCGTTTCCGTCCTCCCGGGCAGCAGGATGACATCCCGGAGGTGCTGCGCGTCCATCGCGGCGCGCAGCTCGGCCTCCAACCCCGGCTCGATGGCGCCGACCCAGGCGAAGCGTGCTGCCGGCCCGTCGGCGCGCAGGGCGGACGCGATGGCCGGCCATAGATCCAGGCCCTTGCGGCGATCCCCGTAGCCCAGGCCAAGGACAAGGATCGTGTCCGGCCCTACCCCCAAGGCTCCCCGAATGCGCGCGCGCGCTGCCTCACGCCGGTCCGGCGGCAGCGACGGACGGTACAGCCCCTGGGGCCGTATCAGCCATCGGTGCCCTATAGCTCCGAAGGCGCCAATGAAGGCGGAGCGCACTGCCTCATTCGGAAAGACCACGACATCGGCGTCGGCTGCGACGGTCTTCGCGGTGGCCTCCAGCCCGTACTCGCGGAGAATGCCGGGCATCTCATGGACCAGGCAGATGCTGCGCAGCCCTGCGGCAGCAAGGACAGGGATGACCTGGCCGGAGACGGTGGTGTTGCAGATGACGGTGGAGACGCCGCTGGCGGCGAGGTCCCGGGCGATGGCCTCCCAGGCCTGCCGGTCGGAGAACGGGACATACCGGGTCTGCGCTATCGCTGCCATGGCGGGTTGGAGTTCGCCGCTGTCGCCGAGGATGATCTCGACCTCGCATTCGTCCTGCCGGACCACCTCCTCGGCGATGTGCAGCACTAGCAGCGGAGCGCCATGAAAGCGGGCGTCATGGGAGATGATGGCGATGCGCCGCTTCGTCCCCGGCGAGGGGGCGAGGTGTGTGATGGCGGGGGTGTCGATGTGGGCGTAGCCGGCATCGTGGGCGGCGATGGCATCGCGGTACTGGCGCAGGCGGTGGGGGAGCTGGAGGGAGGCGCTCCACCAGAGGAGCTTGGCGCCGCGGCCCAGGGCGCGCCGCAGGCCGGCGGGCAAACGCCCGCCGAGGCGGCGGACGGGGTTGGCGGCGCGCCAGAGCGTGCTGGCCTCGATGGCCTGCAGGCGGTCCCGGCCGAGCTGCAGCTCCGACCGAGCGTCGCGTTCGGCGGCGGCGCTGGCCTCGGCCTGGGCGATGGCCGCGGCGCGGTCGGCGCGCAGCGCCGCCGCCTCCGCCTCGGCCCGCGCGCGCAGCTGGGCGACGGCCGCCGCGCTGTCGGCCCGCAGCATCGCCGCCTCCGCCTCCGCCTGCGCGCGGAGCTGGGCCAGGGCCGCCGCGCTGTCCGCCCGCAGCGCCGCCGCCTCCGCCTCCGCCTGCGCGCGGAGCTGGGCCAGGGCCGCCGCGCCGTCTGCCCGCAGCGCCGCCGCCTCCGCCTCGGCCTGCGCGCGGAGCTGGGCCAGGGCCGCCGCGCCGTCCGCCCGCAGCGCCGCCACCTCGGCCCTGGCCGCGCCACAGGCCTCGATCTCGCGGCGCAGCCGGTCCTCCAGCCCGCTCACCCGCTGGTCCAGGCGCAGCGACAGGTAGCGGCGGCAATCCGCCTCGGTCAGCGCGACCACGTTGAAGTACTCGGGGCCCCCGGGCTCGGTGCCGTCGTCGCCGGCATGCAACTCGCGCCCGATCCCGCTCTGGCCCAGGTGGAAGATGCGGTAGCCCCATCCCCGGAGCTGGGTCAGCAGGGCGTCGGCGGTGGTGCCGCTGACGCGGCCCAGCCAGTAGGGGAAGAGCTCGATCAGCAGGATCGGCCGGTCGCGGGCAATCAGCCCCTGCGCGCCGCGCAGCACCAGCGGCTCGGCCCCTTCCACGTCGATCTTGATCAGCCGCACCGGGCCGTCGAGGCCGAGCGCGTCGAGCGGGCGCACCGGCACCCGCCCCAGCGAGACCGCGCCCTCGGGCATGCTGCGCGGGACGATGAAGCTATGGCCGGGATTGCGCTCGTCCGGCACCCAGGCCAGGTCGATCGCCCCCTCCTCGGCGCCCAGCGCGATCATCTCCACCCGGCAGCGGTCCTCGAAGCCGTTGTCGGCGATGGACTGGCGCAGGCGGCCGGCCAGGTCCGCGCGCGGCTCGAAGGCATGCACCCGGCCCCGCGGCCCCACCGCCTGCGCCGCCAGCACCGAGAACCAGCCGATGTCCGCCCCGACGTCGATGAAGCCGTCGCCGGGCTCCAGCACGGCGAGGATGAAGTCGGTCTCCGCCGGCTCCCAGGACCCGCGCAGGCAGCCCAGCGAGACGCCGTGATCGGCCAGGTCGAGCCACAGCCGCAGCCCGTCGCGGATCTCCGTGCAGACCCACTTGCTGCGCGCGAACACGTCAACCGCCATCCGGGCGCGGAACTCCTCGCCCTCCAGCAGCCGCTGCCCCAGCGCCGTCAGCGATGCCGCCTCCTGCGCCAACGCTATCGCCGCCTCGCTCTCCGGCTCGCGACCCAGGATCGCTCCGTAAATCGCTCCAACCTCTTCACGGCTGATCATATCAACTCTTTTGCTTGATGATGATGGGCCGGGCATGATTCCGCATGTCGGACGGCAGTTGGCGTGGGCTTCATCGGGATGGGCTCACGGGCGCCGACCGACTGCCATCGCCGGACAGGCGCGGAGACTGCGGCAGGGCCAGCCGGTGGTGAGAGGAGCAGGATGTCCCGCACCCCGGCCAGCAGCGGCGTGCCCGGCGGATGGCGGATCATCGGCTTGTCGTAGACCGGCGGCGGTTGCTTCGGCAACCGTACGACCTTCCCCGGTTCCCCGGCCTCGCAGACCGGAGCGCCGCCTTTGCCAGGCCCGGGCCCCTGTCCCGAAGCGCCTCTGTCGCAGGCAAGGCTCCTCACGCCAGAGCGCCTCCCGCCAAGGACCTGTCATGCCGCCGTCCGGACGGAGGACGCACCCTCGCACAACCTAGTGGACATAGCTCCAGATCGCAGGCGTCGCCGGCCCGTGCCCACGCGAAAAGTCCCCGGGCGGTCGTCTGGATCGGGCCAGCCCCGCCATCGGGAGTCCGCGCCGCAGCGGGTTGGGCGCTTCCAACCTGAGCCTCCCGAACACCGGCGGCCGAAGCCTCGGGGCGCCCGCGAGGCCCGGTCGGTTCCAGGCGAAAGCCCTCGCATGGACATGTCATCTGGCGGCAGGTCACCCGGCGGCGGCGTGATCCGCGCCCAGGGAGTGGATCGCTGGGCCGGATGCCCGGCCGCAGCCGAGCCGCCGGTCAGCGCTTCGCTTTGCGGCTTTCCTTGAAAGCCTGGTGATTGGCCAGGATGGCAGCCATCTGCGCGCGAGCCAGAGGACGCCGGGCCGCCTGCTGCTGCTTCAGCAATGCCGCCTTCTCGGCCGCCCGGGCCTCCTCCTCGGCGCGCTTCCGGGCCAGCTCGGCCTCCCTGGCCTCCCGCTTGGCCGCCTCCCGTGCCTCGCGAGCCTGGGCGACAGCGATGCGCTCGGCCCGCCGGGCGGCGACCTCGGGGTCGTCCTCCGCCGGCTTCGCCTTGAACGACTCCAGAAGCGCCGCCTTGGCCTTCGCAGAGTCCTCTCGCCGCTGATTGAAATCACCCAACTTCAGTTTGCTCATACTCGGCTATCAGTTCCTTGGCTGTGATGCGCATCCTATCGGCGGTCTCCGTCGACCGGATGCCGGTGGGCATCTCACCGGTTGACGGCCGGCCGGGGGCGCGCTCGGCCCCTCCCGGCCCGGCGATGGCGAGAATGCGGGTGGATAGTAGCACGCCGAGGCGCGTCCAGTCAGCACGTCCTTGTGTGACGGCCTATTGACATGCGCGGGTCAGGAATGCGGCGTCCGACGAAGGGATGCGCCCCCGCGCGGTCGCCGACCCGGACAGCACGGCCGGGCGAGGCGCCCGGACAAAGCAGGCCGGCACCGGTACGGTGCGGCTGCACCAAAAGTGTCTCTAACCCCTCTGCAAGAGCACGACGGCGCACGCCTCAACCAACATGCCGCATGGGCGGGAGGATGCAACCGGAAGGGCCTGTACGCATCACAGCAATGTGAGGAACGAGGGCCTCGTGCACCCAGTGGTTGCATAATTTCATTTCGAAATCGGTTCATGCTGGCACATCTGCCCAACTTTCTGCCGTAGCCCGCGATTCGAGACGCCTCGTGCCAAGCTCGCAATCGATCGATAAACTACAACCTGACAACAATTGTCTCATAATTTCGGCAACTTCTAGTAGCATTTTCCGGACATAGAGGCTTAATGGTTGAAATTTTGTATGAAACTTCCCATATAATATCAAAATTGAGATTATTCTATAATTTACCATCTTGCGCCGCGCGTACTGTTCGCTACTGTTTCGCCAGTGCAATCCACAAGGAGTTCAGTCGATGGACATCATCTTCGGCGACACTGACCCCAAGCCCGGCTCCGACAAGGTCACGGGCACCTCCGGCAAGGATATTCTCCAGTCCGGGAACTCTGACGGTAGCGCGAATACTGCTCAGCAGCAGTTCTTCGGCGGCGAGGGCAGCGACACCTTCATCCTTCGCATGAAGGATTTCGTGACCGACGGTGACTTCTACAACAAGTACGTCAGCGACTTCCAGGGCGCCGGCGGCTGGTCTGCCACGAACAACGACTTCGTTGCCTTCACCGGCTTCGGTTCTGGTGCGACGCTCGAGCTCGTAGGCGAGGCCGGCGTTCCGGAGGGCTATGTCGGCTCGCTGCTGAAGTATACTGTCCACACCTCCACCGGCGACTACAACCTGCTCATCCATTCTGTGGACGGCAAGGCGCTCGGGGCTGGTGACTACGCCTTCTACGCCTAAGGACTGTCTGCGCGACGCCCTTAAGAGGCTGATTGCGGATAACTTGGACGGGAGCCCCGGGGCTCCCGTTTTGTTTTTCAGGCACCTTCGCCGGGACATATCTCAAATTTCTGGCTAGCCGCCGTTCTTGCTGCCTCCGGTTGAATCTCGCTTGCCCGCCCCAATAGGCCTGCGATCGATGAGCGTGCCGCCGGCCCTGTTCACGTCACTGGACGTGCATTCCTCTCGCTGGTGCCAATCCAAGAATCCGACACTGTGAGGATTGCCCAGACCCACCGGTCGAAGCAGGCTTCCGCCTCAAACTCGGAGGGTGGAACCGTTCATGTCAGTTGAGGAACGCATCGCGGTGGTGACCGGCGCCGGCTCCGGGGTCGGTCGTGCGGCGGCCCTGGCGTTGCTGGAGGCGGGCTGGTCCGTGGCGCTGGCCGGGCGCCGGCCTGATGCCCTCGAGGAAACCGTCTCCCGCGCCGGCGAGAATAGCGCACGGTGCCTGGCCGTCGCCACGGACGTCACGAATCCGGAATCGGTCGATGCCCTCTTCGCCGCCGTGAAGCAGCGATTCGGCCGGCTCGATCTTCTCTTCAACAATGCCGGGCGCGGCAGCCCTGCCCGCGACATCGCCGATACGACCCTCGACGACTGGTTCGGCGTGGTGGCTGCGAATCTGACCGGCAGCTTCCTCTGCGCCCGGGCGGCATTCCGCATGATGAAGGAGCAGTCGCCGAAGGGCGGCCGCATCATCAACAACGGCTCGATCAGCGCCTACGTGCCTCGTCCGGGCAGCGCGCCCTACACCGCCACGAAGCACGCCATCACCGGCCTCACCAAGTCGATCGGATTGGATGGCCGGGCGCATGACATCGCTTGCTGCCAGATCGATATCGGCAACGCGGCCACCGAGATGACCGAGCGCATGACCCAGGGCGTGCTGCAACCGGACGGCCGCATGATGGTGGAGCCCCGGATGGACGCGGTCCATGTCGGGCGCGCGATCGCCCACATGGCGTCTCTGCCCCTGGATGCGAACATCCAGACCATGACGATCATGGCGACGACGATGCCCTATCTCGGGCGCGGCTGATCCCGCGCCCCAGCCAGCTACCGGGCTACGGACTACCGGGCGCGGGCGATGCAGAACTCCACGATTCCTGCCAGAGCCCGTCGTTCGGCCCCATCGGGGAAGGCCGAAAGGGCATCGAGGGCGGCCCGGCCGTAATCCCGCGCCCGATCGATCGTCGCCGCCAGGGTCCCGTACCGGCGCATCAGCCCCTGCGCCATATCCAGGTCGCCGGGCTGCTGGTCCCGGTCTTCCAGGACGCGGCGCCAGAACGCCCGCTCCTCCTCGTCACCGCGGGCGAAGGCCAGCAGCACGGGCAGGGTGATCTTGCCCTCGCGGAAGTCGTCTCCGACCGTCTTGCCGAGCTCCGCCTGGCGCGCCGAATAGTCCAGCGCGTCATCCACCAGTTGGAACGCCATGCCGAGATGCCGGCCATAGGCCGCCAGGGCCAGCGCCTCCGATTCCGGCCGGTCGGCCACCACCGCGCCCACCTCCGTCGCGGCAGCGAACAGGGCGGCCGTCTTGCCGGCGATCACCTGGAGGTACTGCTCCTCGGTCGTGGCCGTGTCGTTCTGCGTCACCAGCTGCAGCACCTCGCCCTCGGCGATGGTGGCGGAGGCGGAGGACAGGATCTCCATCACCCGCAGCGACCCGTCCCCTGTCATGATCTGGAAGGCGCGGGCGAAGAGGAAGTCGCCGACCAGAACCGACGCCTTGTTGCCGAACAGCGCGTTGGCGCTGGCCTGGCCCCGGCGCAGCGCGCTCTCATCCACCACGTCGTCATGCAGCAGCGTCGCGGTGTGGATGAACTCCACGCAGGCCGCGAGGGCCACATGGCGCGTGCCGCGATAGCCGCAGAGGCGCGCGGCGGCGAGGGTGAGAAGCGGCCGCAGCCTCTTGCCGCCCGCAGAGACGATATGCGCGGCCAGCTGCGGGATCAGCGCCACCGGGCTGTCCATTCGTTCGACGATCAGGCGGTTGCAGGCCTCCAGATCGTCCCGAACGAGCGACGTCAGGGTCGCCAGGGCAGCTTCCGGATTCTGCGTCTCCTCTCCGGGCAGGAGCAGGTCCCGAAGCATCGGCGTCGCGGCAGCGCTCAAGCAGGCATTGACCTCGCAAAGGGTCCTCGCACCATAGGCGCCGTACGCCGTGCCGCCAAGGCGGGCGCCATCAGGGGCTTGCGAGCGGACCAGCCCCGCCGGGACGAGGAACTGCCATGCGGGTGGTGGCGACCACCAATGACCTGGTCCGCCTGGGCTTCCTGGCTTCCCTTCTGCGCGATGCGGGAATCGAGCCCATCGTGCTGGACCAGCATGTCAGCGCCATGGAAGGCAGCATCGGCGCCTTCCCCCGGCGCCTGGCGGTCCGCGACGGCGATGCCTCGGCCGCTCTGGCCATCCTGCATCAGGCAGGCGAAGTCCCGGGTTGAGCCTCCCCTCCGCGACCGATGCTACCACCGAGGACCGGCTGCTGGATGGCCGGGTCCGGCTCCGCCAGCCGCGCGACGGTCTGCGGGCCGGCCTGGATGCCGTGGTGCTCGCGGCCCGGGTGCCGGCGCGGGCGGGGGAGACCGTGCTGGAGCTGGGCTGCGGCAGCGGTGCCGCCTTCCTCTGCCTGCTCGCGCGTGTCGCCGGAAGCCGGGCCGTGGCGCTGGAACGGAACCCGGCGCTTGCCGCCCTCGCCCGGCACAATGCCGATGAGAACGGCTGGGCGGAGCGGGTGACCGTCCTGACCGGCGACGTGGCCGCGCCGCCCTGGCCGCCCGGTCAGCCCCGCCTGGACCACGCCATGGCGAACCCGCCCTTCTTCACCGCGGGCACGCGACCGCCGAGCGCCGCCCGGGCGGAGGCCATGCATGCCGAACCCCCGGTTTCGCTCTCAGCCTGGACCCGGGCGATGGCCACCGCCTTGCGGCATGGCGGAAGCGGCACGCTGATCCTGCCGGCGGCGCGCCTGGGTGACGGCTGGGCTGCCCTGCGGGAGGCGGGCTTCGGCTCGGTCAGCCTGCTGCCTCTCTGGCCGCGGCCGGGGGTGCCGGCCAAGCGGGTGCTGCTCCGCGGACGACTGGGTCATCGCGGCGAGGACCAGATCCTGCCCGGCCTTGTCCTGCACGTAGAGCCGGGCTGGACCACGGAGGCCCAGGCCGTGCTACGCGGTGCGGCATCACTCGCCTGAGCGATGCCGCACGGATCAGGTGTTGCTTTCGGGGTGGCGGAGAAGCCAGAGGCGCTCATGCGCAGCCACCAGGCTCTCCATGTTCTTGCGCCGGTTCACGTAGGGCTGGATGGGGCGGCGGATCAGCATGAGTTCGAGCAGGCGCAGCAATTCCTCCGCCACCTCGAAATCCTCCTGATCGCAGGCATGGTGGAAGGCGATCAGGATCTTGTCGGACAGCCGCCGCGTCTGGCGGGGCTGGGTCGGGGCAGACCGAGCCACACTTCTCGAAAGGTCACCGCCATCCTCGTCCACCGCCATGCCAGGCGCACCTCAATCCAGAGACAGGGAGGCACGTCGTCCGGTCCACCCCGTATTGTGTATGCTCACCATAACGTGCGGCCATGCCAGGCAAAACCCTGACTGAGGAATGTTGCCACAATTCCGTGTTGTTATGTCACCCAACAAAACGATCTATCACAATTTGGCAGGGCCACGCCGTCACGGGACCAAGCACGCCGCGAATGGGCGCATCCCGGTACCGGTGCCACTGTCCGCCAGCCCGGGAGGGACGGCGCAACACCGTCCCCAAGCCTAGCCAGGGCAGGGCGACGGTTGCTAGTGCCGGATCGCCACATCCATCTCCGGCTGCGGTGCGCCACGGAAGACGGCATCGTCGAAGGCCTCCTCCCAGGTGCCGGTGGTGGAGGCCTTGGAATACTCGGTTGCGCGGTTCTCGAAGAAGTTCGTGTGCTCGACCGCGTTCAGCATCTCGTCCAGCCAAGGCAGCGGGTTCTTCTCGATCTGGTAGAGCGGTTCCAGCCCGAGCTGCTGGAGGCGGCGGTCGGCGATGAAGCGGATGTACTGCTTCACCTCCGGCGCGCTCAGCCCCTGCACGCCGCCGAGCTGGAAGGCGAGGTCGATGAAGGCGTCCTCGTGCTCCACGATGGTCGCGCAGATCAGGTACAGGTCGCGCCGCAGCTCTTCCGTCCAGATCTCCGGATTCTCCTGCACGAAGGTGCGGAACAGCCGGATGACGGAGAGGCAGTGCAGCGTCTCGTCGCGCACGGACCACGTCACGATCTGGCCCATCCCCTTCATCTTGTTGAAGCGGGGGAAGTTCATCAGGATCGCGAAGGAGGCGAAAAGCTGCAGCCCCTCCGTGAAGGCGCCGAAGGCGGCCAGCGTCTTGGCGATCTCCGTCTTGTTCTCGACGGAGAAGGACTGCATGTAGTCGTACTTGTCCTTCATCTCCTTGTACTTGAGGAAGGCGGTGTACTCCGTCTCCGGCATGCCGATGGTGTCGAGCAGGTGCGAGTAGGCCGCGACATGCACCGTCTCGATGTTGCTGAAGGCGGACAGCATCATGAGCACCTCGGTCGGCTTGAAGACCTGGGAGTAGTGCTTCATGTAGCAGTTGTTCACCTCGACATCCGCCTGGGTGAAGAAGCGGAAGATCTGGGTGAGCAGGTTGCGCTCGGCGACGGTCAGATTCTTCTGCCAGTCCTTCACGTCGTCCGCCATCGGCACCTCCTCCGGCAGCCAGTGGACGCGCTGCTGCATCAGCCACGCGTCGTAGGCCCAGGGGTAGCGGAAGGGCTTGTAGACGGGATTGGCGGTGAGGAGGTCGAGCTTCGTCGGCAGCTCGCCTGGGATCATGTGCGTGTCGGGCATCTGGCGGCCTCCTGCGGGCCGGGACGGCCGCCTCGGTGGGCCGCGTCCGGTCGTGGCGTCTTGGGTCGATGGTCTAACGCGCCCGGCCGGCGAAGGCAGGTCGGGAGTTCGTGAGCGCCCTGTGGAACCTGTGGATAGGATCGGGACAGCCGGTCGGGCGTCTCAGCCCTTCGAGGAGGCCGGGTCGTTGCCGTAGCTGTTGCGCTCGCGGATTTGGCCGTCCTCGCCATGGATCAGCAGCTCGCTGCGCTCCCGCATCGCGGCATCGCGACCGGCCGCGATGGCCTCCGCCTGGGTGCGATGGACAGAGGCCGCGCGCTCGCTGCCGGCCGATTTGACCGCCCAGCCGGCCTCGTGTGGAACGACATGCTGGTTCTTGCCCATCATCCCTGCTCCTGCTCCGCGACCCCTACCCCGCCCTCACTGGCAGGCGAGGCATTCCTCGTAGTTGGTGTTGGACGACACGGCGGCCTTCGCCACCAACGGCAGCGGCGCCTGGGCGTCGTTGGCGGCCGGCACGGCGAAGCCCAGGCTGGGCTGGATCGCCACCTTCTCGCTGATCGTGTCGGCGCGCTGGATCGACAGCGAACGGCAGTAGTAGAGCGACTTCACGCCCTTCTTCCATGCCATCATGTGGATCTGGTGCAGGTCGCGCTTGTGCACGTCCGCCGGCAGGAACAGGTTCACCGACTGCGACTGGCAGATGAAGGGCGAGCGGTCGCCCGCATGCTCCACCACCCAGCGCTGGTCCAATTCGAAGGCGGTCTTGAACACCGCCTTCTCCTGCTCCGTCAGGAAGTCGAGATGCTGCACCGAGCCCTTGGTGACGGTGATCGTCGTCCAGGTCTCGTCATCGTCCCGCCCATGCTTCGCCAGCACCTTCTTCAGGTACGGGTTGCGCACGATGTAGGAGCCGGACAGCGTCTTGTGGTTGTAGACGTTCGCCGCGATCGGCTCGATCCCCGGCGAGGAGCCGCCGCAGATCACGCTGATCGACGCCGTCGGCGCGATCGCCATCTTGTTCGAGAAGCGCTCCATGAAGCCGTACTCGGCGGCGTCCGGGCAGGGCCCGCGCTCCTCCGCGAGCTGGCGGCTCGCCGCATCCGCCTGCTCGCGGATGTGGCGGAACATGCGCTTGTTCCAGACCTTCGCCACGACGCTCTCGAAGGGCACGTTCTGCGCCTGGAGGAAGGAGTGGAAGCCCATCACCCCCAGACCGACGGAGCGCTCCCGCATCGCGCTGTACTTCGCCCGCGCCATGGAATCCGGCGCGGTGTCGATGAAGTTCTGCAGCACGTTGTCGAGGAAGCGCATCACGTCCGGGATGAAGCGCGGATCGTCCTTCCACTCGAACCAGGTCTCGAGGTTCAGCGAGGAAAGGCAGCACACGGCGGTGCGGTCCTGGCCGTGCTGGTCGCGCCCGGTGGGCAGCATGATCTCGGCGCAGAGGTTGGAGGTCTTGATCTCCAGCCCGGCGAGCTTCTGGTGCTCCGGCCGCGCGCGGTTCGCGTGGTCCGAATAGATGATGTAGGGCTCGCCCTGCTCGATCCGGGCGGTGAGGATGCGGATCCACAGGCCGCGCGCCGAGACCTTGCGCACCGGCGCGCCGTCCTTCGGACTGGTCAGGGCCCATTCCTCGTCCGCCTCGACCGCGCGCATGAAGGCGTCGGGGATCAGCACGCCGTGGTGCAGGTTCAGCGCCTTGCGGTTCGGGTCGCCGCCGGTGGGCCGGCGGATGTCCACGAACTCCTCGATCTCCGGGTGGGAGACGGGCAGGTACACCGCCGCCGAGCCGCGCCGCAGCGAGCCCTGGGAGATGGCCAGCGTCAGGCTGTCCATCACCCGGATGAAGGGGATGATGCCCGAGGTCTTGCCGTTCTGGCCCACCTTCTCGCCGATCGAGCGCAGATTGCCCCAGTAGGAGCCGATCCCGCCGCCCTTCGCCGCCAGCCAGACGTTCTCGTTCCACAGCCCGACGATGCCGTCGAGGCTGTCATTGGCCTCGTTCAGGAAGCAGGAGATCGGCAGGCCGCGCGTGGTGCCTCCGTTGGACAGGACAGGGGTCGCCGGCATGAACCAGAGCTTCGAGATGTAGTCGTAGATCCGCTGGGCATGCGCCGCGTCGTCGCCATAGGCGCTGGCGACCCGGGCGAAGAGGTCCTGGTAGGATTCCCCCGGCAGCAGGTAACGGTCGTCCAGCGTCGCCTTGCCGAAATCCGTCAGCAGTGCGTCGCGGTCCCGGTCCACCACGACCTGCCCGTGACCCTCCAGCTGTACGGCATCGAACATGGCGGAACTCCTCGAATCGCTTCGAACACTGGCGACGGCTGAATGGGGTGGCGGAGCCATGACCTACCAGATGTGGTGGCCAGCACCGCCGCTGTCCCCAAACCGTAGGGGAAGCGATCAGGGTGGTCGAGGGGTTTCGGCGGATGTTGCTACGGCGCAATGGCAGCCGTGTCGGGTAAGCCACGGATTTTCAGCGGAACCTGCGGGGACGACTCGTGGCGGCCCGCCGCTTCACCAATACGCGACGGCCGTCCCCATCCGTGGTGCACGGGAGGGAGCTGCCGCCGGCCGGCGGCTCCACACCCCCGACCGCTGGCGCATCAGAAGTATTTTCAACGCCGTAGGGCGTCCTGCCGGGGCGTTGCGATTCGCGCCTCCCGGTCGCCTCAGCTCTCCACGTCCAGGGCGTAGCCCGCCGTCCGCACGGTCCGGATGACATCCGCCTCGCCGGGCCCGTTCACGGCGCGGCGGAGGCGACGCACGTGGACGTCCACCGTCCGGGGCTCCACGTGGATGTCCCTCCCCCACACGGCATCCAGAAGCTGCTCGCGGGAAAAGACGCGGCCCGGGTGCTGCATCAGGAACTCCAGCATCCGGTACTCGGTGGGGCCCAGGTGCAGCGCCCGGCCGTTCCGAGTGACGCGGTGCGCATCCTGGTCCATCGCCAGGTCATGCCATTGCAGGATCCCCTTCCCCGGCGTGGCGCCGCTGCGCCGCAGCAGGGCGCGGATGCGCGCCATCAGCGCCTCGATGGCGAAGGGCTTGGCGATGTAGTCGTCCGCCCCGGTGTCGAGGGCCCGCACGGCGTCCTGGTCCTCGGTCCGGGCGGTGACCATGATGATCGGCAGGTCCCGGGTGGCGGGGCGGCGCCGGATCTGGCGGCAGACCTCCAGGCCGGACAGGGCGGGCAGCATCCAGTCCAGCAGGATCAGGTCCGGCCGCTCCTCGGCCACGCGCAGCAGCGCCTCCTGCCCGTCCGTCGCCTCCTCCACCCGGAAGCCCTGGCGCTCCAGGTTGTAGCGCAGCAGGGTCAGCAGCGGCGCCTCGTCCTCCACCACCAGGATGGTGGGACGAGCCCCGGAGACGTCGCTCATGCGCGCCAGGTCGCTCATGCGCCCGCCTACCCCTTCGTCTCGGTGACCGGTGCGCGCACCACCGCGCTGTCGGAGATGTCGGCCTTCGGCCGGTCCTCCGGCAGGGTTTCCCCGCGCACGGCGTAGTAGACGGTCTCGGCGATGTTGGTGGCGTGGTCGCCGATCCGCTCGAAGTTCTTCGCGATGAACAGCAGGTGGGTGGCAGCGGTGATGTTCCGCGGGTCCTCCATCATGTGCGTCAGCAGCTCGCGGAAGATCCCGTTGTACACGTCGTCCACCGGCGCATCCGCGGCCCAGACCCGGCGGGCACTCTCCGCGTCCTCGTTCACCAGCGCGTCGATCGCGTCCTTCAGGTTGCGCTGCACGAGCTGGGCCATCAGTTCGAAGGTGGCGAGCGATCCCAGCACCGGCTGGTGCGAGACGACGACCGCCCGCTTGGCCACGCTGCGGGCGTAGTCGCCGATGCGCTCCAGATCCTGGCTCGCCTTCATCGCCGCCACGATCAAACGCAGGTCGGCGGCCATGGGGGCGCGCAGGGCGAGGAGGCGGACGCAATAGGCCTCCACCTCCCGCTCCAGCGCGTCGATCGGCCCGTCGCGCTCGATCACCTCCCCCGCCGCCGCGGCGTCGCGGCGGACCAGGGCAGCGGCGGCGTCGGCCACCTGGCGCTCCGCTAGCCCGCCCATGCGGGCGAGCAGCTCGCGCAGCCGGGTCAGCTCCTCGCCATAGGACTTCACGATGGTGTTGGGCGGCGTCTGCATCGTCGCGATCCTTCCGGTCCGTCCGGGTGTCAGCCGAAGCGGCCGGTGATGTAGTCCTGGGTGCGCCGCTCGCGGGGCGCGGTGAAGAGCTGCGCCGAGGGAGCCACCTCGATCAGCTCACCCAGGTAGAAGAAGGCCGTCTGGTCGGCGCAGCGCGCGGCCTGCTGCATGTTGTGGGTGACGATGGCGATGGTGAAGTCTTGCTTCAGCTCGTCGATCAGCTCCTCCACCTTGGCGGTGGAGATGGGGTCGAGCGCGCTGGTCGGCTCGTCCAGCAGGATCACCTCCGGCCGCACCGCGATGGTGCGGGCGATGCACAACCGCTGCTGCTGCCCGCCCGAGAGGCCGGCGGCGTTGGTGTCCAGCCGGTCCTTCACCTCGCCCCACAGGGCGGCGCGGGTCAGGGCCCATTCGATGCGCTCGGCCATGTCGGCGCGGGAGAGCTTCTCATGCAGGCGGATGCCGAAGCTGAGGTTCTCTCGGATCGTCATCGGGAAGGGCGTGGGCTTCTGGAAGACCATGCCGACCTTGGCGCGGAGCGCGTTCAGGTCCGTGTCCGGCGCCAGGATGTTCTGTCCGTCGAGCAGCACCTCGCCCTCGGCGCGCTGGCCGGGATAGAGGCTGTACATGCGGTTCAGCACCCGCAGCAGCGTGGACTTGCCGCAGCCGGAGGGGCCGATCATTCCCGTCACCTGCCGGGCGGGCAGGTCCAGGTTGATCCCCTTCAGCGCCGGCTTGTCGCCGCCGTAGTAGAATTTCAGGTCGCGGATGCGCACGCTCGCGTCGTTCAGCGGGGCGTTCCCCGCCGCGACCGGGACGGCGGTGCGGATGGCAGCAGATTGTGAGGCCATATCGGTGGCGGTTCCGCTCATGGTGTCCTCTGTCGCTCGATGCCGGGTCAGCGCCGGGACCTGATGACGCTGCGGGCCGCGATGTTCAGCCCCAGCACGCCCACGGTGATGAGCAGCGCCCCCACCCAGGAGAGCTGGACCCAATCCTCGTACGGCGCGCCGGCATAGGCGTAGATGGTGATGGGAAGGCTGGCCATCGGCCGGGCGAGGTCGATGGACCAGTTGAGGTCGCCCAGGCTGGTGAAGAGCAGCGGCGCCGTCTCGCCGGCCACGCGGGCGACGGCCAGCAGCACGCCGGTGAGGATGCCGGAGGCGGCGGCGCGCCAGCCCACCAGCACGACCATCTTCCACTTCGGCGCGCCCAGCCCGATCACCGCCTCGCGCAGCGTGTTCGGGATCAGGCTGAGCATGTCCTCGGTGGTGCGGACGACGATGGGGATGACGATGACCGACAGCGCCGCGACACCCGCCCAGCCGGAGAAGCCGCCGAAGGGCAGCACCAGGATCTGGTAGACGAAGAGGCCGATCAGGATCGAGGGCGCGGAGAGCAGGATGTCCGAGACGAAGCGCACCGCGAAGCCCAGGCGGGACTTGCCCGCGTATTCGGCCAGGTAGGTGCCGACCAGCATGCCGATGGGCGTGCCGATCAGCGTGGCCAGGAAGACCTGGATCAGGCTGCCGACGATCGGGTTCAGCAGGCCGCCGTTGCTGCCGGGGGGCTTGGTGACCTCCGTCAGCACGTGCAGCGACAGGCCGGAGAAGCCGCGCACCACCAGCGTGAGGAGGATCGAGACCAGGAAGAACAGGCCGACCAGCGTGGCGGCCCAGCCGAAGGCCCGCACGATCATGTCGGTGCGCTTGCGGCTGCGGCCCAGCGCAGCGGCGACGGCGCGGTCCTTGCGCGGGCCGAGCCCCTGGGACGGGCCGCCCGGGAGGGAAGCGGAGGTGGCGCTCATCGGATCAGCCCTTCAGCCGGGACCGCAGCAGCCAGCGGGAGAAGGCCAGCACCACGAAGGAGATGACGAAGAGGATGAAGCCCAGTGCCAGCAGGGCGGAGAGCTTCAGGCTGCCGGTGGAGGCCTCGCCGAACTCCAGCGCGACCAGCGAGGCGATGGTGTTGCCGGGCCCGAAGATCGAGGTGGAGATGCGGTTGGCGTTGCCGATCACGAAGGTGACGGCCATGGTCTCGCCCAGGGCGCGGCCCAGCCCCAGCATGATGCCGCCCACCACGGAGATGCGGGTATAGGGCAGCACCACCCCGCGCATCACCTCCCAGGTGGTGGCGCCCAGGCCGTAGGCGCTCTCCTTGAAGACCGGCGGGACCTGGAGGAAGACGTCGCGCATGGTGGCCGCGATGAAGGGCAGCACCATGATGGCGAGGATGAGGGCGGCGGTGAACAGGCCCGTGCCGAAGGGCGCGCCGGAGAAGAGCACGCCGATCCCCGGCAGCTCGCCCAGCGTGTCGATGATCGCGGGCTGGATGGTCGTCGCCATCACCGGCACGATCACGAAGAAGCCCCACATGCCGTAGATGATGGAGGGCACGGCGGCGAGCAGCTCGATCGCCGTCCCCACCGGGCCGCGCAGCCAGTTCGGCGCCAGCTCGGTCAGGAAGAAGGCGATGCCGAAGGCCGCCGGGACGGCCAGCACCAGGGCCAGGATCGAGGTCAGCAGCGTGCCGTAGATCGAGACGCCGGCTCCGAAGACCTCGGCCACCGGGTCCCATTCGGTCGAGGTGATGAAGGCGGCGCCGAAGGCCCGGAAGGCCGGCAGGCCGCCCAGGAAGAGCTCGATGATGATGGCGCCCAGCAGCAGCAGGACGAAGACGCCGGCGGCGCGGCACAGCCCCGCGAAGACGGCGTCGCCCAGGCCGGAGGTCCGACGGGTGGCGCGGTGCGTGGCGGGCGGGACCGCCGCGCCGCCCATGGCCACGGTATTCAAGGATGCGGACAAGAAGCTGTCTCCCTGGCCGGAAGGGCCGGCCGGGCGGGCATCCCGCCCGGCCGGCCGGCTCCCGCCGACACGTCCTGCTCTGGCAGGGCCGGTACGCGGAAGGCGCGCCGGCCGGGCCTCATCTTATCGCGCCCACACCGGATTGCCGCCGGACCGGACCGCGGCCCAGGTGGCGCGGGCCTGGTTCTGCACCGTCTCCGGCAGCGGGATGTACTCCAGCTCCTTCGCGATGGTGGACCCCTCGCGGAAGGCCCAGTCGAAGAAGGTCAGCACGCCGCGGGCGCGGGCGGCGTCCTGCGGGTCGGCCGGCACCAGGATGAAGGTCGGCGAGACGATCGGCCAGGAGGCGTCGCCCGGCTGGTCGATGATGCTCGCCGCCATGCCCGGGACGGACCAGTCGGCATTGGCGGCCGCGGCCATGAAGGTCTCGGTGGTCGGCTTCACGAACTTGCCGGCCTTGTTGCGCAGTTGCACGGTGGCCAGCTTGTTCTGGGTGGCATAGGCACTCTCGACATAGCCGATGGCGCCGCGCGTGTTGCGCACCGTGCCGGCGATGCCCTCGTTGCCGCGCGCGCCCGCGCCCGCCGGCCAGCGGATGGAGGTGCCGGCACCCGGGCTGCTCTTCCAGCTCGGCGAGACCGCCGAGAGGTAGGAGGTGAAGACGAAGGAGGTGCCGGAGGCATCGGCGCGGTAGACCGGCGCGATCGCCAGGTTCGGCAGGGTGACGCCGCGGTTCATCTCGACCAGCTTCGGGTCGTTCCACTTGGTGACCTTGCCGGCATAGATGTCGGCCAGGATCTCGCCGGTCAGCATCAGCTGGTCCTCGGCGATGCCCGGCAGGTTCACGATGGCCACCACCGCCCCCATGACGGAGGGGAACTGCACCAGCTTCGCCTCGGCCAGCTGCGCCTCGGTCAGCGGGGCGTCGGAGGCGCCGAAATCCACGGTGCGGTTCTTGATCTGGTTGACGCCGGCGCCCGAGCCTACGGACTGGTAGTTGAGCTGGATGCCCTTGGCCTTCGCCGCCTCGCCCCAGCGCTGGTAGACGGGGTTGGGGAAGGAGGCGCCGGCACCCGTGATCTGCACGGGCTGGCCCTGCGCCAGCGCCGCCTGGCGCAGGGCGGGCACCAGGGAGAGCAGCCCGGTGGACAGGAGCAGCGAACGTCGGCGCATGCGGTCATCTCCGTCAGTCACTTATGGGGCAGCCAGGGGCGTCCCTCGCCCGCCTCCTAAGCAGGGGCGGCGACGCGACGGTTTCATTTCTATGAAGCTTTGATGACGTCAGGCGGCGGGCAAGGGCCCGGACATGGCCAGACACGCCGGAATCCCAGCATGGCCTTAAAGTGTTTCGACGGATTGATGACAGACAGGCGACGGGGGCGTGCCCGCAGCCGCAGGCGCCCTTGGCTCAGCCGCGCCCGGCGGCGATATCCCTGGCGAGATCATTGAGCCAGCGCTGGGCGGCAGGGGACAGGTCGGGGGCGACGACCAAGGACCGGGATGCCGCCTGGCGATCCGCCATCACCCTGTCCCAGACCCGCGGGACCACACCACGTGCGGCTGCGCCCGCATGCTGCATCCCGGCCATGGCCGACACAGCCCCGACGCATCCCAGCAAGGCCAGAAGCGCGCGGCGACGATTCCGACGCATCGCACCGGGTTGCGGCGCGGTGACCGGCTGCAACGCCGCTTCAGGACACTCGGCTCGACGCTGCGCCTCGGCCTCGTCCCAGACCTCGTCCCACTCATCACCAGCGTCGGGAAAGCTGCTCATGGCCCTCACGCTGCCTGCGGGACGAAAGACATCGGAGAGGATCTCCCTGCCGGGCATCTCATTAGACTAGCAGGACGACGACATGCAACCTTCGGATGCCGTTCTGCCAGGAACAACGCGTAAACCGACGTGTGATACCCGAACTTCCATCCCGTCAGGTCACCCGCGTCGATGCCGACAACGCAGGGTGGGCCGTGAAGTTCCCTCCTCCCTTCAGCGCAGGTGCTGCGCCAGCACCAGTTCCAGCCCGCCCAGGGCGCGGCCGAGGGCCTCCACCATGGCGGCCGCCTGCGGTGCCGGCAGCAGCGGGCGCTCGGGCGGCAGCAGCGCCGTCCCGGTATTGACGGACTGGGCGACCACGATGGTGTTGCCGCCGAAGGTGCTCTCCCGCAACAGCACGGCGCTGATCGCCGCGCGCGCCTCGCCGCGGCCCAGATCGGCGTGCAGCGCGGTCAGCTCCACCTCCAGCGTGAAGTCGGCGGCGCCGCGGGTGCCGGGTGCCAGCACGGCGGAGAAGAGGCCGGAGGCCACCAGCCAGCGGCGCAACGCCTCCTCCATCCCCTCCGCCGGCGGGGCGGTCCATTCCGCGTAGTATTCCACGCTGACCGTGCCATCCGGGTTGATCGAGCGCAGCAGCCGCCCTTCCAGCCCCGGTGCCGCCCGCGCCAGGCGCACGAGCACGCTGCGCCGGCCAAAGCCCGCCCTTGCCGGTCCCTGGCGGAGCGGCAGCAGCGTAAAGCGCAGCGGCTCGACATACGGGGTCTGGAGGGCGGAGCAGGCCGCCAGCCCCGGCAGCGCCAGCGCCGCCGCGGACAGGAAGGCCCGGCGGCCGGGGACGCGGATGGGTGCTGCCGTCATCGGCCTCTCTCCCTTGCCCAGTCGGGCACCGGCGGCGGCGCGCCGAGAATCGCCTGGGACGGCGCCCGGCGCAGCATCTCCGTCGTGTCTCGCAGGTTGGATGCGGTGGCGCGCAGGTCGCGCATCACCGGCGCCAGGTCGGAGTTCACATCCGTCGTGACCCCGCGGGCGGAGCGCAGGGTGCGCTCCAGCGACGTCACCGTATCGGGCAGGCGCCGCATCGCCACGCTCGCCTGCTCGGATGCCTCGCGGATCGAGCGCAGGGTGGCCTGGATGTCCCGCGAGCCGACGACGGCGCGGGCGTCACGCACCGCCGCGCGCGCGTCGGCGACGAGGCCGGGCAGGTCGGCCGCGACGGTCGCGCGCTGCACGTCGGCGACCAGGGCGTCGATCCCCTTCAGCGCCTGGGCGAGGGAGCCGTCCTTCAGCTCATGGCGCAGATCCGCCAGCAGGCCCTCGATGTTGCCGGCGATGGCCTCGATCGGGATGTTCTCCAGCCGCCGCACCAGCGCCTGCGCCGCGTCCTGCACCTGGGCAACGGTGGAGGGGACGGACGGGATGATCGGATGCTGCGGCTGCCAGGGGACCGCCTCGACCGGGAAGCGGTCCGGGTCCACGAAATCCAGCTCGATGTAGCTCACGCCCGTGATGCCCTGGCTGGCCAGCCGGGCCCGCAGGCCATAGCGCACCCCCTGTTCGATGTTCGGCGTTTCCTGCCCGAGGCGCTCGGGGTCGAGGCCGAAGCGGACCACCACCAGCTGGAAGGCCGACTGGAAGGGTGCGCCCCCCGGGCTGCGGTAGACCGAGTTGGCCAGGGTGATCTCCGTCACCCGGCCCAGCGCCACGCCGCGGTAGCGGACCGGGGCACCGACCTCCAGCCCCTGCACGCTCTCGCGGATATAGGTTTCCAGCACCGTGGAATCGTTGCTCAGGCGCCCGGCGGTGAAAAACAGCACGAAGCCAACGCCCAGCGCGATGCCGGCGAGGATGAGGAGACCCACCCGCAGGTAGAGGCCACGGCCAGCGGCCATCACCCGGCCTCGCGCCGGAAGAAGTGCCGGACCGTCTCGTTGGGCGGATCATCGCGCAGCTTGCGGGGGTCGCCCTCGGCGATGATCCCCTTCGCCGCCTTGTCCAGCATGATGCAGCGGTCTCCGATCGCCAGGATGGACTGCAGCTCGTGGGTCACCACGACGAAGGTGGTGCGCAGGTCGCGCGCCAGGTCGCGGATCAGCTGGTCCAGCCCGGCGGAGGTGATGGGGTCGAGCCCGGCGCTGGGCTCATCCAGGAACAGCACGGGCGGGTCAAGGGCCATGGCGCGGGCGATGCCGGCCCGCTTGGCCATGCCGCCCGAGATCTCGGCCGGCAGCCGGTTGGCGGCGTCGGACAGCCCGACCAGGCCCAGCTTCATCAGCGCCACGGCCTCCCTGGCCTCGGGCGGCAGGCGGGTATGGGCCTCCAGGGGCAGCATCACGTTCTCCAGCAAGGTCATGGACCCGAACAGCGCCCCCGACTGCCACATGACGCCCAGGCGCTTGAGCAGGTTGCGCCGCCCCTCCCCGTCCACCGCCTTCCCGTCCGGCCCGGCCATCTCCTCGCCGAGGATCTCGATGCGCCCCGCCGTGGGCGGGAACAGCCCGATCAGCAGCTTCAGGAGGGTGGACTTGCCGCAGCCGGACCCGCCCAGGATCACGAAGACCTCGCCGGCCCGCACCTCGAAGGTGACGTCGCGGAACAGCACGTTGGTGCCGAACTGCATCGCCACCTTCTCCACCCGGATGACGGGCTCCGCCGCCCCCGACACGCCGCTCAGATCCCCAGCCGGTAGATCAGCACGGCGAAGATGCCGTCCAGCACCACGATGGCGACGATGCCGCCCACCACGGCCTGGGTCGCCGCATCGCCCACCGCGCGCGGGCCACGCCCGGCTTGCAGGCCGGCGCGGCAGCCGATGCCGGCGATGGCCAGGCCGAAGACGGCCGCCTTCACCAGCCCCTGGGCCAGGTCGCCGATGCCCATGCCCGCCTGGAGCTGGTTGGTCACCATCACCAGGGGATAGCCGATGCTGAGCATCACCCCGGTCATGCCCGCCAGGCCGGCGATGTTCATCAGCAGGGCCATCACCGGCATGGCCAGCGTCGCGGCCAGCAGGCGGGGCAGCACCAGCATCACCATGGGGTCGATCCCCATGATGCGCAGGGCGTCGATCTCCTCGTTCACCGTCATGGTGCCCAGTTCGGCGGCGAAGGCGGAGCCGGTCCGGCCGGCCAGGATCACCCCGGCCAGCAGCGGCCCCAGCTCCCGCAGCAGCGAGATGCCGACCAGGCGCGGGATGAAGATCTCGGCGCCGAACTGGCGCATGGGGATGGAGGACTGGAAGGCCAGGATCAGCCCGATCAGCACGCCCAGTAGGACCACCAGCCCGAAGGAGCGGGTGCCGACCTCGTCCAGGTGGCGGAACAGCTCCGCGATCCGCACGTCGCGCGGGCTGCGGGCCGCGTTGACCAGCGTCGCGGCGGTCTCCCCCACGAAGGCGATGCCGGCCAGGATAGCCTTCCACCGTCCCACGCCCCAGGCTCCCAGCGCCGCCACCAGCGGCAGCCGCCGCGCGCCCGAAGCCGGCGCGGGCCCGGCCAGGGCGCTGCGGGCCCGCTCCAGCACCGCGGCCACCCGGTCGTCCGCGCCCTCGATCGGGATGCCGCCCGTGGTCCCCGGGGCCGCATCGGGCCCGGCCGGCTCGCCGCTTCCCTCCCCGGCCGCGGCGGCGCGCAGCACCAGGGTCGCGCCGGTCGTGTCCAGCGCGGTGAGTCCGGACAGGTCGATGCGCCGGGCCTGCCGCGCCTCGGACAGGGTCCGGTCCCAGAGCGGCGCGGCCGTGCCGGTCGTCAGCGCCCCCGTGAGCCGCAGCACGTCACCGGCCTTCTCCACCGACGGTGCCGCCGTGGCCGCGTCCTTGCCCTCGTCCATGCCCCTTCCCGGCCCTGGCCCGCCCGCCCCTGCCAAGGCGGCGCCGGGACGGGCGCTGTCGCGTGATGACCGAGTCCGCCCAGACGGTGGCGCGACCCAGCAGCGGTGTAGGACGCCCGCCTGCCGAAGGCCAACGCGCCACAGGCCACACAATCCCGTGCCCAGCGGACCGCCTCCGATCCGAACCGGGCGCGGTCGGCCGGTGCCGGGCGCGGCCTGCCCGGGTCAGCCCGGGGCCCGCTCCTTGGGCGACAGGTAGTCCGCGTCATGGGCGAAGGGCAGCGGCGCGTCGTCGCGCAGCGCGGCCAGCACGGCGGCAAAATCCGTCTCGCAGCGGAAGCCCAGCAGCCGCTCCGCCCGGCCCGGGTCGTAGACCCGCCCGATCCGCGGCGGCAGCGACCAGCCCCGCCGGCGGTACAGGGCCGGAGCCTCAGGGAAGTGGCGGGCGACCACCATGGCGGCGTCCCGCCGCAGCGCCTGCGCCTCCGCACGCCGGAACGGCGGCGGGGCGGAGAGGATGAAGGTGCCGAAGCCGATCGCCGGGGCCCGTTCCAGCGCCAGCACATGCGCGCGCGCCGCGTCCTCCACCGTCAGGCGGCGGTGCAGGAACTCGTTCGCCTTCATGTTCGGGCCGGACAGCTCGCGATGCGTGTCGTCCTCCTCCGGAAAGAAGCGCGCGGTGCGCAGGACCAGGCAGGCCAGGCCGTGCTCGCGGTGGAACAGGCGGCACAGCCCCTCGGCGGCGAGCTTGGTCACGCCGTAGATGTTGCGCGGCTCCACCGGACCGGAGTCCTCGTCCAGCCAGATGGCGGCATCGCCCCGCTCCTCGCGGATCGCCTGGGTGATCATCAGCGAGGTGGTGGACGTGAAGATGAAGCGGTCATGCCCCGCCGCCACCGCGGCCTGCAGCAGGTTCAGCGTGCCGCCGATGTTGGCCGCCACGAAATCCTGCGGCGGATAGCGGGCGATGTCGGGCTTGTGCAGCGCGCCACCATGCACCACCGCCTCGATCCCGTGATCGGCGAAGGCACGCTCCACCACCGCGCGGTCTGCCACGGAGCCGATGACCCGCGTCTCCACCCCCGGCGCGATGTCGAGGCCCACGACCTCGTGGCCGGCCGCTCGGAGCCGCGGTGCCAGGAAGCGGCCGAGCCATCCCGAGGAGCCGGTGAGCAGGATCTTCATGCCGCCCTCGCCTGTCGCCGCATCACGCGAGCCCGCTGCGGTAAGCATGCCGCCCCGGCCTGGGCAACGGGGGGCACGGGCGCCGGTCCCTCGCCCCCGGCATCGGGGCTGGAGCAGGCCGGCCCGCAGGCCCGCGGCGCACAGGCTCCAGTTCCTTGTTCGAAGGGCGAAATCGCGGCTGGGGGCGATGCCGGCAGCCGGCGATCTGCTCTAGTCTCCGGGCCTGGAACAAGATCGGGAATGCCGCTCATGCCGCCGGGCGCCGCCTCGTCCGCAGGAGAACGCCGTCCTGGGCCCGAGCCCGGCCGCGTCGCGCTGCTGGCCGCCCGCCAGGCGCGGCGCGAGGGACGGACCGACGAGGCGCTGGAGCAGGGCCAGCGGGCCCGGGCGCTGGGACCGGAGGATGTGCGACTCGCGGCCAGCTTCGAGACCTTCGCCCTGCTGCGCGACCTGGACCGGTTCGAGGAGGCGGCAGCGCTGGGGGCCGCGCTCAAGGCGGAACAGCCGGCCAGCCCACGCGTCGAGACCGCCCTGGCCAGCCTCGCCCGCAGGCAAGGCGACCAGCAGGCGACCCTGGCCCATCTGCGCGAGGCCGTCAGGCTGGAGGCGAAGGGCGACCTCGAGCCGCGCTTCCAGCTCTTCGCCCAGCTTCGCGACATGGACGAGGCGCAGGAGGCTGCTGTCCTCGGCGCCGCGCTCAAGGCCCTGGCACCCGCCAGCGCCCGGGTGGAAGCCGCCATGGCCACGCTGGCCCGCCGGACCGGCGACCTGGAGCAGGCCCTCACCCATCTGCGCGAAGCCGTGCGGCTGGAGCCGGCGGATCCCGAGTACCGCTTCCAGACCCTCGCCCTGCTGCGCGACCTGGACCGGTTCGAGGAGGCAGCGGCGCTGGGGGCCTCGCTCAAGGCGGAGCAGCCGGCCAGCCCGCGCGTCGAGACCGCCCTGGCCAGCCTCGCCCGCAGGCAAGGCGACCAGCAGGCGACCCTGGCCCATCTGCGCGAGGCCGTCAGGCTGGAGGCGAAGGGCGACCTCGAGCCGCGCTTCCAGCTCTTCGCCCAGCTTCGCGACATGGACGAGACGCAGGAGGCTACTGTCCTCGGCGCCGCGCTCAAGGCCCTGGCACCCGCCAGCGCCCGGGTGGAAGCCGCCATGGCCACGCTGGCCCGCCGGACCGGCGACCTGGAGCAGGCCCTCACCCATCTGCGCGAAGCCGTGCGGCTGGAGCCGGCGGATCCCGAGTACCGCTTCCAGACCCTCGCCCTGCTGCGCGACCTGGACCGGTTCGAGGACGCGGCAGCGCTGGGGGCCGCGCTCAAGGCGGAGCAGCCGGCCAGCCCGCGCGTCGAGACCGCCCTGGCCAGCCTCGCCCGCAGGCAGGGCGACCAGCAGGCGACCCTGGCCCATCTGCGCGAGGCCGTCAGGCTGGAGGCGAAAGACAAATCGCGTTTCGTGCTGGAATTGGCCCGCGAACACCGCGCCATCGGCGACTTGCCCGAGGCGGAAGCACTCACCCTCCAGATCCTTGCAGCGGATCCGATGCACGTGGCGGCGCTGACGTTGCTGGGGCAACTGGCCCTGGTGAAGCAGGAGCCGGAGGAGGCGTTGGACCTGTTCCACGCCGTCGCGCTGCTGGAGCCGGAGCGGCCTGGCCATTGGGTCCGGGTCGCCCAGGTCATGACGGATCTGGACCGCTTCGAGGCGGCCGTGGAACTGCTGCAGGAGAGAGGCCGGCGGCATCCATCACCCGAGTTGACGGCGCAGCTCATCGCTCAGTTGCGCGCAGCCGGGCTGACGGAGCGCGCCCTCGCCCTGGGCCGACAGGCAGCGGCCACGGAGCCGAAGCATTTCGGCATTTGGCAGCAATGGGCGCTGGTGGAGGGGCAGCTGGACGACTGGGAGGCGCTTGACCGGTGCATCGCGGCCGCCCCTGCCACGACGCCGGCCGAACGCGCGCATGTCGCCAAGACGCGCGGGGATGCGGCGGCCGCGCGCTGGGATCTCGCGGAATCCATCGCGCAGTATGAGGAGGCGCTGGCCATCCACCCCAATGCCCATGCGGCGGTGACGATGCTGGCGCGACAGCATTTGCTGGCACTCGACATCCCCGCCACCATCACGGCGCTGCACCGGAGCGTCGCGCTGGGCAGGGGCCACCGCCGCCTGATGGGCCTGCCGGCCCGTCCGTCGCAGACGATGCTGGGGCAGATCCTGGATGAGTTCCTGCTCGACAGGCCGCTCCTGGACCAGATGGTCGCCCTGCGCGGGCAGCCGCCCGCCTCGCGTGCGGCGGGGCTGGCGGCATTGCAGGCGGAGGCGCCGGATTCGACCGCGGTGGCCATTAGCCTGATGGTGGCGCTACGGGAGGCCGGCCTGATGGGGGACGGGCCCGCCGCACCTTCCGACACCCCGTTCCCCCACAAAGGGCGGGAGATCCCGTCGAGCCTCGGCCAGTACTGGGATAGCCGTGATCCGCCGCCGCCCCTGCTGACCTTGCGCCAGAGCTGGTTCGCCAGGCACCCCGCCTTCTCCTTCCGCCTGTTCGACGATCGCGGCGCAAGAGAATTCCTGGCACGCCATCATCCGCCAGCGGTGTTGCAGGCCTACCGTCGCGCCGGGCATGCGGCGCAGAAGGCCGATCTCTTCCGCCTCGCCTACCTGGTGGTGGAGGGCGGCTGGTGGGCGGACATGGACGATCGCGCCCTGGCCCCGCTGCCATGGGCCTATCCGGAGGGCACGCAGCTCGCCCTGTACCAGGAGGATGTCGGCACCGTCGGCAACAACATCATCGGCACCCCGCCCAGCCATCCGGTGATCGCGCGGGCCCTGGCGCAGGGGGTCGAGGCGCTCAACCGCGGCGACCGCGACATCCTGTGGCTCATGACCGGGCCGGGCCTCATCACCCGCGCGCTGGCGCAGGAGGTCGCGGCCTGCGGCGGCGCGCTGCCGGCCGGCACGGTCGTCCTGAGCCGCAACGCGCTGTTCCGCTCGGTCGCGATCCACTGCCGCGTCGGATACAAGAAGACCGGCCGCTACTGGGGCAGGGCCAGCTTCGCCCAGCCGGCGCCGCGTGCCCCCCAGGCCCAAGCGTCGGAAGCCTCACCGGAAACCCCGCCGGCACTCGTCACCGCCTGAGTGACGGCCCGCCGCTATCCCGGGATGTTCGGGTCGGTCAGGCGGCGGTGCTCCTCCAACGCGAAGCGGTCGGTCATGCCCGCGATCCAGTCGCAGACCACCGCCGCCGCCTGCCGGCTACCCGCCTCGCCCGCCCGGTCGCGCCATTCCGCCGGCAGCATGTCCGGCCCCCCGTGCAGCAGGCTGAAGATCACCTGCAAGGCGCGCTTGCTCTTCTGCGCCGTGCGGTTGACGCGCCAGTGGCGGTACATGCGCTCGCGCAGGAAGGTGCGCGTCTCCTCGTTCAGCGCGGCCATGCGCGGGCTGAACACCACCACCGGGGCGGGGGCGGCGCGGATCGCCGCCACGTCGGCCGGGCGCAGGATGGCGAGGCGCCGCCGGGCCTCGGCCACCACGTCGATCACCATGTGGTTGATCACCCGCCGGATGGTCTCGGAGGCCAGCCGTTCGCGCGGGGCATCCGGGGCGGCGGCCCGCACCTCCTCCAGCGCCTCGGCCACCAGGGGAAGCTGCGCCGCCTCCTCCAGCGTGAAGATGCCGGCGCGCAGCCCGTCGTCGAGGTCGTGGTTGTTGTAGGCGATGTCGTCCGCGATCGCCGCCGCCTGCGCCTCGGCCGAGGCGTGGGTGGACAGATCGAGCGGGTGGCGGGCGTCGTATTCGGCGATGTAGGGCGGCGGGCGGCGCAGCGGGCCATTGTGCTTGGCCAGCCCCTCCAGAGTCTCCCAGGACAGGTTCAGCCCGTCGAAGCCGGCATACCGGTGCTCCAGCAGGGTCACCGCCTTCAGGCTCTGGGCATTGTGGTCGAAGCCGCCGAAGGGGCGCATGGCGCCGTTCAGCGCCTCCTCCCCCGCATGGCCGAAGGGCGGGTGGCCGAGGTCGTGGGCCAGCGCCAGCGCCTCCGCCAGATCCTCGTCCAGCCGGAGCTGGCGGGCCAGGGAGCGGGCGATCTGCGCCACCTCGATGCTGTGGGTCAGGCGCGTCCGGTAGGCGTCGCCCTCGTGGTAGACGAAGACCTGGGTCTTGTATTGGAGGCGCCGGAAGGCGGCGCTGTGGATGATGCGGTCGCGGTCGCGCTGGTAGGGGGAGCGGGCGTCGGTGGGCTCCGGCACCAGCCGCCCGCGCGAGGCGTCGGGGCGGACGGCCCAGGGAGCGAGGCCGGCGGTGAGCGGGGCGCCGGGGTCCCAGGGGTCGGGGCGGCCGGCCGCCAGGGCGGGTGCCGGGGGCGGGCCACCTCCGGCCGCGGAGGCGGACTCTCGGTCTGTCATGGCCGCGGCAGGCTCTGCATCGTTCCGGCCCGGCCGTAGCACCGCCCCGGCGGGGGCGTCCATCCGGCGCGGGGAACACGGAAGCGGCATGGTCCTGGCCCCCCGCCCATGCCGGTCCCCAGGATCAGGACACCGGCCTCCGCGGGGAGCAGGCCGTCAACCCGGCGCGGACGTCAGGATGGACGGACCGGCGGCGGGCTGGTCCAGCTCGCCTGCGCCACCTTGTCGGGCCAGGTCGAGCCGACGGCCAACAGGGAGATCCAGGTCTCCGCCAGCTTGCCGTCTTCGATCCGATAGGACTGCATGCCCGCCTGGGTCCTGGCTTCCCCGGTCGCCGGATCGTTCCACCGGAACTCAAATCGGTACCAGGCGCGGTTGCCCGTGAAGGCATGGTCGTACACGGCCACGCGGATGCCGGGACGATCCGCCCGCACCGTCTCAAGCTCGGCCTTGTAGGAGTCCGGCGTCACCGTCCGGTCGCCCAGATGGTCATGGCGGATATAGGTCGGCGCCACGCAACTCGGGATCAGGCCGAATTCGCCATCGTGCCAGACCCGTTCCCAGCGGTCGAAAAGCGCGCGGGATGCATCCTCGAGAGTCATGCATGCCCTATACCCGATCGCGCCCGATCGGGGCCACCCCCGGAGCGGCGCCGTTGCGGGCCGCTGGCCACCCCCGCGCCCACCGCCCCTTCTGATCCCCCGCCCGCCGCCCTATCTTCGGCTCCACTGGATCGCGGCAACGGAACCCTCACGACATGCCGGACGGCAGCACCGCCCCCACCCCCGAGACCCTGCCCTTCCGCGCCACCCCGCGCGCCCAGGCCCAGGTCGCCGAGATCGCCCAGCGCGAGGGCCGCCCCGGCGCCGGGCTGCGCGTGGCGGTCGACGCCGGCGGCTGCTCCGGCTTCCAGTACCGTTTCGAGCTGGCGGACGCGCCGGAGGCGGACGACTTCGTTCAGGACGGCGCGGCCCGGGTCTTCGTGGACCCCGTCTCGCTGGAGCTGCTCCAGGGCGCGGAGCTGGACTGGGCGGACGAGCTGATCGGCGCCCACTTCACGGTCCGCAACCCCCAGGCGGTGTCCGGCTGCGGCTGCGGCGTGTCCTTCTCGGTCGCCTGAACCGCCTTCCTGTGAAGCTCTGCACCTTCAACGTGAACTCGGTGCGCAAGCGCGCGCCGAACCTCCGCCGCCTGCTGGAACGCGAACAGCCGGACCTCGTCTTCCTCCAGGAGCTGAAGTGCCGGACGGAGGAGTTTCCGGCCGAGGCGCTGGAGGGGCTGGGCTACCGCATCCACGCCGTGGGCCAGGGCGCCGGCCGCAACGGCGTCGCCGTGCTGGGGCGCATCCCCTTCGAGGTCGTCCACGAGGCGCTGCCTGGCGAGGACGCCGACGACCACGCCCGCTACGTGGAGGTCGAGGCAGCGGGGGCGAGGTTCGGCGGCCTGTACCTGCCCAACGGCAATTCCGGCGGCGCGGAGGGCTTCGCCTACAAGCTGCGCTGGCTGGACCGCCTGCGCCTCCTCGCCGCGGACCGGCTGGACGCCTTCCTGCCGCTGGCGCTGCTGGGCGACTTCAACGTCTGCCCGACCGAGGCCGACCTGGCGCCGGGCGCCCTGCCCCCCACCGATGCGCTGGTGCGGCCGGAAAGCCGGGCGGGATTCCGGGCCCTGCTGAACCTCGGCCTGACCGACGCGCTGCGGGCGCTGCACCCGCAGGACGCGCCCTATACCTACTGGGACTACGGTCCGGCCTTCGACGCCAACCGGGGCCTGCGCATCGACCACGCGCTGCTCTCGGCCGAGCTGGCGGAGCGGCTGGTCTCGGCGCGGGTCGACGTGGCGGCAAGGGCGGCGGAAAGCCCTTCCGACCACGCGCCGGTCTTCTTCGACCTGGCGGATTGAGGCGCCCAGCGTGGCGGCCACGCCACCGACACGGCAAATTCAGCGAGGGTCACACGGCTGGGCCATGGATTCCCGGGGGCGCCAGCCACCATAATGTGGCCGAAACATGTGGCCGATCCATGCCTTCGACCCGCCGTAGCCTGACCCGAACCCTCCTGACGGGCGCCGCCCTGGCCCCTCTGGGCTTCCTCCGCCCGGGCGCCGCCGTCGCGCAGATGGCGCCGGGGGCGATCCTCCCCGATGTCCGGGCTCTCCTGGAAGCCGCCCGTAGTGTCGGCCGGCCACTGCCCCCCCAGGCGCGGCTGTCGCTGGAGCGGACGCTGCAGCGGATGGACGACCTGGAGATCGACGTCACCGCGGGTCGCCAGATCGTCGTGAACATCCCCGGGGCGGAGGTCATCGCCTACGAGGACGGGCGGGAGGTGATGCGGTCCCGCGTCATCGTCGGCGGGCCTCGGACCCGGACGCCGCAACTGGCCACCTTCGTCACCACGGTCCGCTTCAACCCCCCCTGGTACGTGCCGGCGAGCATCGAGCCGGAGATCCGGGCCAAGGGGCTGAGCGGCTTCCAGGTGGTCAACGGCCGCCTGATCCAGCCGCCGGGGCCGCGCAACCCGCTGGGCCCGTTGCGGGTCGGGCTGGAGGAATCGGACGCCATCTACCTGCACGGGACCGCCAATCCGGAGCTGTTCACGCGCGGCGAGCGGAACCTCTCGCATGGATGCATCCGCGTGGAGCGGATCGTCGACCTTTCCGCCTGGCTGCTGGATACCACGCCAGCGGCCATCCGGGCCGGCATCGGGCTGGGGCGGACCGTCGACCTGGCCGGGCAGAAGGATGTCCGCGTCGCCCTGGGCTATCTGACCGCCTGGCCGAACGCGGCAGGCCGGGTGGTCTTCCACCCCGATCCCTACGGCTTCGACCAGCCCGGCGGCCGCCGGGTGCCGTTCCGGCGCGTGCAGCGCCCGCTGCCGCCCGAGTTCGAGCCACCGCCGCCGGAGATGGAGGGCGACACCATCGCCACCCTCGACGCGCCGTTGGATCTGTCCAGGGGCAGGGACCCGCTATAGGGCGCCCCCGGCCCGCATCCGTTCACGGGAAGGGCCCCTCACGGGAAGGGCCCCGGCACGCCGCTCCGGGGGCAGGCTCACGCGTCCGGACGGTGCTGGCCTTCGGCGATCCGCCCCGACCCGGCAGTGGCCCACCGGCCGGGATCCGGCACGGATCGGCAGCGCGTCACTGCCAGTGCCCGGGAACCCAGAGCCATCCGCTGTAGCCCCAGGCCCAGCGACCGGGGACGAAATGCTCGCCGACCGGCGGGCGTTCGATCCAACGGCCTGGGATCCAGACATATTCGCGGCCATCCCAGTGCCAGTGGCCATGCTGCCAGACCACCGCGCCGGGCGGGGCAGCGGGGATCGGCTCCATGCGCGGTGCCGGGATCGGCGGAAAGGGAAAGGCTCCTGGCACGGGACCGGGCGGGCGCGGGCCCGGGGGTGGTCCGGGCGGTGGAAAAGGCTGCGCGCAGGCTGCGGTGGAGGCGACGCCCAGGGCTGCCAGCCCGGCAAGGAATTGGCGTCGCATGGCGATCTCCTGTGACCATGTGCCGCCCGCCTGGAGCAGCTTCGGCCGGGCAGGTTGCCTGCGCCGGCCTTGCCGCTTGCGGTCGTGGGCGTGACATCGCCGCCAGGGCGCGCAACCCGCCGTCACATGCGCCGCCAGGCGATCAGCGGCGCTCGCCAGGCGTCGCGCCGAACTCGATGGTGCAGGGCCGGTCGTGCTGGCGGCCCCTGCCATAGCGCCAGGATTGCTGGCCGCTCAGCACGCCTTTGCCCCCCGGGTCCAGCGTGCCGGCGTAGCGGGCGGTGTAGCTCCATCCCTCGCCGCTCGCGCCGCCGCGCAGGGCGATGGCACCGTTCGGCGCCCAGGCGCCGGTGCCTTGCTCCATCGCATCCGGCGGGCCGCCCCGCCGCATCTGCACCGGCCGCTCGTAGCGGACCACCGGTTCCTCGGCGAAGAGGCGGAAGGCGATGGCGCTGGACCCGCCGGAAATGCCCGGCACCGCCTCGCAGCGCATCTGCCCGGCGATCTCCCGCTCGTCGGCCGCAGCCGGGCCGGCGGGAAGCAGGAGGAGGAGCAGCAGCCGCCGCACCGCCCGCCGCATCAGAGATCCGGGTAGGAATGCGTCTCGGCCGCCCCGCCCGGATGGGTGACGGCGCCGAGATGGGCGGGGCCGACGAGCTGGGCGTATTTCCACAGCGCGCCGCTGTTGTAGTCCGTGCCGCGCGGCGTCCAGGCGGCACGGCGCGCCGCCAGCTCCGCCTCCGGCAGCAGCACGTCGATGGTGCCGGCATCCGCGTCGATCACGATGCGGTCGCCGTTCCGCAGCAAGGCGATGGGCCCGCCCACCGCCGCCTCCGGCCCGACATGGCCGATGCAGAAGCCGCGCGTCGCGCCGGAGAAGCGGCCGTCGGTGATCAGCGCCACCTCCGCCCCCATGCCCTGGCCGTAGATGGCGGCGGTGGTGGAGAGCATCTCCCGCATCCCCGGCCCGCCCTTCGGCCCCTCGTAGCGGATGACGATCACGTCGCCCGCCTTGTAGGCGCGCGCATCCACGGCGGCGAAGGCGTCCTCCTCGCAGTCGAAGCACAGCGCCGTGCCCTCGAAGCGGCGGTTCTTCATCCCCGCGACCTTCACGATGGCGCCGTCCGGGGCGAGGTTGCCCTTCAGCCCGACCACGCCGCCGGTGGGCGTGATCGCGCGCGAGACGGGGTAGATCACGTCCTGGTCGGCCGGGAAGACCACGCCGGCATGGTTCTCCGCCAGCGTCCTCCCCGTCACCGTCAGGCAGTCCCCGTGCAGCAGCCCGGCATCGAGCAGCGCCTTGATGATGACGGGGATGCCGCCGACCTTGTGCACGTCCAGCGCCACGTACTTCCCGCCCGGCTTGAGGTCGGCGATGTAGGGCGTCCGCCGCATGATCGCGACCACGTCGTCCATGGTGAAGCGGATGCCCGCCTCGTGCGCGATGGCCGGCAGATGCAGCCCGGCATTGGTCGAGCCGCCGGTGGCGCCCACCACCACCGCCGCGTTCTCCAGCGCCTGGAGCGTGACGATGTCGCGCGGGCGGATGTTCTGCCGCAGCAGCGCCATCACCGCTCGGCCGGACTCCACCGCCCAGCGGTCGCGGTCCTCATACGGCGCGGGCGCCCCGGCCGAGCCGGGCAGCGCCAGCCCGATCGCCTCGCTGACCGTCGCCATGGTGTTCGCCGTGAACTGCCCGCCGCAGGCCCCGGCGCTGGGGCAGGCGACGCATTCCAGCTCGTGCAGCTCCTCGTCCGACATCTTCCCGGCGGCATGCATGCCCACCGCCTCGAACACGTCCACCACCGTCACGTCGCGGCCCTTGTAGGTGCCGGGCAGGATCGAGCCGCCATACATGAAGACGCTGGGCACGTTCAGCCGCAGCATCGCCATCATCATCCCCGGCAGCGACTTGTCGCAGCCGGCGAGCCCGACCAGCGCGTCGTAGCAATGCCCGCGCACCGTCAGCTCCACCGTGTCCGCGATGGCGTCGCGCGAGGCCAGGGAGGACTTCATCCCCTGGTGCCCCATGGCGATGCCGTCGGTCACGGTGATGGTGGTGAACTCGCGCGGCGTCCCCTGCCCCGCCGCGACGCCCTGCTTGACGCTCTGCGCCTGGCGGTGGAGCGCGATGTTGCAGGGCGCGGCCTCGTTCCAGCAGGTCGCGACGCCGACCAGCGGCTGGGCGATCTGCTCCTCGGTCATGCCCATGGCGTGGTAGTAGGAGCGGTGCGGCGCCCGCTCCGGCCCCACCGAGACGTGGCGGCTGGGCAGGCGGGACTTGTCCCACGGAGTCTCCGGGCTGCTCATGCGGGCACTCCCTTTCGGCGGCAGGCGTTCCTGGACACGCCGTTGTGCCACCGCGGCGGAGCCCTGTCGCGGGGGCGCGCAGGCCGCTCGCCCGGCCGTGACGGACGGCCTCCGCCCGGCCTGCGCGCCCTCCGCATCACGGCTGCGCGGGACGCTCCTCGCTGCGGCGCTTCGTGTAGCTGAAGGCGCCGTAGAGGGCCGCGACCGTCAGCAGCACCCCCACCGCGTGCGGCACCTGCGGCAGGAAGGCCATGACCGCATCGGCCAGCACCAGCACCGCGAAGGCCCCGGCCCAGACCCAGGTGATCTGCCGGTTGGCGGCCAGGAACTCCGGCTGCGCCCAGATCTCCGGCGGCGTCGATTCCCTGGCGTATTGCAGCGTGAAGGGCTGCCCGATCGCGAGCGAGGCCAGCGCGATCAGCAGCAGCCCGGTATCCACCACCAGCCGCGCCTGCGGGATGGTCCAGGCCTGCCCGGTCGCGGCGGTCCAGAGGGCCAGCGCGGTGAAGAGCAGCGCCGTCCCCGCCTCCAGGATCTTGACCGAGCGGCCAAGGACGAGGCGCTCGCGCAGGATCAGGACCAGCGCCGCCGCCGCACCACCCCAGAGCGCGAGCGACGGCTGCCCCAGATGCAGCAGCACGGCGAAGAGGATGAAGGGCGCGAAGCTGACGAGCAGGTTCATGCGATGGCTCCCCGCGGGAAGAGGCGCCCCAGATGCGCGACCAGCCCTGGGTCCCGCCAGGACGGCCCGCTCCAGCCCAGATGGCCGTCCGGCCGCACCAGGACATCGCGCCGCGCGGAGCCGTAGGCGGCGGCGAAGCGCCCTTCGCGGTCCTCCAGCAGGGTGACGCCGGGCTGGTCCCCGGCCGGCGCGGCGCCGAGGGCGACGACGCGCAGCCGGCGGTCCAGGCGCCGGCCGGCCTCCAGCGCGAAGTCGGAGAGCGCCGCCAGCTCGTCACCCGCCGTCACCCGGGCGAGCAGGATGTGCTCCGTCCCGCGCAGCACCTCGTGCAGCCGCAGCGGCACGCCGATGCCGCGCTGGCGCAGCCCGGTGGCATCCGGCGCGCGGTCCCCCGCCACGGGCCCGTCGGCGCCGCCGCCGTCGTCGCGCACCCAGTCGCCACCCCGGTAGGTGATGCCGAGCTGCGTGTCGGCGGAGCGGTCGATCCGGCCGCCCGGCTCGCGGCCGAAGCGCATGCTCGCGGCCAGGGTGCGGGCTACGACCTCCTCCCCCACCGGCCGGCGCTCGGCGCCGTAGCTGTCGAGCAGCGCGTCGGGCGAGGCGCCCCGCAGCACCAGGGCCAGCTTCCAGGCCAGGTTGTAGGCATCCTGGATGCCCGTGTTCATCCCCTGCCCGCCCGTCGGCGGATGGATATGCGCGGCATCCCCGGCCAGGAAGACCCGGCCCTCACCGTAGCGTTCGGCCAGCCGCATGCTGATCCGGAACAGCGAGGACCAGCGCAGGTCGGACAGCACGGGCCTCTCCGGCAGTAGCCGGTCCGCCACCGCCTGGAGATCGGCGAGGTCCGGGCCAGGCAGCTCCGCCTGGATGCCATGGCCGCTGCCGCCGCGGGCCGAGAGGGATTCGGGCGCGGCCATCGAGACCCGGTAGCGCCCGCGCTCCGGCAGCGGCACGGCGACGAAGAGGTCGGGCGGGCCATCCTCGCGCGGATGCACCGCCCGCAGCGTCATGCCGTAGGGCAGGTCCCAGGCGATGTGGACGTCGCCCAGCATGAAGGTCATCGGCATGGCCTCGCCCGCGAAGGCGATGCCCAGCGCATGGCGGACGGCGCTGTGCGCGCCGTCGCAGCCGATGACGTGGCGATAGGCGGTCTGCTCGCTGGCGCCGTCCTCGCGCACCAGCCGCACGGTCACGGCCTCCGCGTCCTGGTGCAGCCCCGCCAGGGCGGTGCCGCGCTCCACGGCCAGCCCGGCCCGGTCGAGGTGACGCGCCAGCACGCGCTCCGTCTCGTATTGCGGCAGGCCGAGCCCGCCATAGGGCAAGGTGGCGTCGTCCAGCAGGGCATCGACCGGCGGGCGGCCGGGGAGGATGGAGCGCATGCCGGTGATCCAGAGCCCCGCCCCGATCATCTCCCGGGCGATGCCCATGTCGTCCCAGACCTCCAGGGTCCGGGGCGTGACGCCGATGGCGCGGCAATAGGCCGAGGGCTTCGGGGCCTTGTCGATGATCCGGCAGCGCACGCCGTGGCGCGCCAGCTCGCAGGCGAGCGTCAGGCCGACCGGCCCCGCCCCCACCACCAGAACCTCCGCCATGGGCGCCCCGTCCAGACCTTTGCAAGGTCGGAACGACGCTATGGCCGAAGGCGCGGCCTGTCCATGCCGGACAGGCCCGGCGGCGTCAGGCGGCGACCCGCGCCAGCGCCGCGGTCAGCCGCGCGATCTCCGCCTCCGCCACGGCCAGGCGCTCGCGGTTCTCCTCCACCACCTCCGGCTTGGCCCGGGCGATGAAGTCCGCGTTGTCGAGCTTGGCGGCGATCTTGCTGCGCTCGCCCTCCGCCTTGGCCCGCTCCTTGGTCAGCCGCGCGCGCTCCGCGTCGAAGTCGATGACGCCCGCCAGCGGCAGCATCAGCGTCGCCTCGCCCACCACCGCCTGGGCCGCGCCCTTCGGCGGCTCGGCGCCGACGGCCTCGATGCCCGTCACGCGGGCCATGCGGCGGATGGTGTCGATCCAGCGCTGCCCGCGCGCCAGGGTGGCGTCGGACGCCCCCTGGAGCAGCAGCGGCGTGACGGTGGCCACCGGCACGTTCATCTCCGCCCGCACGCCGCGCACGGTGGAGATGACGGCGACCAGCCAATCCATCTCCTCCCGCGCCGCGGCCGCGTCGGTCACGGCGGCGGGCGTCGGCCAGGACGCGCCGATCAGGCTGCCCTCGGGGCCATAGCCGAAGCGGTCCCACAGCTCCTCGGTGACGAAGGGCGCCGCCGGGTGCAGCAGGCGCAGCAGCACGCCGAGGACGTGCTGCGCCGCCCCCTTCGCCTCCCGCGCCTCCACCGTGTCCCCCGAGGCCATGGCGGGCTTGGCGAATTCCAGGAACCAGTCGCAGAACCCGTCCCAGGCGAAGCGCCGGACCGAGGCCGCGTACTCGTCGAAGCGGAAGGCCTCCAGCGCCGCCGTCGCCTCCCCGATCGCGGTATTGGCCGCGTCGATGATCCAGCGCGCCAGCGGCGTGGTGCAGGCGGCCGTATCGAAGGACGGATCGGGCGCGATGCCGTTCATCTCGCAGAAGCGGGCGGCGTTCCACAGCTTGGTGATGAAGGAGCGCCCCGTCTCCACCCGCGCGGGCCCGAGCTTCACGTCGCGTCCCGGCCCCGCCAGCCCCGCGATGGCGAAGCGCAGCGCGTCGGCGCCGTAGCTGTCGATCAGCGCCAGGGGGTCCATCACGTTCCCCTTGGACTTCGACATCTTCTGGCCCTTCTCGTCGCGGACGAGGCCATGGATGTAGACGGTGCGGAAGGGGACGATCTCCTCCAGCGCGGGCGCAGGCCGGCCGTCGCGCTCCGCATCGGTGCGGCGCATGTGCATACACATCATCATCATCCGGGCGACCCAGAAGAAGATGATGTCGAAGCCCGTCACCAGCACGTCGGTCGGGTAGTAGCGCGCCAGCTCCTTCGTGCGCTCCGGCCAGCCCAGCGTGCTGATCGGCCAGAGCCCGCTGCTGAACCAGGTGTCCAGCACGTCCTCGTCCTGGCTCAGCTCGACCGCGCGGCCGAACTTCGCCGCCGCCTGCGCCTGGGCCGCCGCCGCGTCGCGCGCGACGAAGACGCTGCCCTCCGGCCCGTACCAGGCGGGGATGCGGTGCCCCCACCAGAGCTGGCGCGAAACGCACCAGGGCTCGATGTTGCGCATCCAGGCGTAGAAGGTGTTCTCCCACTGCTTCGGGACGAACTGGGTGGCGCCCGTCTCGACGGCCGCGATGGCGGGCTTCGCCAGCGTCGCCGCGTCGCAGTACCATTGCGGCGTCAGGCGCGGCTCGATCGGCACGCCGGAGCGGTCGCCATGCGGCACGGCATGGGTGTGCGGCTCGGTCGCGGCCAACAGCTCCAGCCGCTCCAGCTCCGCCACGATGGCCTTGCGCGCCTCCGTCCGATCCTTGCCCGCGAGGGCACGCACGAAGGCGGGATCGGCGAGCCCCGGCACGGCGGCGAGGTCGGCGTCGATCTCGTCGAGCATCACCCGCGCCTCGGCATCCAGCACGCTGGGCGAGGCCAGCCCGTGCCGCCGCCCAACCGCGAAGTCGTTGAAGTCGTGCGCGGGGGTGATCTTCACCGCGCCCGTGCCCTTCTCCGGGTCGGAATACTCGTCCGCCACCACGGGGATGCGCCGGCCGACCAGCGGCAGGATCAGATGCTTCCCGATCAGGTCGCGGAAGCGCTCGTCCTCCGGGTGCACGGCGACCGCCGTGTCGCCCAGCATCGTCTCCGGCCGGGTGGTGGCGACGGTCAGGTACCGGCCCGGCTCGCCCTCCACCGGGTAGCGCAGATGCCAGAGGTGGCCCTTCACCTCTCGGCTCTCCACCTCCAGGTCGGAGATAGCGGACTGGAAGACGGGGTCCCAGTTCACCAGCCGCCGGTCGCGGTAGATCAGCCCCTGCTCGAACATCGTCACGAAGGTCTCGCGCACTGCGGCGGAGAGCCCCTCGTCCATGGTGAAGCGCTCGCGCTGCCAGTCCAGGCTGGCGCCCAGGCGGCGGAGCTGGCGCGTGATGGTGCCGCCCGACTGCGCCTTCCACTCCCAGACATGCTCCAGGAAGGCCTCGCGCCCGATCTCCCGGCGCTTGATCCCCTGGGTGCCCAACAGGCGCTCCACCACCATCTGGGTGGCGATGCCGGCATGGTCCGTCCCCGGCTGCCACAGCGCGTCGCGCCCCTGCATCCGCCGCCAGCGGATCAGGATGTCCTGCACCGTGAAGGTCAGGGCGTGGCCGATATGCAGGCTGCCCGTGACGTTGGGCGGCGGGATCATGATGGTGAAGGGGTCGGCCGCGCTGTCGGGATGCGCGGAGAAGGCGCCGGCGGCCTCCCAGCCGTCATAGAGTCGCGCCTCGAAGGCGGCGGGCGTCAGGACCTTGTCGAGCATGGCCGCATCCCTGGGGCGGGAGGCGGCGGGGCGTCAAGACGTTCCGCGAAGCCGCCGGCGCGGGGCTGGGCTGCCACGGCGCCGGATCGGCTCACGGCAGCCGGCGCCGGCCTCCCGGCTCAGGAGAGGGCGCGGCCCACCACGCGCTCGATCTCGGCGCGCACCAGCCGCTCCACCAGCGGCGGCAGGTTGCGGTCCAGCCAGTCGCGCAGGAGGGGGCGCAGCTCCTCGCGCACCACGTCCTCGATGCTGGGGCCGCCGCGATGGACGGGGCTGTTGCGCTCCGCCGCCACGGTGCGGGCCAGGTGCCCCAGCGCGGCGGCCGTGGCGGCCGCGGCGGCGGAGCCCAGCAGCCCGTCGCCGGGTACCGGGGCGGCAGCCGGCGGGAGCGGCGGGGCCTCGGCCTCGCGCTCGGGCGGCGGGGCGGCCGGGGCAACGGTCTCGGCGGGGATCATCATCGCCTCGGTCAGTTCGAAGGGCTGCGGCATGGCGGGAGAGGCGGGTGGCGGCGCGGCGCCGGGATCGGGCGCGGTGCCGGCCTGGGCGTCGGCGGGCCGCGGCGCCGCGCCGGGGGTCATCTCATCCTCGTTCAGGATGCGGCGGATGGAGGCCAGGATGTCCTCCATCGACGGGTCCTGGCCCGAAGGAGCGGCAGGGGGCTGGCCCGGCGGAGCGGGGTTGGCCGCCATGGTCAGCGCACCGGCTCGGAGGAGATGGACTGGGCCTGGGCCGAGTAGTCGCCCGCCCCCGCCCAGCGGTTCCGCACCTCGCGGTAATAGGCCGTCATGTCGTAGCGCGGGACCGGCAGGTTCAGGTCCTGCGCCGTCAGCCGTCCGATCGAGGTGGCGATGGAATAGCTGCCGGTCACCACCGCCGCCAGCGCGCGGATCAGCGTGACGCGCGCGTTGAGCAGCTCCTGCTCGGCGTTCAGCACGTCCAGCGTCGTGCGGCTGCCGACCACAGCCTCGCGCTGCACGCCATCCAGCGCCACCTCGGCGGCACGGATCTGGGCCCGGTTCGCCTCCACCACCGCGCGGGCGGAGATCAGCGTCTCCCAGGCCTGGGACGACTGCTGCACCGCGGTCCGGCGGGCGTCGTCCACGAGCTGCCGCAGCCGGGAGGCGTCCTGCCGGGCCTGGCGGACGGCCGCATACTCGGCGCCGCCCTGATAGAGCGGCACCGACAGGGTCGCGGTCAGCGCTCCGCCGGTGACGCGGGTGCCATCGGCGCTGGAGTTGTCGTTGCGGAAGGCCTGGGCCTGGACCCCGGCCTGCGGCAGCAGCGCCGCAAGCTGCACGTCGATGAAGTCGCGCGCCGCCGCCTCGTCGAACAGCGCGGCGACGACGTTCGGGTTGTTCACCGCCGCCACCTGTGCCGCCTCCTGCGCCGAGCGGACGGGCAGGCGCAGCGGCTGCGGCGCGGTGAGGCGCGAGGGGGCGATGCCGGTGACGCGCTGGAAGGTGGTGCGGGCGATCTGCAGCTGCCCCTCCGCGTCCTCGCGCGCCGAGCGAGCGGCCGCGAGGCGCGATTCCGCCTGGGCCACGTCCGTGCGGGTGATCTCGCCGACGCGGAAGCGCTCGTTGGTTGCGTCGAGCTGGCGCTGCAGCACCTGGACGTTGTTGACGTTGAGCCGCACCTCCTCCTGGAAGCGGATCACGTTCACATAGGCCTCGACGCCCTGCTGAAGCACCGTCTGCTCGGCGGAGAGCACCCGCGCGCGCTGCGCGAGCACCTGGTTCTCCGCCCGCTTCGTGGACGCCACGGTGCGGCCGCCGCGATAGAGGGGCTGGTTGACCGTGGCCGCCAGGGAGAGCGTGTTCCGGGAGAAATCATTGTAGCCGATGATCTGGCCGCCCTGGCCGTCGCCCACCCGCGCCCGCGCGGTGCCCTCCGTATAGCCGCCGGAGCCGCTGAGCGAGACGGTGGGGCGCCAGCCCGCCAGGGCCTGCGGCACATTCTCGTCCACCACGCGGAGCTGCGCCCGGGCCGCCTGGAGGGAGGGGTTGTTGGCATAGGTCTGGGCCAGTGCCTCCTGCAGGGTCTGCGACCGTGCCGCGCCCGCCGGAAGCGTCAGAAGGGCCAGGAGGACCAGGGGGGAGCGTCGGGACGTCATCGGCACCGGTATCCTTGGAGCGGTCCGGGCGCGGCATCCGTCGAAGCAGCCGCGCCAGAGGAGATTCGCAGCGACCCTAGCGCGCCCGCCGGGGGCGGCGCCAGGACGCATCCCGGCCCGCCCGTCCGGGCCGCACCCCGGTCAGGCGAAGACGAAGCCCTGCCTGGGTGCGAAGCCGGGCAGCGTCGCGGTGTGGCAGTCGAAGGCCTCGACCGTGGAGAAGCTGCCGCCGGCATGGCGGCCGATCACCGCCGTGCCGGCCCGGCCCGGCGGGACCGTCACCGCCACCAGGCGCCCGCCCTCGGCGAGTTGCCCGGCCAGCGCCTCCGGGATCTGCTCCACCGCACCCTCGACGAGGATCAGGTCATAGGGGGCGCCGGCGGGCCAGCCGGCGGGCAGCGGCCCCTGCACCAGCTGCACCGCCGGGGCGGATGCCGCGAGGCTGTCGCGGGCGGCGGCCAGCAGGGCCGCGGATTCCTCCAGCGCCACGACATGGGTGCCCAGCTCGGCCAGCAGCGCGGCGGCGTAGCCCGTGCCCGCCCCGACCACCAGCACCCGGTCGCCCGGGCGCGGCGTGCCCAGCTGCAGGAGCCGGGCCTGCATCATCGGCTGGATCATCACGCGCCCGTCGCCGAGCGGCAGATCGGCATCGGCATAGGCCCGGGCGGCCTGCGCCCGCGGCACGAAGCGCTCGCGCGGCAGGCGCAGCATGGCGTCGATCAGCCGCGGGTCCGTGACCTTGTTCGGGCGGAGCTGGCCGTCCACCATGTATCGGCGTGCCTGGGCGGTATCCATCCCGCGTCCTGACCCCTCTGGAATGCGCGCCCGGCTTATAGGGCGGATCGCCGCGCGCGGAAAACCGCCCCTCGCCTCCCCCATGCCCGCGCCGCGCGCCGCCCGGGCTGGACTTCGCCGCCGCCAGCCCCTAGTGAGGCGCCGTGGTTCCGTGCCCGAGTGGTCAGGGAGCGGTCTGCAAAACCGTGTACGGCGGTTCGATTCCGCCCGGAACCTCCATCGCATCCGTGCGGCGGAATGATGCCGGACCCCCTCTTGCCGGGGCCGCCATCCTCCGCTAATCGGGCGCCGCGTTCCCCGATAGCTCAGCTGGTAGAGCACGCGACTGTTAATCGCTAGGTCGTTGGTTCGAGTCCAACTCGGGGAGCCATCTTCTCACACGCATCGCCTCGATCCGGCCGGCCCGCAGGGCCCGGCCGGATCGCGCGCGTCTTGACGCCCCGGCGCCGCCGCGCGACGTGGCGACGCGGCACGCCCGGCCCCGCGCCGGCCTGCCGAGAGGGCGGTGCGCTCCCGGCCGGACCGCCTTCCGCGGCCGGCCCCGCGCGGCCTTTGGGGGTGGATCTGCATGGGTCGCGAAACCGTCCTGACCAACGCGCTGCTGGTTCTGCCCGACGGGGTGCGGCCAGGGACGCTCGTGCTGCGCGAGGGCCGCATCGCCGCGGTCGAGACCGGCCGCAGCGGCCTCGCGGGCGCCCTGGACCTGGAGGGCGACCACCTCTTGCCCGGCCTGGTGGACCTGCACACCGACAACCTGGAGCGCCAGGTGCAGCCGCGCCCCGGCGCGCGCTGGCCCTCCCGCTCCGCCATGCTGGCGCACGACGCGCAGACCGCCGCGGCCGGCGTGACCACCGTGCTGGATGCCCTGTGCGTCGGCGAGCTGGAGGTCAGCCACGGGCGCGGCCAGACCTTCCTCGAGGGGATCGGGGACCTGGACCTCCTCGGCCGCGCCGGCGCCCTGCGCTGCGACCACCTGCTGCACCTGCGCTGCGAGCTGCCCGCCCCGGACATGCCCCGGCTGCTGGAGCCGGTGGCCGGGCACCCCCTGCTGCGGATGGTCAGCCTGATGGACCACTGCCCCGGCGCCGGGCAGTTCGCGGACATGGACCGCTACCGCGCCATGCTGCGGCGGGACGGGCTGGACACCCCGGCCGCCGAGGCGCGGATCGAACGCCTGGCCGCGCTGCGGGAGCGCCATGCCGAACCCAACCGCGCCATCTTGCTGGAGCGGATCGGCGGGCGCGGGGTGCCGCTGGCCGCGCATGACGACTGGTCGGAGGCGGCGGTGGCCCGCAACGCCGCCGACGGCGTGACGATCAGCGAGTTCCCGGTCAACGCCCCCGCCGCCCGTGCCGCGCGGGCGCATGGCCAGGACATCGTGGTCGGTGCGCCGAACCTCGTGCGCGGCGGCAGCCATTCCGGGAACGTCTCCGCCATGGCGCTGCTGCGCGAGGGGCTGGTGGATGCCATCGCCTCCGACTACGTGCCGGCCGCCATGCTGGAGGCCGTCTGGCGCCTCGCCGCCGAGGGCGTGCTGGAGCTTGCGGCGGCGGTGCGGCTGGTGGCGGAGAACCCGGCGCGGATGGCCGGGCTGGTCGATCGCGGCCGGCTGGCGCCGGGGCTGCGCGCCGATCTGCTGCGGGTGCGCACCGTCCTCGGGTTGCCCGTGATGCGCTCGGTCTGGCTGGCGGGCGAGCGCATCGCATGAGCGGCGGACCCGCGCGCGCCGCGCTCTACTGGGCCCCGGAACTCCACGATCCGCTGCATGCGCTGGGCTCCGCCTGGCTCGGGCGGGATGCGGAGACGGGGGCCGCCCCGGCCCAGCCCGCCCTGCCCGGAATCGACCTGCACGAGGTGACCGCGGAGGCCCGGCGCTACGGGCTGCACGCCACGCTGAAGCCGCCGTTCCGGCTGGCCGGTCCCTATCCCGCCCTGCGCGAGGCGGCGGCGGCGCTGGCCGCCCGGACGGCACCCTTCGACCTGCCGCCGCTGCGGCTGGAAAGCCTGGGCGGCTTCCTGGCCCTGGTCGAATCGGCCCCCTCCCCCGCCCTGCGCGCCCTGTGCGATTCGGCGGTGGAGGCCCTGGACCCCCTCCGTGCCCCGCCCAGCGAGGCGGAGACCGCCCGCCGCCGGCCGGAGCGGCTGAGCCCGGGCGAGCGGGCCATGCTGGAGCGCTGGGGCTACCCCTATGTCTTCGAGGAGTGGCGCTTCCACGTGACCCTGACGCGCCGCCTCGCAGAGGCGGAGATGGCCGTCATCCGCCCGGCGCTGGAGGCGCATCTCGGCGAGGCGCCCGCCCTGCCCCGCCGGGTGGCGTCGGTGGCGATCTTCACCCAGCGCGCCCCGGACGCCCCCTTCCTGATCGCCGAAAGACTGCGTCTCTCCGGCTGACGGCGGGGGGCCGGCGGCCTAACCTGGGCGGCATGTTCACCACCCGCCCCGAAATCGCCGGCACCTTCGGCGCCGTCGCCAGCACCCATTGGCTCGCCAGCTCGGTCGGGATGGCCGTGCTGGAGCGGGGCGGCAACGCCGCCGATGCCGCCGTCGCCGCCGGCTTCACCCTGCAGATCGCCGAGCCGCACCTGAACGGCCCGCTGGGCGACTGCCCGATCCTGGTCCACGACGCCGGCCGCGGGGCGCAGAGCGTGATCTGCGGCCAGGGCGTCGCCCCCGCGGGGCTCAGCGTCGCGCATGTGCGGGACGCGCTGGGCCTGGACCTGATCCCCGGCACGGGGCTGCTGCCGGCCATGGTGCCGGGCGCCTTCGACGCCTGGATGACGCTGCTGCGCGAGCATGGGAGCTGGAAGCCCGGGGCCGTGCTGGACTTCGCCATCGGCTATGCCGCGCGCGGCATCCACTACGTGCCGCGGATCTGCGCGACCATCCAGACGGTGCGCCCGCTGTTCGAGGCGGAGTGGCCGACCAGCGCCGCCCTCTGGCTGCGCGGCGGCGGCCCGCGGCCCGGGAAGCTGTGGTCCAACATCGCCCTGGCCGAGACCTATGCCCGGGTGGTGCGGGAGGCGGAGGCCGCCGGGTCCGACCGCATCGCGCAGATCGACGCGGCGCGGGATGCCTGGTACCGCGGCTTCGTCGCCGAGGCGATCGGGCGCTTCTGCGAGGGCAACGCCGTGCTCGACGCCTCCGGCCGGCGGCACCGGGGCGTTCTCTCGGCCGATGACATGGCCGCGTGGCGCGCGCCCATCGAGGCGCCGCTCGCCGTCGAGCACCAGGGCGCGACCGTCCTGAAATGCGGTGCCTGGAGCCAGGGTCCCGCGATGCTGCAGGCCCTGCTCCTGCTCGACGGCTTGGGCCTGGGCGAGCTGGACCCGCTGGGAGAGCGCTTCGCGCATCTGGTGGTGGAGGCGATGAAGCTGGCCTTCGCCGACCGCGAGGCCTTCTACGGCGATCCGGACTTCACCGCCGTGCCGATGGCGACCCTGCTCTCCCGTGCCTATGCAGCCGAACGCCGGGCCCTGATCGGCGAGACGGCCGCGCTGGAGTTCCGCCCCGGCTCGCCGGATGGCCTGGTCCCGCGCACGGACTACGCGGCCGCCGTCGCCCGTGCCGCGGAGGCGCGCCAGGTGGCCGGCAGCGGCGAGCCCACCGTCTCCCGCCTGGGCGTTTCTGGGGCCGACACCTGCCATGTCGACGTGATCGACCGCTGGGGGAACATGGTGTCCGCCACGCCCTCGGGCGGCTGGCTGCAATCCTCCCCGGCCATCCCGGAGCTGGGCTGCTGCCTCGGCACGCGCGGGCAGATGTTCTGGCTGGACGAATCCCTGCCCAACGGGCTGATGCCGGGCAAGCGGCCGCGCACCACCCTCTCCCCCGGCATGGCGCTGCGGGACGGCAAGCCCTGGATGGCCTTCGGCACGCCCGGCGGCGAGCAGCAGGACCAGTGGCAGCCGATCATGCTGCTGCGGATGCTGCACCATGGCTGGACCATCCAGCAGGCCATCGACGCCCCCGCCTTCCATTCGGAGCACTGGATCAGCAGCTTCTGGCCGCGCGGGGCGCAGCCGGGGAAGGTGGTGCTGGAAGGACGCTACGACCGCGCCGTGGCCGAGGCGCTGGGCGGGCGCGGGCACAGGGTCGAGGTCGGCGGCGACTGGACGGAGGGCCGCCTTTCCGCCGTGCGGCAGGAACCGGACGGGCAGATCTTCGCCGGGGCCAATCCGCGCGGCATGCAGGGCTACGCGGTCGGCCGATAAGGCGGCGGAAGGGCGAGGTCGCCCGCGGCGAGGGGGGGCGGGCGCCGCCCCCGGCCGTGGGTCCCAGCAACCCCGAGCCTCATCCGCCAGGACCCGCGCCCGGGAGTGGGCTTCTCCCAGGCCGGCCCGGAGCGGGCCGCGAGCGGCCCGCCCCCGACAGGGTCAGGCGCCGCAGGCGGCGCAGGGCGCCAGCACGCCGCCGGTGGCCCGGCGGATGCGGAAGGCGGATTCGCGCGCCTTGGCCACGATCTCGGCCGTGTCCACGGCGGTCAGCTTGCCGCCGCGCTTCAGGATGCGCCCGTCCACCAGCACGGTGTCCACGTTGGAGGCATTGGCGGACTGCACGATGGTCGTCTCGACATTCGCCATCGGCGCCGTGTTCAGCGCATCCACCCGCACCAGGATGAGGTCGGCGCGCTTGCCGGGGGTGAGCGAGCCGGTGACGTCGCCGAGCCCCAGCGTCTTCGCCGCGTTCAGCGTGGTCCAGCGGATGATCTCGGCATGGCCGATCGGCGTCTCGCCCTCCGACGGCGTGCCCTTCCACGGGATGCCCATCGACCAGGTGGTGCGCATCGCCTCGAACATGCTGGGCGAGCCGAGCGAGCTGGCATCGACCGAGAGGGAGAGCATAACCCCCGCCTTGCGCTGCGCCATCAGCGCCGCGCGCGGATCGCCGGCACTGCCCAGGCGGAACTCGGACAGGGTGGAGAAGCTGTTGGGGACGCCGGTGCGCGCCAGAACCTCGAAGTCCGACGCCACACCGGTGATGTAGTGGGCGAACATGAAGCCCGGCTGCAGGATGCCGCGCTTCTCCCAGTCCAGGATGTCGATCCGGTTCGGCGGCGCCTGCCCGGCATGGGTGGCGTAGGGGATGCCGCGCTCCTTCACCATCGCGCTCTCGCGGAAGAAGGTCTCCGCCGTGCTCTGGCCGATGCCGCGCAGGTTCACGCCGAGATGCACGAGCCCGCCGAAGGGGCCGGATTCCCCGAACCACTCCTTCCGCACGCGATCGATGTCGGGGAAGTCGATCAGCACGTCGCCCGCGAGCTGGTCGCGGTGGCCATAGGCGAAGCGGGCGCGGGTGAGCAGGTCGCGATGCGCGCGCAGCTCCGCATCCGCATGCGCGGGCGAGCGGGTGTTGTTGCACCAGTTGTGCACGGTGGTGACGCCGGAGTTCAGCAGCTCCGCCAGGCCGAGGCGGAGGCTGTTGTAGAAGTCGTCCGGCGTGTAGTTCGGCGAGGAGGCGTTCTTCGCCTGGAAGTACTCCACGCCGCCATCGGCGATGAAGTTCCGGCCGAGCGCGCTCCACATGTGGTAGTGCGTGTCGATCATACCGGGCATGACGATGGTGTCCGTGGCGTCGATCACCTCCGCGCCGGCGGGCGGGTCGATGCTCGGCGCGACCTGGACGATGGCGCCGTCCCGCACCAGCACGTCGCCGCGCGGCAGCGTGCCGATCGACGGATCGACGGTGATCACGGCGCCGCCGCGGATCAGGTAGTGGCCGCGCGCCACCTGCGGCGCCGCGCCGGCAGTGCCGCTGCCCTGGGCCCAGGCACGGCCGATGAAGGGGGTGGCAAGGCCGCTGCCCATTCCAGCGGCAACACAGGTGAAGACGCGACCAAGTTTCCGACGTGACAGCACGGAATTCGTTCCCTGACAGACGACACGCGAATGCTTCGCAAGTCGCGTGCCGGCGTCCGTGCGGGCGGCGGGCTACTCCGCGGCCGGCGCCGCGACCACACGCTCCTCCAGTTCCAGCTCCCTCAGCTTCGCCGCCACGGCCCCGATCGGGCGCGTATAGGGCGCGAGCAGCAGGTACAGCGCCGGCACCGCGTAGAGCGTGACGAAGGTGGACAGGGTGATCCCGCCCACGATCACCACGCCCAGCGCCTGCCGGCTCTCCGCCCCCGCACCGGTCGACACGGCGAGCGGCACGGCGCCCAGCACGGTGGCGATGGAGGTCATCAGGATCGGCCGCAGCCGCACCACCGAGGCCTCCAGCACCGCGTCGTACACGCTCCTGCCCTCGTCGCGGAGCTGGTTGGCGAACTCCACCACCAGGATGCCGTTCTTCGCCATCAGCCCGATCAGCAGGATCATGCCGATCTGGCTGAAGATGTTCAGCGACTGGCCGGTGACGAAGAGCGCGAGCAGCCCGCCCGTCAGCGCGAGCGGGGTGGAGAGCAGGATGACGAAGGGGTGGATGAAGCTCTCGAACTGCGCCGCCAGCACGAGGTAGACCACCAGCAGCGCGAAGGCGAAGGTGAAGTACAGGCTCGACCCGCTTTCGCGGAACTCCTGGCTCTGGCCGCGATAGGTGATGCGCGCGTCGGGCGGCAGAGTCTCGCGCGCCACCTGGTCGAGGAAGTCCAGCGCCTCGCCCAGCGAATAGCCCGGCGCGGGGGTCGCGCTGATGGTGATGGCGCGGGTGCGGTCCTCCCGCGCCAGGGACTGCGCCCGGGCGCGCTCGCTGAGCTGGACGACGTTCGACATCGGCACCAGCCCGCCGGAGGCGGTACGGACGAAGATGTTCTGCAGGTCGTAGGGGGTGGCGCGGTACTCGTCGCGCGCCTGGAGCATGATCTTGTACTCCTCCCCCGCCACGACATAGGTGCCGACCTCGCGCGAGCCCAGCATCGTCTCGATGGTCCGCCCCACCGCCTGGATGGACACGCCCAGGTCGGCCGCCTTGCGCCGGTCCACCTCCACCCGGATCTCGGGCTTGGTCTCCTTGAAGTTGGAATCGAGGTTCAGCAGCCGCGTGTTCTGCCGCGCCCGGTCCATGAAGCGGTCGCGCCAGTCCACCAGCGTCACGTAGTCCGGCCCGCCGATCACGAACTGCACCGGCGGCTGGAAGCCGCGCTGGCCGAGGCTGGGCGGGTTCAGCGGGAAGGCGCGCACCCCGGCGATGGCGCTCATCTTCGGGAAGACCTCCGCCACGATCTCCTGCTGCTTGCGCGTGCGGGTGTCCCAGGGGGACAGGCGGACGAACATGTTCGCCTGGTTGCCCTGGGGCGGGCGGATGAATCCCCCGAGGGTGGAGAAGACCACCGTCGCATCGCCGGAGCGCACATAGGGCTGCATCACCGCCTCGGCGAGCTGCACCTGCTGGCGCATGTAGGCGAAGGATGCGCCCTCCGGCCCGGTCATCGGCACGATGATGGTGCCGCGGTCCTCGATGGGCGTGAACTCCTTGGGCAGCACGTTGAACAGCGCGACGGCCAGCGCCGACAGCAGCCCCGCCGCGCCCAGCACCAGCAGCGGCGCCCGCAGCGCGCGGGCGAGCGTCCAGCGCAGCGCGCCGTTCAGCCCCTGGAAGAAGGGCTCCGTCCAGCGTACCAGCCGGGTCTCCCCCGCATGCGGCTTGAGCAGCTTGGAGCACATCATCGGCGTCAGCGTCAGCGCGATGATGCCGGAGAAGGCGACCGAGGCGGCGAGGGCGAAGCCGAACTCGCTGAACAGCCGCCCCGTGTTGCCGCCCATGAAGGAGAGCGGCACGAAGACCGCGATCAGCACCAGCGTCGTCGCGATGACGGCGAAGGCGATCTCCCGCGCGCCGCGGATGGAGGCGAGCAGCACCGGCTCCCCCTCCTCGATGCGGCGGTGGATGTTCTCCAGCACGACGATGGCGTCGTCCACGACGAGCCCGATGGCCAGGACCAGCCCCAGCAGCGTCAGCACGTTGATCGAGAAGCCCAGTGCCGCCATCGCCATGAAGGAGGCGACGATGGAGACGGGGATGGCCACCGCCGGGATGATCGTGGCGCGGAAGGAGCGCAGGAACAGGAAGATGACGATCACCACCAGGATCAGCGCGGTGATGAGGGCGTGCTCCACCTCGAAGATCGACTGGGCGATGAACTGGCTCTCGTCGTAGCCGATCTCGACGTTGATCCCCTCCGGCAGGGTCTCGGCGATCCGGGCCACCTCCGCCTTGACCCCGTCGGCGACGGACAGGGTGTTCGCGGTGGACTGGCGCTGGATGCCCAGGCCGATGCCAGGCCGGCCGTTGATGCGGTACTCGCCGCGGTTGTCCTCGGGGGCGATCTCCACCTCGGCCACGTCGCCCAGCAGCACCTGGGCGCCGCCATTGGTGCGGGAGAGCACGATGCGGCGGAACTCCTCCGGCCTGGTCAGCCGGGTATCCGTGCGGACCGTCAGCTCGCGCTGGCGGCTTTCGATGCGCCCGCCCGGCAGCTCCACGTTCTCGCGCCGGATCGCGTCCTCGACGTCCTGGACGGTCATGCCGCGCGCGGCCAGCGCCTGGCGGTCCAGCCAGATCCGCATGGAGTACTTGCGCTCGCCCTGGATCAGCACCTGGGCCACGCCCTCGACGATGGCGAGGCGGTCCACGAAGCGGCGCCGCGCCAGCTCCGTCAGCTCCATCCCCGAGAAGGTGTCGGAGGTCAGCGCCACCCACAGGATGGGGCGGCTGTCGCCGTCCACCTTGGCGACGACGGGCGTGTCCGCCTGCTCCGGCAGGCGGGCGAGCGCGCGGGAGACCTTGTCGCGCACGTCGTTGGCGGCCGCGTCCACGTTGCGGTTCAGCCGGAACTCCAGCGTCACCTGCGAGCGCTCGTCGCGGCTCTGCGAGGAGATGGTCTTGATCCCCTCGATCCCCGCCACCGCCGCCTCGATCAGCTCGGTGATCTGGGTGTCCACCACCGCGGCCGAGGCGCCGGCATAGGTGGTGGTGACGGAGACGATGGGCGGGTCGATCGCCGGGTACTCGCGCACCGGCAGCCGGAACAGGCTCGCCAGCCCCAGCACGATCAGCAGCAGGCTGACGACGGTGGCGAAGACCGGCCGCTTGATCGAGACGTCGCTGAGCACCATGGCCCTGCCCTCCCCCGCGCCGCTCAGCTCGTCGGCCGCGCCATGGTCTCGGTGACCCGCACCGGGGCGTCGGGGCGCAGACGCTGGATGCCGCGCACCACCACCGGCTCGCCCACGGCGACGCCACGCAGCACCTCCACCTCGCCCGGCAGGCGCTGGCCCAGCGCCACCTCCACCCGCTTGGCGCGGTTGTCGCGCACCACGAAGACGAAGGCGCGGTCGCCCACCGGGTCCAGCGCCTCCTCGGGGATCAGCAGCGCATCCGGCCGCTCCTCCAGCAGCAGCTCGACGGTCAGGAACATGCCGGGCTTCAGCGCCTCGTCGGCATTGTCGAACTCGCTGACCAGCCGGACGGTGCGGGTGGCGGTGTCGACCCGGGTATCGGCCACGGCGACCTGCCCCACGAAGCGGCGCTCGCCATAGGCGGCGCTGCGGGCCGTCACCTTGCTGCCGGCATGGACGCGAGCGACGTAGATCTCGGGGATGGAGAACTCCACCCGCACCCGGGAGAGGTCGTCCAGCGTGGTGACGGCGGTGCCCGGCTGGATCAGCGCGCCCAGGCTGACCTGCTTCAGCCCGACCCGACCGGCGAAGGGGGCGGTGATCCGCAGCTCGTTGATCTTGGCCTCGTTCTGCCGGACCCGCCCCTCCGCCTGGCGGGCGACGGCGGCCAGCGTGTCCACCCGCTGCTCGGCGATGGACTGGCCGGCCACCAGCCGCTGGGCGCGGTTCAGCTGCGACCGGGCGTCGTCCAGCATGGCGCGCGCCTGGTCCAGCTCGGCGCGGAGGGCGGCGTCGTCGAGCAGGACGAGCGGCTCCCCCTCCTTCACCTTCTGGCCTTCCTGGAAGCGGATGGCGGTGACCATGCCCGTCACCTTGGCGGTCACGGTCACCGCGTCCCGGGCCCGGACCGTGCCGACGCTCTCCGTCCGCTCGGCCACCGTCCCGGTGCGGACGGGCGCCACCACCACGCCGATGGGCGCGTTGGCATTGCCGGAGGCGGTGGCGCGGGCGGCAGGCTCCAGCCCCAGCAAGGCCAGCGGCCGGGGCAGCCCAACCCTGTCGCCATAGAAATGCCAGCCCGCGCCGAGGCCGGCGAGGGCGGTGAGAATCAGCAATTGGGAGCTCTTGCGCATGGACCCGGACAGCCTGCCTCCGGGACGTTGAGACACGGCGTGCCGCAGCGCAAGACTTTGTGAGTTGCGTTACGCGCTTCTCATCCGGCGGGCACGGCGGGGGCCGGCCCGTAGCGGCCGGTGGCGGTCCCGCCCCTTCCCGGTGGGGCGCCGTGACGGCATCCTGGCGGCGGCACGTCGGGAAGGGTGGCCGGAATGCGGGCGATCTACGTCATGATCAAGTGCGAGATGGGCCAGTCCTACCGCGTGGCCCGGGAGATGGCCGACAGCATCGTGGAGCTGTCGGAGATGCATTCCACCTCCGGGCAATACGATCTGCTGGGCAAGTTCTACCTGGAGGCCGACCAGGATATCGGCCTCTTCGTGGTGGAGCGCGTCCAGACGGTGCCGGGTATCAAGGACACCTACACCATCCAGACCTTCAACGCCTTCACGGTCAGCCGGGACTGAAACCGGCCCACCCGGCTCCGGACCCATGCAGCGCGGGGCCGGCCCACCGGGCCGGTGAAGCCGGCCCGTGTGAACCGGCTCAGTCGAAGCCGATGAAGCCCGGCATGCCCGAGATGGGCGGGGCCTGCCGCAGCCGGCCGAGGTCGGGGACCGGCCGGGCCAGCGTGGGGTCGCCCTTCACCTCCGCCTCGATGGCGGCGGCGACGGCCAGGACCAGGGCATCGCCGCCACGGGGGCCGATGATCTGCAGGCCGAAGGGCATGCCGCGCGAGTCCACGCCCATCGGCAACGAGATCGCCGGGTGGCCGACCAGGGTCACGCCATAGGCCAGCGCCAGCCAGTGGAAGTAGCTGTGCGTCTCCTGCCCGTCGATCACCCGGGGGTACAGCTCGCTCCAGGGCCGCGGGGAGACGGTGATGGCCGGCGAGATCATCACGTCCACGTCGCGGAAGAAGGCCTGCCAGCGCCGGTAGATCGCCGTCTGCGTGACCGCGGCACGGGCGTGGTCGGCCAGGCTGTAGCCATCCCCCTCCGCGACATTGGCCCGCACGTTGGGGCCGTAGTCCTGCGGATTGGCGCGGACCTTGTCGCCCAGCCCCGCCAGGAAGTTGTCCGCGCGCAGGACGGCGAAGGCCTCGTCCGCGCCGCTGCTGTCCGGATGCCCCTGGCGCAGCTCGCCGAACAGGGGCTCCAGCGCCGCCACCCGGGCGCGGAACGCCTCGCGCACGAGGCCTTCGGTGGGGGCGAAGCCCAGATCCTCGGTCGCCGCGACGCGCAGGCTGGACAGGTCGACCCGGCGCACCGGGAAGAAATCGGCAGGCACCGCCCGCGCGGGCCGGTCGTGCAGCGTATAGGCCAGCGGGTCGGCGGCATCGTCCGAGGCCATGGCCGACATCATCAGGCACAGGTCGGGCACGTTGCGCGCCATGGGGCCGAGCACCGGCAGCGGCGTCCAGCCGATCGGCCGACGCCCGGAGGGGACGATCCCCGGGCTGGGGCGGAAGCCGACGATGCCGCAGAAGGCTGCGGGGTTGCGCAGCGAGCCGCCCGTGTCGGAGCCCGACGCGAGCGGCACCATGCCGCAGGCCAGCGCCACCGCCGAGCCGCCGGAGGAGCCGGCCGCCGAGCGGGTCGGGTCGAAGGGGTTGCCGGTGGCGCCGTAGACGGCGTTGCGGGTGTTCGCGCCGGCGCCGAACTCCGGCGTGTTGGTCTTGCCCAGCACGATCCCGCCGGCTTCGCGCAGCCGCGCCACCATGCCCTGGTCACGGTCGGGGACATGGTCGCGGAAGATGGGGCTGCCATAGGTGGTGACCAGCCCGGCCGTATCCTCCAGGTCCTTGATGCCCAGCGGCAGGCCGTGCAGCGGGCCCAGCCGGGCGCCGCCCTTCGCCTCGCGCTCCGCGTTGCGGGCGGCGGCCAGGGCGCGGTCGGTGTCCAGGGCGACCATGGCGTTCACCGCCTTGTCCACCTCCCCGATCCGCGCCAGGCAGGACTGCACCAGCTCCACCGGGGAGAGCTTGCGCGTGCCGATCAGGCGCCGCGCCTCCAGCGCGGTCAGGTCGCAGGCGTCGGTCATGCGGCGAGTTCCTTCCGGTACAGATCCAGCATCGCCGTGTCGAAGCAGGCGAAGGTCACCTCCAGCCCCTCCCCCGCCGCCCGCGCGGTCTGCACCGCGATGCGGGTGGCGGGGGCGGCGGGGTAGCCGTAGATGCCGGTGGAGATGGCGGGAAAGGCGATGCTCCGCCCGCCGGCCCCGCGCAGCAGGGCCAGGGCGTTGCGGTAGCAGGCGGCGAGGAGGTCCGCCTCGCCGGCACCGCCGCCCTGCCACACGGGCCCGACGGCGTGGATGACGTGGCGGGCCGGCAGGCGGAAGCCCGGGGTGATGCGGGCCTCCCCGGTCGGGCAGGGCGCGAGGGCGGCACAGGCACGGGCCAGTTCCGGGCCGGCGGCGCGGTGGATCGCGCCGCAGACGCCGCCGCCCGGGGCCAGTGACCCGTTGGCGGCATTGACGATGGCATCCAGCGCCAGGGTGGTGATGTCCGCCCGGATCGCCTGCACGCCGCCCTCCCTGCCGCCGGTCGCGGTCGCCGGCGTCAGTAGCCGAGGGCGATCCCGTCCTTGCGCGGGTCGGAGCCGCCGATCAGCACGCCGCGCGCGTGGTCGATCCGGATCGCCTGCCCGCCGCCATGCGGCTTGTCGATCAGGGTGCAGCCATGGCCCAGGCGTTCGAGCTGGTCGATGACCGCGCCGGGGATGCCGCGCTCCACCTGGACCTTCCCCGTGGAGGGAAACAGCCGCGCGAGGTCCAGCGCCGCCTGCGGGTCCAGGCCGAACTCGAAGTGGTTGGACAGGAAGTAGGTCTGTCCCATCGGCTGGAAGTGCCCGCCCATCACCCCATAGGGCATGATCGCGCGGCCGCCCTGGGTCACCATGCCCGGGATGATGGTGTGCATCGGCCGCTTGCGCGGGGCGATGCAGTTCGGGTGGCCCTCCTGGAGCCGGAAGCCGAAGCCGCGGTTCTGCAGCATCACGCCGGACTTCTCCGCCAGGATGCCCGAGCCGAAGCCCTCGAAGAGCGAGTTGATGAAGGAGACGGCGTTGCCGTCCTTGTCGACCACGCAGAGGTAGACAGTGTCCTTGTGCCGCTGCCAGTCCGCCTGGCCCGCGGGCGGCAGCTCCGGCATGGCGCGGTCGTCGCGGATCAGCGCCCGCAGCGCCTCGCCATAGGCGGGGGAGATCAGGTGCTCGACGGGAACGTCCACCTGGGACGGATCGGCCAGGAAGGCGTCGCGGTCGCGATAGGCGAGGCGCGCCGCCTCGATGTGGCGGTGCAGCCGCGTGGGCGAGAGCGGGCCGCCCTCCGGCGTCTCGAAGCCCGCCAGGGTGTTGAGGATCTGGAGCACCAGCATGCCCGAGCCGTTGGGCGGGCACTGGTGCACCTCCATCCCGCGCCAGCGCGTGCGGATGGGGGTGACGAACTCCGCGACGGTCAGCCCCTCGGCGAAGTCCTCCTCCGTGTGCAGCCCGCCCGCCTCGCGCAGCGTCGCCACCATGTCGGCGGCGATGGGGCCGGTGTAGAAGGCGCGCGCCCCGTCCTTGGCGATGGCGCGCAGCGTCGCGCCCAGCTCCGGCTGGCGGAAGATGTCGCCCACCCCCGGCGTCTTGCCGTCCGTCAGGAAGCGCCGCGCCGAGGCCGGGTGCTTCGCCAGCTTGCCGGCGGAGCTGGCCCAGTCGGAGGCGACGCGCGGCGTGACCGGGTGCCCCTCCTCGGCATAGCGGATCGCCGGCTGCAGCACCGCGTCCAGTCCCAGCCGGCCATGCGTGCGGGAGAGCAGGTCCCAGGCGGAGATCGCGCCCGGCACCGTCACCGAATGGGCGGAGGTGTTGACCATCGCCGTCAGCCCGGCCGCGCGCAGCGCCTCGGGCGTCGCCGCGGCCGGCGCCCGGCCGGAGCCGTTGAGCGCGACCACCTCGTCGCCGCCGGCCGGGACGTAGAGGCAGAAGCAGTCGCCGCCGATGCCGGTGCTCTGCGGCTCGATCACCGCCAGGACCGCCGCGGCCGCGATGGCGCCGTCCATGGCGTTGCCGCCCTGGCGGAGGATGTCGAGCGCCGCCAGCGTCGCCGCGGTCATCGAGGTCGCCACCATGGCATTGGCAGACAGCGCCGGGCTGCGGCCCGGGCTGTGGAAGTCGCGGATCACGGTCGGCACCTCTCCAGGCCAGCCGGCGCACACCCCCCTCGGGCGGCCCGGCGAGGCGGACGCTGGCATGGCCGCCACGGCAGGGCAACCGCGCGGTCCCGATCCGTGCCGGCCGGCATCATGGCGGCAGCGCATCGCCGCCCCTTCCCGCCCCGGCCGCCCTCGGCTACGGGGGCGGGATGGACGCGACCGAGCCCGCACCGGCCCCCGACACCCCGGCCAGCATCGAGGATTTCGACCGGCTGCAGATCCGCGCCGGCACCGTTCTGCGGGCCGAACCCTTCCCCGAGGCGCGCAAGCCCTCGATCAAGCTCTGGGTCGATTTCGGCGAGCCGATCGGGATGCGCCAGTCCTCGGCCCAGGTCACCGTCCACTACACCGCGGAGACGCTGGTGGGCCGCCAGGTGATGGCGGTGGTGAACTTCCCGCCCCGCCGCATCGCCGGCTTCCGCAGCGAGGTGCTGGTGCTGGGCGTGCCGGACGAACAGGGCGCGGTGGTGCTGCTGCGTCCCGACCTGGCGGTGCCCAACGGCGCCCGCATGTTCTGAGGAACGCAAGCCGATGGCCCCGCGCTACTACACCGTCACCTGGGATCAGCTGCACCGCGACTGCAAGGCGCTCTCCTGGCGCCTGGTGGACAAGGGGCCGGGCGGCAGCCCGTGGAAAGGCATCGTCGCCATCACCCGCGGCGGGCTGATCCCCGCCGCCATCATCGCGCGCGAGCTGGACTGCCGCCTGATCGAGAGCGTCTCCGTCGTCACCTATGACGAGGAGGAGCGCGGCCAGCCGAGGGTGATGAAGTCGCCCGACGCCGCCGGCGACGGCGAGGGCTGGCTGCTGCTGGACGATCTGGTGGACACGGGCACCACCGCCCGGGTGGTGCGCGCCATCCTGCCCAAGGCGCATTTCGCCACCGTCTACGCCAAGCCCGCCGGCAAGCCGCTGGTGGACACCTTCGTGACCGAGGTGAGCCAGGACACCTGGATCCTGTTCCCGTGGGACACGGAGCCGCAGTTCGTGGCCCCGATCGCGAAGTCCCGCTAGCCGGGGCGGAGTGGGGCCGGCGGGCCCTCAGCCCTCCGGCGCCGGCTCCTCGCGGACGGCCAGCACCTTGTCCACGCGCCGGCCGTCCATGTCGACCACCTCGAAGCGCCAGCCGCTCCAGGCGATGCGGTCGCCCTCGCGCGGGACGCGGCGCAGCAGCGCCAGGATCAGCCCGGCGACCGTGTGATAGCTGCCCTCCTGCGGCAGGGCCGGCAGGTCCAGCCGGGCCTTGAGCTCGTCCGAGGGCATGCTGCCATCCACCAGCAGGCTGCCATCCTGCCGCTCCACCGCCGGGCCCGGGGCGGGCTCGGGCTCCGCGCCCAGCTCGCCGACGATGGCTTCCAGCAGGTCCGCGGCGGTCACGATGCCCTCGAAGCTGCCGTACTCGTCCATCACCAGCGCCATGCCCAGACGGTCGCTGCGCATCCGCTCCAGCGCATCCAGGGCGGGCAGGTGGTCCGGCAGCACCATGGGCTGCCGCAGCGCCTCCGTGACGGAGACGGTCCCGCCCGCCAGCATCTGGTCGAGCAGGTCCTTGGTGGCGACCACCCCCACCACGTTGTCCACCCGGCCGTCCGCGACGACGTAGCGCGTCATGCCATGGGTGCGGAGCTGCGTGGCGATCTCCTCCCGCGTCGCGGCGCGGTCCAGCCAGAGCACCTCCGGCCTGGGCGTCATCAGCGCCCGCACGGGCTTGTCCGCCAGGCGGAGGACCCGCTCGATCATGTCGCGCTCCTCGCGCTCCAGCGCCCCCGCCTGCGCGCCCTCGGCGACCACGGCCTTCACCTCCTCCTCGGTCACCCCCGCCTCCGTCGTCCCCGAGGTGCCGAGCAGGCGCAGCACGAGGCCGGAGGAGGAGGAGAGCAGCCAGACCACCGGTGCCGCGCCGCGCGACAGGGCGGCGAGCGGCCTGGCCAGGGCGCAGGCCACCGCCTCCGGGTCGCGCAGGGCGAACTGCTTGGGCACCAGCTCGCCCAGGATGAGCGACAGGTAGGTGATGGCCAGCACCACCAGCCCGAAGGCGATGTCGTCGCCATAGGGGGCGAAGCCCGGGATGCGGTCGATGACCGGGGCCAGGCTGGCCGAGAGCCGGGCGCCGCCGAAGGCGCCGGCCAGGATGCCGACCAGGGTGATGCCGACCTGCACCGTCGGCAGCAGCCGCTCCGGATGGTCCACCAGGGAGAGCGCGGTGGTGGCGCCGGGGCGGCCCGCGCGCTGCATCGCCAGCAGCCGCCCGCGGCGGGAGGAGACGACCGCCAGCTCCCCCATGGCGAAGGCGCCGTTGACCAGCACCAGCAGGAGGATGATCCCGATCTCGATCAGGGCGGACATGCAGCCTGTCTAGCCCACGCCCGGCCGTACGGGGAGCGGGCCGGCCTCGCCCGGATGCGCGCCGGCCCCGGCAACTGTTCCGATTACAGAACCTTACGCCGCGAAAATGCCGCAATCGGGTCCGAAGCGCGCCGCAGCGGGAGACGTTGATGCAGGGGACGTGCGGTCCCGGATTCGGCCGCGCTGCCCGGAGCCGCCGGGCGGCGCGTCGCCCGAGGCGGAACCGCAGAACCGCCGGACCCGCGATGAACGCCCGCCCAGAGCGACTGACGCCCGCACCCGTCCCAGCCACCCCGACCACCACCGCCAACCGATTCTCCCGCCACGCCGGCACGCTGCTGGTGCTGGCGCTGGTGGCGCTCGCCAGCCTCGGCGGCTGGTGGGCCTGGAACCGGCCGGTGGAGATGCCGGGCTTCCGGGGTCAGGTGAACGGCCTGGCCTTCGCCCCCTACCAGCGCGGGCAGAGCGCCGAGGGCAACGACTGGCCGACGCCGGAGCAGATCGAGGGCGACATCCGCCGCGTCTCGCCGATGACGCGCCACATCCGCACCTATGCCGCCCATGGCGGGCTGGAGCGCATCCCGGAGATCGCCTGGAACGCCGGCTCCGACCTGCGGGTGACGCTGGGCTCCTGGCTGGACCGGCGGCTGGACCGCAACGCGACGGAGATCCGCAACCTCGTCCAGGTGGCGCGCGAGTCGCGCAACGTGGAGCGGGTGCTGGTCGGCAACGAGTCCATCCTGCGCGCCGACCTCTCCGTGCCGCAGCTCGTCGGCTACATCCAGCAGGTGAAGCGGCAGGTGCGCCAGCCCGTCTCCACCGCCGAGCCCTGGCACGTCTGGCTCGACCATCCGGAGCTGGGCGAGGCGGTCGACTTCATCACCATCCACCTGCTGCCCTACTGGGAGGGGCTGCCGGTCGACGACGCGCTGCGCTTCATCATGGAGAAGTACGACGCCGTGCAGGCGCGCTTCCCCGGCAAGAAGATCCTGATCGGCGAGGTGGGCTGGCCCTCCGACGGCCGCGACATCGGCGCGGCCCGGGCGACGCGCGTGAACCAGGCGATGTTCCTGCGCAAGTTCTTCAACATCGCCGAGCGGCGCCGCCTCGACTACTTCGTCATGGAAGCCTTCGACCAGCCCTGGAAGGTGTCCTTCGAGGGCCGCGCCGCCGGCTACTGGGGCATGTTCGACCTGGACCGCCACGCCAAGTGGCCGATGACCGGCGCCGTGCAGGAGACCCCGGGCTGGGCCGGCTGGGCCATCGGCTCCACCCTCTTCGCGGCGCTGGCGAGCTTCTTCTTCCTCTCGCGCCGCCCCGACATCCGCCTGACCGGCAAGATCCTCGTGGCCGGCCTCGCCCAGATCTTCACCACCGGCACGGTGCTGGTGCTGCTGGCCATGTCGCAGACCTACCTTTCCACCGCCGCCGGCGCGATCTGGGGCGTGCTGATCGCCGGCCAGCTCCTGCTCCTTGCCCTGCTGCTGTCGGACAGCTTCGAGCTGGCCGAGACGGTCTGGGGCCGGGTGAGCAAGCGCCGCTGGCCCGCCCTGTCGGCGCCCGACGGCGCCGCGCTGCCCAAGGTCTCGCTGCACCTGCCCATCTGCAACGAGCCGCCGCACATGGTGCGCCAGACCCTCGATGCGCTGGCTGCCCTCGACTACCCGGACTACGAGGTGCTGGTCATCGACAACAACACCACCGACCCCGCCCTGTGGGAGCCGGTGGCCGAGCACTGCGCCCGGCTGGGACCGAAGTTCCGCTTCTTCCACCTCGGCAAGTGGAAGGGCTTCAAGGCCGGCGCGCTGAACTTCGCCCTGCGCGAGACGGCGCCCGACGCCACGGTGATCGGCGTGCTGGACAGCGACTACCTGGTGAACCCGGACTGGCTGCGGCGCATGGTGCCCTTCTTCGACCGGCCGGAGGTGGGCTTCACCCAGTCGCCGCAGGACTACCGCGACGGGAACGAGGGCTGGTTCAAGCGGATCATGTTCTGGGAGTATGCCGGCTTCTTCAAGGCGGGCATGGTCACGCGCAACGAGCGCAACGCCATCATCCAGCACGGCACCATGACGCTGATCCGACGCGCCGCGCTGGAGGATGCCGGCGGCTGGGCGGAGTGGTGCATCTGCGAGGACAGCGAGCTCGGCCTGAAGCTGATGCGCCAGGGCTGGGAGGCGGTCTACGTCCCCGACAGCATGGGCCGCGGCGTGATGCCGGACGATTTCTCCGCCTATCGCAAGCAGCGCCACCGCTGGGCCTTCGGCGCGATGCAGATCGTCAAGGGCCACTGGCGCGCGCTGCTGAACCCCTTCGACCGCTCGCTGACCCAGGGCCAGCGCTTCCACTTCGTCATGGGCTGGATGCCCTGGTTCGGCGACGCGCTGGGGCTGGCCTTCGTCATCGGCGGGCTGTTCTGGTCGCTGGGCCTCGTCCTGCTGCCGATCAGCAACCCGCTCTCCTATCCGGGGCTGCACGAGGCCGCGGCCGGCATCGGCATCGGCGAGGGGTTCTGGACGGCGCTGCGCACCGCGCTCCAGGCGGTGGGGCTGTCGAACGAGTTCCCCATTCTGCTCTTCATGCTGCCGAGCCTGGGGCTCTTCGCCTTTAAGCTGTTCCAGATCTGGACGCTCTACGCCGCCCGCGTCGCCTGCCCGGCCGGCGACCGGCTGGCGGCGGCGCTGGGCGGGCTGGCCCTGACCCACACCATCGGCAAGGCGGTGTGGCAGGGCCTGTTCAAGCGCCGCGCCCACTTTGCCCGCACGCCGAAGATGGAGGACGCGCCCGCCCTGGTGCAGGCCTTCGCGACGGCGCGGGAGGAGATCATCCTGCTCGCCCTGCTCTGGACGGCGGTGCTGGGCGTCTATCTGGTCCACCGCAACGGCACCTGGGAGGCGGTGCTGTGGTCGGTGATCCTGCTGGTGCAGTCGGTCCCCTACCTCGCCGCCGTCTCCATGGCGGTGGTCGCCGCCCTGCCCGCCCGCCGCGGCTCCGCCGTGGCGATCGGCACTCCCGGCGCCGTACCGGGGACGAGCAGCGCTGGGCAGGTGGTCGCCCGCACCGCCGGGGACTGATCCGACGCGGTGCGACGCACCTCACCTGCAGGCCGGGAATCCGGGAGCCGCGACCGCGGCTCCCGGTCCTGTTTCGGAGACCGGTCCGCCGATCAGGATTTTTTGAATGTTCCTCGATTTACGGGACGCGTTAAGGCTAGGTTAATACAACCCGCCGTTGACCGAGGGGCCTCCATGCCGGACGCCAGCATCCTCCCCTTCCCCGCCACGCGACGGCTGGACACGGCCTTGCGGCGGCTGCAATCCGCGCAGGTCGCGCAGGTGCAGGCCCTGGCAAGCTTCCGGGAAAGCCTCGAACGACTCCGAGCCCAGACCTCGGAGCTGGAACGCTCCACCCGAGCCTGGCAGTGCGAGATCGACCGGTCCGGCGCCGCGGCAACCCGAGCCTGTGAGGCTGCCAGCCAACTCGAAGCCACCGCGGAGCGGATGGCGCCCAGCATCGCCTGAGCCCAATATCCCCTGGGCTCCATATCGCCCTGGCCTTCTCGCCCGGATGGCGCCGCCCCCTGGCCTCCGGGGCCGGGGCGGCAACGCCGTTCCGTCAGGTCAGACGTAGAGCCGCTCGCCCTGCAGGTTCTTGTAGAGGTCCGCGACGAACTCCTCGTAGCCATTGAACATACGGGTCGGCACCCGCTCGTTCGTCCCCAGCAGCCGCTCCGTCGCCTGCGACCAGCGGGGATGCGGCACCTGCGGGTTCACATTCGCCCAGAAGCCGTACTCGGTGGATTGCAGCTTCTCCCAGAAGGATACGGGGCGGCGGTCCGTGAAGATCACCTTCACCACCGACTTGCCGCTCTTGAAGCCATACTTCCACGGGAACAGGATCCGGATCGGCGCCCCGTTCTGCGGCGGCAGCGGCTTGCCGTAGAGGCCGGTGGCCACGAAGGCCAGCTCGTTCCTCGCCTCCTCCATGGTGCAGCCCTCGATATAGGGCCAGGGGTACCAGACCTGCCGCAGGCCCGGCATGTTCGCCGGCTGGGTGGCCGTCTCGACCACCAGGTACTTCGCCTCGGGCTTCGGCGCCGCCAGCCGCACCAGCTCGGACAGCGGAAAGCCCGTCCAGGGCACCGTCATCGCCCAGGCCTCGACGCAGCGATGCCGCAGCACCCTCTCCTCCAGGGAGACCTGCTTCAGCAGATCCTCCAGCCCGATGTCCCGCGGCTGCTCGACCATCCCCTCGAAGCGGATCGTCCAGGGGCTGACCTGCAACCGCTGGGCCGCGCGGGCGATGCCCTTGTCGCTGCCGAACTCATAGTAGTTGTTGTAGGTCGTGGCCTCCCGCTCGGGGGTGAGGTCCCGCTCGGGCCGGTAGCGCGGGTTGCGCATCGCCGCGCCGGCGCCTTGCGCCGCCCCCTGGGCGAAGCCCGGCGCCGGCAGCCCCGCCACGGCCAGCAGCCCGGCGGCGGCGCCGACGGCGCCTCGCCGTCCGAGCACGAAGGCCTCGGGGGTGACGGCGCTCTCGGGAAGCTCCCAGCCGCGGCGTCGACGGATCAGCATCGGGGCATGTCCTTGCCTGGAGGGGAACAGATGTTCGTCGTCCTGCCCCCGCGTCAAGGACGTGCCGTCACGGCCTCGGCAGAAGCGCGAAGGGCACCACCGGGCGAAGGGCGGGATCGACGGTGAAGCGGTGCAGCCGGTACCGCTCGGCGGGGATGCCGCGCCGCTCGCGCACCACCTCCCCCAGTACGGGCCCGGCCCCGGGCCAGAGCGGCAGCCCGTCGCCGCGCCGCTCGCTGCGGACCAGCAGCCCCTTCGGCGGCAGGGGGCCCTCGGGGAAGTCGAACAGGTCCCAGCGGTCGCCGATGGCGACCACGGGCGTGCCGGGCGGCAGGCGCAGCGCCAGCTCGCTCGCCAGCCCGTATTCCTCGGCCGCGATGAAGTCCGCCCCGGCGGCGATGCGCGCCGCCTCCACCCGGGCCGCGAACCCGTCCCAGCCGCCCAGCCGCGCCAGGGTGGGATCGGCGCCGCGCGGAAGCGGCGCCGGAGCCGCCGTGGCCTGGACCAGCGCCGCCAGGGTGATGAGGAGGCCGCTGGCCAGGGCCGGCCACCGCCAGCGCGCCCAGCCGCCGCCGAGGCAGGCCGCGGCGGCGAGGCAGAGCGCGGGGTAGAGGATGGCGGGCCAGTTCCCCTGGACCCGCCCGCCCGTCGCCTGCCACAGGAAGAGCAGCACCGCCGGCCAGGAAAGGGCCGCCAGCAGCCCGGCGGCGGCATCCCGTCGCCACCAGGCCCGGGTCGCCGCCCAGAGCCCGGCGAGGCAGAGCAGGAAGATCACGGGCGTGACCAGTGCCGCCTGCCCGCCCAGCAGCTCGCCGAGGTAGCGCAGCGCGACGCCGCCCTCGCGCATCCCGGCCCGCCCCCCCTGCTTGGCGAAGGAGGCCCAGCCATGCGCGGCGTTCCACAGGATGACGGGGGAGAAGACCAGCCCGGCCAGCAGCCCGCCCGCCCAGAGCCGCCAGTCCCGCAGCCAGGGTCGCGCCGTGGGCTCCGCCAACAGCCAGAGCCCGAGGCCCGCACCCAGCAGGACGGCGGTATACTTCGACAGCAGCGCCAGCCCGGCGAAGAGCCCCACCGCCAGCCACCAGCGCCCGTCGCGCCCCGCCTGTGCCTCGGCGGCCGCCCAGAGGGCCAGGCACCAAAAGATGACCAGCGGGGTGTCGGGGGTCACCAGCACCGCCCCGGCATTCAGCAGCAGGGTGGCGTTCAGCAGGGCCGCCGCCCAGGCACCCGGCCGCCGCTCCGGGAACAGCCGGTTGCCCGCGCGCCAGAGCGCCAGCGAGGCGGCGGCCACGCCCAGCGGCCCCAGCAGCCGGATGCCCAGCAGCCCGGCGCCCCGGGCGCCCTCGCCCAGCAGGGCCGTGCCGGCGGCGATCCAGGCGGCGACCATGGGGGGGTGGTCGTAGTAGCCGGGCGAGAGGTCGTGCGACCACACCCAGTAATAGGCCTCGTCCGGCGCCAGCGGGACCAGCACGGCCGCCAGCAGGCGCGCGGCGCTGAGGGCCAGCAGGCCCAGCAGGAAGGTCCGGTCGCTCAACGCACCCGCCAGACCAGGGTGGAGGAGACGGCGTAGTTCCAGACGGCGGTGATCATCGCCCCGGCCGCGCCCGCCGGCACCCAGGCCAGCAGCGCGTCGCGGACCAGCAGGCTGGCGATGCCGACATTGGCGACCGCCCCCATGCCGCAGACCAGGTAGAACAGCGCCAGCCCGCGCCAGAGCGCCGGGCCGCGGCGACGGCGGTCGCGATAGGTCACCCGGTTGTTCAGCAGGAAGTTCGCCGTCATGGCGACGAAGGTCGCGACCCATTGCGCGGCGGCGAAGTCGAGGCCGGCCAGCCGCACGGCGATGCCCAGCGTGACCAGGTGCACCGCCACGCCGACCGCGCCCACCGCCACGAAGGACAGGAAGCGCCAGGGCAGCAGCCCGCCCAGCGCCTTGTCCAGCAGCAGGGCGAGGAACTCGATCAGCACCGTCGCGTCCAGCTTGGATTCCCCGGCCTCGCGCGGGCGGAAGACATAGGGGACCTCCGCCACCCGCAGCGGCCGGCCGGCGGAGAGGAGGATGTCGAGCAGGATCTTGAAGCCGCGCGCCGACAGCCGGGGGACCAGCGTGTCGAACAGCGGTCGCGGCAGCAGGAAGAAGCCGCTCATCGGATCGCCGACCGGGGTGGGCAGCAGCGCCGCCGCCAGCCGGGTCCCGGCCGAGCTGATCCGCGCCCGCCCGGTGGAGAAGCCCTCCCCCGCGGCACCGCCCTCGACGTGGCGGCTGCCGACCGCCACCTCGGCGCCGCCGTCGCGCACCGCCGCCAGCATCTGCGGCAGGATGCGCTCGTCATGCTGCAGGTCGCCATCCATCACGGCGACGTAGGGCGCGGCGGAGGACAGGATGCCCTCCACGCAGGCCGAGGACAGGCCACGGCGTCCCACGCGCCGCAGACAGCGCACCCGGCTGTCCCGGGCAGCGATGGCCTTCACCGCGGCCGCGGTTCCGTCGGGACTGTCGTCGTCCACGAAGACGGCTTCCCAGGCCACCCCGGACAGGGCGGCCTCCAGGCGTGTCACGAGCGGCGCGACATTCGCGACCTCGTTGTAGCAGGGGATGACGACGGTGAGTTCGGCCGGCACGCGGCGGGCTTAGAGCAGTTTGCCGGTGGCGCAAACTGGCCGGGGGGCGGAGCGGGGTCCGGCGCGGCGCAGCCGGCCAGGACCCGCCGGCGCGAGGTGTATTTCGCGCCGCAACATTACGTTGACTCGACCGGTTTTGTTCCGCCTGTCTACTGAATGGCGTGCAACGATTTGCAATCCTTAACCTTCGGGGACTTGCCCCATCCTCGAACTGGTTCCGATGACTAAATTCTTAATCATCCCTTCAGAAATCAACGCTACCGTTTCCCACGGTTATGGCGTGGTATGAGGTTGCGCTCACGCTTCCGTGGGCATCTGCCTGGATCCACAACGATGCCGTCCGATGGCACCCCGATTGCTGCCGCCATCTCGCAACTCGTCAGCCAGACTGACCTTCTGGCTGCCAGGGCGCATGAGGCCGGCGATTCCCAGGCCGCCGTCATCCTTGCCCAGATGGCTGGCCTTCTCCGCACGCTGTTCGCGGCCGGCACCAGCGGGCCGGCCGATGCCCGCGCCGCCGGCGAGAGCATGACGGCCGCCGCCTGAGCCGCCGAATGGCGGCCGCGCGTCGGGTCAGCCCTCCTCGCGGAAGGCATCCACGACGCGGCGCACCCGGCCCAGGGCATCGACCAGCAGGACATCGAAGCGGATGCCGGCGGAACCGTGGCCGGGGTTCAGGGACAGCCAGACCTCCGCGGCCGCCAGCAGCCGTGCCTGCTGCGCCCGGCCCAGCGCTGCCGCCGCGGTCGCCAAGCTGGGGCGGGCCTTCACCTCGACGAACGCCAGCAGCCCGCCGCGCTCGGCGATCAGGTCGATCTCCCCGGCCGGCGTGCGCGCCCGCTCGGCCAGGATGAGCCATCCCTCGGCGCGGAGCGCCGCCGCGGCCGCCGTCTCGGCCAGGCGGCCCTGACGCTCCGCCTCGCGACCGCGCGCGGCGCGCCGCGGGGCGGCGATTTTCACGAGTGGGGGACGCATACCCTATGGTGCCGCCAAGCTGCGGAGTCGGCCATGCGACGCCTGATCCTTTTTCTGCTCCTGCTCGCCCCCGCCGCCCGGGCGCAGCCCACCCCCCTTCCGGTCCCGCCGCCCGCACCGGTCCGCATGGTGGCCACCGCCCATCCGCTGGCGACCGAGGCGGGCCTCGCCATCCTGCGCGACGGCGGCAACGCCATGGACGCCGCGGTGGCGGTGCAGGCGGTGCTGGCCCTGGTGGAGCCGCAATCCTCCGGCATCGGGGGCGGGGCGCTGCTGCTGCACTTCGACGCCGCCTCCAGGGAGGTGTCCGCCTGGGACGGGCGGGAGACGGCCCCGGCCGCCGCCGGACCCGGCCTGTTCCTGCGGGACGGGCAGCCCCTTCCCTTCTACGATGCGGTGCTCTCCGGCCGCAGCATCGGCGTGCCCGGAGCGGTGGCCATGCTGGAGGCGGCGCACAAGGCGCAGGGCCGCCTTCCCTGGGCGCAGCTCTGGCAGCGTGCCATCGCCCTGGCGCGGGATGGCTTTCCCGTCTCCGCCCGGCTGGCGGCGCTCATCGCCGCGGATGCGGAGCGGCTGCGGCGCGACCCGGCGGCGCGCGCCTATTTCCTGGCGGCGGACGGACAAGCGCTGCCGGAAGGCCATGTCCTGCGCAACGCCGCCCTGGCCGAGACCTTCGCCGCCATCGCCGAGCAGGGGGCCGCGGGGCTGCTGCGGGGCCCGGTCGCGGCCGACATCGCCGCCGCGGTCCGCGGCCATGGCGAGGGCGGGCTGATGACCACGGACGACCTGGCCGGCTATGCGCCGAAGCGCCGCGCCCCTGTCTGCGGCCCCTACCGTGCCGTGATCGTCTGCGGCTTCCCGCCGCCGTCCTCGGGCGGGGTGGCGGTCGCGCAGATCCTGGGCGTCCTGGAGCATTTCGACCTGTCCGGGCTCGACCCGCGCGGGGCCGATGCGGCGCACCTGCTGGCGGAGGCGGGACGGCTGGCCTTCGCCGACCGGGCGCTCTACCTGGCCGATGCGGATTTCGTGGCGGTGCCGCTGCGCGGGCTGCTCGATCCCTCCTACCTGACCGGCCGCGCCCAGCTCATGGACCGCGACCGCGCCATGCAGGCCGTGCGCGCGGGCAACCCCAACTGGCGCCAGGCCGTGCTGGCTCCGATGCCGGAGCAGCCGGAGCACGGCACGAGCCATGTCGCCATCATCGATTCCGACGGCAACGGCGTGGCCCTGACCACCACGGTCGAGGACGCGTTCGGCGCGCGGCTGATGGTCCGCGGCTTCCTGCTGAACAATGAGCTGACCGACTTCTCCTTCCGGCCGGAGGTGGACGGGCGGCCCGTGGCCAACCGGGTGGAAGGCGGCAAGCGGCCGCGATCCTCGATGTCGCCCACGCTGGTGCTGGACCGGGAGGGGCGGCGGCTGCTGATCGCCGCGGGCTCGGCCGGGGGCGCGCGGATCATCGGCTACACGGCGCAGGCGCTGGTGGCGATGCTCGACTGGAACCTGGACCCGCAGGCCGCGCTCGGCCTGCCGCATGTCGGAACGCTGGGCGGAGCGGTGGAGCTGGAGGCCGGCACCTCGGCCGCAGCGCTCGCCCCGGCGCTGCAGGCCAGGGGCCATCTGGTCGAATCCCGGCCGATGCCCTCGGGCTCCCAGGCCATACGCGCGACGGCGCGGGGGCTGGAAGGCGGCGCCGATCCGCGGCGGGAGGGCGTGGCCGCCGGGGAGTAAGGCGGACGGGGCACGGCAGAGGGGGCCACGTCCGGGCCGGGACCCCGAGGGGTGGCCAGCGGCGCCAGGGCCGATATGGTCAGCGCCCGTCCGGTGGGCGCACCGGACCCCTTCGTCAGGACGACCCGCGACCGCATGACCTGTTGCCCCTCTGCCAAGCCCCGTCGCATCGGCCCCCTCCTCGCCGCCCTGATCCTGCTCCCCATGGCCGCCTGTGGCCCGCTGCTCGGCGCCGGCACGGAGACGGCGGCCGGCATCGCGGGGGCCGGCATCGCCAGCGCCGTGACCAGCAATGCGACGGTCGCGACCGGCATCGGGCTGGGCGTCTCGGCCGGGGCGCGGGCCGGGCTGCAGTATGCGCAGCGCCGCGTGCACCGGGACGCCCAGAACGCCGTCGCCCAGGCCGCCGGGCGGCTCGCCCCCGGTCAGGTCGGACGCTGGAGCGTTTCCCATGCCGTGCCGATCGAGCCGGATGGTCGCGGGCGGGTCACGGTGGTGCGGGAGCTGGGCGGCGCCGGCTTCGCCTGCCGCGAGATCGTCTTCTCCGACGAGGAGACGGATGGTCCGGGCGAGGCCTTCTTCACCGCGATGGTCTGCCGGAACGGGGACACCTGGCGCTGGGCCACGGCGGAGCCGGCCACGGAGCGCTGGGGGTCGCTGCAATGACGGCCGGAGCCTGGCGCGCGGCTCCGCTGCTGCTGGCCCTGTGCGGCTGCCAGGCCCTGCCGCAGGTGACCGGCGCCGTGACCGCCATCGCCAGTGGCGGCGTCACCGCGAATCCGGCGGTCGGGCTGGCGGTCGGGGTGGTCACGACCGCGGCGACCGACGTCGCCGTGAAGTATTATGGCCGCTCGCGCCAGGATGCGACGCAGCAGGCCATCGCGGAGGTGGCAGGGCCGCTGCCCAGCGGGCGCCAGGCGTCCTGGCGGATCCGGCACAGCATTCCCATCGGCAACGAGCATGGCGAGGTGGCGGTGGTGCGCGACATTCCCAACCCGCTCGCCCCGTGCCGGGAGATCGTGTTTTCCGTCGCGGACGGGGAGGAGGCGGCGAGTCCCCGGCTCTGGTTCGCCTCGCACATCTGTCGGCAGGCGGGAGGGTGGCGATGGGCCAGCGTCGAACCGGCGGTGGAGCGCTGGGGCTCCCTGCACTGACCCTCCGCGGTTCACAGACCTTCAGCGAACATGGTTTAGTCTGCCCGCGGCAGAGCGGGGGCCCATGTCGGCCGTCTGCTCCGACGCGGGGCCGCCGCCGCACCGGGTGTGAGAGCATGGCATGATGACGGAGTCGCTCGACGCGCTGCCCTGGCTGTTCATCGGCGGGGCGGTGCTGCTGCTGGTGATGCTGCGCTGGCAGCGACGCCGGCGGCTTCGGAAGGCGGCCGCGACGCCCAGGTCCTCGCCCGGGGCCACGGTGACCGCTGTCGCCCCCCCCGCCCCGGCGCCGACGGCAGCACCCGCGATGCCACCGGTGTCGCCCCCGGCCTACCCGGTGCCGCCACCCCAGGTGGGTGGCTGGGCCGGGCCGCCGCAGGGCATGCCCCCGGGCGTGGGCTGGCCGGGGCACCCGGCTGCCGCCCCGCCGCCGGCGCACTACCCGCCCCTGTCGGTCGCGCCGCCTCCTCCGCCGGCCCCCCCACGGGTCCGGAGCACGATGGAGATGCTGGGGCTGTCCCGTGAGACGCTGAAGGGCATGGGCTGGGACCGGCCGCCGCCCACGGATCGCTGACCACGAGCCGGGAAGGTCGCTGTCCTGGGGCAGCTATCGCGAGATCGGGGCTCGGCAGGGAAAGGTGGCGGAGGGGATGGGATTCGAACCCACGATAGGACTTGACATCCTATAACGGTTTAGCAAACCGCCGCCTTCGGCCACTCGGCCACCCCTCCGCAGGAGTGGAAAGTCAACACGGCGTTGCAGGCCCGGCTTCTACCGGGGCCGCGTGAGGGCGTCAAACCCGCCCGCGACAGAAAGCCGGCGGCAGGCGGGATTTCCTCCCGCTTCCCCGGCCGTCAGGCCGCTACGACAGCGCCACCTCGAAGCCGCGCTGCACGGCCGGGCGCGCCATCATCCGCTCGTACCAGGCGGCGACGTTGGGCAGGTCGTCGAAGGGCACCAGGTGCCGCTCGTGCCGCCAGGCCCAGCCGAGGATGGCGAAGTCGGCGATGCTCGGCCCGCCCTCGGTGGCGACGAAGTCCCGTCCCGCCAGGCGCCTGTCCAGCACGCCGTAGAGCCGCTTCGTCTCCTTGCCGTAGCGGGCGACGCCGTACTCCTTGGCCGGCCCGTCGGGCTGCATCAGGAAGTGGTGCACCTGCCCCGGCATCGGGCCGAATCCGCCCATCTGCCACATCAGCCACTCCAGCACGGGCACGCGCTCGCGCAGGTCCGTGGGCAGGAAGCGCCCCGTCTTCTCGCCGAGATAGAGCAGGATGGCGCCCGATTCGAAGACGCTGATCGGCTGCCCGCCCGGCCCGTCGGGATCGACGATGGCCGGGATCCTGTTGTTCGGGCTGATCGCCAGGAAGGCCGGCTCGAACTGCTCGTCCTTGCCGATGTTCACGGTCTTCACCGTGTAGGGCAGGCCCATCTCCTCCAGCGCGACGCTGATCTTGCGCCCGTTGGGGGTGTTCCAGGTGTGCAGCTCGATCACGGCGCCAGCTTCCCCTTCAGGATGTCGTTGACCAGGGCCGGGTTCCCCTTGCCCTGCATCGCCTTCATCGTCTGCCCGACGAAGAAGCCGAACAGCTTGTCCTTGCCGGATCGGTACTCGGCGACCTTGTCGGCGTTCTTCGCCAGGACCTCGTCGATCACCGCCTCGATCGCGCCGGTGTCGGTGACCTGCCGCAGCCCACGGGCCTCCACGATGGCGCCGGGCGATTCGCCCGTCTCCACCATCGCCTCGAACACCTCCTTGGCCAGCTTGCCGGAGAGGGTGCCGTCCGCCATCAGGTCCAGCAGCGCGCCGAGATCCCGGGCGGAGACCGGCGGGGCGCCGATGTCGCGCTTCGTGCGGTTCAGCGCGGCGAAGAGGTCGCCCATCACCCAGTTCGCCGCCTGCTTGGCGTCGCGTCCCTTCGCGACCTCCTCGTAATAGGCGGCCGTCTCCTTCTCCAGCGTCAGGACGTGGGCGTCGTAGGGGGTCAGCCCGTACTCGCCCACGTAGCGGGCGCGCCGCTCGTCCGGCAGCTCCGGCAGCTTCGACCGCAGCTCCTCGATCCAGTCGGAATCCAGCACCAGCGGCGGCAGGTCCGGGTCCGGGAAGTAGCGGTAGTCATGCGCATCCTCCTTGGAGCGCATCGAGCGCGTGACGCCGCGCGTCGTGTCGAACAGCCGCGTCTCCTGGTCGACCGTGCCGCCCGATTCCCAGACCTCGATCTGGCGCCGCGCCTCCGCCTCCACCGCCTGCATGACGAAGCGGATGGAGTTGACGTTCTTCACCTCGCAGCGCGTGCGGAACCCCTCCCCCGGCTTGCGCACGGAGACGTTCACGTCGGCGCGAAGGCTGCCCTCCTCCATGTTGCCGTCGCAGGTGCCGAGGTAGCGCAGGATCTGCCGCAGCTTCGTGACATAGGCCCCCGCCTCCTCCGGCGAGCGCATGTCCGGCTCCGATACGATCTCCATCAGCGCGACGCCGGCGCGGTTCAGGTCGATGAAGCTGCGCGACGGGTCCTGGTCGTGCAGCGACTTGCCCGCATCCTGCTCCAGGTGCAGGCGGGTGATGCCGATCTCCTTGGTGGCGCCGCCCTCCAGCTCGATGGTCAGCTTGCCCTCGCCGACGATCGGGAACTGGTACTGGCTGATCTGGTAGCCGGTCGGCAGGTCCGCATAGAAGTAGTTCTTGCGGTCGAAGCGCGACCACTCGTTGACCTTGGCCTTCAGGCCGAGGCCAGTGCGCACGGCCTGGGCCACGCACTCGCCGTTGATGACGGGCAGCATGCCGGGGAAGCCCGCGTCGACGAAGGAGACCTGGCTGTTCGGCGCCGCGCCGAAGGCCGTCGCGGCGCCGGAGAACAGCTTGGCCTCCGAGGTGACCTGGGCATGGACCTCCAGCCCGATCACCAGCTCCCAGGGGCCGGTCTCACCCTCGATGGTGTAGCTCATGCGCCCAGCCCATGATGATGCGTCCACATCCGGGGGTGATAGCGGATGGTCCCGGCGCGGGCCAAGCCCGGCCCGGCGTTCCGGCCCCCGGGATGCCCGCCCGGCCGGCCGGGCCTGCCCCGCCTCAGCCGGGCCGCAGGCGGTCGTACCACCGCGACAGCGAGACGATGACGAAGGCCAGGCCCACCAGGATGCTGCCCGCCATCATGGCCGTGCGGTTCCACAGCCGTTCCATCGCCACGTCCGTCGTCAGCGTCTCCGGGTGGCCCGTGTCCACCAGGACCTGCACCGGCCTCTGCTCGGAACCGCCGAAATAGCTGTAGACGACCTTGTTCCGCCGGGTCGGCACGATGCTCGATCCCGCCTCCAGCGTCGCCTCGCAGCGCGTGAGGAAGTAGCGGCTGGTGCGGCAGCTTCCTTCGACCACATGCCCGCCGGGGGCGGGCTTGGTACGGCCCTGCGCGGCGAAGTCGTCGCGCAGCATCGGCCATTCCTCGGCCACGCCCTGGGAGATGAAAAAGGCCAGCCCCAGCATCACGACGGTCAGGACGATGGTGCGCAGCCAGCCAGGGCGCGGCTCCCGGCTGGCCGTCACGGGTGGTCGGCGGCGGCGGTCATGCCATCACGATGCGTCATGGCAACGGTCCTGGGAATACCCGCCGTCGCGTCGGCCCGTCGCCGCCCGCCATCGCCACCCGCCATCGCCGCCTCAGGCGGCGTCGCCCCGCATCGGCCGCGACCGGCTGCGGGATGCCGTCAGTGGGCGCCGGCGCGCAGCCGCGGCAGGGCGTCGAAACCGGCGGCACGCTCGATGGCGCTGCCCACGGCGAAGAGCGTCTCCTCGTCGAAGGGCCGGCCCAGCACCTGCAGCCCCAGCGGCAGCCCCTCCGCACTCAGCCCGGCGGGGACGGAGAGGCCGGGGATGCCGGCGAGGTTGGCCGTCACGGTGAAGACGTCGTTCAGATACATCGCCACCGGATCGTCCTGCGTCTCCTCCGCGCCGAAGGCCGCAGAGGGCGTGGCCGGGGCCAGGATGGCATCCACGCTGTCCCAGGCGCGGTCGAAATCCTGCCGGATCAGCCGCCGCACCTGCTGCGCCTTCACATAGTAGGCATCGTAGTAGCCGGCGCTGAGCACATAGGTCCCGATCATGATCCGCCGCCGCACCTCGGCCCCGAAGCCGGCGGCCCGGGTGCGCTCGTAGAGATCCTTCAGGTCGCCTCCCGCCTCGACCCGCCGGCCGAAGCGCACGCCGTCGTAGCGCGCGAGGTTGGACGAGGCCTCGGCCGGCGCCACGATATAGTAGGTGGCCAGCGCGTGCTTCGTATGCGGCAGGGAGATGTCGACGATCTCCGCCCCTTCCGCACGCAGCCAGTCCAGCCCCTGCTGCCACAGCCGCCCGATCTCCTCCGGCAGCCCGTCGATGCGGTACTCCCGCGGCACCCCGATCCGCAGCCCCTTCACCCCGCGCGCGCAGGCGGCGGCGAAGTCCGGCACCGGCCGCTCGGCGGAGGTGGAATCCTTGGGGTCGAACCCGGCCATGCTGCCGAGCAGCAGGGCGCAGTCCTCGACGGTGCGGGCCATCGGCCCCGCCTGGTCCAGCGAGGAGGCATAGGCCACGATCCCCCAGCGCGAGCAGCGGCCATAGGTCGGCTTGATGCCCGTCACGCCGCAGAAGGCCGCGGGCTGGCGGATGGAGCCGCCCGTGTCGGTCGCCGTCGCCCCCAGCGCCAGCCGCGCCGCCACCGCCGCGGCCGACCCGCCGGAGGAGCCGCCGGGCACCAGCCGCGTGTCCGGGTCGTTGCGCCGGGACCAGGGATTCTCCACCGGTCCGAAGGCGGAGCTGGCGTTGGAGGAGCCCATGGCGAACTCGTCCAGGTTCGCCTTCCCGAGGAACACCGCCCCGTCGCGCAGCAGCCTGGCGGTGACGGTGCTCTCGTAGGGCGGGACGAAGTTCTCCAGGATGCGGCTGCCCGCGGTGGTCCGCACGCCCGCGGTGCAGAACAGGTCCTTGATCGCCAGCGGCACGCCCTCCAGCGGGCCGGCGAGACCATCGGCCCGGCGCCGGTCGGAGGCGCGGGCGGCCTCCATGGCCTGCTCGCCGGTGACGGTGATGAAGGCGTTCAGGCGCGGGTTCAGCGCCCCGATCGCCTCCAGATGCGCGGCCGTCAGCGCCTCGCTGGTGATCAGCCCCTCGTTCAGCGCCTCGAGGGCGCCGCGGATGGTGAAATCGGTCGGACGCATCACTCGACCACCTTCGGAACGGTGAAGAAATCGCCCTGGCGGTCGGGCGCGTTGGAGAGCACCGCCTCGGCCTGGCCGCCATCGGTGACCACGTCCTCGCGCAGCAGCAGCACCGCGTCGCCGGCCCCGGCCAGCGGCTCCACCCCGGTCGTGTCCACCGCCTGCAACTGCTCCACCCAGGCGAGGATGCCGTTCAGCTCGCCTTGCAGCCGTGACACCTCCTCGTCCTCCAGGTGGATTCGGGCGAGCGAGGCGACGCGCCGGACGGTGGCGGTATCGAGCGACATGGTCGGGACGGGACCCCAGTTCAGAGGACAGCAACGGGCAGGAGCGCAGCGGCGGCCCCGAAGTCAAGACCTGTCACCGGGACGGAGCCTCCCGCCCCCGCTCCGGAACCTGGCCCCGCGACCCGCGTTGGCCCCCTGACCAACGGTCTCCGCGACCGGCTGTCGCCATCGCCGGAGACCCGCCGGGCCGCACGGGCCGCCTCGTGCCGCCCGACCCGTTCGGCCGGGGCGGCCGGATGATTCGAAAGGTAACAAGGGAGGCGTGCCGGTCGATCCGTCCGGCACCGGTCCCAGATGGACGCGGCAGCGGCCAGGGCTTCCTGGCCCGCCGCCGATCCCCTCGGCCCGGCCGCGTGCCGGGCGCCACCCCGAAGGATACGAAGGACAGGTGTACGCATGAGGCCATGGCATGCCCGAGGGGAAGCAAGCGTCACCGCCCATCGGCCCGGCAGCGGTGCCGGAAGACCCGCCCCCGGGCCCCTGGCCATCCTCCTCGCGCTGGCGATGCTCCTCCTGCCCTCCGTGCCGGCCCTGGCGCAGGATGCCGCGCCCCGCGCGGCGGCCGCGACATCCCCCCCGGCCGCCGCCGGGCTGACGCCGGAGCAGGCGCGGCAGGCTCTCGACGTCCTGCAGGACGAAGCCCGGCGGCGCGAGGTGATCAACGCCCTGACCGCCGTCGCGCGCACCACCCCCCCGTCGAGCGCCGAGGCCGCGGGCACGGCCCCGCCGGCCACGGGGGCCACGGCGGCGCCGGGCGGGCATGCCCCGGCGGCCGAGGCCCCGGCCGCCCCCGCCGAGGACAAGGTCAGCCTGAACGAGGACGGGCTTCTGGCACGCCTGATCCTGGCCACCTCCGGCTGGTTCGCGGCGGCCTCCGGCCAGCTCGTCCAGGCCTCCCATACCCTGGCCGACCTCCCGGCCGTCGGCGACTGGATCGTGACCACCGCCACCAGCCCGCAGGCCCAGGCCCTGGTGCTGGACGTCGCGTGGAAGCTGGCCCTGGTGCTCGCCCTGGCCTGGCTGACGCGCCGCCTGGTCACCCGGGCGCTGCGCCCCGCCTTCGCGCGGCTGAACCGCTTCGCCCAGGAGCGGGCCGAACGCCGCCGCCGCGAGAAGGAGTCCCTGGCCGGCCAGCCATCCGCGATGCTCGCCAGCCGGGGGGAAATCCGCTTCCTGCGCCTGGGTCCACTCGCCCTGCTGCGCTTCATGCTCGAGGGCCTGCCCATCCTGGCCTTCGCCGGGGTGGGGAACCTGCTCCTGGCCAGCCCCCTGGTCAGCGGCTGGCAGCCCTCGCTGATCGTGGCGGCGGCGGTGAACGCCTATGTGGTGCAGCACCTGGTGATGGCGGCGGTGCACGCCCTGGCCTCACCGGACAGCGCGGCGCTGCGGCCGTTCCGGATCACCGACGAGACCGCCGCCTATATCGAGGTCTGGGCCGCGCGGGTCAGCCGCGTGCTGGTCTATGGCCTCGCGGGAATGGAGATCGCGCGGCTGCTGGGCCTGGGCTACGGCGCCTACCTCTCCGCGCTGAAGCTGGTGGTGCTGGCCAACCACCTGCTGCTGATCGTCGTGATCCTGCAGTGCCGCAGGGCGGTGGCCGAGGCGATCGCGGCGCCGGCGGGCCGGCGGGGCTCCGTCGCGCTGGCGCGCAACTGGCTGGCCGCCATCTGGCACGTGCTGGCGATCTTCCTGGTGGTCGCCCTCTGGTTCGTCTGGGCGGTGGAGATCCAGAACGGCTACGGCCTGCTGTTCCGCTACTTCGGGGCCACCGTGCTGGTGCTGGTGCTGGCGCGGCTGATCGCCGTGGCCATCCTGGGCATGCTGGACCGCGTCTTCCGCATCGCCCCGGAGAAGCGGGCGCAGCTTCCCTTCCTGGAGGCGAGGGCGAACCGCTACTACCCGTTGGTGCGCCGCGGGGTCTCAGCGGTGATGGTCGTCGTCACCCTCCTGGCCATCCTCCAGATCTGGGGGGTGGATGCGCTCGCCTGGTTCCATGATGGCGGGCTCGGCGAGCTGGTCACCAGCTTCCTCGTCACCGTGCTCGTGGCCCTCGCCGTGGCGGTGGTGGCCTGGGAAGCGATGAACGCCTGGATGGACCGCCGGATCGCCGCCATGTCGGCCCAGGGCGACCACGCCCGCTCCGCCCGGCTGCGGACCCTGCTGCCGCTGCTGCGCAGCGCGCTGCTGACCGCGATCGTGGTGGTGGTCGGCTTCACCGCGCTCAGCCAGCTCGGCGTCAACATCGCCCCGCTCCTGGCCGGGGCCTCCATCATCGGCGTGGCGCTGGGCTTCGGCTCGCAGAAGCTGGTGCAGGACGTGATCAACGGCATGTTCCTGCTGCTGGAGAACACCATGCAGGTGGGGGACTGGGTGACGGTCTCCGGCCTCTCCGGCTCGGTCGAGGCGCTCTCCGTCCGCACCATCCGGCTGCGGGCGGGGGATGGCTCCGTCCACGTCATCCCCTTCTCCTCGGTCACGACGGTGACCAACACCAACAAGGGCGTCGGCAATGCCGCCGTCTCCGTCACCGTGGCGCTGGACGAGGACACGGACCGGGTGGGCCAGGTGCTGAAGGAGATCGGTGCCGAGCTGCGCCGGGACCCGGCCTTCCGCGACAACATCTTGGACGACTTCGCGCTCTGGGGCGTGGACAAGGTGGACGGCGCCACGGTGACGGTGCTGGGCCAGATGAAGTGCCGCGACACGGGCCGCTGGGGCGTGCAGCGGGAGTTCAACCGCCGCATCAAGATGCGCTTCCAGGAGCTTGGGATCCGGATCGGCGTGCCGGCCCAGGCGGTGATCGTCAGCCGCCCGCAGCCCGCGCGCGGCGAGGAGGAGGGCGCCGCTCCGGCCCGGGAGGAAGCCGGTCGCCCGCAAGCGGAGCGGGAGTCGCCGCCACCCGCGGCGCTGTCCAACACCGCCTGACGCGGGCGGGTAGTGGCCCCCACGCCGCTTGCTGCGCCGTCCGGGCCCGGCGCAGCATGGGCGGAGCGCCGGCCTCCCCGGTGGGAGGCTGGGACCGGGAGACGCCGCCATGCCGCCTCGTGCCAAACGCCTGTTCCTGCCCCTCCTCCTGGCCCTGATCCTCCTGGCCCCGGGCGCACCGGGCTGGGGCACGGCGGCGCGGGCGGCGAGCTTCGACTGCGCCCGGGCCACCACCACGGTCGAGCGCACGATCTGCGGCGATGCGGAGCTGTCCCGTCTGGACGAGGCGCTGGACCAGGCCTATCGCGCCGCCCTCGCCTCGCCGCAGGCGGGCGCCACGCGGGAGGGGCAGCGGGCCTGGCTGGCGGGACGCAACCGCTGCACCACGGCCGCCTGTGTCCGCGACGCCTATGCCGCCCGGCTCGCCCAGCTATCCCCGGGCGCGGCCAAGCCCCCGGTCCCCGCCGCCCCTGCGGCCCTGAGCTGCCGGCAGGAGCGCGGCGCGGCCGCCGCGGCGGTGCTGGTGAAGCAGTGCATCCAGGTCTCGCCCGCGACCCGCCCGCCCTGCAACGACGCCAACCCCTGTGCCCTGATCCTGGACGAGATCGCGCGCGGCTGCGGGATGTATCCGGCGCCCGTTCCGGCCTATTGCCGCTCCCTCCCGCGCTGAGGTCCGCCCGCTGCCCCTGATCCCCCTGCCCGAGCTTCGCGCCGCCCTGCCCCGCCACGCCCGGCTGATCGGGCTGGACCCGGGGCGGCGGACCATCGGCGTCGCCCTGTCCGACGTGTCGCTGATGCTCGCCTCCCCCTATCGCGGCCTGCCGCGCGGGAAGCTGGCCGCCAACGCCGCCGCCATCGCCGCCATCGCCACGACCGAGGGCGCGGCGGGGCTGGTGGTCGGGCTGCCGCTGGGGCTGGACGGCTCCTTCGGCCCGGCGGCGCAGGCGGCGAAGGACTGGGCCGCCGCGCTGTCCGCCGCGACCGGCCTGCCGGCGGCGCTGTGGGATGAACGGCTGTCGTCCAGCGCGGTGAACCGGATGCTGATCGAGGAGGCGGACCTCACCCGGGCCAAGCGGGCGAAGGCGGTGGATGCGGCGGCGGCGGCCTACATGCTCCAGGGGGCGCTGGACGCGACGCGCCCACCTCTGGGGCCACCCCTGGAGCCACCCCTGGCGTCGCCCCCCGGCTGACCGGCGGGGCGCCCTTTCCCGCCCTGTCCGCCCCGCCTATGGTCCGGCCCGCCTGCACACGTCGGAATCCCTGCCCCGGATGGTCGCCTATCCCTCCCGCCACCTCCTCGCCATCGAGGGGCTGCACCCCGTCCACATCGCCGACCTGCTCGATCTGGCGGAGAGCTACGCCCTGCTGAACCGGGGCGGAAAGACCCAGCGCGACCTGCTCAAGGGCCGCACCCTGATCAACCTGTTCTTCGAGGACAGCACCCGCACCCGCACCTCCTTCGAGCTGGCGGGCAAGCGGCTGGGGGCGGACGTGATCAACATGTCCGTCTCGACCAGCAGCGTGAACAAGGGCGAGACGCTGCTCGACACCGCCTCCACGCTGAACGCCATGAAGACGGACCTGCTGGTGGTCCGCCACGCCCAGTCCGGCGCGCCCGCCCTGCTCAGCCAGAAGGTGGACGCCGCCGTCATCAACGCGGGCGACGGCACGCACGAGCACCCGACCCAGGCCCTGCTCGATGCCCTGACCATCCGCCGCCGCAAGGGGCGGCTGGAGCACCTGACGGTCGCCATCTGCGGCGACGTGCTGCACTCCCGGGTGGCGCGGTCGAACATCCACCTGCTCTCGGCGATGAACTGCCGGGTGCGGATCGTCGGCCCGCCCACCCTGATCCCCGCCGAGGCGGCGCGGCTGGGGGTGGAGATCCACCATACCATGCGCGAGGGGCTGAAGGACGCGGATGTGGTGATGATGCTGCGCCTCCAGCGGGAGCGCATGGCGGGCGGCCTGGTCCCCTCGGCCCGCGAGTACTTCCGCTTCTACGGGCTGGACGCGGAGAAGCTCGCGGTCGCGAAGCCGGACGCCATCGTCATGCACCCCGGCCCGATGAACCGCGGCGTGGAGATCGACAGCGCGGTGGCCGACGACCCGGCCCGCAGCGTGATCGGCGAGCAGGTGGAGATGGGGGTGGCCGTGCGCATGGCCGTGCTGGACACGCTCTCCCGCCTGCCGGGACGGAACAGCCGCTGATGCCCGCGACCCTGCTGACCAACGCCCGGCTGCTCGACCCCGCCACGGGGCTGGATGCGACCGGTGCCCTGCTGCTGCGCGACGGCGTGATCGAGGATGTCGCCCAGGGCGCCGCCCCCGGCGCGCCGGAGGGGGCCACGACCGTCGATTGCGGCGGCGACTGCCTGGCCCCCGGGCTGGTCGACCTGCGCGCGGCGCTCGGCGAGCCGGGCCACGAATACCGCGAGACCATCGCCAGCGCCGCCCTGGCCGCGGCGGCTGGGGGCATCACCACCCTCTGCGCCCTGCCGGACAGCGAGCCGGCGCTGGACGACCCCGCCCTGCTGCAATTCGTCCTGCGTCGGGGGGAGGCCACGGGCAGCCTCTCCATCCTGCCCTACGGCGCCGCCACGCGCGGCTGCGCCGGGAAGGAGATGACGGAGTTCGGCCTGCTGCGCGAGGCCGGCGCCGTCGCCTTCACCGATGGCACCCGGGCCATCGGGGATGCCCGCACCCTGCGCCTCGCCCTCTCCTATGCCCGCGCCTTCGGTAGCTTCATCGCCCAGCACCCGGCCGAGCCGAGCCTGACGCGCGGCGCCGCGGCGACCGAGGGCGAGCAGGCGACCCGCCTCGGCCTGCCCGCCGCCCCGGCCGCGGCGGAGGCGATGCAGGTGGCGCGCGACATCGCCCTCGCCCGGCTGACCGGCGGTCACATCCACTTCGCCCACCTCTCCACCGCCGCCGCGCTGGAACTGGTCCGCCAGGCCAAGGCCGAGGGGCTGAAGGTCACCTGCGACACCGCGCCCCCCTATTTCGACCTGAACGAGACGGCGATCGGCGACTACCGCACCTATGCCAAGCTGAACCCGCCGCTGCGGCGCGAGGAGGACCGGCTGGCGGTGGTCGCGGCGCTGGCCGACGGCACGGTGGATGCCGTCGCCTCCGACCACCAGCCGCACGACGCGGACGACAAGCGCCTGCCCTTCGCCCAGGCGGAGGCGGGCGGCACCGGCCTCGCCACGCTGCTGGCGGTGACGCTGGCGCGGGTGCATGCGGGGGATGTCGCGCTGCTCGATGCCCTGGCCCTGCTGACCTGCCGCCCGGCGGCGCTGCTGGGGATCGAGGCGGGCCGGCTGGCGAAGGGCGCCCCGGCGGATCTGGTGCTCTTCGCGCTGGAGCGGGGCTGGAAGGTCGAGGCCGGGAGGCTGCCGGGCAAGGCGCAGAACTCCCCCTTCGACGGCCGCGCGCTGGAGGGCAAGGTGCTGGGCACCTGGAAGGCCGGGCGGAGGGTGTTCGGCTGATGGCGCCCGCCATGGCCCCTTGGCTCGCCGCCCTCCTGGCCTTCGTCATCGGCCTGCTGCTCGGCTCCATCCCCTTCGGGTTGCTGCTGACCCGCGCCGCCGGGATGGGCGACATCCGCGCCATCGGCTCGGGCAACATCGGCGCGACCAACGTGCTGCGGACGGGGAACAAGAAGCTGGCGGCGGCCACCCTGCTGCTGGACGGGCTGAAGGGCGCCGTCGCCGTCTGGCTGGTGGCCTGGGTGCTGGGCCCCGTCTGGGCCGGCATCGCCGCGATGGGCGCCGTCGCGGGGCATTGCCACCCGCCCTGGCTCGGCGGGCGCGGCGGCAAGGGGGTGGCGACGGCGCTGGGCACCTTCCTGGCGCTGGCCTGGCCGGTCTTCGCCGTCGCCGTCGCCGTCTGGCTGGTGGCCGCGCGGCTGTCGCGCATCTCCTCGGTGGGGGCGCTGTCGGCCATGGTCGCCTCCGCGCTGGAGGCCTGGGTGCTGGGCGGGCCGCCGCTCTTCGTGCCGGTGGCCGCCATCGCCCTCTACGTCGTCATCCGCCACCACGCGAACATCCGCCGCCTGCTCTCCGGCACCGAGCCGCGCATCGGGCAAGGCAAGGATGCGTCCGGGAAAGAGACGGCGGGTTGAGGGAGGCGGAAGCCCTCGCCCGGCTGCGCCTCTCGCGCAGCGAGGGCATCGGCAGCATCGAGTTCCGCCGCCTGCTTGCCCGCCACGGCTCGGCCGAGGCGGCGCTGGACGCCCTGCCCGCCCGCGGCCTGCGCCCGGCCGAGGCGGGAGCGACGCGGCGGGAGATGGAGGCGGTGCTGCGCCGCGGCGGCACCTTCCTGCACCTCGGCGCCCCGGGCTATCCCGAGCTGCTGGCGCTGCTGGCCGATGCGCCGCCCGTCCTGGCCGTGCTGGGCGACCCCGCCTTGCTCGCCGCGCGGCAGGTGGCGGTGGTCGGCGCCCGCAACGCCTCCTCCGCCGGGCGGCGCATCGCCGAGGAGATGGCGGAGGGCCTGGCCGCCGGCGGGATCGTCGTGACCTCCGGCCTCGCGCGCGGGATCGACACCGCCGCCCATCTGGGCGCGCTGCGGGCCGGGCGGACGGTGGCGGTGCTGGCCGGCGGGCTCGACATCGCCTACCCGCCGGAGAATGCCGCCCTCCAGGACCGCATCGCGGAGGCCGGCGCGCTGGTCGCGGAATCCCCCCTCGGCACGGCGCCCATCGCCCGCCACTTCCCCCGGCGCAACCGCATCGTCGCCGGGCTGAGCCTGGGCACGGTGGTGGTGGAGGCGGCGCTGCGCTCCGGCACGCTGATCACCGCGCGGCTGGCCACCGAGGCGGGGCGGGAGGTCTATGCCGTGCCCGGCAGCCCGCTCGACCCGCGCTGCCAGGGGTCGAACAACCTGCTGCGCGAGGGCGCGACCTTCACGGAGACGGCCGAGGATGTGCTGTCCACCCTGCCCGCCGCGCCCCTGGCCCTGCCGCCACGGCCCGGTCGGGCGCCGGCCCCGCGAAACGAATCGCCCACGTTCCTTCCGGCGGAACATTCTGGCCCGCGCGGGGAAACCGACCAACTTCTTGAGTTGATTGGTTATTCACCCGTTACGGTTGACGAAGTGCTAAGGCGCTGCCACCTCTCGCCCTCCGCCGCCCAGTCCCTGCTGCTGGACCTCGAATTGTCCGGGAGGGTGGAACTGCTGCCGGGAAACCGTATCGTCCGCGCCGCCGTCGCGGCCCGGGAGGACTGACCAGACACCAATGACCGACGTCGTCGTCGTGGAATCGCCCGCCAAGGCGAAGACCATCAACAAGTATCTGGGCGGCGGCTACCGGGTCATCGCCTCCTTCGGCCATGTGCGGGACCTGCCGCCCAAGGACGGCTCCGTGCGGCCCGAGGAGGGCTTCGCCATGGACTGGTCCTCGGAGGACCGGGGCGAGCGGCAGGTGCGCGAGATCGCCGCCGCGCTGAAGGGCGCCAAGCGCCTGTTCCTCGCCACCGACCCGGATCGCGAGGGCGAGGCGATCTCCTGGCACGTGCGGGAGATGCTGGGCCAGAAGCGGGCGCTGAAGGGCGTCGAGGTCCATCGCATCACCTTCAACGAGATCACCAAGCGAGCCGTCCAGTACGCCATCGACCACCCGCGCGAGCTGGACGCGCCGCTGATCGACGCCTACCTGGCGCGCCGCGCGCTGGACTACCTGGTGGGCTTCACCCTCTCGCCCGTGCTGTGGCGCAAGCTGCCGGGCAGCCGCTCGGCCGGCCGCGTGCAGTCCGTCGCCCTTCGCCTGATCTGCGAGCGCGAGGCGGAGATCGAGGCGTTCAAGACGCGCGAGTACTGGACGGTGGAGGCACGCTTCGCCACCCCGATCGGCGCGCAGTTCACCGCCCGGCTGACACATCTGGATGGCAGGCGGCTGGAGCAGTTCGACCTGCCCAACGAGGCGTCGGCGATGCGCGCCAAGGCGGCGGTGGAGGCCGGGACCTTCACCGTCCTCTCGGTCGAGAAGCGCCGCGTCCGCCGCAACCCGCCGCCGCCCTTCACCACCTCGACGCTGCAACAGGAGGCCTCGCGCAAGCTGGGCTTCGGCGCCCAGGCGACGATGCGCCTCGCCCAGCAGCTCTACGAGGGGGTGGAGATCGGCGGCGAGACGGTCGGCCTCATCACCTATATGCGGACGGACGGCGTGCAGATGGCGGGCGAGGCGATCGCCGCCATCCGCGGGCATGTGGGCGAGGAGTTCGGGACCCGGTACCTCCCCCCCGCCGCGCGCGAGTATTCCAGCAAGGCGAAGAATGCCCAGGAGGCGCACGAGGCGATCCGCCCCACCGACGTCTCCCGCACCCCCGCCGAGGTCGCGCGCTATCTGAACAACGACCAGCGCCGGCTCTACGAGCTGGTCTGGAAGCGCGCGGTGGCGAGCCAGATGGCCTCGGCCGAGCTGGACCAGACGACGGTGGACATCGCGGATGCCTCCGGCCAGGTGCGGCTGCGCGCCACCGGCTCGGTCATCGCCTTCGACGGCTTCCTGAAGCTGTACCGGGAGGATGTGGACGACGCTCCCGCCAACTCGCCGCTGGGCGAGGAGGATGGCCGCGTCCTGCCGCCCATGGCCAAGGACGACCCGCTGAAGCGCGGCCCCGTCTCGGCGGAGCAGCACTTCACCCAGCCGCCGCCGCGCTACACGGAGGCCTCGCTGGTCAAGAAGATGGAGGAGCTGGGGATCGGCCGGCCCTCCACCTATGCCTCGATCCTGCAGACCCTGCAGGACCGCGACTACGTCAAGCTGGAGAAGCGGCGCTTCCAGCCGGAGGATCGCGGCCGCCTGGTCACCGCCTTCCTGGTCGCCTTCTTCGAGCGCTACGTGGATACGGGCTTCACCGCCTCCCTGGAGGAGCGGCTGGACGACATCAGCGGCGGCCGCGCCGACTGGCGGGAGGTGATGGCGGAGTTCTGGGACGCCTTCTCCAAGGCGGTGGCCGCGACCAAGGACCTCAAGATCAGCGACGTGATCGACGCGCTGGACGAGGATCTCGGCCCGCACTTCTTCCCCCCTGCCGATGACGGCAAGGACCCGCGGGAATGCCCGAACTGCCACACCGGGCGGCTCGGCCTGCGGCTGGGGCGGACGGGGGCCTTCATCGGCTGCTCCAACTACCCCGAATGCCGCTACACCCGCCCCCTGGTCGCTCCCGGCGCCGAGGGCGCGGAGGAGGCTGGCGGCTTCGCCGACGGCGTGCGCGAGCTGGGCACGGCCCCCACGGGCGAGCCGGTGACGATGCGGCGCGGCCCCTACGGCGTCTATGTCCAACTCGGCGAGCCGGGGACGGACGCCAAGGGCAAGCCGACCAAGCCGCGCCGCGCCAGCCTGACGCGCGGGATGGACCCGGAGGGGGTGACGCTGGAGCGGGCGCTCGCCCTGCTCTCCATGCCGCGCGTCGTGGGCCTGCACCCGGAGAGCGGCGAGGAGATCACCGCCAATCTCGGCCGCTTCGGGCCCTACCTGAAGATGGGCGCCATCTCGAAGTCGCTCGACCCCGACGACGACGTGCTGACCATCGGGCTGAACCGGGCTGTCGCCCTGCTGGCCGGGGCCAAGCCGCGCAGCGTGGAGCTGGGCGTCCACCCCAAGGACGGCGCCCCGGTAGAGATCCGCCGCGGCCGCTTCGGCCCCTATGCCCAGCACGGGCAGACGGTGGCGAGCCTGCCGCGCAACGTCCAGGCGGAGGACTTCACCCTGGAGCAGGCGGTCGCCCTGCTGGCGGAGAAGGGCAAGCAGCTCGCCCCGCGCGGCGCTGCGCGCAAGGCTCCGGCCAAGCGCGTCGCCGCGAAGGCCGAGGCGCCCGCCGCCAAGCCTGCTTCCGCGAAGCCCGCCGCCGGCAAGGCGCCCGCGCGGAAGCCGGCCGCGAAGAAGGCCGCCGCGGCCACGGCCAAGCCCGCCGCGCGCGCCGCGGCGAAGCCGGCCACCGCCCGCAAGCCTGCGGCCCCCAAGCCCGCGGCCAAGAAGCCGGCGCGGTGACGCACCGGCGGGGCGGCTGAGGTGGCGCGCCGGATCGGCGTTCCCCCGGCGCCCCGGGCCAGGGTGGTGCGCACCCGCCCGGCCGCCGGGCCCCAGGCCAGCGCGAAGCGGCGCGCCACGGCCCGCGAGGCGGGCGAGCCCGGCGCCGTCCCCAGCCGCGAGGAACTGCTCGCCTGGCTGCGCAGCGTCGGCGGAACCGTGGGCAAGAGCGAGATCGCCCGGCATTTCGGCCTGACCGCCGACCAGCGCCCCGCCCTGCGCGAGTTGCTGAAGGCGATCAAGGCCGAGGGTGCCGCTGCCCCATCCGGCCGCCGTTCCCTGCGCCACGCCGCCTCCCTCCCCGACACGGCCATCGTCGAGGTCTTCGGCACCGACCCGGACGGCGACCCGCTGGCGCGCCCGGTGAGCTGGGAGGGCGAGGGCCGCCCCCTGGTCTACATGCACCCCGAGCCGCGCGGGCAGCCTGCCCTGGCCCCGGGCGACCGGGTGCTGGCGAAGCTGCGCCCGATGGGCCGGGACAGGTACGAGGGCCGCACCCTGCGACGGCTGGCGGAGACCGGCGCCTCCCGCATCCTGGGGATGTTCGAGCGCGGGCTGATCCGCCCCGTGGACCGCCGCGCCCGGGCCGACTGGGCGGTGCCGGCGGGCGAGTCCGGCGAGGCGCGCGACGGCGACCTGGTGCTGGCCGAGCCGCTGCCCTCCTTCGGGCGGGGCCACGGCCTCGGCCCCCGCCCGGCCCGGGTGGTGGAGGTGCTGGGGCGCATGGACGCGCCGCGCGCCGTCTCGCTGATCTGCATCCACGCGCACGGCATCCCCGACGCCTTCGACGCGGAGGCGCTGGCCCAGGCGGAGCGCGCCCGCGGCGTGTCGCCCGAGGGGCGAGAAGATCTGCGCGGCCTGCCGCTGGTGACCATCGACGGCGAGGACGCGCGCGACTTCGACGACGCCGTGCATGCCGAAGCCGAGGGCGAGGGCTGGGCCGTCACCGTCGCCATCGCCGACGTGGCGCACTACGTCCGCCCCGGCAGCGCACTCGACCGCGCCGCCTGGACGCGCGGGAACAGCGTCTACTTCCCCGACCGGGTGGTGCCGATGCTGCCGGAGGCGCTGTCCAACGGCTGGTGCAGCCTGCGCCCGGACGAGGATCGCGGCTGCCTCTTCGTGCGGATGGTCTTCGACGCGGAAGGGCGCAAGCTGTCGCACCGCTTCGGGCGGGGGATCATGCGCTCCTCCGCCCGGCTGACCTACCAGGCGGTGCAGGAATCGGCGGACTCCTTCCCCGGCCTCTACGGCGCCTTCCGCGCCCTGCTCGGCGCGCGGGAGCGGCGTGGGACGCTGGAGCTGGACCTGCCGGAGCGGAAGGTCACGCTGGACGCGGACGGCAAGGTGCTGTCCGTCGCCCCGCGCGAACGGCTCGACAGTCACCGGCTGATCGAGGAGTTCATGGTGGCCGCCAATGTCTGCGCCGCCGAGGAGCTGGAGCGGCACCACACCCCCCTGCTCTACCGCATCCACGACCGGCCCTCGGACGCCAAGCTGGAGGCGCTGCGCCAGTTCCTGGGAACTTTCGACCTCTCCCTGCCGCCCGGGAACCTGCTCCGGCCGCGCGACTTCGCAGCCCTTCTGGAGGCGGTGCGGGACCGGCCGGAGGAGCGTCTGGTCCACGAGACCGTGCTGCGCAGCCAGTCCCAGGCGGAATACGCGCCGGACAACATCGGCCATTTCGGCCTCGCCCTGCCGCGCTACGCCCACTTCACCAGCCCGATCCGGCGCTACGCCGATCTCGTCGTCCACCGTGCCCTGATCGCCGCCCTGCGGCTGGGCCAAGACGGGCTGACCGCCGAGGAGGCCGCGCGCCTGCCGGAGACGGGCGAGCACATCACCCGCACCGAGCGCCGCGCCGCCATGGCCGAGCGCGACGCGGTGGACCGCTACCTCGCCGCCTACATGGCAGACCACGTGGGTACGCATTTCCCGGCGCGCATTTCCGGGGTGACACGCTTCGGCCTCTTCGTCACCCTGGAGCAGAACGGCGCCAGCGGAATCGTTCCCTTGGCCTCGCTTCCGGACGACCGATGGGTGCACGAGGACGGCACGCAACGGTTGGTGGGCCGCCACACGGGGCTCGCCTTCTCGTTGGGCCAGGAGGTGGAGGTGCGCCTTGCGGAGGCGGCGCCGCTGACCGGCAGCCTCACCTTCCACATCCTCCAGGCCGCCCCGGCCGGGCGGCGGCGGGCCGGCGCCTCGCGGTCCTCCTCGCGCTCGCGCTAGCCCTGCTGGGCCCCGCTCCGGGGCAGGCGCAGCAGCAGCCCTTCCCGCAGGCCTCCGTCGAATCGGTGCTCACCTCCGGCTTCAGGGCCATCCGGGACAGGCACCTCGAAGCCGCTGCGGCGACCGATCTGGCGCTCTGGGCGTTGCGCGGCCTCTCCGCCCTCGACCCGCTGCTGGAGGCGGAGCAGCGCGACGGCGTCCTGCGCCTTGGCCTCTCGGGGCGGGACATCGCCCAGCGCCGGGCCGGCGACCGGCCGGGGGAGGCCGCCGCCGCCCTGGCCTGGCTCTTCGACGCAGCCTGGGACGCCTCGCCCGTGCTCCGCCGCGGCGGGGCCGATCGCATGGTGCAGGCCGCCTACGACGAGATCTTCAACCACCTCGACCCCTACAGCCGCTACGTCCCGGCCGATGAGGCGGAGGCGGCGCGGGAGCGGCGGCTGGGCGTGGCCGGGGCCGGGATCGAGGTGGAGGCCGGGCCGCGCGGCAGCGTGGTCGTGGCCGCGGTCGCCCCGAACAGCCCCGCCGCCCGGGCGGGGGTGCGGGCCGGCGACCGCCTGCTGGCGGCGGATGGGCGCAGCGTCAGCCCCACCCGGCTGGAGCCGCTGCGGGCGCTGCTGGAAGGGGAATCGCCCGGGAACCTGCGCCTGCTGCTGCTGCGCGGGCGGACCCGGGTCTCCGCCGTGCTGCGGCGGGCCGTGGCGATCGCGCCCTCCGTCCAGGCGGAGCGGCGGGGCGACCTGCTGCTGCTGCGCATCGGCAGCTTCACGGCCGGGACCGCCGACCAGCTTGCGGGCCTGCTCCGGCGCAACCTCCAGTCCGGCGCGCGCGGCCGTCCGCCGCAGGGGCTGGTGCTGGACCTGCGCGGCAACCGCGGCGGCCTGTTGCGCGAGGGCGTGGCCGTGGCCGCGACCTTCCTCGACGATGGCCCCGTCGGCCGCACCGAAGGCCGGCACCCCGATGCGCTGCGCCGCTGGGAATCGGCCGGGCCGGACCTGGCGGAGGGCCGGCCGCTGGTGGTGCTGGTGGATGGCCGCACCGCCTCCTCCTCCGAAATCGTCTCCGCCGCCCTGTCGGACCGCCGCCGGGCGGTCGTGGTCGGCAGCACCACCATGGGGAAGGGGCTGATCCAGATCCTGGTGCCCATGCCCAACGGGGCGGAGCTGTCGCTCTCCTGGTCGCGCATCCTGGCGCCCGATGGCTGGCCGTTGCAGGGACTCGGGGTGATCCCGGCCGTCTGCACCAGCCTGAGCGAGGAGGCGACGCGCCGGCAGGTGGCCCGGCTGGAGCAGGGCGAGGCGCCGATGGCCGCGGTGCTGGCGCGCCAGCGGGCGGCACGCGCCCCCGTCCTGGCCAGCGAGGTCGTGGCGCTGCGGGGTGCCTGCCCGCCGGCGGAAGGGCGGGAGGCGGATGGGCAGGTGGCGCAGGCCCTGCTCGCCCGGCCGGAGCTCTACCGGGCGGCGATCGGGCCCTGATGCGGCCCTGGCGCGCGCCTGCGGGGCAGGGCCGCGCGACGGACGCTTGACGCCATCGCCCAGCCGACTAGGTTCCGGCCCCTCACCGGCCCGGGCTCCGCCCAGGGGCCCGCCGCGGAATCATCGACATGGCCAAGTCCAACACCATCCAGATCAAGCTCGTGAGCAGCGCCGAGACCGGCTACTTCTACGTCACGAAGAAGAACACCCGGAACGCCACTGGCAAGCTCGAGATGAAGAAGTACGACCCCGTCGCGCGCAAGCACGTCGTCTTCCGCGAGGCGAAGATCAAGTAAGGGGGCCAGCGGGCCGCTGCGGCGGCCCCTCCCCCTGGACGAGCGATTCCGGACGCAGCATCGCCCCGGCGGCCTCACGGCCCCGGGGCTCTCGTCGTCGGCAGGGGGCGGAGAAGCGGCCGTATCCCTGAGAGCCTGATCCGAAATTAAGTTGAGTGGTATCAGCGGGTTAGCTTGACGCCAGCCCAGGTCATTGATTCAGGGGTTTTTGCGAAAACTTCCGGAGATCAACGATGTGGACCGATACCACTCGGGCGCAGTATGCCCGTGCGGAACTGGCTTTGCCAAGCGATTTGACCGATGCCGAATGGGCACTGCTGGAGCCGTTCTTTCCGCCAGCATCGCATGTGGGCCGCCCGCGCAAGTGGCCACTCAGGCGGATTGTCGAGGCGATCCTGTATCTGCTGCGTGGCGGCCTGCCGTGGCGGATGCTGCCGCCCTGCTTTCCGCCGGTCTCGACGGTGCGGCGCTGGTTCTACCTGTGGCGGGACAATAGGCTGTGGTTGTCATTGAACCATGCTCTGTTGCTGATCGCCCGTGAGGGGACGGGTCGCGAAGCCTCGCCCAGCGCCGGGGTAATCGACAGCCAAAGCGTCAAAACCACGGAAAGCGGCGGACCTCGGGGCTATGATGCGGGCAAGAAGACCAAGGGCCGCAAGCGCCACATCCTGACCGACACCGACGGCAATCTCGTCCATGCGGTAGTCCACACCGCCGACATCCAGGACCGTGACGGTGCGCCGCTGGTGCTGGCCGAGATCATCAAGCGCTTCCCGTGGCTGCGCCATGTCTTCGCCGATGGTGGATATGCTGGCGACAAGCTCAGGGACGCCCTCCGGCGGATCGGCAAATGGACCGTCGAGATCGTCAAACGGTCAGATGCCGCAAGAGGGTTTGTCGTCCTCCCGCGCCGTTGGGTTGTCGAACGCACACTGGCTTGGCTCAATCGGAACCGCCGCCTCGCCAAGGACTTCGAGCAGACCATCGCATCGGCTACCGCATGGCTCTTCATCGCCTCGATCCAGCTCTTCGCACGCCGCATCGCAAGGCCATGAAATCACGCCGGATAATTATGAATCAGACTCTGAGGCTCGCCTGCCGCCTCAGGCGGCCTCCGCCACCTCCAGCCTGTCGCGCCCGCCTGCCTTGGCCCGGTACAGCGCCGCATCGGCGCGGGCGATCAGCTTCTCCAGCTGCGAGCCGGCCGGCGCGGTGGCGCCGCCGATGCTGACGGTCACCGTCAGGGAGCCCTCCGCCGTGCGGATCGGCTCGCGCGACACCGCCTGGCGCAGCCGCTCCGCCACCGCCTGCATGTCGGCCAGGGTGCTTTCCGACATGATCACCAGGAATTCCTCGCCGCCGTAGCGGGCCACCACGTCCACGGCGCGCACGTGCTGCCGCAGCCGCTCCGCGACCTCCTTCAGCACGGCATCGCCGCAGGCATGGCCCAGCGTGTCGTTGACCCGCTTGAAGTGGTCCACGTCGAGAAGCAGCACCGTGGCGCCGCCGGCGCGCAGCAGCCCCTCCAGGTGGCGGGTGGCGTAGCGGCGGTTCCGCAGCCCGGTCAGCCCGTCCGTCACCGCCGCCTCCAGCGAGCGTTGCAGGTCGGCCCGCACGCGCTCCTGGTAGCGCTTGCGGCGGATCTGGTTGCGCGCCCGCGCCCGCAGCTCGTTGGGGTCGACCGGCCGCAGGACGTGATCGTTCGCGCCCAGGTCGAAGCCACGCAGCACCATCCCCTTCTGGTCGGCATCGCCGATCAGCAGCACGGGCAGGTCCCGCGTGGCGGTATGGGCCCGGAGGCGGGAGGCGAGGCGCAGCCCGTCCCCCCCATCCAGCGACAGGCTGAGGAGGGCGAGGTCGAACTCCTCCTCCAGGGCACAACGCCAGGCGGTGGCGGCATCGGCGGCCAGGGAGCTCAGGACGCCATCGCGCGCCAGCACCTCCTGAAGCTCGGCGGCCTCCCGCGGGGTGCCGGTGGCGATCATGGCCCGCGCCCCGGCGACGCTGGCGGGGGGGTCCTCCGGCCGCTCCAGGCCCAGCTCCTCGGCGGTCTCGGACCGGATCCGGAAGGCATCCAGGACCTGCTTGGTCCGCAGCAGCGCGCGCAGGCGGGCAAACAGCGTCGCGTGGTCGACGGGCTTGGAGAGGAAGTCGTCCGCCCCGGCCTCCAGCCCCCGGACGCGCTCGCTCTGGTCGACCAGCGCCGTGATCATCACCACGGGGATGTGGGCGGTGGCATCGCGCGCCTTGAGCAGCCGGCAGACCTCGTAGCCGTCCATGCCGGGCATCATCACGTCCAGAAGGATGACGTCGGGCTTCCAGTCCACCGCCAGGCGCAGCGCCGCCGGGCCGGAATTGGCCAGGGCGACTTCGTAGTACTCCGCGCGCAGGCGCGCCTCGAGCAGCTGAAGGTTGGTGGCGATGTCGTCGACGACGAGGATGCGTGCGCTCAACAGGCCGGTTCCATCGGACGTGCGATCACCTTACCCCCGATCGGCAGGCCGGAGCACCGTCTGAAATGAATGCGGCGGCGTTCCAGAACCGCCCGGGCAGCCCCGATCGCGATGCCGTCACGGCGGCCACAGTCTCGAATCACAGAGCCTGCTCTCCAGGATCGTTTCGGTGCCTAGCACAAGCCTGTCACGTGGCCCAGCGCGCCGAGCAACTTCCTCGCGCCGAAACCACCAGACACTCGCGCGGCGCGTGCCGCCCCCCTCATGGCCGGGAGCCATCGGCGTCCGGGCCACCGGAGGCAAGGACCACCTCCACCCCGTCCGGGCGCCGCAGATGGGCCACAAGCCTCGGCCGGGAGCCGGGCCGCGCCTCCGGGCTCCGGAGCCCCCGGGCGGCGAGCCGCCGGGCCACCCGCTCCGGGACCGGGTGCTCCGCCACGAAGCCGGTCAGGCGCATGCCGGAATCCGGCATCCGCGCCGCCACCGAGACGCCGCCGGGCCACTCGATCAGGCTCGGCACCAGCCCGTCCAGGGAATCGCGGGGCCGGGCGATCTGCCAGGAGAGCGCCCCCCGGCTCATGCGCAGCGGCGGCTCCGAATCCTCGCCCAGCGCCGCGGTCAGCGCGGCGATGTCGTCGCAGCGGGCGACATAGGTCAGCAGGGCGGGGGCCTGGCGCAGCCGGGCGCGCAGGGCGGGGTCGTCCAGGCCGAAGGGCCTCTCCCGGTCGGGGGACGGCTGCGCCGGGTCCGGGGCGATCACCTCCAGGTAGAGCGAGGGCCCCAGCCCCGCCAGGGCGTTGTGCGTGCCCCATCCGGGATGCGCGCCGCCGGCCGCGATGGCGATGCCGAGCGCCTCCCGCGCCCAGGCCGTCCCCTGCTCCAGCGTGTCGCAGCCGATGACGAGGTGGTCGAGTTCCGCCATGTCCCGCCCTCAGCGTGCCGCGAACTGGGTCTTGCCGAACAGCACCTCGCGCTCCGCATCCGTCATGGGCGCGTTCCTCTGGTTCTCGCTCAGCACGGCGACGCCGCGCTGCACCGCCGGCCGCGCCGCGATCGCGTCGTGCCAGCGCCGCACGGAGGGGAACTCCGCCAGGTCGATGCCGCGGCGCTCCGGGTTGCGGATCCACGGGAAGGTGGCGATGTCGGCGATGGAGTAGGCGGCGCCCGCCAGGTACTCCGCTTCCGACAGGCGCTTCTCCAGCACGCGGTGCAGGCGTTTCACCTCGCTGGCGTAGCGCTCGATGGCGTAGGGGATCTTCTCCGGCGCGTAGTTGTTGAAGTGGCCGTACTGGCCGAACATCGGTCCGACGCCGCCCATCTGGAACATCAGCCACTGCAGGCAGGTGTAGCGCTCCGCCGGGTCCGCCGGGATCAGCATCCCCGCCTTCTCCGCCAGGTAGATCAGGATCGCGCCGCTCTCGAACAGCCGCATCTCCTTCCCGCCCGGCCCCTCCGGGTCGACGATCGCGGGAATGCGGTGGTTGGGCGTGATGGCCAGGAAGTCGGGCCGGAACTGCTCCCCCTTGCCGATGTTCACCGGGACGACCCGATAGGGCAGGCCCGTCTCCTCCAGGGCGATGTGGACCTTGTGGCCGTTGGGGGTGGGCCAGCTCCAGGCTTCGATCATGCGCCGCTCCTGCTTGGGGTCTGCCTGCCGAGATGGGAAGCGCGGCGTTGCGGCGGAAGCGTCCCGGCTCCCCTGGGCCGCGTGAAAAACGGCGCCGCGGCGGGGGCCGGGCCGCGCCGATTGCGCCCCCCGCCGGCGGGGATCACCATGGGCCCAGACGGGGAGGCCGGCACATGACCGGATGGGACAGCACCCAGGCCGAGGCATTCCAGGGCCCCGACGGCCTGATCGACGTGCGGCGGCTGATCGCCGGCACCGACGGCGCCACCCATGCGGACCGGGCGGACCGCTACTACCACGCGGTCCGGCTGAGCGACCCGCAGTTCCGCAAGCCCTTCGGCGACCCGGCCATGGCGCGGGACATGCTCCGCAAGCTGACCCTGGCCATGCAGCTGCTCGATGCCCGGCCGGGGCAGCGCGTGCTGGACTATGGCTGCGGCACCGGCTGGCTCTGCCGTGCCCTGGCGCAGCAGGGGCTGGAGGTGGTGGGGGTGGACGTCTCGGCGGCCGCGCTGGAGAAGTCGGCCGCCTATACCAGCCTGCACGCCCCCCACCTCGCCGCCCGGATCCGGCTGGAGCCGATGGACGGCACTGCCCTGCCGCTGGAGGACGCCTCCGTGCAGCGCATCCTCTGCTATGACGTCCTCCACCACCTGCACGACCCCGGCGCGGCGCTGCACGAGATGGCGCGGGTGCTGGCGCCGGGCGGCCGCGCCGCCTTCATCGAGCCGGGGCCGCGCCATTCCCGCGCCGCCACCTCCCAGGCGGAGATGCGCGCCCATGGCGTGATCGAGAACGACGTGGACATCGCCGCGGTCTGGACCATGGCGCAGGCGGCCGGCTTCTCCGGCTGCGAGGTGGCGGTGGTGCCGAACATGCCCGTGCTGCTGCCCGTGGAGGCCTTCTGCGCCGAGGAGACGCGCGCCGCCCGCGGCGCCGCCCCGGAGGCGGCGATGGTGCAGCGGGTCTTCGAACGGCTGGATCCCTGGATCCTCAACATCCGCGCCTTCGTCCTGCACCGCCGCCCGGCCGGGCAGGCGGAGGATGCTCCCCTTCCCGGCGCCGGCGAAGCGCGGCTGACCGGCGCCATCGCCCTGCACGCCAGCGGGCCGGCCTGGCTGCTGCGGGTGACCAACCCGGGACCCTATCGCTGGCCGCCGGCGGGCAGCGGCACGGGCAGCGTGAATCTCGGGCTGATGCGCCGGCTGGCGGACGGGACGCTGGAGCGCGACTTCCGCCGCCTCCGACTCGCCGCGCGCGAGGTGCGGCCGGGCGAGACGGTGGAGCTGCCGCTGGAACTGCCCCGGGCCGACCCCGCGGTGGCGGGCTACATCCTCGACCTGGTGGCCGAGGGGGTCGCCTGGTTCGGGCTGAACATCGAGGTGCCGCGCGAGGCCCTCCCGCGCGGCTGAGCCTCAGCCGTTGCCGGAGAGGTAGTCCATCGCCGCCTGGGCACCTCCCGGGCTGTAGGGGATGCCCGCGACCTTCAGCCCCATCTCCACGCCGGAGAGCGTGCCCATCAGCTGCAGGTCGCCGAGGTCGCCCAGGTGGCCGATGCGGAAGACCCGGTCCTTCAGCCGGCCCAGGCCGTTGCCGAGGGACATGTTGAACCGCTCCAGGATCGCGGCGCGCAGCCCGTCGGCCGAATGCCCCTCCGGCACGCGCACGGCGGTGAGCGCGGAGGAGTATTCCTCCGGCTCGGCGCACTGCACCTCCAGCCCCCAGTGGCGGACGGCGCGGCGGGTGGCCTCGGCATGACGGTCGTGCCGGGCGAGCACCGCGTCCAGCCCCGCCTCCTCGATCATGTCGAGCGCGGCATCGAGACCGTAGAGCAGGTTGGTCGCGGGGGTATAGGGGAAGTAGCCGGTCGGGTTGATCGCCAGCATCGCCTTCCAGTCCCAGAAGGCGCGCGGCAGCTTCGCCGTCTCGGCCGCCTTCAGCGCCTTGGCGCTGATCGCGTTGAAGCTCAGCCCCGGCGGCAGCATCAGCCCCTTCTGCGAGCCGGCCACGGTCACGTCGATGCCCCAGTCATCGTGGCGCAGGTCCACGCTGCCCAGGCCGCTGATGGTGTCGACCAGCAGCAGCGCGGGGTGCCCCGCCTCGTCGATGGCGCGGCGCACGGCGGCGACGCGGCTGGTGGAGCCGGTGCTGGTCTCGTTGTGGACGACGCAGACCGCCTTGATGGCGTGGCCCTGGTCCGCCTGCAGCGCCTCGCCGATCGCGGCGGCATCGGCGCCACGGCGCCAGTCGGTCGGGATCAGCTCGGGCTTCAGGGCCAGGCGGGTCGCCATCTCGTGCCAGAGATGCGCGAACCAGCCCGTCTCGCACATCACGATGCGGTCGCCGGGCGAGAGGGTGTTGACCAGCGCCGCCTCCCAGGCCCCGGTGCCGGAGGCGGGGTAGATCACCACGTCGCCCGTGGTGCGGAAGACCTTCTTCACCTTCCCCAGCAGCGCCTTGCCGAAGACGCCGAATTCCGGTCCGCGATGGTCCATGGTGGGGTTGTCGATGGCCCGCAGCACCCGGTCGGGCACGTTGGTCGGGCCAGGGATCTGCAGGAAATGACGCCCCTGGGTCGGTCGCGTCTCGATATAGGCCATCGGCTTGTTCCCCCGGTTCGGACCCCCTCTTTGCCCCCGCCTCCCGGGTGGCGCAATCTGCACCGCAGCAGCCGCCGGCGCAGACCGGCCCAGGATCCCGGGGAGCCAGCATGAACGCCATCCAGACTGCGCGGACCCTCCCCGGCGACCCGCGCCCCGGGGAGCAGAGGCTGGCCGCGCGGCTGCGGCGGGAGACGGCGGGCGAGGTGCTGTTCCGCCGGGCCGACCGCGGCCGTTACGCCACCGATGCCAGCATCTACCAGGTGGAGCCGATCGGCGTGCTGGTGCCGCGCAGCCTGGCCGATGTGGAGGCGGCGCTGGCCATCTGCCGCGAGGAGGGCGTGCCCGCCCTGCCGCGCGGCGGCGGCACCTCGCAATGCGGGCAGACGGTGAACCGCGCGCTGGTGCTGGACTGCTCGCGCCACCTGCGCAACGTGCTGGACATCGACGCGAAGGCGATGCGCGCGACGGTGCAGCCGGGCCTCGCGCTGGGGGCGCTGAACGACGCGCTGAAGGCGCACAGGCTGTTCTTCCCGGTCGATCCCTCCACCTGGGCGCGCTGCACCATCGGCGGCATGGCGGGGAACAACTCCTGCGGGTCGAAATCCATCCGCTACGGTCTGATGGCGGACAACGTCACCGCCATCGATGCGCTGCTGGCCGACGGCACCGCCTTCCGCTTCGGCGACCTGCCGGACAACCTGGGCGACGACGTGCCGGGCGGCGTGGCCGACCTCGTGCAGCGGCTCCGCGCCCTGGGCGCGCGCGAGGCGGAGGAGATCGCGGCGCGCTTCCCGCGCCAGCTCCGCCGCGTCGGCGGCTACAACATCGATGCGCTGACGCCGGCGGCGCGCGACACGGGGCGCGGCAACCTCGCGCGACTCCTGGTGGGGAGCGAGGGGACGCTGGCCTTCTCCGCCGCGCTGGAATTGAAGCTGTGGCCGGTCAAGCCGCGCAAGGTGCTGGGCATCTGCCAGTTCCCGACCTTCCGCGCCGCCATGGCCGCGTCGAAGCACCTCGTCGCGCTCGACCCGGAGGCGGTGGAGCTGGTGGACCGGACGATGATCGACCTCGGCCGCTCCATCCCGATCTACCGCGCGACGATCGACAAGATGGTGCTGGGCGAGCCGGACAGCCTGCTGATCGTCGAGTTCCACGGCGACGACGACGGCGTGCTGCTGCGCGAGCTGGACCGGCTGGAGGAGGCGATGGGCGACCTCGGCTATCCCGGCGCCGTGGTGCGCGCGACGGACCCAGGGTTCCAGGCGGCCATCGCGGAGGTGCGCGAGGCGGGGCTGAACATCATGATGAGCATGGAGGGCGACGGGAAGCCCGTCTCCTTCATCGAGGACACGGCCGTCGATCTCGACGACCTCGCCGACTACACGGAACGCCTGAACGAGGTGTTCAAGCGCCACGGCACCAAGGGCACCTGGTACGCCCATGCCAGCGTCGGCTGCCTGCATGTCCGCCCCGTGCTGAACATGAAGGAGGGCGAGGACGTCCGCCGGATGCGCGCCATCGCGGAGGAATGCTTCGCCCTGGTGCGCGACTACAAGGGCAGCCATTCCGGCGAGCACGGCGACGGCATCGTACGCTCGGAATTCCACGAGCCGATGTTCGGCGCCCGCATCGTCCGCGCCTTCGAGGCGGTGAAGGACGCCTTCGACCCGAAGGGGCTGCTGAACCCCGGCCGCGTGGTGCGGGCGCCGCGGATGGATGACCGCACGCTGTTCCGCTACCCGCCCGGCTATGCGGCGGATGAGAGCATCCGCCCGGTGCTGGACTGGTCCGACCATCCCGGGCCGCTGGGAGGTTTCCTCGGCGCCGTGGAGATGTGCAACAGCAACGGCACCTGCCGGAAGTTCGACGCGAACGTCATGTGCCCCTCCTTCCGCGTCACCCGCGCGGAGGAGCACCTGACGCGCGGCCGCGCCAACACGCTGCGCCTCGCGCTCACGGGACAGCTCGGCCCCGATGCGCTGGCCTCGGACGAGGTCGCCTCGGCGCTCTCGCTCTGCGTCTCCTGCAAGGGCTGCAAGCGCGAATGCCCGACCGGCGTGGACATGGCCAAGATGAAGATCGAGGTTCTGCACGCGCGCGCGAAGAAGCACGGCGTCGCCGCGAAGGACCGGCTGGTGGCGGAGCTGCCGCGCTGGGCCTCCTTGGCCGCGCGGGTTCCGGGCGCTGTGGCCTGGCGCGATTCCAGCCCGTGGCTGGCGCGCCTGTCCGAACGCTGGCTGGGGCTGGCGGCGACACGCTCCCTGCCCCGCTTCGCGCCCCATCCCTTCCGCGACGCGGAGCTGGACGGCGCGCCCCCCGCCCGGCGCGGCGACGTGCTGCTGCTGGCCGACACCTTCAACCGCTGGATGGAGCCGGAGAACCTACGCGCCGCGGTCCGGGTGCTGCGCGCCGCGGGCTGGCGCGCGGTGGCTCCGAAGGCCCCGGGGCGGCCGCTCTGCTGCGGGCGGACCTACCTCGCCGCCGGTTTGGTGGAGCGGGCGCGCGAGGAGGCGCAGCGGATGCTCGATGCGCTCTCCGCCACCGACGCGCCCGTGCTGGGGCTCGAACCCTCCTGCCTGCTCACGCTGCGCGACGAGTTCCGCTCGATGCTGCCCGGGAGGGCCACCCAGCGCCTGTCGGAGCGCGCCCTGCTGCTGTCGGAGTTCCTGGCGCGCGAGAAGGCGGAGCTTCCCCTGCGCGCCACCGCCCCGGCGGCGCATGTCCATGGCCATTGCCACCAGAAGGCCTTCGGCGCCTTCCCCGATGCGGTGGCGGCGCTGAAGCGCATCCCCGGGCTGGCGGTGACGCCGATCGCCTCCTCCTGCTGCGGCATGGCCGGCGCCTTCGGCTACGACGCGAAGCATCAGGCGGAGAGCCGCGCCATGGGCGAGCTCTCCCTGGCGCCCGCCGTGCGCGCGGCGCCGGCGGAGCACCTGATCGTCGCGGACGGCACCTCCTGCCGCCACCAGATCCACGACCTCACCGGGCGCGAGGCGCTGCATTCCGTGCGCGTGCTCGACCGGGCCCTGGCGGAGCAGACCCCATGAGCACAGCCGACGCCGTCCTCGACTTCTGGTTCCGGGGCGACCGCGAGACCTTCCAGCCCCGCTGGTTCAGGCCGGACCCGTCCTTCGACGCCGAATGCCGCGACAGCTTCGGCGTGGAGGCGGAGGCGGCGCGGCAGGGCCGCCTCGACGGCTGGGCGGAGACACCGCGCGGCGCCCTGGCGCTGGCCCTGCTACTGGACCAGTTCCCGCGCAACCTGCACCGGGGGAAGGCCGGGGCCTTCGCCGCCGACCCGGCTGCCCAGGCGCTGGCGCGGCAGGTCGTGCTGGAGCGGCGGTTCGACCTGGCCCTGACGCCGACCGAGCGGGTCTTCCTCTACCTGCCCTTCGAACACGCGGAGTCCCTTGCGGCCCAGGATGTCTCCGTCGCCCTGTTCGAGGGGTTGCGCGATGCCGCCACGCACGCGGCGCCGGGCGGCAGCATCGCCTATGCCTGGGAGCACCGGGCCGTCCTACGGCGATTCGGACGTTTCCCTGGACGGAACGCAGCCCTGGGACGGGTGAGCACGGCGGCGGAGGAAGCCTATCTCGCCTCGGGGCAGGCCCGCTTCTGACGCGGTAATGTGGCGGTTTTGCAACATGCGCGTCCTGGAAGCCGGACGCCGCGGCGCCTCGCAACCTGGTGAATTCGTCGCGCTTATGACCTGTGCGAGTTGCAGTCCATGCACTCGATGCTTCGAACGAAGGTCTCCTCCATGACGTTCCGCTCCACCCTTCTGGCCGCGACGGTTCTCGTCGCGCCGACCGCTGCGATGGCGCAGAGCAGCTGGCTGCCCACGGCCGCCGCCCAGCCGGTGACCGGCCTCTACATCGGCGCCGGCGCCGGCTGGAACCACCTCAACCAGCGCAGCGCCACGGGCAAGGGCGGCAATGCCGCCTATTTCGACGGCGTGCCCAGCAGCCGCAGCGGCACGATCCAGTTCCAGGAAGGCTTCGGCGGCGTCGTGGCGCTGGGCTGGGGCTTCGGCAACGGCGTGCGCGCCGAGATCGAGGGCAGCTACCGCTACAACAACCTCGAGAACATCGGCGGCTGGGGCCGCAACGCGACGGTGTTCAACCCCGGCGTGACCTCGGCCTTCCGCGCGAACAGCGGCGAGCAGAGCCAGTACGGCGTCATGGCGAACGCCTACTACGACTTCCAGCTGCCGCGCTGGTTCCCGCAGATGCCGGTCCCGGTCGTGCCGTACATCGGCGGCGGCGCGGGCTTCGTCTGGAGCGACCTGGACGCCAAGGGCACGCGCCAGCCGGCCACCGGCAACCGCATCGAGATCGACGACACGCGCGGCCGCTTCGCCTACCAGGGCATCGCCGGCGTGGCCTTCCCGCTCACCTCCGTGCCGGGCCTGTCGCTGACCCTCGAGTACCGTTACATGGGCACGCTGCAGGCGGATTATGACGGCAAGGTCGTGAACCCGACCACCGGCGCCACCGTGTCGCGCGGCAAGTTCGACGTCGACCAGAACCACAACCACTCCGTCATGTTCGGCGTCCGCTACGCGCTGTACACGCCGCGCCCCGTGGCGCCGCCCGTGGCCCCGGCCCCGGCGCCGGCCGAGGCGGCCCGGACCTACCTGGTGTTCTTCGACTGGGATCGCGCCGACCTGACGGACCGCGCCCGGCAGATCATCGCCGAGGCGGCGCAGAACGCCCGCCGGGTGTCCAGCACGCGCATCGAGGTGGCCGGCCACGCCGACCGCTCCGGTTCGCCGCAGTACAACCAGCGCCTGTCGCAGCGTCGCGCCGAGGCGGTGGCGGCCGAGCTGGCCCGCAACGGCATCTCCCGCTCCGAGATGGTCATCCAGGCGTTCGGCGAGAGCCGCCCGCTGGTGCCGACCGCCGACGGCGTGCGCGAGCCGCAGAACCGCCGCGTGGAGATCGTCCTGCGCTGATCGCGAGGACGGGCCGGCCTTCCGGCTGGCCCGTCCGAGCGGCCTGCAGGGCGGCCTTCCCGGGTCGCTTCAGGAACAGGGCCGGTCCGCAAGGACCGGCCCTTTTTCGTCTCCGCCCCTCCCCCCGAATGGGTGGAGATCGGTCATGTCGGTTTCGTTACGGGATACCGCGCCGATGGCGAGCCATCGGCCACCAACCGCTGACGGAGACACCATGCCCGGCCCCCGGATCCTCGAATTCGCCTACCTTGCACAGGCGGCGTACTCCTCACAGGAAACGCGGGCCTGGGGCTGGACCCAGGCCCATTACGGCGAGCTGTCGGGCGGGTTCCAGGGTTCCTACTGGCGCAAGGCCACGGACGGCGCCGGCGCGGACGTCATCTGCGCCTTTGCCGGCACCCAGCCGGAGCTGGGCGACGACGACATCGTCACCGATATCGGCTTCGGCGGCAGCACCATGGCGGCGCTGGGCGCCATCGTGACCACCCTGCCCTTCGCCGGCTCGCGCCGTGCCGGGCTTTCCCTGATGGAACTGGCGCAGCGCGGGACGGAGATGCTGCGCGCCCAGATCGACGGCGCCACCGAACTGGCCCGGCAGGCCGCCTGGGTGGCCCGCCAGGGGCGCGGGCGTTGCTTCGTCACCGGCCACTCGCTGGGCGGCGGGCTGGCACAGCTGATCGGCGCGGCGCTGAACCTGCCGGGCGTCACCTTCAACGCGCCGGCCGTCTCCCAGCTGAGCTACCACCGCACCACCCCGTCGATCCTCAACGTCGTGGTGGAGCGGGACCCGATCAACGACACGGAGAGGCTGGGAAGGCGGATCGGCGCCGAGCTGCGCGTGCGCGGTCCCTTCGGCTGGCCCGAGGCGCACCTGATAGGGAATACCATCAGCACGATCACCAGTGGCGAGAATGCAACCATCGCGGATCGCCGGCCCTTCTGACGGAAGCCTTGCCACAAACGTCTTGTTGCACCGCAGCAAGACGGGCATGCTCCCGGCGTAGGGACGAAATCGCTCAGCACGCCGGCTCCTCGTGGACGGGAGACGCGCATGCGACGACGCCGAATGCTCGAGGGACTGGTGGGGGGCCTGCTCTGTGCCCCCGCCGTCCTTCGCTCCGCACGGGCCGCCGAGCCCGTGGATGTCGAACTGGTCCTGGCGGTGGACGTCAGCCGGTCCGTCGACCATGACGAGCAGGAGATGCAGATGCGCGGCTACGCGGCCGCCTTCCGCGATCCGAAGCTGATCGAAGGCATCTCTCGCGGCGCTATCGGCGCCATCGCCTGCACGCTGTTCACCTGGTCGGACTGGAACATCCAGGAGGACCTGGTGCCCTGGATGCAGATCTCCGACACCGTCAGCGCGGAACGGTTCGCCCGGGCGCTGGATTCCGCCCCCCGGCGGAACTACCTCTACACCTCGATCTCCGGCGCGATGGACTATGCGAGCCGGCTCTATGGCCAGGGCTTCGAGGGGACCCGCAAGGTCCTCGACATCTCCGGCGACGGGGTGAACAACAGCGGCCGCCCCGTCTCCATCGCGCGCCAGGAGGCGCTGGCGCAGGACATCATCATCAACGGCCTCGCCGTGCTGGATCGCACCCCGCCGCCCACCAGCCTCGCCCTGTCGCAGCCGCCGCTGGACGACTACTACCGGGACGAGGTGATCGGCGGCCCCGGCTCCTTCCTCATGGTCGCGGAGGGCTTCGAGGCCTTCGAGCACGCGGTCCGCCGCAAGATCATCCGCGAGGTGGCGGGCCTCGGGGGCCCGGGCGTGGAGCGCGCCACGGCGTGAGCGGCCTCGGCCCGGAGACGGGCCGTGACGCAGAATTACTCTTCCACCCCGTGCCGCGGCGACCCGATCCGCTCTAGCACTGCGGCATGACGACCTCTCCGAACCCGCCGGCCGGCGGCGCACGGCAGGCGGCCCCGCCGCGCGAGCGGATCGCCGCCACCATCCTGGACCTTGCCACGGCGCGAGGTTCGTCGAAGGGCATCTGCCCCAGCGAGGTGGCCCGCGCCCTGGCCGGCCCGGACGAGCCGCCGGATGCCTGGCGCCGGCTGATGGGGCCGGTCCGGGCCGAGGCGGTGGCCCTCGCCCGGGCGGGGCGCCTCCAGATCCTGCGCAAGGGCAAGCCGGCCGGGCTGGAGGAGCTGCGCGGGGTCATCCGGCTGCGCATCCCCCCCGACGAGCCCGGGGCGCGCTGATCCCGTCCCCTTCCCTCCCCTCTTCCAAGACGGAGCCTGCGGCATGCGCGGCACGATCGGCGTCCTGCGGGATGCCTGGTCCCTCACCCGGCCCTTCTGGACCGGCGACGAACGCTGGCGGGCGCGCGGCCTGCTGGCCGTGGTGGTCCTGCTCAACCTCGCCCTGGTGGCGATGAACGTGATCCTGACCTTCTGGCAGCGCGCCTTCTACAACGCCCTCCAGGAGAAGGACTGGGACGCCTTCCTCGGCCTGCTCTTCCTCGGCCGGCCGGATGCGGAGGACGGGTTCTTCGGCTACCTGCCCGGCTTCTGCGTGGTGGCCGCGCTGTTCATCCTGGTCGCGGTCTACCAGCTCTACCTCCGCCAGCTCCTCATCATCCGCTGGCGCCGCTGGATGACCGCGGACCTCGTCGGCCGCTGGCTGCACGACCGCGCCTACTACCGCATCGCCCTGGCCGATCCGGGCACGGACAACCCGGACCAGCGCATCGCCGAGGACGTGCGCGGCTTCGTCGAGCAGAACCTCTCCCTCGGCCTGGGCCTGCTCTCCTCCATCGTCACGCTGCTCTCCTTCATCGTCGTGCTGTGGAGCCTGTCGGACGCGGTGAACGTGCTGAACCTGCCCATCCCCGGCTATCTGGTCTGGGTGGCGCTGCTCTACTCGGTGCTGGGAACCTGGATCACGCATCTGATCGGCCGGCGCCTGGTGGGGCTGAACTTCGAGCGGCAGCGGGTGGAGGCGGATTTCCGCTTCTCCCTGGTCCGCGTCCGCGAGAACACCGAGGGCATCGCCCTGCATCGCGGCGAGGCGATGGAGGAGCGCAACCTGGCCGGCCGCTTCGCCGCGGTGATCGGCAACTGGCGGCAGCTGATGACGGTGACCAAGCAGCTCACCTTCTTCACCGCCGGATTCGCCCAGGTGGCGGTGGTCTTCCCCTTCGTGGTGGCCGCGCCCGCCTTCTTCGCCGGGCGCATCCCGCTGGGCGCGCTGATCCAGACCTCCACCGCCTTCGGCCAGGTGCAGGGCTCCTTCTCCTGGTTCATCGACAGCTACACACTGCTGACCGAATGGCGCGCGACGGTGGCGCGCCTCGCCGGCTTCCGCGACGCCGTCGCGCGGGCCGAGGCGGCCAAGGCGGACGGGCCACGCATCTGCCCGGCGGAGGGCCCGGAGCTGACGGCGACAGGGCTGGACCTCGACCTGCCGGACGGGCGGCGGCTGATGCAGGACGCGGCGCTGTCGGTGCGGCCGGGCGAGGCGGTGCTGGTCACCGGCCCCTCGGGCTCCGGCAAGTCCACGCTGTTCCGCGCGCTCGCGGGCATCTGGCCCTTCGGCCGCGGCGCGGTGGACATCCCGGCGCGCGGACGCGTCCTGTTCCTGCCGCAGCGGCCCTACATCCCCCTGGGCACTCTGCGCACCGCGGTCTGCTATCCCGACAGCCCGGAGGCCCATTCCGACGCCGAGGTGCGGGAGGCGCTGGAGGCGGCGGGGCTTGGCGCGCTGGTGCCGCGGCTGGACGAGGCGGATGCCTGGGAGCGCCGGCTCTCCGGCGGCGAGCAGCAGCGCCTGGCCCTGGCCCGGGCCCTGCTGTTCCGGCCGGACTGGCTATTCCTGGACGAGGCGACGGCCAGCCTGGACCCGGAATCGGAGGAGCGGCTCTACCGCCTGCTGCGGGAACGGCTGCCGGACACGGCCCTGGTCTCCATCGCCCACCGGCCGGCCGTGGCGCAGTTCCACGACCGAAGCCTGCGCTTGCGGGACCGGCACCTCGTCCCGGGCTGATCCCTGGGAGCCGGTGCGGGATCGTGCGGATGTCAGGATGACCTGACCCATCGCGCTATGATGTTCCAACGGCGGCACCGGGAGGGGACGCCGTCCCCTCCCAGACCCTCCCCTGCCGGGGCCACAAGCGGGCCCCGGTCCCCGCTGGGAGGTCTGGTGCTTCATGGCTGCCGTCAGCCTGCGGGCTGAACCCTGACGGAGCGCGGACAGGCGGGACTCCGAAAAAGCTTCAGAGGGCGTCAGCGAGGGCTGAGGCCATCCCCGCCGAGGAGCCAAGCTCCTCGGCGCTGTGACCCCGTCGCAGGCTGTCCCGCGGCAGCACTGATCGGGTCCAGGGCCCGCAGGGTCCTGGCGGAGTGGGGGTACGGGGGCGAGGCAGAGCCTTGCCCCCGGGCCACGGGTACACGCCACCATGGCCTCCGTCCTTCACGCCGCGGGCGTCAGCCGGTCACTTGCAGACAAGCGTGGATGCTTGCCTCGCGCCTTGATGGCTGTTCTGATTTCGAGACGGAAGTAGTCCGGTGGCTGCCCCGGCGGTCAGTCCTCGCTCTGGTTCTGGTCCGGAGCCGCGTCGCTGTTGAGCAGCGTGTAGCGCTCCTCGCCGATCTTCTCGATCAGCGTGAACTGGGCGTGCAGGAAGTCCGAATGGTGCTCCTCATCGGCCAGGATCTTCACCAGCAGGTCGCGGGAGATGTAGTCGCGCACGGCCTCGCAATGGGCGATGCCCTCGCGCAGGTCGTTGATCGCCTTGGTCTCCAGCCTCTCGTCGCACTCCAGGATCTCCTTCACGGTCTGGCCGATCAGGACCTGGTTCAGGCGCTGGACGTTGGGCAGGCCGTCGAGGAACAGGATGCGGTGGATGAGGTCATCCGCGTGCCGCATCTCCTCGATGGATTCCTTGTACTCGTGCCTGCCGAGCTTGGTGACGCCCCAGTGGTTCAGCATCCGGGCGTGCAGGAAATACTGGTTGATCGCCGTCAGCTCGTTGGTGAGCTGGGTGTTGAGGTGTTCGATGACCTTCGCGTCGCCGGGCATGGGTTCGCTCTCCTTTGCTGGTCGCAAAGAAGGGACAAACGCGGCATCGGTCAAGTGATTGATTCTACTCGATTTTGATAGTGAGAGACAGTCTCAGTGAAGACGGTATCCCGATACCGGAGCGATCCGGCTCAGGCGGCCTTGGGCTGCGGCGCCTGCGAGCCGGCCGTGCGGAGATGGGACAGGATCATGCGCACACAGGTCCCGCACTGCGCCTTGCAGCCGCAACGCGAATAGACCTCGCAGGGACGTTCGGCACCGGAAGCGACCGCGTCGCGGACATGACGATCTGTTAGCCCGTTGCAGAGACAGACATACATGCCGGAGACGACCCGCGCTGTGGCAGATGCGTCTCTATCGCAACTGGATACCCTTTGCAAGTCACTCGCAATCGCTGAGGACCTGGAGCACGTCCTCGCCATAGCGGGACAGCTTGCTCGCCCCTACCCCCGGCACCTCGCCCAACTCGTCCAGGTCGGTGGGGCGCATGGCGGCGATCTCCGTCAGCGTCCGGTCGCTGAAGATCATGTAGGCCGGCAGGGACTGGCGCTGCGCCTCCTCCCGCCGCCAGGCCCGCAGCGCCTCGAAGACGGGATCACCGGAGGCGGCGGGCGCCGTCCCGCGCCGCGCCGTTCCGCGGCCGGCGGCGGCGCGCGGCGCCGCCACTTCCTCGCGCAGCATCACCTTCTCCTCGCCGCGCAGGATGGGGCGGGCGGATTCGGTCGGGCGGTACTCCCCGTGGTTCTCCACCGCCACGTCCAGCGCGCCGCGCGCCACGAGCTGCCGGGCGATGCCGCGCCAGCCATGGGCGGAGACGTCGCGCCCCACGCCGAAGGTCGGCAGCCGGTCATGCCCGAACTGGAGCACCTTCTCCGTCTTCTCGCCGCGCAGCACGTCCACCAGGTGGCCCAGCCCGAAGCGGCTGCCGGTGCGCACCACGGCGGAGAGCAGCTTCTGCGCGGCGATGGTGCCGTCCTTCAGCGCGGGCGGGCGCAGGCAGTTGTCGCAATTGCCGCAATCGGCCGGCAGGTCCTCGCCGAAGCAGCGCAGCAGGATGCGGCGGCGACAGGTGACCGCCTCGGCGATCGCGACCATGCGGTTGATCCGCTCCCGCTCGATGCGCTTCTGCTCCTCCGAGGCGGGGCTCTCCTCCAGCCGGTGCCGCGCCCAGACGATGTCCTCGGCGCCGTGCAGGAGCAGGGCGCGGGCCGGCAGCCCGTCGCGCCCGGCGCGGCCGATCTCCTGGTACCAGCTCTCCGGCGAGCCAGGCAGGTTGGCATGCGCCACCCAGCGCACGTCCGGCCGGTCGATCCCCATGCCGAAGGCGATGGTGGCCGCCATCACCACCGCCTCGCCCCCGGCGAAGCGCCGGTGCGCGGCCCGCTTCTCCGACGCCTCCATGCCCGCGTGGAAGGCCAGCGCGTCGAATCCCTCGTCGCGCAGCCAGCCGGCGGTCTGCTCGGCGCCCTTGCGGGTGGCGCAGTAGACGATGCCCGCGCCGCGCCCGTCGGAGGCGGCGCGGGCGAAGGCCGTGATCTGCCGCCGGGCACCGTCGCGCGGCGCCGCCTCGATGCGGATGTTCGGGCGGTCGAAGCCGCCGCGGAAGACGGGTGCCTCGGTGAGGCCCAGCCGCTCGCGGATGTCCTCCACCGTGCGCGGATCGGCGGTCGCCGTCAGCGCCACGCGCGGCACGTCGGGGAAGAGGCGCTGGAGCACGTCCAGCTCGCGGTACTCGGGCCGGAAGTGGTGGCCCCAGTTGCTGACGCAATGCGCCTCGTCGATCGCGAAGAGCGCCAGCTCCGTGCGGGAGAGCCGCTCCAGCGTGCCCTCCAGCACCAGCCGCTCCGGCGAGACGTAGAGCAGCTTCACCGCCCCGCGCCCGAGGTCGCGCAGCACCGTGGCGCGGGCCACCTCGTCCAGCTCGGAATGCAGCGCGGCGGCCGCCACCCCCTGCTGCCGCAGGGCGGAGACCTGGTCCTCCATCAGCGCGATCAGCGGCGAGGCGACCACGCCGAGGCCGGGCCGGCACAGCGCCGGCACCTGGTAGCACAGGCTCTTGCCGCCGCCCGTGGGCATCAGCACGAGGCCGGAGCCGCCCGCCACGACATGGCGGACGATCTCCTCCTGTCGCCCCCGGAAGCCCGGGTGGCCGAAGACCTCGTGCAGGACCCGGACGGGGTCCGCGCTACCTTCCAGTGTCAGCGCCATCCGTGGGCCCATCAGCGGGCGATGCGGATCTCCACGCGGCGGCTCTCCACCGGGGAGGCCTCGTAGGAGACGGCGCCGAGCGGCAGCACCTGGATGCGCACCGGCGGCACACCCTGGGCGCGCAGCTCGGCGGCCACCGCCTCGGCCCGCTGGCGGCTCAGGGCCACCACGTTCTGGCCGACGCGGTCCGGCGGACCGGCATAGCCCAGGACGTTCACCGGCGCGCCGGCATAGCGCTTGGCGATCTCGGCGGCCTCCGCCACCACGGCCTTGCCGCTGTCGTCCAGCGTGGTGGCGTCGTTCGAGAAGAAGACGACGCGGGACTGCACGGCGGCCAGTTCCGGCTGCAGGCTGCAGGCGGCGAGCAGCGGCAGCGCCGCGAGGGAGACGAGGAACCGGCGGCGCATGCGGCGCTACTCCAAGGGAAGAACCCGATGCGCGGACCAATGCGATGCGGCGCGGGTCGCGTCAACGGAGCGCCAGGGTGACGTTCCGTTCAATTGTCACAACGCGGCGGCGCTGTGCCGCCGGTGCCGCAGCGGCGCCTCAGCCAGCCGCCGGGAAGGCCCGCCCGCCTGCCATGCGCAGCACGCGCGTCGGCCGTTCCACCCCCAGCAGGCGGTGCTGGATCAACAGCACCGTGCGGCCCGCCAGCGCCTGGTCCAGCGTCTCCAGGAAGGCCCGTTCCGCCGCGGCGTCCAGCCCCGAGGCGGGCTCGTCCAGGATCAGCACCGGCGCCGGGGAGAGCAGCGCCCGTGCGAGGGCGAGGCGTCGTCCCTGTCCGCCGGAGAAGCGCACCCCGCCCTCGCCGCAGGCCGTGTCGAGCCCGTCCGGCAGGGCCCGCACCAGATCCGCCACGCGCGCCCGTTCCAGGGCCTCCCACAGCGCGGTGTCCGGGGCGTCCGGCGCGGCGAGGCGGAGATTCTCCGCGATGCTGGCGTCGAACAGGCGCGCATCCTGGGTCAGGCAGGCGACGCGGCTTCGCACCACCTCCTCCGGCAGGGCGGCGATGTCGACGCCGCCCAACGTCACCCGGCCCTCCTGCGGCGCGGCGAGGCGCAGCAGCAGCGCGGCCACGGTGGACTTGCCCGAGCCGGAGGGGCCGAGCAGCGCCACCCGCGCACCCTCCGGCACCTCCATCGACAGGCCATCCAGCACCGCCGGCCGGTCGGGTCCCCAGGCGAAGCGCACCCCTTCCAGCCGCAGCGCATGCCCGCGGGGCGCGGGCGCGGGGGTGGCGGGCGCCGGCACCGGCACGGGCGCGTCGGCCGCGTCCAGCAGACGGCGGGCGGACGCCCCGGCGGCGGCCAGGGCGGCGCCCGCGCGCGGCACGGCGGCAAGGGTCTCCGACGCGGCCAAAGCCAGGAACAGGGCGGGGACGGCCAGCACCGCGGCCTCCGTCGCCCCCTGCCCCCAGGCCCCGATGCCGAAAGCCAGGGCGCCGAGCAGGGCGAACTGGGCCAGCAGCCCCCCGGCCGCCCCGCCCGCCGCCCCGGCGGCCGCCAGCCGGCGCTCCGCCCGCGCCTGGGACCATCCGGCCTCGGCCAGCCGCCGGCCCGCCAGGGCCTCGCCGTTCGAGGCCAGCAGATCCTCCATGCCCTGCAGCGGCTCCACCGCCCGGGCGCGCAGCGCGCCGTGCGCCTCGGCCACGGAGACGGCGGCGCGGGCGGCGCGCGGCGCGAGCAGCGCCGGCAGCAGCAGCGCCAGCGCGAGCGGCAGGGCAACGATCGCCATCAGCGCCGGCGAGGCGGCGCCGAGCAGGGCGGCGATGGCCAGCACCGTGGCCCCGGCCGCCGCGATCGGCACCAGGGCGCGGAGGTAGAGCCCGTCCAGCGCCTCGACATCCGCGACCAGCCGGCCGAGCAGGTCGCCCGCGCGGTGCAGGCCGATCCCGGCCGGCAGGCGTTCCGCCAGGCGGCGGAAGAACCAGACGCGCGTATCGGCCAGGGCGCGGAAGGTGGCATCGTGCGTCGCCATGCGCTCCAGCCAGCGCAGCACCGGGCGGAGCAGGATCAGCGGGCGCAGCAGCAGCAGGGAGACCGCGGCCATCGCCACGGCGCCGTGCCGCAGCCCGTCCGCGAGCCCCTGCCCCGCCAGGGCCAGGAGCGCGACCCCGGCCAGCGCCGCCAGCACGGCCAGTGCCGCGCCCAGGACCAGCCGTGCGCGATAGGCCCGCCACAGGCCGAGGATGCGGCCGAGGTCACGCCACATGGCCGGCCTCCCGCGGGCGGCGGCCGCCGGCGACCACCTGCCCGTCCTCCAGCACCAGCACCTTGCCGAAGCGGTCGCGCAGCGCGGGCGAATGGCTGGCGATGATCGCGGTGCGCCCGGCGCAGAGACGGCGCAGCCCGTCCAGCACCTCGCGCTCGGTCGCGGGGTCCAGATGCGCGGTCGGCTCGTCCAGCAGCACCAGCGGCCGGTCGCGCAGGAAGGCACGGGCCAGGGCCACGCGGTGCGCCTGCCCGCCGGAGAGCCCCCATCCCCCCTCTCCCACCAGCGTGTCCAGCCCCTTCGGCAGCGCGGAGGCGAAGTCCAGCACGCGGGCCTCGCGGGCCGCCGCCTCCACCGCCGCGTCGTCCGCCTCCGGCCGGGCCAGGCGGATGTTCTCGCGCAGCGTCTCCCGGAACAGATGCGGCTTCTGCGGGACATAGGCGATCAGGCGGCGCAGCTCCTCGGGGCGCAGGGCCGTGGCGTCGCGGCCGTTCATCGCGATCCGTCCCGAATCGGGCCGCCGGAAGCCCAGCAGCAGGCGCAGCACGGAGGACTTCCCCGCACCCGAGGGCCCGGCCAGCACCAGCGCCTCGCCCGGCAGGACACGGAAGGAGACATGGCGCAGCGCCGGCGGGCGGGCGGGGTCGTAACGCAGGGAGACGTCGTCGAAGGTGACGACGACGGAGGGCGGAACCTCCTCCAGCACCAGCCCTTCCGGCTCCGGCGCATCGAGCAGCGGCGCCAGCTCCGCCGCGGCGCCCTGCGCGGCGAGGCGCTCGTGATAGGCAGCGGAGAAGGCCCGCAGCGGCGCGAAGAAGGCCGGCACCAGCAGGATGGCGAACAGTGCGGCCGCCGGGGCCGGGTGGCCGCCGCCCAGCAGCCCGGCATGGCGCCAGGCGAGGCAGCCGAGCACGGCGGCGGCGATCAGGTCCTGTCCGGCCGAGCCCACGAAGGCGACGCGCAGCACGCGCATCGTCCGGCGCCGCAGCTCCGCGGCGGCAGCGGCCAGGGCCCGCGCCTCGTCCTCCTGGCGGCCGAACAGGACCAGGGTCGGCAGGCCCCGCACCCGGTCGAGGAAGCGGCCGGAGAGGTGCTGCAAGGCCGTGAACTGGCGGCGGCTCTCGGCCGCGGCGCCGATCCCGGTCAGCGCCATGACCGCCGGCACCAGCGCCCCGCCGGCCAGCAGGATGAGGCCGCCCAGCGGGTCGGCGATGGCCGCGGCGACGATCACCGCCAGCGGCGACAGCACGGCCAGGCGGGCGGCGGGCAGCCAGCGGGCGAAGTAGCCCTCCAGCGCCTCCACCCGGTCCACGACGAGGGCGGCGCGCTCCCCCGCCGGCCGCTCGTCGGCAGGGCCCAGGGCGAGCAGCCGGGCCTGCACCCGTTGGCGCAGCCGCGCGCGGGCCGCCTCGCCGGCGGCCTGTTGCGCCCGCTCCTGCGCCACGCCGACGCCGGTCTGCAGCAGCGCCATGGCCGCGGCGGCCCCCAGCTCCCCCCAGCCGGCATGGCCGAGGCCGAGCAGCGCCGCCAGCAGGGTGGCGATCAGCCAGGCCTGGGCGATGCCGCAGAGCGTGGCGACGAGGCCCAGCGCGACGGGGCGGGCGAGACGGGCGCGATCCTCGCGCGCCAGCCGGGCCAGCAGGGACCGGGCGGCGCGCTCCACCGTGTGCGACGACATGGGGCCTTCTAGGCCGGATCGCGGGGGGTGGGAATCCGGGACGGGCGCCGATCCGGCTTGCCCCACGCGGCCAGCCCGGCTAAAGGCGCGCCCCGTGCCAGTCGCACTGGCCGTAAGCGTTCGACGTCATTCAACGCACTCAACGATCCTCGTCGATCGGAGTGCGTTCGCCACGTCGGACCCCCGTCGACCGAGGAGCAGTGTGGAGAACACACGATGGCTTCCCCGTCGACCCGCGACCCGGCCCAGGGCCGGCTTCTGCTCCTGACCGCCGTCCTCTTCGTCTCCTACCTCTGCGTGGCCCTTTCCCTTCCGGTCGTGCCGCTCTTCGTGACGCGCGGCCTGGGGCTGGGCAACGTCTGGGCGGGGCTGGGCGTCGGCAGCGCCTTCCTCGCCACCATCTTCACCCGCGGCCTCGCCGGCAGCCTCTCGGACCGACATGGGGCCAGGCCGGCGGCCGGGCTGGGGCTCGCCTTCTATCTCGTGGGCGGGCTTGTCTCGATGTCGGCCGGGCCGCTGGCCTCCCTGCCCTGGGCGGCCTTCGCCATGCTCGTGGCGGGGCGCCTGCTCGTCGGCTTCGGCGAGAGCCTCGTGGGCGTCGGGGTGATCGCCTGGGGCATCGGGCTGGTCGGGCCGCAGCGCTCGGGCAAGGTCCTGGCCCTGGTCGGCGCCGCGCTCTACGGCGCCTTCGCCGTCGGCGGGCCGCTCGGCCTCGCGCTCCTGGAGGGGCTGGGCTTCTCCGGCGCCATGGCGGTGGGCGCCGTGCTGCCCGCCCTCGGCCTCCTCGCGGTCTGGCGGATGGCCGGGGTCGCGGCGCATCCCGGCGCCGACCGCCCGCCGTTCCGCCGCGTGGTCGGCCGGATCTGGCGGGAGGGATCGGTCGTCGGCCTCCAGGGCGTCGGCTTCGCGGCGATCGGTGCCTTCTTCTCCCTCCTCTTCCTCAGCCGCGGCTGGCCCTTCGCTGGCCTGGGCCTGACGGCCTTCGGCCTCGGCTTCGTCCTCGTCCGCGTCGCGCTGGGGCATCTCCCGGACCGGATCGGCGGCCTTCCGGTGGCGATCGGCTCGCTGGCCGTGGAGGCGCTCGGCCAGCTGCTGGTCTGGGCCGCGCCCGATCCCGCCACCGCCCTGGCCGGTGCCTTCCTGACCGGGCTGGGCTGCTCCCTGATCTTCCCCGCCATGGGTCGGGAGGTCGTCCATCGCGTGGAGCCGCACCTGCGCGGCACCGCCCTGGGCGCCTTCGCCGCGTTCCAGGATCTGGCCTATGGCCTGACCGGCCCCCTCGCCGGGCTGCTCGCGGACCGGGCGGGCTATGGCGGCATCTTCCTCGCGGGTGCCGCCGCGGCGGCGCTGGGCCTGCTCATCGCGCTCCGCCTCCGCCGGCAGCGGCTGGCGGCGGCCAGCGGGCCAACCCGGCGGGCGGCCGGGGAGCCGCCCCGACCGGGCGCGTGAGACGGGCGCGATCCTCGCGCGCCAGCCGGGTCGGCGGCACCGGGCCGCGCGCTCCGGCATGGCCGTCGACACGGCGCCTTCCAGGCGGGATCGCGGAAGGCGGGCATCCGGTGCCGCGAGGGTCCCGGCGATGCGGGCGATGCGGTTCCGGGTAGCGCCCGTGGCGCCGGCGGCGATCCGCCGGCGGCCCGGGGCACCGCCCGGCCCCGGGCCTCCCGGGGCGGCGGGCGAGCGGCCGTACCCCGACGCCGTCAGGCGATGACCGTATAGGCCTCCCGCCCCTCGTACAGCCCGAAGAACAGGTAGTGCTCGAGCGGATTCATTCCCGAAGCGGCGACGTCGGCATTGTGCTGCAGGTAGAGCTTGCCGTCGAAGCCGGCGCTGGCCGCGCGGCCCTCCTTCCAGCCGAAGGCTTCGTAATGGGCCAGGGGATTGAGCCCGGCGGCCGCCACGTCCGGATTGTGGGCGAGGTAGTAGCTGGTGTCGAAGTAGGCGTTCGGGTCGCGCCCTTCCTTCCAGCCGAACTCGGCATAGTGCTCCATGGCGTTGCGGCCGGAGGAGTACACGTCCTGGTAGGTCTTGGCGTAATAGAAGGCATCCACCAGCGGGTCGTTGCCCAGCGAGAAGCCGCCGTCCGAGAAGTGCATCAGGTCCACGCCATACAGCGTGTCCGTGAACCCGGGTCCGCTCAGGATCAGGTCGGCGCCATGCCGGCTGACCCAGACGGAGGACAGCAGGTACTGCAGCTCGATCGTATCGATGCCGGCACCGCCGATCAGCGTGTTCTTGCCCGGGCCCGGCACCAGCGTGTCGTTCCCGTCCCCGCCCCGCAACACATCGTCGCCAGGACCGCCGACCAGGACGTCATCCCCGGCAAGCCCGTCGATGATCGCCCCGGAGGCCGGACCGACCAAGACGTCGTTGGCGCTGGTTCCCGTGATCGTCTGCATGTGTCCCCGCGAAAAGTTCTCCCTGATACAACCTTTACAGGTCATTAAAGTCAACGATGCACTTATTACGGGTATATGGCGTCGGGGTAACTGCGGGACGACGACCGGAGCGGGCGCCGGCAGCAGCCTCTGGCGACCCGTGCCGGCCTCGCTCCCGGCCGTTCATCGCTCCATCGGCCAGAGATCCTTCCCTATCGCCCATGGTCGGGAAAGGATGACGCCATGCTTCCGCACCACGACCGTCACGACTACCACCCCTGGAACGAGCGCCAGCGCTGGACATGGCCGAACGGCGCCCGGCTGGCCGTCTACCTGGGCGTGAACCTCGAGCATTTCGCCTTTGGCGAGGGGCTGGGGGCCGAGCTGGCACCGGGCGCCGCCAGCGGGGCCGGACCGCACCCGGACGTGCTGAATCACGCCTGGCGCGACTATGGCAACCGCGTCGGCGCCTGGCGGGTGCTGGAGGTCCTGGAGGAGCTCTCCCTGCCCTGCACCGTGCTCCTGAACAGCGCGATGTATGCCCACGCCCCGCAACTGGTTGCCGCCCACCGCGCCCGCGGCGACGAGATCGCGGGCCATGGCCGCACCAACAGCGAACGCCAGAGCCTGCTGGACGAGGCGGCCGAGCGGAGCCTGATCCAGGAGGCGACGGCGGAGATCGCCCGCCACGAGGGCGCCCCGCCGCGCGGCTGGCTCTCCCCCTGGATCGCCGAGAGCCGGTCGACGCCCGACCTGCTGGCCGAGGCCGGCTACCGCTACACCCTGAACTGGTGCAGCGACGACCAGCCCATCTGGCACCGCACCCGGGCTGGCCGGCTGCTGGCCATCCCCTACCCGCAGGAGGTGAACGACATCCCCTCGATCATCGCGCGCAAGGACGGGGCGGCGCAGTTCGCGGAGATGATCCTGGAGGACTTCCGGGAAAGGCTGCGCCAGGTCCGCGATGGCCGCGCCCAGGTGATGGGCATCGCCTTGCATCCCTACATCATCGGCCAGCCCTACCGGCTTCGGGCGCTGCGCCGGGCACTGGAGGAGGTGGCGGCGGAGGCTCGCCGCGCGGACCAGGGAAGCGGTGCCGCTTCCGCCTGGATCTGCCGGGCGGGCGACATCCATGACCATGCCCTGCGCCTGCCGCCGGGCGCGCTACCCGTATAGCGGGAAAAAAAGGTTAACACAGCGCGAAAATCGTCGCAAAAAAGAAACTGATCTGATAGAGGGAGGGCGTTCCTGAGAGCGAAAACACGTCCCATGGCCCTGACCTACTCCTTCAAGACCACCGCGACCTGGACCGGCGGGTTCAACGGCGAGATCACCGTCACCAACAGCGGCACGTCGGCGATCGACGGCTGGCTGATGGCCTTCACCGGCGGGTGGAGCGTGGTCACGGTGTGGAATGGCTCGGTCGTGAACGGGCCGGATGGCTATACCACCGTGCAGAACCTGGACTGGAACGGCAGCCTCGCGCCGGGCGCCAGCGCCACCATCGGCTTCACCGCCAACGGCGAACTCTCCCCCCCGAGCTACTATAGCGGCGAGATCGATCCGCCCGTGCCCACCCTGCCGGCGCTCTCCGTCGCCGACACCTCAGTGACCGAGGCTGACGCGGGCAGCAGCGCGATGACCTTCACGGTCACCCTGTCCAAGGCCTCGGCCACGCCCGTCACGGTGAACTGGACCACCGCTGACGGCACCGCCACGGCCGGCAGCGACTACACGGCCGCCAGCGGCACGCTGACCTTCGCCGCCGGCCAGACCAGCGCCACGGTCCAGGTGCAGGTGACGGGCGACACGGCCGTCGAGTCCAATGAGACGGTGCGGCTGCAGCTCTCCGCCCCCAGCGGCGCGACCCTCGCCGATGCCGAGGGGGTCGGCACCATCCTGGACAATGACTCCTCCACCACGCCGACCACGCCCGGCACTCCGGTCGCGGCGATCTCGGCGCCGGGCTTCCTGTCCACCCATGGCGGCGACATTGTCGATTCCAGCGGCAACGCGGTCCGCCTGTCCGCAGTGAACTGGTTCGGCCTGGAGACCAGCCGGGCGGCCCCCGATGGCCTGAATGCCCGCAACTGGCAGGACATGATGGACCAGATGAAGGAGCTGGGCTTCAACGCCATCCGCCTGCCCTTCTCGAACGAGGCGCTGCACGGCCGGGTGCCCACCGACATCAACTACGGCGTGAACCCGGACTTGGCCGGCCTGTCAGGGGTGCAGCTCATCGACAAGATCGTCGACTACGCCGCCGAGATCGGTCTGAAGATCATCCTCGACCGGCACCGCGGCGCGGCGGGCGACGGGCCGAACGGCAACGGGCTCTGGTACGACGGCACCTGGACCGAGCAGAAGTGGATCGACGACTGGGTGATGCTGGCCAAGCGTTACCTGGACAACCCTGCCGTCGTCGCCGCCGACCTGAGCAACGAGCCCCATTCGGCCAACTGGGGCGACGGCAGCGCCACCGACTGGGCCGCGGCGGCCGAGCGCGCCGGGAACGCCATCCATGCGGTCAACCCCGACTGGCTGATCATGGTCGAGGGCACCCAGGTCTGGAATGGCGACTACTACTGGTGGGGCGGCAACCTGCAGGGCGTGGCCAGCCACCAGGTCGACCTCGCCCTGGACAACAAGCTGGTCTACTCGCCGCACGACTACCCGAACTCCGTCTATGGGCAGCCCTGGTTCTATGCCGGCAACTTCCCGGACAACCTCGCGGGCGTCTTCGACAAGCAGTGGGGCTACATCGCGCGCACCGATATCGCCCCGATCTTCGTGGGCGAGTTCGGCAGCAAGCTGACCGATCCGAAGGACCTCGCCTGGCTGGCCGAGATCAAGGCCTACATGAACGGCGACTACAACGGGGACGGCACGCGCGATGCCGGCGCGTCCGACATCTCCTGGTCCTGGTGGTCCTGGAACCCGAATTCGGGCGACACGGGTGGCATCCTGCAGGATGACTGGACGACCCCGATCCAGGCCAAGGTGGACGCGCTGCAGTCCGTGATGGGCGACGGCTTCGCCGCCGCCATCACCGGGACCGACGGCGCGGACAGCAAGGTCGGCACGGCCGCCGGGGACATCATCCTCGGCCGGGGCGGGGCGGACCGGCTGGCGGATGCCGCCGCCGCCAACCGCGTCGCCGACATCCTGCTGGGCGGCGAGGGCGACGACACCCTCACCAGCCGCGGCGGGGCGGACCGGCTAAACGGCGGCGGCGGCGAAGACACCGCCATCGTCGATCTCAGCCACTATACCGTCGCCCTGCGCTTCACCGCCCCGGAGGCGGGCGCCACCGGGACGATCCAGGGCTCCGGCACGCGGCTGACCGGCATCGAGACCTATGTCCTGCGCGGCGGCAGCGGCGCCGACACCTTCACGGGCGGTCTGGGCGACGACACCCTGTCCGGAGGGCTGGGTACCGACCGGCTGTACGGCGGCGGCGGCGGCGACCGTCTCGATGGCGGTGACGGCAACGACACGCTCTTCGGCCAGGACGGCAACGACACGCTCGTCGGCGGCGCCGGCACCAACTACCTGGTTGGCGGGGCCGGCGCCGACCGGCTGGAGGGTGGCAGCGGCACCGACGTCGCCGTCTACACCGATGCGCCCACCGCGCTGGTCATCAGCCTCGCGGCCCCGGCCACCAACACGGGCCACGCCGCCGGCGACACCTACCTGTCCATCGAGCATGTCCAGGGCTCCGCCTTCGATGACAAAATCACCGGCGATGGCGGCGTGAACGGCCTCTACGGCCTGGGCGGCAACGACACCCTCTACGGCGGCGCCGGCGGCGACCGCCTCGATGGCGGCGCGGGCAACGACGTCCTGTACGGCCAGGACGGCAACGACACGCTCGTCGGCGGCGCCGGCACCAACTTCCTCAACGGCGGCGCCGGCGCCGACCGGCTGGAGGGTGGCAGCGGCACCGACGTCGCCGTCTACACCGATGCGCCCACCGCGCTGGTCATCAGCCTCGCGGCCCCGGCCACCAACACGGGCCACGCCGCCGGCGACACCTACCTGTCCATCGAGAGCGTCCACGGCTCCGCCTTCGGCGACAAGATCACCGGCAATGGCGGCGTGAACGGCCTCTACGGCCTGGGCGGCAACGACACCCTCTACGGCGGCGCCGGCGGCGACCGCCTCGATGGCGGCGTCGGTAACGATGTCCTGTACGGCCAGGAGGGCAACGACACGCTCGTCGGCGGCGCCGGCACCAACTTCCTCAACGGCGGCGCCGGCGCCGACCGGCTGGAGGGTGGCACCGGCACCGACGTCGCCGTCTACACCGATGCACCCACCGCGCTGGTCATCAGCCTCGCGGCCCCGGCCACCAACACGGGCCACGCCGCCGGCGACACCTACCTGTCCATCGAGAGCGTCCACGGCTCCGCCTTCGGCGACAAGATCACCGGCGATGGCGGCGTGAACGGCCTCTACGGCCTGGGCGGCAACGACACCCTCTACGGCGGTGCCGGCGGCGACCGCCTCGATGGCGGCGCGGGCAACGATGTCCTGTACGGCCAGGAGGGCAACGACACGCTCGTCGGCGGCGCGGGGAACGACCTCTTCATCGCGACCGCCGGAATGGGCCTCGACACCATCACCGACTTCGTGCGCGGCGAGGACAAGATGGACTTCCGCGAGTACGGCAGTGCGGTCACGCCCGTGCTGACGGCGCAGGGGGCGGATACGCTCATCAGCCTCGGCAGCGGCAATGCCTTCCTGGTGAAGGGGGTCGCCCCGGCCCTGCTCTCTTCGGCCGACTGGCTGATCTGAGGCCCCGGAGGCCGGTCCGGCTCAGCGCCGGGCCGGCCCCGTCTCCACCGCCGCCACCCGCCGGGGCAGGTCGTCCGGCTGGGCCGGGTCCAGCGACGCCGCCGTCCGGGCCCGCGGGGCGGTCGCGGTGTCGACCGTCACCACGACCGACATGCCCGGTGCCAGCTCCTGCGCCAGCGGCTGGTCCGCGTCGATGGCGATGCGGACGGGCAGGCGTTGCGCCACCTTCGTGAAGTTCCCGGTGGCATTGTCCGCCCGCAGCACGCTGAACTCGGAGCCGGTGGCGGGCGAGAAGGCCTCGATCTGTCCGGTCAGCTCCGCGTTCTGCAAGGCATCGACGGTGAAGCGCACCGGTTGGCCGCGGCGCATGCCATAGAGCTGGTTCTCCTTGAAGTTCGCCACCACCCACTTCCGCTCCGGCACCAGCGCGGCCAGTTGCGTGCCGGCCGTGACGTACTGGCCCAGCCGCACGCCGATCTCGCCCAGCTGGCCGTCCTGCGGCGCCAGAATGCGCGTGTTCTGCAGGTCGATCTCGGCGAGGCGCAGCGCCGCCTCGGCACTGGCGATGCCCGCCTCCTGCGACTGGCGGTTGACGATGATGGATTGCAGGTCCTGCTGCGACACCTGGAGTGCCGCCTCGGCCTGGTGCAGCGCGGCCGTCGCCTGGGCCAGGGTGGCCCGCGACTGGTCGGCCGCGCTCTGGGTGGAGATCCCCCGCGAGAGCAGCGTCTCCACGCGCCGCGCATTCGCCTCGGCCGTGTCGAGCGTCGCGCGGGCACCCGTCACCTGCGCCTCGCCGGAGCGGATGCGGGCCTCCGCGGCGCGCTGGTTCTGGTCCGAATTGGCCAGGTTGGCGCGCTGGATCGCCAGCGCTGCCTGCGCCTGGAGCTGCTTCTGGCGGAAGATGCGGTCGTCGATCTGCACCAGCACCTGCCCCGCCCGGACGCGCTGGAAGTCGCGCACCGGCACCTCCGTCACGTAGCCGGCGAGCTGCGGGCTGATGACGGTGACCTGGCCGCGGACATAGGCGTTCTCCGTCACTTCCATGCTGCCCTGGAAGGGCGGCAGCTGCCAGGCATGGAGGACGAGGAGGGCGCCGGCACAGCCGATGAGGAGGATGCCGGCGGTACGGGCGATCTTGAGCGCTTTGGACATGGTCTCGCGGTTCATGGGTTGCGGTCGGGGGTTCGGGGGGGCCGCCGGGTCAGGAAGCCGGGGCGGGCGGGGCAAGCCAGGACCGCGCGGAGGTCCAGGCGATGCGAAGCAGCAGGATGGCGAGGGCCCCGGCGGCGAGAGCGCTGATCATCAGGAAGACATCGTTGTAGGCGAGGATGTTCGCCTCCCGCGTGGCCTGTTGCGACAGCAGCGACAGCCCCTCCGCGTTCAGCAGCCGCCCGTCGGTGAGCACGTGACCATAGGCGGCGGCGAGCTGCCGCACCCGTGCCGCGACGACGGGATCGGCCAGGGTGAGGTGCTCTACCAGCTGGCTGGAATGGAACTTCTCGCGCAGGATCACGGCGGTGCCGAAGGCGGCGGAGCCGAGCTGCCCGCCGATGTTTTGCGTGAAGAGGAAGATGCCGAGGAAGCTGGTCATGTAGGTGGCGCCGCGCCGCATCGTGCGCGTCAGCCCGTCCAGCATGGCGGGCGGCAGGAACAGGGCGCCGCCGAAGGCGATCAGCGACTGGCTCAGCAGCATGTCGCCCGGCCGTGTCAGGCTGGTGGCATGCCCGTCCATGAAGGCGCCGACGGCGATGCAGGACAGGGCAACGGCCTGCAGCGCAGGGATGCGGTCATGCCGCATCACCAGCCCGCAGCACAGGCCGCCGGCGACGGAGGAGAGCAGCACGAGCCCGAAGAGCAGGCGGCTCTGCTCGTTCAGCAGGCCCAGCGTCTGGAACAGCCCGACCGCGCCGGCGCTCTGCTCGGCCAGCACCAGCCGGAAGACCAGCAGCGTCACGGTGAAGCGGATCATCTCCGGGCTGAACAGCCAGTGCAGGTTCAGCAGCGGGGCCTCCCGGTTCACCTCGATCGCCCCGGCCAGGGCGAGGGCCAGGACGGCGACGGCGAGGCAGAGGCCGATCCACGGCGCCTCGGACCACCAGACGTAACGGCCGAGGGTGAGCACCACGGTCAGTAGCCCGAAGCCCAGGGCGATCAGCGGGTAGCTGACGAAGTCCAGCGGATGCAGCACCTTGGCATGCGGCACGGGCGCCAGCGGCAGCAGGTAGACGACCGCGAGGGCCATCAGCGCCAGCCCCACCTCCATCCCGAAGAAGCCCGGCCAGGGCGACAGGTCCAGCAGCGCGGGCGAGAGCAGCCGGGCCAGGGAGGGGGTGGCCGCGGAGCAGGTCAGCGCCAGGCTCAGCCCCCAGCTCAGCCGCTTCGCGGGCGAGAAGGCCTCCAGCATGTAGAGGAAGCCCAGGGTGGAGAGCGGCGCGGCCGCGGCACCGGCCAGGAAACGCACCAGCAGCGCAGAGTTCAGGTCCCGCGCCACCAGATGCAGCAGCGATGCGGCGGCGAAGATGACGATCGCCCATTCGGCGAAGCGGCGCAGGCCGAACTGCGTGCGGATCTTGGTCAGCAGGAGGGTCAGGCTGGCATTGGGCGCCATGTAGGCGGCGATCAGCCAGCTGGTTTCGGTCAGCGTCGCCCCCAGCGCACCCTGGATCTGGCTGGTGTTGGTCGTCACCAGGTTCATCCCGAGGCCCTGGGTGCACCAGAGCAGCGCCGAGGCGGCGACGAAGGTGGCCGAGCGCCATTTCGTCAGGGGCGGCGGTGCCGCGGGGGCGGAAGCGGTGGCGCTCATGGACGCGCGGCCTCCTCCGCCTCGGCGGCGGCATAGGCTTCCATGGCCGTCAGCACCTGGCTCAGCACGCGGCTCGCCACGGCGAGGTCGGCGTCGCCGATCTCCGACAGCAGGCGTTCGCGCATGCCGGCGGTGATCCGCTCCATCTCCAGGATCGAGGGCTGGGCCTCCTCGGTCAGCATGACCTGCTTGGCCCGGCGGTCCCCCGCCACGGCACAGCGGCGGATCAGCCCCTGGCTCTCCAGCCCGTCGAGAAGGCGGACCACCGTCGGGTGCTCCAGCTCCAGCACCGAGGCCAGCTCGCTCTGGGTGACGCCGCCATGGCGGTCCAGGTGCAGCAGCAGCCGCGCGCGGGACAGGGTGAGTCCGTGCTGGCGCACCAGCGCGTCGAAGAGGGTGCGAAGCTTCCGGCCAGCGACGGAAAGGTCGGTGAGGAAGGTCGCCCGAGCGGAGCCTGTCTCGTGCATGGCAGTATGATAGGAAGCTAAACTGTAGCTAGCTACATAATAAGCCATGGTCCGGCGGCAAGCCTGTCCTGCTTCCAGCTCGGATCGCCGCATGCCGTTGGCGGACGGTCCCGCCCTCCCGGGCCGGCGGCGGTGACGCCGGTGGCCGGCCCCGTCGCTGGTCTCCCTGGCCGCTACGCCAGCAGGCGCCCCAGGGCGGCGCGATAGCCCTCCGCGATGGTGCCCGCGGCGATGTGGTGGCCGCCCTCGACCACGGGGCGGCCCCCCACCACCACCGTCCGAACGGGGTTGCCCTGGCCGCTGAAGACCCAGGCATCGAGCAGCGCGTCGCCGTTGCGGCCGGACAGGATCGGGTGGTCCGGGTCCAGCTCCACCAGATCGGCGCGGCACCCCGGGGCGATGGCGCCGATCGGCCGGCCGCTGGCCCGCGCCCCGCCTGCCAGCGCCGCGTCGAACAGCCGGCGACCGGGATGCGGCGACGCCTCGTCCGCCGCGACGGAGCGGGCCTGGAGGTGGAGGCGCTGGCTGGTTTCCAACTGCCGCAGCTCATCGCGCGGTGCGGTGCCGACATGGCTGTCCGTGCCGATGCCCAGCGCCCCGCCCGCCCCCAGCCAGGTGGAGAGGCCGAAGACGCCGTCGCCCAGGCTGGCCTCGGTGGAGGGGCAGAGCCCGGCGACGGCGCCGGTCGCGGCCAGGCCGGTGCTCTCCGCCTCCGTCATGTGGGTGGCGTGGATCAGGCACCAGCGGGCGTCGAGCGGGGCGTTGTGCAGCAGCCACTCCACGCTGCGCGCGCCGGTGGCGGCGAGGCATTCCTCCACCTCCCGCACCTGCTCGGCGGCGTGGATATGGATCGGCCCCGCCTCGCCCGAGACGGCGGCCAGCATCGCGGGCGTCACGGCGCGCAGCGAATGCGGCGCCACGCCCACCGCCGCCTGCGGATCGCCGGCCGACGCGGCGCGGCAGGCGGCGACGATCTCGCCGAAGCCGTCGAGGTCGTTGAGGAAGCGACGCTGCCCGGGATTGGGCTCCGCCCCGAAGATGCCGCCATAGCGGTAGAGGCTGGGCAGCAGGGTGATGCCGATCCCCGTCTCCCGCGCCGCCTCCAGGTGGCGCATCGCCATCTCCGCGCGGTCGGCATAGGGCGTGCCGTCCGGCTGGTGGTGCAGGTAGTGGAACTCGGCGATGGCGGTGAAGCCGTGTTCCAGACACTCGGCGTAGAGTTGGGCCGCGACGGCCTGGGCGTCCTCGGGCGAGAGCAGGCCGACGAAGCGGTACATCGTCTCCCGCCAGGTCCAGAAGCTGTCGCGCCCGGCCGGGCTGCGCCGCTCCGCCCCGCCGGCCATGGCGCGCTGGAAGGCGTGGGAGTGCAGGTTCGGCATCCCCGGCACCAGCGGCCCGCGCAGGACGCGCCCGCCCGCGGCCAGGACGTCGCGTGCCGCCGCATCGGGCGCCACGGCGGCGATGTCGCCGCGCGCGTCGATGTCGAGGCGCACGTCGCTTTCCCACCCGCCGGGCAGCAGCGCGGCGGGGGCGAAGACGCTGGTCAGCACGGGATCAGGCCCGCCAGACCACCGGGTAGAGCGCGCTGTCCATCGGCGCCCCCGGCTCCGGCGCGCCGGGCAGCGGCGGCGGCGACATGAAGCCGCGGCGCAGCACATAGGTCGCGTCGTCGCCGCTCCAGCGCGAGGACACGGCACGGCGGCGGGTGGGGAGCGCATTCCCCGGCGCCCCGTGCAGCGTCAGCCCGTGGAAGACGACGCAGTCGCCCGGCGCAAGATCCCAGCCGAGCACGGTGTTCTCGCGCCGCACGGTGTCCATGTCCGGCAGGGTCTCGAACTCGTCGGTCGGGTGATCCTTCTGGTCGGCGAAGCGCTTCGGGCGGAACCAGCGGCCCCAGCGGTGGGAGCCGGCGATGTATTCGACGCCCGCCTCGCGCGGCACCGGCTCCAGTGCCATCCAGAGCGAGCAGACCATGTCGCCATCCACCGTCCAATAGGGCTGGTCGTGGTGCCAGGGCGTCGGCTCCAGCGTGCCCGGCTCCTTCACCAGCACGTGCTCGTGGAACAGGTTCACCTTGGTCGCGCCCATGATGCGGCCGACGATCGCGGCGGCGGGGCCTTCCAGCAGGAACTCGCGGAATTCCGGATTGGCCTGCCAGTTGCAGTAGTCGGCGAAGAACCGGCCGGGCTTGCCCTCCGGCGTATAGGTCTTCCCCATCGGGCCGGGCGCGGCGATGTTGCGCTCCACGCCGCGGTCGAGCATCGCCAGCCATTCCGGGCCGAAGGCGCCGCGCACGCAGACGGCGCCGTCGCGTTCGTATTGCGGGCGCAGGACAGAGAGCTGTTCCTCCAGCGCGGGCGAGAGCGGTTGCATGACCTGTTCCTCCGTTCTTGTCGTTCAGGCCGACCAGGCGACGCGGCTGAGGTAGGAGTCGAGGAAGCGCCGCAGCCGCTCCTCCTCCGGCCGGTCGAAGACCCGGGTGGTGGGGCCGTCCACCAGGATGCGGCCATGGTCCATGAAGATGGCGCGGTTCGCGACGGAATGGATGAAGCCCATCTCGTGGCTCACCACCAGCATGGTCAACCCGTCCCGCGCCAGGTCGCGGATCACGTCCAGCACCTCCGTCGTCAGCTCGGGGTCGAGGCTGGCGGTGGGCTCGTCGAACAGCACCACGTTCGGCCGGGCGGCGATGGTGCGCGCGATGGCCACGCGCTGCTGCTGCCCGCCGGACATGGCGGAAGGCTTGCGCGCGGTGAGCTGGCCCAGCCCGACGCGGGACAGGGCGGCGCGGGCGACCTGCCGCGCCTCCTCCCGCTTCACGCCGCGCGCCACGCGCAGCGGCATGGCCACGTTCTCCTCAGCCGTCAGGTGCGGCCACAGGGCGAAGTTCTGGAACACCATGCCGATGGCGCCGTCGCCCGGCCGCGCCGCCTTGCCGGCGACGGTGACGGCGCCGGCGTTCAGCGGGTCGAGCCCGGCGATGCAGCGCAGCAGCGAGGACTTGCCGGAGCCGGAAGGGCCGATGATTCCCAGCACGTCGCCACGCTGCACCTCCAGCGAGACGCCGCGCAGGATCTCGATGTCGCCCACCCGGCGTTCGAGGCCGGATGCAATAAGCAGGGGGGCGTCGCTCATGCCGCGAGTGCCTTCGCGGTGACGCGCTCGGCGAGGCGGCCCAGCGTCGCCATCGCCTCCACCAGCGCCCAGTAGAACACCGCCAGCACCATCATGGCGGGGGCGAAGGCGAAGGTCGCGGTGCCGACGGAGGAGACCCGGAAGGTGATCTCGGGCACGGTGATGATGGACAGGACCGCCGTCTCCTTGACCATGAGGATGGTCATGTTGACCAGGGAAGGAAGGGCCGCCAGCGCCGCGCCGGGCAGCAGCACGCGGGCGACGGTCTGGGCGTGGCTGAGGCCGCAGATGCGCGCCGCCTCCAGCTGCGCCCGCGGCACCGCCGCGAAGGCGCCGCGGAAGATCTCGGAGAAATAGGCGCCGCCATAGAGGCTGAGCGCCAGCAGCCCCGCGCCGACCGCCGGCAGGTCGAGCCCGATGAAGGGGCCGCCGTAGTAGAGCAGGAAGGACTGCACCAGGAAGGGCGTCCCGCGGAACAGCTCCACCACCACCCCCAGCACCCAGTTGAACGGCGCGGGGCCCAGGTGGCGCAGGCAGGCGACCAGCAGCCCCAGCACCATCCCCAGCGCCGAGCCACCGAGCCAGATCAGCAGGGTCAGCGGCAGCCCTTGCACCGCCGCCCAGAAGGCCTGGACGAGGACGTTCACGAGCGCGGCCGCCGGATCGAGCCGAGGCCGACCAGCGCCAGGGTCAGCGCCAGGTAGAAGGCGCCGGCCAGCGCATAGGCTTCCAGCGGCTGGAAGGTGGACGCCGCGATGGCCTGGGCGTTGCGGGTGATCTCGGCGATCCCCACCACGGAGACCAGCGCCGAGGCCTTGAGGATCATCGTCGCCTCGTTCAGCAGCGCCGGCCGCACGGCGGCGAGCGCGATGGGCAGGCGGATGCGCAGGAAGGTCTGGGTCGGCGAGAGGCCGGAGAGCCGCGCCGCCTCCAGCGAGGAGACGGGCACGGTGGAGAGGCCGCCGCGCAGGATCTCCCCCGCATAGGCGGCGCAGCACAGCCCGACGGTGCCGACCGCCGCGACCCAGGGCGAGACGTCCAGCCCCAGGAAGGGCAGCGCGTAGTAGGAGAGCAGCAACTGCACCAGCAGCGGCACGCCGCGGAAGAAGGAGACGTAGACCCGCGCCGCGCCGCGGGCGAGGCGCGAGGGGGCGGTGGAGGCGGCCGCGATCACCGCGCCGAAGCCGAAGCCCAGCGCGATGCCCATGGCGGAGACCAGGATGGTCGCCCAGGCGCCGCGCAGCAGCGCGGGCCAGGCTTCCGCAAGGAAGGCCGCGTCCATCCGCGCCGCGTCAGACGGCCGCTTCGGTGACGCGGGCGGGCAGGTCGAAGCTCTGCCCCAGCCACTTGGTCTGCAAGGCGGCCAGCCGCCCGTCGGCGCGCATCTTGTCCAGCGCGGCATCCACCGCGTCCAGCAGCGGCGCGCTGTCCGGGTCCTTGCGGCCGATGAAGCCGAAATAGGTCTTGGCCCCGAAGGTCGGCATCACGACGGAGAAGACGTTGGGCCGCTGCTTCGCCGTGTAGGCGATGTTGGAGAGTGAGTTGCCCACGGCGACGATGCGGCCGGCGGCGAGGTCGGCATAGGCCTCGGAGAAGGAGACGTATTCCCGCACCTCGGGCGGCTTGGGCAGCTTGGCGACCCAGGCCTGGGTCTGGGCGAGCTGGGCCGTCGCCTTGCCCGAGCCGATCACCTTGCCGGAGACGTCCTCGGGCTTGGTGATGCTCGCATCGTTGGCCCGCTTGAGGAAGGCGACCGTCGCATCGGCCACCGGGGCGGTGAAGCGGTAGCGCTCCATGCGCGCCCTGGTGATGGTGGCGGGGCCGGCGACCATGTCGTAGCGCCCGGCCTCGAGGCCCGGCAGCACGGCCTCCCAGGGCAGGTCCTGGAAGGTGACCTTCACCCCCAGCTCCTTGCCGATCTCGGCGAAGGCCTCGCTGTTGAAGCCGACCTGCTTGCCGCCCTCGCTGAAGTCGAAGGGGGCAAAGTGCAGCTCGGTGGCGACGTTCAGCACGCCGGCGGCCTTGGCCTTGTCCAGCGCGTTGGCCTGCGCGCGGCGGACCAGCAGCGTGGGCGTGGCCAGCGCGGCGGCACCCAGCGCGGCCCCGAGGCGGCCGAGGGAGCGGCGGCCGATACGGCCGGTCCGGTGGGGAAGGTCGGTCATGCAGCCTCTCCTGATGGGCAGGACACCCCTGCCGGGGCATGTCGTGCCGCCAAGCAGGATGTGTGCCCGGATGCGTCTGGTCCAGCCGTGCCGCGGCGCAGGTCGCCGTCTTGCCTGACATGTTGACATAGCAACCTGACCTCCACAAGATGCCCGCAGGGATGGGGAGCTTCCGCCGGCCTGCCGCGGGGGCACCTCGCCCGGCCGCCCCCGCAACGCGCCCCCGCACCCCGCAGGAACCGCCCGCATGACCGTCTCGCTGCCCGTCATCGACATCGCCAGCCTGCGCGCCGGCTCCCCCGGCGCCGTCGATCCCCGCGCCGTGGAGGCCGTGGCGGCGGAGATCCGCGCCGCCTGCACCGGCCCGGGCTTCTTCTACATCCGTGGGCACGGCATCCCGCAGCCGGTGATCGATGCCGCCGTGACGGCCGCGCGGGACCTCTTCCACCTGCCGACCGAGACCAAGCGCCTGGTCGCCGCCAACGCCCTGCACCGCGGCTGGCACGCCATGGGCGGCGCGCTAATGGAGGGCGCGAAGCTCGCCGACCGCAAGGAGTTCTTCTCGATCGGGCTGGAGCTGCCGGCCGATGACGAGACGGTGCTGGCCGGCGAGAAGCTGCGCGGCCCGAACCAGTGGCCCGCCTTCGCGCCGGCGGTGCAGCCCGCCTTCTCGGCCTATTACCGCGAGGTCGGGGCCTGCGGCGCCGCGCTGCTCTCCGCCGTGGCGGTCAGCCTGGGCATCGACCCCGCCTTCTTCGCCGCGCGCTACCGCAAGCCGCTCCAGCGCACCCAGGCCATCTACTACCCGCCGCAGCAGGCGGATGCGGATGCCGAGGAGTTCGGCGTCGCCGCCCATACCGACTTCGGCTGCATCACCCTGCTCTGGCAGGACGACAAGGGCGGCCTCCAGGTGCGCGAGCGGCAGAGCGGCCAGTGGATCGAGGCCCCGCCTCTGCCCGGCACCATGGTCGTCAACGTGGGTGACCTGCTCGGGCGCTGGAGCAACGACCGCTTCGCCTCCACCCCGCACCGGGTGCTGAACCGCTCCGGGCAGGAGCGCTTCTCCATCGCCACCTTCTACGACCCGGACTTCTCCGCCGTGGTCGATCCGCGCGCCCTGGGCGTGCCGGATGCCGAGGCGCGGTACGAGCCGATCACCGCCGGGCAGCACATCCTGAACCGCTTCGACCGCGCCTTCGGCTATCGCAAGGCGCTCGCGGCCGCCCAGTGACCGAGCCGGCGTGATGGACCTGCCCGCCCCCGACACCCGGCCGCGCTATGAGCGGGTGAAGGACCATGTGCGCGACCGCATCGCCGCCGGCGAATGGCCGCCGGGCACGCGCCTGCCGAGCGAGAACGAGCTGGGGCCGATGCTGGGCGTCTCCCGCATCACCATCAGCCGCGCCTTCGCCGAGCTGGCGCGGCAGGGGCTGGTGCGCAAGGTCCAGGGCCTGGGCACCTTCGTCGCCGAGCGGCGGCCGCGCTTCGGCCTCGCCGAACTGCAGGACGTGGCCGAGGAGATCGCGGCGCGCGGCATGGCCTGGTCCTGCACCCTGCGCGCCCTGCGATCGGTGCCGGCGCCGGCGGAGGCTGCGGCGCTGCTCGACCTCGCCCCGGGCGAGCCGGTGTTCGAATCCGAGGTGCTGCACCGGGGCGACGGCGTGCCGATCCAGTTGGAGCACCGCACCATCCGCCGCGACTACCTGCCGCGCTACCTGGAGCAGGATTTCGCTGCCTGCTCCACCTATTCCTACCTGCAACGCGAGGGCCGGGCGGAGGAAATGGAGCAGTCCGTCACCGCCGTCCTGCCTGATCCCGCGCTGCGCGCCCTGCTGAAGGTGGACGCGCGGGAATGCTGCCTGGTCATCCGCCGCCGCACCTTCCGCGCCGGGCGGCCGACCACCCTGGCCGTGCTGACCCAGCCGGCCAGCCGCTTCGAGATCTCCGGCCGCTACCGGCTGACCGACCCGACCTGACCCCACGCCGAGGAATCCCCCCGATGCCCGACGCTCCCGACCGCTTCCGCAACGCCCCCGCCATCCGCGCCCCGCGCGGTCCGGAGCGGACGGCGCAGCACTGGACCACCGAGGCCGCGCTGCGGATGCTGATGAACAACCTCGACGACGAGGTGGCGGAGAACCCGGCCGAGCTGGTGGTCTATGGCGGCATCGGCCGCGCCGCGCGCGACTGGAAGAGCTACGAGACCATCCTCTCCGTGCTGCGCCGGCTGCGCGAGGACCAGACGCTGCTGGTGCAGTCCGGCAAGCCGGTGGGCGTGTTCACCACCCACGCGGACGCGCCGCGCGTGCTGATCGCCAACTCCAACCTCGTGCCGCACTGGGCCGACTGGGAGCATTTCAGCGAGCTCGATCGCAAGGGGCTGATGATGTACGGCCAGATGACGGCCGGCTCCTGGATCTACATCGGCTCCCAGGGAATCGTGCAGGGCACCTACGAGACCTTCGCCGAGGCGGGGCGGCAGCATTTCGGCGGCGATCTCGCCGGGCGCTGGATCCTCACCGGCGGGCTCGGCGGCATGGGTGGGGCGCAGCCGCTGGCGGGCGCCTTCGCCGGCGCCTGCGTGCTGGCGGTGGAGTGCCAGCCCTCGCGCATCGAGAAGCGGCTGGAGACGCGCTACCTCGACCACCGCGCCGATGATCTGGACGGCGCCCTGGCCATGATCCGGGCGGCCTGTGCCGAGAAGCGCGCCATCAGCGTCGGGCTGCTGGGCAATGCGGCGGAGATCTTCCCGGAGCTGGTCCGGCGCGGCGTGGTGCCGGACATCGTCACCGACCAGACCAGCGCGCACGACCCGGTCAACGGCTACCTGCCCGCCGGCTGGACGCTGGCCGAATGGCAGGCGAAGCGCGAGAGCGACCCGAAGGCGGTCGCGGCGGCGGCCAAGCACTCCATGGTGGCGCAGGTGCAGGCCATGCTGGACTTCCAGCGCCTGGGCGCCGTGGTGATGGATTACGGCAACAACATCCGCCAGATGGCCCAGGACGAGGGGCTGGAGAACGCCTTCGGCTTCCCCGGCTTCGTGCCCGCCTATATCCGCCCACTCTTCTGCCGCGGCGTCGGACCCTTCCGCTGGGCCGCGCTCTCGGGCGACCCGGAGGACATCTACAAGACGGACGCCAAGGTGAAGGAGCTGATCCCCGACGACCCGCATCTGCACCGCTGGCTGGACATGGCGCGCGAGCGCATTGCCTTCCAGGGCCTGCCGGCGCGCATCTGCTGGGTGGGGCTGGGGCAGCGGCACCGGCTCGGACTCGCCTTCAACGAGATGGTCGCGAAGGGGGAGCTGAAGGCGCCCGTGGTGATCGGCCGCGACCACCTGGATTCCGGCTCCGTCGCCAGCCCGAACCGCGAGACGGAGGCCATGATGGACGGCTCCGACGCCGTTTCCGACTGGCCGCTGCTGAACGCGCTGCTCAACACCGCCTCGGGCGCGACCTGGGTGTCGCTGCACCATGGCGGCGGCGTCGGCATGGGCTATTCCCAGCATGCGGGCATGGTGATCGTGGCGGACGGCACGCCGGAGGCCGCGCGGCGGCTGGGGCGGGTGCTGTGGAACGACCCGGCGACGGGCGTGATGCGCCACGCGGATGCGGGCTATGACATCGCCATCGACTGCGCCCGGGAACAGGGTCTCGACCTGCCGATGCTGGGAGACGGCCGGTGAGCGCCCCGCTGACCGAGGTCGTGCTGACGCCCGGCGACGCCCCGCTGGAAGCCCTGCTCGCCATCGCCCGCGGCGCGCCGCTGGTGCTGGCCGAGGGCTGGCGCGACGTCGTCACCCGGGGCCATGCCGCCCTGGCGAAGCGTCTCGCGGCGGGGGAGACGATGTACGGGGTGAACACCGGCTTCGGGAAGCTGGCCGGCACCCGCATCGGCGCGGACGACCTGGTCTCGCTCCAGCTCAACCTGATCCGCAGCCATGCCGCCGGGGTGGGCGAGCCCCTCCCCGCCCCCATCGTGCGGCTGGTGCTGGCGATGAAGGCGCTCTCCCTGGCCCGCGGCGCCTCGGCGGTACGGCCGGAGACGGTGGAGGCGCTGCTGGCCCTGTTGCGCGCCGATATCCTCCCGGTGATCCCGGCGCGCGGCTCGGTCGGCGCCTCGGGCGATCTCGCGCCGCTGGCGCACCTGTCGCTGGTGCTGATCGGCGAAGGCGCCGCGACCGTCGGCGGCGAGACCGTCCCGGGTGTCGAGGCGCTGCGCCGCGCCGGGCTGGCGCCGCTCCCCCTGGGACCGAAGGAAGGGCTGGCGCTGCTGAACGGCACCCAGGTCTCCACCGCCATCGCCCTGCACGGCTTCTATGTCGCCTGCGACCTGCTGCGCACCGGCCTCGTCGCCGGTGCGCTGAGCACGGAGGGCGCGCGTGGCTCCGACACGCCCTTCGACGCGCGCATCCACGCCCTGCGCGGCCAGCCGGGGCAGATCCGCGCTGCCGCCGCGCTGCGCGCGCTGATGGCGGGCAGCGCCATCCGCGACAGCCACCGCGAGAACGACCCGCGCGTGCAGGACCCCTACTCCCTGCGCTGCCAGCCGCAGGTGATGGGCGCCTGCCTCGACACGCTGGACCATGCCGGCGCCGTGCTGCGGCGGGAGGCCAATGCCGTCACCGACAACCCGCTGGTCACGGCCGAGGGCGAGGTGCTGTCGGGCGGCAACTTCCACGCCGAGCCGGTCGCCTTCGCCGCCGACCATATCGCCCTGACCCTGGCCGAGATCGGCGCCCTGTCGGAGCGGCGGATCGCCCTGCTGGTCGATCCCGTGCTGTCGGGGCTGCCGGCCTTCCTGGTGAAGGAGGGCGGGCTGAACTCCGGCTTCATGATCGCCCAGGTGACGGCCGCCGCGCTGGTGGCGGAGAACCGCGCCATGGCCACGCCGCGCAGCGTGGACAGCCTGCCGACCAGCGCCAACCAGGAGGACCACGTCTCCATGGCCACCGGCGCCGGGCTGCGGCTGCTGCCCATGGCGCGGAACCTCTCCGACATCCTGGCGGTGGAGCTGCTCTGCGGCGCCCAGGCGGTGGAGTTCCACCGGCCGCTGCGCTCCTCCGCGACGCTGGAGCGGGCGCACGGGCTGGTGCGCGGCGTGGCGGCGGCCTGGGACCGGGACCGGCAGATGGCGCCGGACCTGGCCGCGGTCGGGAGGCTGGTCCGGGACGGGGCTTTCGCCCCGCTCTGCCCACTGTCATGAAGGCCGCCTCATGAGCGGCTTCGACACGGTCTGGCAGAACGTCACCCTGGTCACCATGGACGGGCCGCCGGACCACCCGCTCGGCCTGATCCCGGATGGCGCCCTGGCGGCGAAGGACGGGCGCATCGCCTGGGTCGGGCCGCGCGACGCCCTGCCCGGCGAGGCGTCCCGGGTGGTCGACGGGCATGGCGCGCATCTGCTGCCGGGGCTGATCGACGCCCACACCCACCTCGTCTTCGGCGGCGACCGCAGCGGCGAGTTCGAGCAACGGCTCGACGGCGTCAGCTACGAGACCATCGCGAAGGCGGGCGGCGGCATCCTTTCCACCGTGCGCGCCACCCGGGCGGCGGACGAAGCGATGCTGCTGGCCGCCGCGCGCCCGAGGCTGGACGGGCTGCTGGCCGAGGGCGTGACCACGGTCGAGATCAAGTCGGGCTACGGCCTCGACCTCGACAGCGAGCTGCGGATGCTGCGCGTCGCCCGGCTGCTGGGCGCGGAGGCGGCCGTCACCGTCGTCACCACCCTGCTCGCCGCGCATGCGGTGCCGCCGGAATTCGCCGGGCGCCGCACGGACTACGCCCGCCATGTGGCGGAGACGATCATCCCCGCTGCCGCCTTCACCGGTCTCGCCGATGCGGTGGACGCCTTCTGCGAGCGCATCGCCTTCACCCCGGAGGAGACGCGACTGGTCTTCGACGCCGCGCGCCGCGCCGGCCTGCCGGTGAAGCTGCATGCTGACCAGATCAGCGACCTCGGCGGCGCGGCGCTGGCGGCGGAGTACGGTGCGCTCTCGGCCGACCACCTGGAATACGCCAATGCTGAGGGGCTGGCGGCGATGGCCAGGGCCGGCACGGTGGCCATGCTGCTGCCGGGCGCCACCTACTTCCTGCGCGAGGCGAAGCATCCGGACCTCGGCGCCATGCGGGCGGCCGGGGTGGACATGGCGCTGGCCAGCGACATGAATCCGGGCTCCTCCCCCGCAAGGTCGCTGCTGCTGATGCTGAACCTCGCCTGCACCCTGTACCGCATGACGGTGGCGGAGGCGCTGCTCGGCGTCACGCGCCACGCCGCCTCGGCGCTCGGCCTGCACGACCGGGGGCGGCTGGCGCCGGGGCTGCGCTGCGACCTGGCGCTGTACCGCGTCCGCCGGCCGGCGGAGCTGTGCTACTGGATCGGCAGCAATCCCTGCACCGGCCGCGTGGTCGCCGGGGTGGCGGCGTGAGCACCGCCGCGGCCCCCGCCGTCACGCCCGAATGGCTGACCGCCACGGTGCGCCGTGGCGTGCCCCTGGCCGAGGTGATGGGCATCGAGGTCCTGGCCGCCGAGGGCGGGTGGGCGACCCTGCGCCTGCCGCGGTCCGAGGTGGTGCTGCGGCCGGGCGATACCGTCTCCGGCCCCGCCATCATGGGCCTGGCGGACGTGGCCTTCTGGGCGGCCTGGATGGGCGAGTCCGAGGGCAAGGACAGCACCCTGACCGCCGCGATGAACGTCAACTTCCTCCGCCGCACCGGGCCGGGGCCGCTGATCGCCGAGGCGCGCGTGCTGAAGCGCGGCGGCACGCTGGTCTTCGGCGAGGTGCTGATCCGCGCCGAGGACTCCGACGAGACGGCCGTGCACGTCACCACCACCTGGGCGGTGATGAAGCCGCGATAGCTCAGTCCGCGTAGACGAGGTTCACGTCGCTGCCGAAGCGGTCGTAGGACGCGCCATAGACGTGGATCGACACCGCGTTGCGGCTGTCGAGGTTGGCCAGGCGGTGGATCAGCGTCGGGTCGGCCGGGCCGTGGCTGACCTCGCCGGGTCGGCGCAGGACGGCCGACGAGGGCAGCGGCAGGGCGCCGTCCACGCGGTAATGGCTCTCGGTCAGCGTGCCGCGATGCACGCCCAGCGCGCACCAGGTGCGGTGGGCGTGGATCGGACTCATCTGCCCCGGCTTCCACACCAGCGCGACGACCGCATAGCGCCCGGCCGGATCGGCGTGCAGCAGGTGGCGGACATAGCGGCTCTCGCCGCAAGGGCAGTCGTGCTCCGAGAGCAGGCGCGGATCGTCGAGATAGGGCTCCAGCGCCCGGGCCACGGCGGCCGGCCGTCCGGGCAGCGGGACCTCGACCGCGTCCGCGACGGCGGCGAGCAGAGAGTCCAGGGAGCGGCGCATGGCCATGCGCGGCAGGGCGATGGCGTTCACGACAGCACCAGGGCGGCATCGGGGGCGGTGAGCGCGGCCAGCACCATGTCGCGGCTGGCCGAAACCTGTTCGTGCATGATGCGCGCCGCCTCCCCGGCCCGGCCCAGCGCCATGGCGGCGACCAGCGCGTGGTGTTCGTGCGCCATCTCGCCGGTGCGGTCGCGGCGGCGCAGGCCCAGCACCAGCATGCGCGTGGACTCGTCGAGCAACCGGTCCACCTGCCGCGCCAGCCGGCCATTGCCTGACAGCTCGGCGACCGCGACGTGGAAGGCCTTGTTGGCGTCAAGGAAGGCGAGCGTGCTCTCCTCGTCCTCCGGCCGGTAGCCGCAGGCGCAGACATCGTCGAGGCGGTGCAGGGCGGACGCATCCACCCGCCCGGCCGCACGGCGCGCCGCCTCCGGCTCCAGCACGAGGCGCAGGTCGAAGACCTCATGGATGTCGCGGATGGTGACCAGGGAAACGACCCAGCCGCGGCGTGGCACGGCCTGGATCAGCCCCTCCTCCGCCAGCCGCGCCAGGGCGGCGCGGATGGGGGCCTTGCCGAGACCGAGGCGCTGGGCCGTGCCAGCCTCGGACAGCGTCTCGCCCGGTTGCAGGCGGCAGGCGAGGATATCGCGGCGAAGCTGGGACACTGCCCGGTCGGTGAGGGAGGGTGGCGCCTCCACAGGCGTCATCAGCGACATGACATCCGGTCGATCTCTGACATGTCAGAGACGCTACCAGTGCACCTGTCCTCTGGCGAGCATTTTCCGACCTCCCGGACATGAAAAAAGCCCCGGCGCATCGCTGCGCCGGGGCCTTTCCGGAGCCGGGTGGCTCAGTTGTCCTTGAGGACCACGGCCTGACGGCCACGCTGGCCGTCGCGGACCTCCAGATTGACCTTCTGGCCCTGCTGCACGTCGGCGACGCCGGCGCGCTGCAGCACGGAGGAGTGCAGGAACACGTCCTGGCCACCGTCATCCGGGGTCACGAAGCCGAAGCCGCGGACCTGGTCGAACCACTTCACGGTGCCGTTGATCGGATAGGTCGGGCCACCCTCGTCGCGGCCGAAGTCGCGACGCGGGGGGCGATCGCCGAAGCCGCCGCCGCGCGGCGCCCCGAAGCCGCCACCACCGCCGCCGCCGAACCCGCCACGGTCCCCGTATCCACCGCCGCGCGGACCGCCGAAGCCGCCACCGCCGCCGCCGAAGTCACGCCGGGGGGGACGGTCGCCATAGCCGCCGCCGCCGCCGAAGCCGCCGCCACCGCCGAAGTCACGGCGCGGGGGGCGATCCCCGAAGTCGCGGCGCGGCGGACGATCCCCGAAGCCGCCGCCACCGCCGGCACCACCGCCAGGGCCCTTGCGCAGCTCGGTGATGCGGGTGACGAGACGACGGCCCTGACGGTCCGTGCCGATCTCGCAAACCAGCTTGTCGCCCGTCTCGGGGGGCTCGATGCCGGCCTCGGTCAGGGCCGAGGCATGGAAAAATACGTCCTGGCCGTCCGGTCCGAGCACGAAGCCGAAGCCCTTGCGCCCGTTGTACCACTTCACCTCGGCCTCGACGGTCCCAGAGCCACCCTGGGGATCGTTGTCGGGAAACACTGTCTCTTCTATCCACGCAAGCACCGCGACCCGGCAGAATGCGGGGTCGGTAGTCCTATGCTGGCATGTGCCCCAATGGAAAGCTAGCCGAAACGTCGGGGATCGAAAGGGACCAAGGAGAGGTCCGGGGTGCGTCCGGCGAGCAACGCCCCCACCAGTTCGCCTGTCCGCGGGCCGGCGACCAGGCCGACATGGCCATGCCCGAACGCCAGCACGACATCGGCGCAATCCCGCGCCGTGCCCAGGCAGGGCAACCCATCCGGCATGGAGGGCCGATGGCCCATCCAGAACCCCACCCGCTCGGCCGGCAGGTCGCGCGGCAGCCCGGGGAAGGCGGCAAGGAGATGATCGCGCAGGATCTCCGCGCGCCTCCAGTCCGGCGCCGCGTCCAGCCCCGCGATCTCCACCTGTCCCGAAGCGCGCAGCCCGGCGCGCGTCATGGTGACCCCCATCTTCCCATCCGAGGGCATGACGGGCGTGCGCGGCCCCGTCTCCGCTCCCCGGATCACGGCGTGGTAGCCGCGCTCGCTCTCCAGCGGGAGGGAGGGGCCGACACGGGCCGCGAGCGGGGCGGAGCGGATGCCCGCGCAGACCACGGCGCGATCGGCCGCGACCTCGCCGCCCGGGGTGAGCACCGCGCGCAGCCGGCCGCCCTCGATGCGGAAGCCCGTCGCGGCCTCCCGCCGGATCGCTGCGCCCCCGGCCCGGGCCAGGGCGGCCAGCGCGGCGACATAGGCGCCGGGGTCGGTGCAGTGCCCCCCCTCCTCCACCAGCACGCCGAAGCCGTACTGCCGGCCCAGCTCCGGCTCGTGCCGGTGCAGCGCCTCGGCATCCAGCTCCTGCCAGGCGATGCCCACCTGCCGGCGGATGCGCCAGGACATGGCCTCCGCCTCGAACGCCGCGCGCGAGGGGTAGACATACATCAGCCCGCGCCGCTGGATCAGCTCCGCCACCCCGGCGCGCTCGGCCAGGGCCTGGTGCAGAGCCGGCGCGCCGACCAGAAGGCCGCGCAGCGCCTGGGCCGTCCGCAGCACCTGGGCCTCGTTCCGCCCGGACCAGAGGTAGCGCAGCAGCCAGGGCATGACCCTCGGCAGGTAGGACCAGCGGATGGAGAGTGGCCCCAGCGGATCGGCCAGGAAGCCCGGCACCTTGCGCCACAGCCCCGGCGTGGCCGGCGGGATGACGGACATGGGCGAGAGCCAGCAGCCATTGCCGTAGGAGGCCGCCTGCTCGCCGCCCGGCTCGCCGGGGTCGAGGATGGTGACGCGAAGCCCCTCCGCCAGCACGGCCAGGGCCGAGCAGACGCCGACGATGCCGGCGCCGATCACCACCACATGGGGCCGGGTCATCGCGTCTGGCGGCCCGGATCATCCCCGGCCAGGAGCGAGACATGGGCGGAGACCACCCGCCAGCCGAGGTCCGGCAGGCGAACCATGATCTTGGTTTCCCGGCCGATCAGCTCGGCGCCGACACGCTGGTACTCCAGGTTGGTCACCGCGAAGTCCCGGCCGAAGGTCATGATCCGCACATGCCGGTGCGTCCGCTGCGCATAGGCCTTCACCGAGGCGCGGAAAGCCCGGATGGCGTCATGGCCGTAGAGGATTTCCGCGATGCCGAAGCGCACCGTGCGCGGATCGGCCCAGAAGATCGCGTCCAGCTCCTCCGGGCGGTTGCCCATCAGGGCCGATTCGTAGCGGTCGAAGACGGCGCGGACTTCCGCGACGACGGCGGGATCGTCGATCTGCATCCCGCCATCATGCCCTGTCGCGATCGGCCGGCAAGCCGCGGGCCCGCCAGGGGGCCCGCCGGGAAGGATCAGCCCGCCTCGGCCACCGCGCGCTTGGCCATCACCGTGACCAGATGCGCCCGGTACTCGGCGCTGCCGTGGATGTCGCTGTTCAGCACGTCCGCTGGCTGCTTCACCCCGGCCACCGCCTCGGGCGACCAGTTCGCGGCCAGCGCCGCCTCCATCTCCGACTGCCGGAACACGCCCGGCCCGGCACCGTTCACCACCACCCGCACGCCCTTCGGGCCCTTGGCGACGAAGACGCCGGTCATGACGTAGCGCGAGGCGGGGTTGCGCATCTTGGCGTAGCCCGCCTTCTCCGGGACGGGGAAGCGGATGGCCACCAGCAGCTCGGTCGGCTCCAGCGCCGTCGCGAACATGCCCTGGAAGTAGTCGTCCGCCTTGATGCGGCGCTTGTCGGTGACGAAGGTGGCGCCCAGGGCCAGGGCGGCGGCCGGATAGTCCGCGGCCGGGTCGTTGTTGGCCAGGCTGCCGCCCATGGTGCCGCGGTTGCGCACCGCCGGGTCGCCCAGCATGCCCGCCATCTTCGCGAGCGCCGGGATCGAGGCGACGATCAGCGGATTCGTGTTGATCTCGTGATGGCGCGTCATGGCGCCGATGACGATCTCGTTGCCCTCCTGCTTCACCCCCTTCAGCTCGGCGATGCCGGAGAGGTCCACCAGCGCGCTCGGCCGGTTCAGCCGGTGCTTCAGCGCCGGCAGCAGGGTCTGCCCGCCGGAGATCGACCGCGCCTCCGGATCCGCCAGCAGTGCCACGGCATCCGCGATGGAGGAGGGCTTGTGATAGGCGAAATCGTACATCGTCTCGGTCCCTCTTACTCGGCGGCCATGGCGGGGGCCTGCGCGTGCAGGATGCCCCAGATCTTCGCCGGCGTCGCCGGCATCTCGACGTGGCGGATGCCCGTGTCGCGCAGCGCGTCCACCACGGCGTTGATGATGGCGGGCGGCGAGCCGATGGCCCCCGCCTCGCCGCAGCCCTTCACCCCCAGCGGGTTGTGGGTGCAGGGCGTCACGTTGCCGTCCAGCGCGATCATCGGCAGGTCCTCCGCGCGCGGCATGTTGTAGTCCATGAAGCTGGCGGAGATGAGCTGGCCGTTCTCGTCGTAGACGCAGTTCTCCAGCAGCGCCTGCCCGACCCCCTGCGCCACCCCGCCCTGCACCTGGCCGTGCACGATCATCGGGTTGATGATGACGCCGAAATCATCGGCCGCGGTGAAGTTCACCACCTGCACATGGCCCGTGTCGGGGTCGATCTCCACCTCGCAGACATGGCAGCCGGCGGGGTAGGTGAAGTTGGCCGGATCGTAGAAGGCGGTCTCCTCCAGCCCCGGCTCCAGCTCGGCCAGCGGGTAGTTGTGCGGGACATAGGCGGCGAGGCTGATCTCGGCCAGCGTCTTCTCCCGGTCTGTCCCGGCGACGCGGAACCTGCCGCCCTCGAACTCGATATCCTCGACCGAGGCTTCCATCAGGTGCGCCGCGATCCGCTTGCCCTTGGCGACGATCTTGTCCACCGCCTTGATGATGGCGGAGCCGCCCACCGAGAGCGAGCGGGAGCCGTAGGTGCCCATGCCGAAGGGCACCTTGCCCGTGTCGCCATGGACGATCTCCACCTGGTCGAAGCTCACCCCCAGCCGGTCGGCCACCACCTGGGAGAAGGTGGTCTCATGTCCCTGGCCATGGCTATGCGAGCCGGTGGAGACGGTCACGCTGCCCGTCGGGTGCACGCGGATGCTGCCGACCTCGTAGAGCCCCGCGCGCGCGCCCAGCGCGCCCGCCACCTGCGAGGGCGCGAGGCCGCAGGCCTCGACATAGGTGGAGATGCCGATGCCGCGCAGCTTCCCGCGCGCCTTCGCCTCGGCCCGCCGCGATTCGAAGCCCGCCCAGCCCGCGGCCTCCAGGGCGCGGTCCAGCGTCGCGGTGTAGTCGCCGCTGTCGTATTGCAGGGCGACGGGCGTCTGGTGCGGGAAGTCGCGGATGAAGTTCCGGCGGCGCAGCTCCACCCGGTCGATACCCGTCTCCTTCGCCGCCACGTCCACCAGGCGCTCCAGCAGGAAGGCCGCCTCCGGCCGGCCGGCGCCGCGATAGGCGTCCACCGGCACGGTGTGGGTGAAGGCCGCCTGCACCTCGGCATAGATGGCAGGGGTCTTGTACACCCCGGCCAGCAGCGTGGCGTAGAGATAGGTCGGGATCGAGGGCGCGAAGGTGGAGAGATAGGCGCCCATATTCGCCCGGGTCGAGACCCGCAGCCCGAGGAAGTTCCCCTCCCCGTCCAGCGCCAGCTCCGCCTTCGTCACGTGGTCGCGGCCATGCGCGTCGGAGAGGAAGGATTCCGTCCGCTCGCAGGTCCACTTCACCGGGCGCGAGAGCTGTGCCGCCGCCCAGGTGACGATCGCCTCCTCGGCATAGTGGTAGATCTTGGAGCCGAAGCCGCCGCCCACGTCGGGCGCCACCACGCGCAGCCGGCTCTCCGGCAGGTGCAGGACATAGGCCGCCATCAGCAGCCGGATGACATGCGGGTTCTGGCTGGTGGTGAAGAGCGTGTGCTCGCCCGTGGTCGGGTCGTAGTCGCCGATCGCCGAGCGCGGCTCGATGGCATTGGGGACGAGGCGGTTGTTGGTCGTCTCGAAGGTGACGATCTTCGCCGCGTCCGCGAAGGCGGCGTCGGTGATGCCCTTGTCGCCCAGGTGCCAGTCGTAGCAGAGATTGCCCGCCACCTCGTCATGCACCAGCGGCGCGCCGGGGGCGAAGGCGCCCTCCAGCGTCGCCACGGCCGGGAGCGGGTCGTAGTCGACGGCGATCATCTCCGCCGCGTCGCGCGCCTGGGCGCGGGTCTCGGCCACCACCACCGCCACCGGGTCGCCGACATGGCGCACCTTGCCGACCGCCAGAACGGGGTGCGGCGGCTCCGCCATGGGCGAGCCGTCCTTGTTGTGGATCTGCCAGCCGCAGGGTAGCCCGCCCACCCCCGCCGCCTGCATGTCCGCGCCGGTGAAGACGCCCAGCACGCCCGGCGCGGCCCGCGCGGCCGCCGTGTCGATGGCCCCCAGCCGCGCATGCGGGTGCGGGCTGCGCAGGATCCAGGCATGGGCCTGGCCCGGCCGGTTCAGGTCGTCTGTGTAGCGGCCCTTGCCCGAGAGGAAGCGTCGGTCCTCCTTGCGCCGCACGCTGGCCCCGATGCCCTCGAAGGGCTGCACCACGTTCATGGAACCACTCCCCCCTGGTTGCCGGGGCGTTTCGCCCTTGCGGCCCTCACGCCCCGGGAGCAGCCCCGGAGCGGCGACGCTCCTATTCCGCGGCCCGCACCAACTCGGGCACGCGGCCATTCATGACCTCCTGCGCCGCGGCGATCGCCTTGACGATGTTGTGGTAGCCAGTGCAGCGGCAGAGGTTCCCCTCCAGCCCCTCGCGAATCTCCTTCTCGCTCATCCCATCCGGATGCTTCTTCACCAGATCGATGGCGGACATGACCATGCCGGGAGTGCAGAAGCCGCACTGCAGCGCATGGTACTCGCGGAAAGCCTCCTGCATCGGGTGCAGCGTACCGTCGGCTGCCGCCAGCCCCTCGATGGTGGTAATCTCGCAGCCCTCCGCCTGCACGGCCAGCATGGTGCAGGACTTCACGCCGTCGCCGTCGACATGCACGACGCAGGCGCCGCACTGGCTGGTGTCGCAGCCCACATGCGTGCCGGTCAGCCGCAGCTTCTCCCGCAGCAGCTCGACCAGCAGCGTGCGGCCCTCGACCTCCACCGTATGCGGCTTGCCGTTCACGGTCAGCGAAACCTGTGGCATCGCGCGTCTCCCCCGAGATCTGTCCGGATAGGCCGGGCGAGCCGGCATTCGGGGGGAAGATTTCGCTCGCTGGCCGGTCACGTCAAGCCGCTGACGTTGCATAGGTTTTTGCGAATGATTATCGTTGGAAGTTCGTGCCATGTCGTCCTGTCACTTGCTGGCGGCATGGCGCCGTGGATGCGATGCTCCGCGCTCCCTCCGGATCCCTCGCCGGCCGCCGGTCTCAGGACGGACGGATGTCGCGCTCCGGCGCTGCATCCCCTTCGCCGTGCACATCCGCCAGCGCGCCGGCGCCTCCGGGTCTCGCCTCCCCCTGGACGACGCTCAGGCTGCCGTCATTCTCCAGCACCACGGCGGCCACCTGTCCGGGATCGGCCACCCCCGCATTGCGCAGCGCCGCCAGGATCTCCGACCGCGTCGCACGCTGGGCCCGCATCGCGCCGTCGAGGAAGCGCCCACGATGCAGCAGCAGGGTCGGCTCCGACTTCACCCAGTCGCTGAAGCGAGGGGACCGGACGGACAGCCAGGCCACCAGATACTGCAACCCGGCCAGCAGGACGAAGGCCGCCAGCCCTTCCGCGAGGGCAACCGACTTGGAGAGCAGGACCGTGGCCAGCGTCGAACCGAGGGCGACGGTGACGATGAGGTCAAAGGCGTTGAGCTTGGCGAGGGTGCGCTTTCCGGAGGCGCGCAACAGCAGCACGAGGGCGGCATAGGCCAGCGTCCCGACGACGACCACGCGCAGCAGACCGTACCAGCCGTCGAAGAACATCCGCCCGTTCCCTCGCTCCTGCCCCGCCGCCGGAAGGCCGCGCCATTCCAACCGGCGCGCCGTACGAAGGTTGTGACGCCAGGCTGGATCGGGACGCCCATGGAAGCGAGGGCAAGGAGTCGCCGGCGCCGCCCCGACTTACGCCGGCCCGCATCGGCTCGGGGCGGTCCGGCGTCACGTCGCCAGGGTCACATCACCATGGCCGGCGTATCCCGGGCGAGCGAGTTCCGCGCCTCCGGCAGGTCGTGCAGGTGGCAGGCAGCCAGATGCCCCTCCTCGGTCGGCTTGAGCAGCGGCTCGTCCACCTTGCAGCGGTCGAAGACATAGGGGCAACGGGTGTGGAAACGGCAGCCCTTCGGCGGGTTGATCGGGCTGGGCACGTCGCCCGTCAGCACGATCCGCTTGCGCGCCGCCCCGGGCTCCGGCACCGGCACCGCGGAGAGCAGCGCCTCCGTATAGGGGTGCTTGGGCGCGGCGAAGAGGTTCCGCCGCGGCGCCACCTCGACGATCTTGCCCAGGTACATCACCGCGACGCGGTGCGTCATGTGCTCGACGATGGCGAGGTCGTGGCTGATGAACAGCAGGGCGAGGCCCAGCCGCGACTGGAGGTCCTGGAGCAGGTTGACGATCTGCGCCTTCACCGAGACGTCCAGCGCGGAGACGGCCTCGTCGCAGATGATGAGGTCCGGCTCTGCCGCCAGCGCCCGGGCGATGCCGATGCGCTGCCGCTGCCCGCCGGAGAATTCGTGCGGCCAGCGGTCGATCGCGTCGCGCGGCAGGCGGACGGTGTCCATCAGCTCCGCCAGCCGGCGATCCAGATCGGCCTTGTCCTTGGCCAGCCCGAAGTTGCGGATCGGTTCGGCCAGCACGTCGCGCACCCGCATGCGCGGGTTCAGGCTGCTGAAGGGATCCTGGAAGACCACCTGCATCCGCTGCCGCATCGGGCGCAGCGAACCGAGCGGCAGGCTGTCGATGCGCTGCCCGTCCAGCACCACCTGGCCGTCGGTGATGTCGAACAGCCGCAGGATCGCCTTGCCCACGGTGGACTTGCCGCAGCCGGATTCGCCCACCAGGGAGAGCGTCTCGCCCTTCGCGATGGAGAAGGAGACGCCGTCCACCGCATAGACATGGCCGGTGACGCCGCCCAGGAAGCCGCCGCGCAGCGGGAAGTGCTTCTTGAGGTCGGCGACCTCCAGGACCGGGGTCGCGCCATTCATGCCGCGAGGGCCTCCTTCCGGGCGTAGTGACAGGCGGCGACGTGGTTCGGCGCCTTCTCCTCCAGCGCCGGCGCCACGTTGCGGCAGAGGTCGGTGACATAGGGGCAGCGTCCGGCGAAGACGCAGCCGATGATCTTCTTCTTCAGGCTGGGCACCAGCCCGGGGATCTCCGCCAGCCGCGTCGCCTCGCCGGTCAGGGAGGAGCCGAGCTTGGGCACCGCGCCCAGCAGCCCCTGGGTGTAGGGATGCTTGGGGTCGCGGAACAACTCGACCACCGGCGCCTCCTCCACCTTGCGGCCGGCATACATGACGATGACGCGCTCCGCGACCTCCGCCACCACGCCCAGGTCGTGGGTGATGAGGACGATGGCCGCCCCCACCCGGTGCTTCAGGTCGCGCATCAGGTCGAGGATCTGCGCCTGGATGGTCACGTCCAGCGCCGTCGTCGGCTCGTCCGCGATCAGCAGCTTCGGGTTGCAGGCGAGTGCCATGGCGATCATCACGCGCTGGCGCATGCCGCCCGAGAGCTGGTGCGGGTACTCCTTCACCCGCCGCTCCGGCGCGGGGATGCCGACCAGCTTCAGCATCTCCACCGCCCGTGCCTCGGCCGCCCGGCGGTCCATCCCCTGGTGCAGGCGCAGGCTCTCGCCGATCTGCCGGCCGATGGTCAGCACGGGATTCAGCGAGGTCATCGGCTCCTGGAAGATCATGCTGATCTCGTTGCCACGGATGTCGCGCATCTCGCGGTCCGGGAGCGTCAGCAGGTCGCGTCCCTCGAAGCGGATGGAGCCGGCGATCTTGCCCGGCGGTTCGGGGATCAGTCGCAGGATGGACATGGAGGTGACGGACTTGCCGCAGCCGGACTCGCCGACGATGGCCACCGTCTCCCCTGCGTTGACGGAGAAGGACAGCCCGTCGACGGCGCGATTCACGCCGTCGGGGGTGCGGAAATGCGTCTGGAGGTCCTCGACGACGAGGAGCGGCTCGTTGGACGCGGGCGTGTTGGATTTGGTCTGGGACATGTCGGTCACATCCGCTTCGCCATGCGGGGGTCGAGCGCGTCGCGCAGGCCGTCGCCCAGCAGGTTCACCGCGAGGACGGTGATGGACAGGAAGATGGCGGGAAAGAAGACGATGTAGGGCTTCACCTGCCACAACGCCCGGCCCTCGGCCATGATGTTGCCCCAGGAGGGGATGATCGGCGGCGTGCCGGCCCCGATGAAGGAGAGGCTCGCTTCGATCAGCATGGCAGAGGCGCAGATGTAGGTCGCCTGCACCGTCATCGGCGCCACGGTGTTGGGCAGGATGTGGCGCAGGATGATGGTCGGCGTGCGCGTCCCCGCCGCCACGGCCGCATCCACGTAGGGCTGTTCGCGCAGGGACAGCACCACGCCACGCACCAGGCGGGAGACGCGCGGGATCTCGGCGACCGTGATGGCCAGGATCACGTTGCCGACCGAGCCGCGCGTGAGCGCCATCAGCGCGATGGCCAGCAGGATGGAGGGGATGGACATCAGCCCGTCCATGACCCGCATGATCACCGCGTCCAGCCAGCGCACGAAGCCGGCGACGAGGCCGATGGCGAGCCCGATCACGGAGGAGAAGAAGGCCACCGCGAAGCCCACGGTCAGCGACACCCGGGTGCCGTAGAGTACGCGGGAATAGACGTCGCGGCCGAGCATGTCCGTGCCGAACCAGTACATGGCCGAGGGCTCGCGGGTGCGCCGCGCCGGGGCCAGCGCGGTCGGGTCCACGGTCCACAGGAACGGCGCCAGAACCGCGACCAGCACCATCAGCAGCAGCAGGAAGCCGCCGACCGCGATGGTGGGGTAGCGGTAGAGGAGGCCGAAGAAGCCTTTGCGGGCGCGCACCGGGGGCAGCACGTCCGGCATGGCGGGCGCTGCGGCGACGTCCGCCGGGCCCACGGGAAGGGCGGTGCTCAATAGCGGATCCTCGGATCGAAGACGGTGTAGAGCAGGTCGATGCCCAGGTTCACCAGCACGTAGGTGAAGGAGAACAGCAGGACCACGCCCTGGATCACGGGGTAGTCGCGGCGCAGGATGGCGTCGACGGTGAGACGCCCCAGGCCGGGGATGGCGAAGACGCTCTCGGTGATGACGGCGCCGCCGATCAGCAGGGCGATGCCCAGGCCGATGACGGTCACGATCGGCACGGCCGCGTTCTTCAGCGCATGCAGGAACAGGATGCCGCGTTGCCCCACCCCCTTGGCGCGGGCGGTGCGGATGTAGTCCTGCTGGAGGACCTCCATCATCGTCGCACGGGTGATGCGGGCGATGAGCGCGATGTAGACGCCGCCCAGCGCGATGGCCGGCAGGATGAGGTTCTGGAACCAGGGCCAGACGCCACGGGCGATGGGCGTGTAGCCCTGCACCGGCAGCCAGTCGAGCTCCAGCGCGAAGACATAGGCCAGCACGTAGCCCACCACGAAGACGGGCACGGAGAAGCCCAGCACCGCGAAGGCCATCACCGCGCGGTCGATCCAGGTGCCGGCCTTCCAGGCCGCCAGCACGCCCATCGGGATGGCGATGCAGATGGCGAGGATCAGCGTGATGACCATCAGCGACAGCGTCGGCTCCACGCGCTGCGCGATCATCGTGCTGACCGGCAGGTTGGTGAAGATCGAGACGCCCAGGTCGCCCTGCATGATGCGCCAGGCCCATTCGCCGAAGCGCACCAGGAAGGGTCGGTCGAGGCCGAGGCTGGCGCGGATGCGCTCGACATCGGCGGGCGTCGCCTGGTCGCCCGCGATCACCGCCGCCGGGTCGCCCGGCGCGAGGTAGAGCAGTGAAAAGACGAAGAGGGCGACGATCGCCATCACGGGGATCGTCGAGACGAAGCGTCGGAGGATATAGGAGAACATCGGATCAGGCCTTCGAGACGCCCCAGAAGAAGGGCAGCGGCCCCTTGGTCACGCCGGAGACGTTCTTCCGCCAGGCCTGGTAGGACAGGAAGAAGCCCGTGGGCGCGTAGAGGCCGAATTCCATCGCCGCCTTGTTCAGCCGGTCCAGCGCGGCCTTCTCGGCCGGGATGTCGGGGGCGGCGAACCACGCATCGCGCGCGGCCTCCACCTCGTCCGACTTCGGCCAGCCGAACCAGGCGGCGTCGCCATTGGCGCGGATCGCGGTATAGGCGGAGGGGTTGATGCAGTCGGCGCCCGCGTGCCAGGTGTGGAACATGTTCCAGCCCCCCTGCCCCGGCGGGCTCTTGCTGGCGCGGCGGCTGCCCACCGTGCCCCAGTCGGTCGCGACGAAGTCGACGTTGAAGCCGATGCGCTTCAGCAGGTCGGCGGTGACGTCGCCGAAGGACTTGGTGATCGGCTGGTCCTGGGCGACGAGGCAGGTCACCGGCTCGCCCTTGTAGCCGCTCTCCGCCAGCAGCCGCTTCGCCGCGTCGATGTTCGCCTGCTTCAGGATCTCGCCGCCCGCCTCGGTGTAGATCGGCGTTCCGGGGGTGAAGAAGCTGGGCAGCGGCTTCCACAGGTTCGCGTCGTCGCCCACCAGGGCGCGCATGTAGTCCTCCTGGCTCATGCCGGTCAGCACGGCCAGGCGCGCCTTGACGTTGTTGAACGGCGCGAAGAGGTGGTTCATGCGGAAGGCGCCGACATTGCCCAGCGGATCGGCGATGTCCACCTGGATGTTGCGGTTGCGCTTCAGCGTGGGGATCAGGTCGCTGATCGGATTCTCCCACCAGTCCACCTCGCCGTTCTGGAGGGCGGCGGAGGCGGTGGCCGGGTCGGGCATCACCACCCATTCGATGCGGTCCACCAGCGCGCGCTTGCCGCCGGCGAGCCAGGAGGCGGGCTCGTCGCGCGGCACGTAGTCGGCGAACTTCGTGAACACCGCCTTGGCGCCCGGCACCCACTCGTCGCGGGCGAAGCGCCAGGGGCCGGAGCCGACGTATTCGGTGATCTGGGTGAAGGGATCGGTCTTCGCGATCCGCTCCGGCATGACGAAGGAACAGGGCGCGTTGTTCTTCGCCAGCGCCAGCAGCATCTTCGGATAGGGCGACTTCAGCGACCAGCGGAAGGTGCGGTCGTCCACCGCCACCAGCTCGTTCTGGATGGCGCGCATCATCTGCCCCATCGGGTCGCGCACGGCCCAGCGGTTCAGGCTGGCCACCGCGTCCTTCGCCAGCACGGGCGTGCCGTCATGGAACTTCAGCCCCGGGCGCAGGCGGAAGGTCCAGACCAGCCCGTCGGCGCTGACCTCCTCGCTCTCCACCATCTGGCGCTGCGGCCGGATCTGCTCGTCCACGCCGTAGAGCGTGTCCCAGACCAGGGCGGCGGCGTTGCGGACGACGTACTGCGTGCCCCAGATCGGGTCGAAATTGGCGAGGTTCGCCTGTGGCACGAAGCGCAACGTCTTCGCCTCGGCACCCTGGGACAGGGCGGGCGCGGCCAGTCCGGAGGCCCCGGCCAGCAGGCCCGTCCCGGCTCCGGCCCGGAGAAATGCCCGTCGGTCCATCATCCGCTGCCCCTTCTTGCGTGCGCCTTGTGGCAACCCTGCCCCAGGAGGGGCATGCCTGCCAACATCCCGTCATGCTTTCGCCACCTTGGCCCCGGACCAGCACATGGCGTGCCAGACCGGGGCGGGGCGCCGCCTGCCTCAGCCGCGGCGGATGTTCCAGAACATGGAGAAGCCCGGCACGCGATCCCGCAGGTCGCTGCGATAGGCCGTGTTGCTGTAGTAGGCGCCGATCGGGACGAAGGGCAGCTCCTCCATGCAGACCCGCTGCATCTGCGTCGCGATCGCCCTCTGCTCGTCGAGGCCCGGCGCGTCGAACCAGGCGTCGCGCAGTTCCTCCAGCTTCGGCATGTCCGGCCAGCCCGGCCAGCCGCCGGCGCCGTTGCCGCGCAGCGGGAAGTGGCCGGCCGGATCGGCGAACTCGAAGGAGGAGAAGGTCGTCAGGATCGTGGACCAGCCGCCCTTGTCCAGCGGCTCCTTCGAGGCCCGGCGCTGCACCACCGTGCCCCAGTCCGTCATCACCTGGTCCAGGTTCAGCCCGATCCGGCGGTACATGTCGCCGCAGACCTCGGTGATGGCGGTGATGATGGCGAGGTCCGTCGCGCCCACGAGGCGCACCGGCTGGTTGGTGTAGCCCGCCTCCTTCAGCAGCGCCTTCGCCCGCTCCACGCTGCGCGGCCCGCGCAGCGGCTCCAGCCCCGCATCGGTCGCGAAAGGGGTGCCGGGGGTGAAGACGCCGACATTCTCCGCCCACATCTCCGGGTCCGGCCCGGCGATGGAGACCATGAAGTCCTGCTGGCTGACCGCCGGCAGGATGGCCTGGCGCATCTTCTTCTCGCTGAAGATCGGGTGCAGGTGGTTGAAGCGCAGCACCCCCACCGCCGGCAGCGGGTCCAGCTTCTCCACGGTGATGGCGCGGCTGCGGCGGAACAGCGGCACCACGTCGGGGGTGGGCTGCTGGAACCAGTCGATCTCGCCCTGCTGCAGGGCCGCGGAGGCGGTGGACTGGTCGGTGATAATCTGCCACTCGACCCGGTCGAAATGCACGCGCTTCGGCCCCGCCGTCAGGCTGGGCGTGCCCACGGGGGTGGGGCTGTAGTCCGGGTTGCGCTCCCACACGGCGAGGGAGCCGCTGTTGTACTCGTCCGCCTTGAAGCGGTAGGGCCCGCTGCCGACCATCTCGCGGACCTGCTGGAAGGGGTCCGTCTTCGCCAGCCGCTCGGGCATGATGACCGGCGCCGGCGAGGCGACGGAGCCCAGCGCGTGCAGCAGCCGGGGAAAGGGCTTCTTCAGCCGGAACACCACGCGCCGATCGTCGGCGGCGGAGATCTCGTCCAGCACCGATTCCAGCTTCTGACCGACGGGGCTGCGCTTCATCCAGCGCGAGAGGCTGGCCACCACGTCCTGGGCCCGCACCGCCTGCCCGTCATGGAACTTCAGCCCCGGGCGGAGGGTGACGGTCACGCGCTTCCCATCGGCCTCGGTGACGGCGCCCTCGGCCATCTGCGGCTGCGGTTGGAAGCCCGCATCCGTGCCGTAGAGGCAGTCGAAGACCATGTAGCCGTGGTCGCGCGTGACCGTGGCCGTGGTCCAGATCGGATCGAGGCTCGTCAGGTTGGCCTGCGGCACGTATTTCAGCACCCGCGCGCGGCTGGGCTGCGCGATGGCAAAGCGCGGCAGGGCGGCGGCCGCAGCCGCCCCCGCCAGGAAACCCCGTCGGTTCATTCCCGTCTCCCCGAAGCCGTGGGGCGCCATCCCTGGCCCGGGAGTGAACCGTTCTTCGCCACCGGCCGCAAGCACCAGCCGCGGCCCGGCCAGACCGGCCGGGCCGCGCGGGCCTCAGGTGCGGGCGACGTTCCAGAACAGCGGCATGCCCTTCAGCGGCGCGGTGATCGAGCGCCGATAGGCCCAGGCCGGGAAATACTGGCCCGTGGGCAGGTAGGGCACGTCCTGGAAGCACTGGGCCTGGATCTCGGCCGCGATCTTCTTCTGCGCGTCGAGGTCCGGCGCCTCGAACCAGGCGTTGCGCAGTTCCTCGATCCGCGGCGCGGTCGGCCAGCCGAACCAGGCGCGCTCGCCATTGCCGCGGATCGACTGGTGCACGCCCGGGTTGAACATGTCGAGGCCCGACCAGAAGGTGAAGAACATGCTCCACCCGCCCTTGTCCGGCGCCGCCTTGTTGGCGCGGCGCTGCACCACCGTGCCCCAGTCGGCGGCGACGAAGTCCACGTTGATCCCGACCTTGGTCATCATGTCGTTGCCGACCTGCGCCATGGCGAAGAGCGTGGGGAAGTCGGCCGCCGCGATCAGCACGACCTTCTCGCCGTTGTAGCCGGCCGCCGCCAGCTCGCGCTTCACCTTCTCCAGGTCGCGCGGCGAGGTCAGCGCCTCCATCCCCGCATCGTTGGCCAGCGGCGTGTCGGGCGGGAAGAAGCCGACATTCTCCCGCCACAGGCTGCGGTCGGTGCCGGTGACGGCGGTCATGTAGTCCGCCTGGTTGATCGCGCCCAGCAGCGCGCGGCGCACGCCCGGCTTGTCGAAGGGCGGGTGCAGGTGGTTGAAGCGCGCCAGACCCATGAACCCGGTGGGGTCGTAGATCTCCAGCACCACGTTCCGGTTGCGGCGCAGGGTGGGGTAGATGTCGCTCGCCGGCTGCTCCCACCAGTCCACCTCGCCGTTCTGCAAGGCGGCGGAGGCGGTGCCGGGGTCCTGGATGATCTGCCACTCGACCCGGTCGAAGTTCACCTTCTTGGGCCCGGCGGTCCAGGTGGTCTTGCCCTCCGCGCGCGGCACGTAGTCGGCGAAGCGCTCGTAGACGATGCGGCTGCCGGGCACCCGCTCATCCGCCTTGAAGCGGAAGGGGCCGCTGCCGATGACCTCCTTGATGGCCGTCGCCGGGTCCGTCTTGGCCAGGCGCTCCGGCATGATGAAGCAGACGGGGGTGGAGGGCTTGCCCAGCGCGTCGGGCAGCATCGGGAAGGGCTTCTTCAGCCGGAAGACGACGGTGCGGTCGTCGGGGCTGGCCAGCTCCTCCGTCTGGGCCAGCAGCACCTGGCCCAGCGCGTCCCGCGCCCCCCAGCGGCGGATCGAGGCGACCACGTCCTTGCCGCGCACGGGCTCGCCATCATGGAACTTCAGCCCCTCGCGCAGCTTCAGGGTCCAGCGCCGGCCGTCCTCCTCGACGGTATGGCCCTCGACCATCTGCGGCTGTGGCTTGTAGTCCTCGTCCAGCCCGTAGAGCGTGTCCCAGACCATCATACCGTGGTTGCGGCTGACATAGGCGGTGGTCACGATGGGATCCACCACGGCCAGATCGCTCTGCGGAACGAACTTGAGGACCCGCGCGCTGGCATCCTGGGCCAAGGAGGGGCGCGATAGACCAAGGGCGACGCCGGTGCCGGCGGCACCAGCAAGAAAGTCACGACGGAGCATACCGAACCACTCCCGGTTCCGATCAGGGAGCGGAGGGAAGCGGAGCCCTGCGCCGCACGCAAGCCCCACCTGACGCGGTTGCAACGCGTTACGCGCCATCACATGGCGTCGCGCCGGCCCAGGCGGCGCCGCAACCGCCTTCCGCCCCGCCGGGGCGGCGTCTGCTTGGCACCGGCATCCCGGATCATTATTGCATCGCAGCATGCACCTCCCCCGCGCCATGACCGGCTGGGTCCCGGAACACCACCGCCTCGTGTTCGGGCAGGTGGTCCGGTTCGGCGTGGTCGGGACGCTCGGCTTCCTTGTGGATTCGGCCGTGCTGCTGGCGGCGATGGCGCTCGGCGCCGGGCCCTATGGGGGGCGCGTCGTCTCCTATCTGGCCGCTGCGACGACGACCTGGGCCGCCAACCGCGCCTGGACCTTCCGTGGCGCCGGGGGTGGGGCGGCCCACCAGCAATGGGTCCGGTTCCTGCTGGTGAACCTCGTCGGCTTCGCCCTGAACTATGGGGCCTATGCCCTGCTGGTGGCCTTCGTCCCCGTGGTGGCGACCTATCCGTTGCTGGGCGTGGCCGCGGGTGCCCTGGTCGGCATGACCGGGAACTTCCTGCTCTCCCGCCGCTACGTCTTCGCCGTGGCCTGACAGGCCGGGGTTAGCGCCTCTCCCACCGGGGGAGCCCGGCTTGCCGGAGGATGGCGGTGCGAAGCAGTCGGGCTATGATCGCGCCCCGGCACAACCGCCTTAGACCCTGCTCCCAACCCTATGACCAACCAGGGGTTGATCTTAACCAGTTCGACCGCACCATCTACGTGCCAGACAGCCCGAAGGGAGGCGTGATGCCGGGGAGATGGCGAAAATTTATCGCAATCCACGTGTCTGCCGCTCAGGAAAGATACGGAATCTTTTCTGACGTGGTGTAGAAGGGACCCGGATCGGCTCTCTCCTCCGGGGGAGCCTGACGGCCCCGTGGCATCGTACTGAAACGGATCGCTGGCATACCGTCCGGACCGGACAGGAGACACGTGATGAGTTTGGCCCTCACCCCGCCCGGATCGGTGTCGTCGGACACGGTACTGTCCCGCGCGCTGGCGGCGTGCCGTGCCCAGTTCGTGGCCGTTGGCGTGTTCAGCGGCGTGGTGAACCTGCTCCAGCTCACCGTGTCCCTCTACATGATGCAGGTCTTCGACCGGGTCCTGGCCACCCGCAGCATGGACACGCTGTTCTGGCTGACCTTGATCGCCGGGGCCGCCCTGCTGCTCCTGGCGCTGCTGGAAGGCATGCGCAGCACGGTGATGCAGCGCGCCGCCGCCTGGATCGAGAACCGGGTCGCCCCGGAGGCCTTCATGCGCGCGCTGGAGGCGCAGCTCCGCAACCGTCCCTACCGGATGGAGGCGCTGCGGGACCTGACCATGGCCCGCAACTGGCTCGGCAGCCCGGGCGCCCTGTCGCTCTACGATGTCCCGTGGGTGCCGATCTATCTCGGCGTGATCTTCCTGCTGCATCCGGTCCTGGGCTTCATCGCCCTGGGCGGCGCGGTGGTGCTGTTCTGCCTGACCCTGGTGAGCGAGGCCACCACCTCGCCCCTGCTGAAGAAGGCCAACAACTCCCTGCTCACCACGCACCGCCGGGCCGAGGTGATCGCCCGCAATGCGGAGGTGATCGACAGCATGGGCATGGGGCCGGCCGTGCTGCGGCGCTGGCGCGAGGGCATGGCGGAAGCCGCGCCGCTCCAGGACCGCGCCACCGACCGCTCCAACCTCGTCTCCGCCGTGACGAAGTTCACCCGGCTGATCCTCCAGGTCGCAATCCTGGGCGTCGGCGCCTGGCTGACCGTGCGCCAGGACCTCACCGCGGGCGCCTCCATCGCCGGCTCCATCATCATGGGCCGCGCCCTGGCCCCGGTGGAGCAGGTGATCGGCGGCTGGAAGTCCCTGGTCCAGGTGCGGCAGGCCCTGCTGCGCCTGAAGAACTTCCTCGGCACCCCGCGCATCCGCCCGCCGGGCATGCCCCTGCCCGAGCCCCAGGGCGCGCTGTCCATCGAGCGCCTGACCTATGCGCCCCCGGGCCAGTCCGCGGCCATCATCAAGGGCCTGAGCTTCGGCATCGGGAAGGGCGACAGCGTCGCCATCATCGGCCCCTCTGGCTCCGGCAAGACCACCCTGGTCCGGCTGCTGATCGGCACCCTGGCCCCCAGCGCCGGCGCCGTGCGGCTGGACGGGGCGGACGTCTCCACCTGGCTGCGCGAGGATCTGGGCCGCCACGTCGGCTACCTGCCGCAGGATGTCGAGCTCTTCGAGGGCAGCGTCTTCCGCAACATCGCCCGCATGGGCGAGGCCATGCCGGAGGACGTGTTCGAGGCGGCGCGCCTCGCCGGCTGCCACGAGATGATCCTGCGCCTGCAGCACGGCTACGACACGGAGGTGGGCGAGAGCGGGCAGCAGCTGTCCGGCGGCCAGCGCCAGCTGGTCGGCCTGGCGCGGGCCCTGTTCGGCGCCCCCAAGCTCGTCGTGCTCGACGAGCCGGACAGCAGCCTGGACGGCGATGCGGAGGCCCGGCTGCTCTCCGCCCTGCGGGAGCTGAAGGCCCAGGGCACCACGGTGATCCTGGTCAGCCATCGCCCGGTGCTGGTGCAGGTGGTGGACAAGGTGATGGTGCTGCGCGACGGGTCGATCGAGGCCTTCGGCCCGCGGCAGGAGGTGCTGAGCCGGGTGATGGGCCCGCGCCCGGCCCCGGTGCCGGTCGCCGCGCCGCGCCCGCAGCAGGATGGGCCGGGCACCGCCCGGCCGGGAGTGGCCGCATGAGCTCGACGATCGCCCTGCCTCCCAAGGGAGGCGCCCTGCGCCCCGCCGGGGTTGATCAGGGGCCGCTGCCCGAGCTGGTGCTGGACCTGCCGCGCCCGCGCACCCGCTGGCCCGTCCTCGCCGGGCTGCTGAGCATCGGCCTGTTCTTCGGGGGCTTCGCCGCCTGGTCCTTCCTGGCCCCGCTGAGCGAGTCCGCGGTGGCACCCGGCGTCATCAAGGCCGAGGGCAGCCGGCGGGCCGTCCAGCACCTGGAGGGCGGCATCGTCCGCGAGATCCTGGCGCGCGACGGCGACACGGTGAAGGCCGGGCAGGTGCTGATGCGGCTGGACGACATCCAGGCCGGCAGCACGCTGGAGAGCCTGCGCGGCGCCCGCTGGTCCCTGCTGGCGCAGGATGCCCGGCTGGCCGCCGAGCTGGCCGGCAAGCCGGACATCGCCTTCCCCGCCGACATCATGGCCACCGACGATGCGCGGGCGCAGGAGGCGATGACCGGCCAGCGCATCCTGTTCACGACGCGCAACGCGAACCTGACGAGCCAGCTTCAGGTGCTGGAAGCCCGGCTGGTGCAGCACGAGGCCACCATCGCCTCCGCCCGCGCCCAGATCACGAGCCAGCAGCGGCAGATCGTCCTGCTCCGGCGGGAGGAGAACGACGTCCAGGGCCTGCTCCGCCAGGGGCTGGAGCGCATGCCCCGGCTGCTGGCGCTGCAGCGCCAGATCGCGTCCAACGAGGGCGCCCTGCAGGACCTCATGGGCCAGGTCGAGCGCGCCCAGGGGCAGATCGCGGAGACCCAGCACGAGCTCCAGCGGGTGCGCGACCAGCGGCTGCAGGAGGTGTCGACCGAGGCGCGGGAGGTCCGCTCCAAGCTGCTGGACGCGGATGAGCGGCTCCGGGCCGCCACCGACGTCGCGACACGGCGCGAGATCGTCGCCCCCGAGGACGGCACGGTGCTGAGCAGCAAGTTCTTCAACCCCGGCGCGGTGGTGCGCCCCGGCGACATGGTGCTGGAGCTGGTGCCCTCGCACGACCGGCTGATCGCCGAGGTGAAGGTCTCGCCCGGCGACATCGACGTCGTCCATACCGGGCTGCAGGCGGAGGTGCGCCTCCCGGCCTTCAAGCAGCGGCTGGTTCCCTATCTCCATGGCCACGTCACCTTCGTCGGCGGCGATGTGAACGCGGACCAGCAGCGGGGGATCGAGTTCTACCGGGCCCAGATCCTGATCGACCAGGAACAGCTCGCGGCCCTGGAAGGCGTGCAGCTCCGCGCCGGCATGCCGGTCGAGGCGCACATCCAGATCGGCGAACGCTCCTTCTTCCGCTACATGATGCAGCCGGTCATCGACAGCTTCCACAGGGCCTTCCATGAGCAATGATCCTACCGTGCCGGCCGGGCTGCCCGTCCTCTTCGCTGACGGGATCATCGAGGCCCATGTCCGCAACGGCGTGGCCCGCGTCACCCTCGGCCAGGCGGGTGGCGATGGCCGCGGGGTGGCCACCGGCCAGCTGATCGTGCCGATCACCCAGCTTCCGACGATCCTGAACAGCCTCGCGCGGCTGGCGCAGGAGCTGGAGGCCCGGGCACGCCAGGGCGCCGCCGCCAACACGACTCCTCCCCCTGCCGGCGGCCCGGCCGCCCCCGCGGCGCCGGACGTGCCGCCGGGCTCGGCCTTCCGCTTCTCCTGAAGGTCCGGCCAGCGGGGCATCCCAGGCGCGGGCGAGGGTTCACCCCCCCCCCCACCCGCGCCCGGCGTCCGCAGCCCGGTTCAGGCATAGGTCGCCGGCGCCCGGCCGGCCGCCAGGGCGTCCACCATCGCCAACTGCCGAGGCAGGCAGACCCGCTGCAGATCGTAGCGTTCGAGGATGGTGCGGCGGGCGGCCTGCCGCAGCGGCGCATAGCGGCCAGGGTCGGACAGCACCTCCACGAGCCGCTCCGCAAGCGCCGCGCTGTCGAAGAAGTCGGTCAGCAGGCCGTTGCGCCCGTCCTGGATCACCTCCTGCACCGGCGGCGTCGCGGAGCCCAGCAGCAAGGCGCCACAGGACATCGCCTCCAGCGTCGACCAGGACAGCACGAAGGGCACCGTCAGGTAGACATGGGCCGCCGCGACCCGGAACAGGTCCAGCAGCGTCGGATAGGGCAGCAGCCCGGTGAAATGCATCCGGGCGGGGTCCAGCCCCTGGACCTCCTGCAGCATCTGGTCCTTCCAGGTGCCGCCGCCCCGGGGGGACCGGCCGTACCGGACCTCCTCCCCCCCCACGAGCACGACATGCGCGTTGGGCCGGCGGCGCATCAGCTCCGGCAGCGCCCTCAGGAAGGTGGGGAAGCCACGATACGGCTCCAGCCCGCGCGCGACATAGCTCACCACCTCATCCCCGGCATGGAAGGTCGTCCCATCCGGCAGCGTCACCGTGGCCGCCGCGACGGGGGCGCAGCGCTGCGTGTCCACGCCTTCATGCACCAGGCTGATGCGCTGGCGGAACCAGGGCGGGAAGCGGTCGCGCTGCCACCGCGTCGGCGCCACGCCCCAGTCCGCGGCCTGCATGGCGGACACCAGCGGCGCATTCATGGCCCGGACGCGCATGGCGTCCTGGACGGTGATGGTCTCGCCGGGCCCGAAGCCGACATCCGCGCCGCTGACGCTGTAGAAGAACTCGCTGTAGAGCAGCATCCGCGCGTCCGGGAACACGTCCTTCAGGAACAGCGCGTCGCCCCAGCCCAGGTGGCAGGCGACGACATCCGGCCGGAACCCCTCGCGACGGAGGGCGAGCGCATGCTCCCCCGCCTTCTCCGCCCGGCGGAAGGCGGCGCCCATGAACCGGGCATAGCGGTACTCCTCCGCGACCGGCGGCGGCACGTCGTAGACCCGGAGGTCGATGCCGGGCGCCACATCCACCTGCCGCGCCGAGATGGCCGCCACCCGGGTGCCCGGCCGTGCCGCCAGGGCCGGCGCGAGGTGGGCGTACTGCCCGGGAAAGTTCGGGTGGACGAGCAGGATCTGCATGCGGGGACGACTCTTCTCCGTATCACCGGATCATGAACCCCACCCGGCGCGGCGCCCAGGCCGGCGGGCCCGCCGGCCGGTGGTGTCCCGATGCTGCCTGCCGCAGACTGCGATCCATGCGTCTGCCTGCCGCCCTCCTGCTCCTCCTCGCGCCGGGACTTGCGGCCGCGCAGGCCCCTGCCCCGCGCGCCACCCCGGCCCCGGGGCCCACGCGGTCCATCGGTGCCCATGGCAATGGCTGCATCGCCGGGGCGGTCCAGCTTCCGGCGGAGGGCCCCGGCTGGCAGGCGGTGCGGCTGTCGCGCAACCGGCGCTGGGGGCATCCGGCGATGGTCCGCTGGGTGGAGCAGTTCGCGGGCCGGGCCCGCGAGGCAGGCTTCCCGGACCTGTGGATCGGCGATCTGTCGCAGCCTCGCGGGGGGCGGATGACCTCCGGCCATGCCAGCCACCAGACGGGGCTGGACGCCGATATCTGGCTGGACCTCCGGCCGAAGCCCCTCTCCGCCGCGCCGGCGCGCGAGGCGATCGACGTTCCCAGCCTCGTGCTTCCAGGGCAGGGCCCGGCCGGCGGCGGGCTGGACCCCGCGCGTTGGTCGGAGCGCCATGCGGCGTTGATCGCGCTGGCCGCACGGCAGCCCGGCGTGGACCGGATCTTCGTGAACCCCTCGATCAAGCAGGGGCTTTGCGCCGCCCACCGGGGCGAGGCCTGGCTGCGCCTGGTCCGTCCCTGGTACGGGCATGACAGCCACATGCACGCCCGCCTGCGCTGCCCCGCGGGCGAGTCGGAGTGCCAGGGACAGGCGCCGGTGCCAGCCGGCGATGGCTGCGACGCCTCGCTGGATTGGTGGTTCAGCGAGGAGGCGAAGCATCCGCCGCCCCGGACCGGCCCCCCGCCGCGCCCTCCCGCGCCGCCCGCCGCCTGCCAGGTGATCTTCCGGGCACCGTGAGGGACGGACACCGGTTGCCCTGCTCCGGGATGGCATCGGGCGAGCGGCGTGTTGCAGGTCCCGCTCCGCGATGGCCCGGTCGCAGGACGCCGGCCGGGTGGGAACCGGCCAGGCCCCGCATCCGCCCCTACCCCGGGACCGGACGCCGGTCCTCGACCACCTTTCCATCATTGGGCAGGCTGCCCGGGGCCACCAGTTCCACCGACCCGCGCAGGCGGGTTGCGCGGCGCAAGGCCTCCTCCAACCGCGCGGCAAGCGCCGCATCGGGCAGCGCCTCAGCCTGTAGCGTCATGGCGTCGCGCTCCCCGTCCAGCGTCACCACCAGCCTCGCGCGGCGCAGGCCGGGAACCTCGCGCAGCACCTCGGCCACCTGTTCCGGGCGGACGAACATGCCGCGCACCTTGGCCGCCTGGTCCGCCCGCCCCATCCAGCCGCGCAGGCGCAGGTTCGTGCGGCCGCAGGGCGAGGCGCCGGGCAGCACCGCGGACAGGTCCCCCGTCGCGAAGCGCACCAGCGGATAGGCGGGGTTGAGGACGGTCACCACCACCTCCCCCACCTCGCCTTCCGGCAGGGGATCGCCGGTGCCGGGGCGGACGATCTCCACCACGACATCCTCGTCCACCACCAGCCCCTCGCCGCCTTCCGTCTCGTAGGCGATCAGCCCGCATTCGGCGGTGGCATAGGATTGCCGCACGGTCAGGCCGCGCGCGGCGTACCATGCGCGCAGCGCCGGCAGGTAGGCGCCTCCGGAGACATGGCCGACGCGGATGGAGGAGAGATCCAGCCCCAGCGAATCCCCCGCCTCCAGGATGGTGCGCAGGAAGTCGGGCGTGCCGGCATAGCCGCGCGGCCGGAGGTGCGCGATGGCGCGGGCCTGGGCCTCCGTGTTGCCCGTGCCGGCGGGGACCACCGGGCAGCCCAGCGCGCGCGCCCCGCCCTCCAGCATGAAGCCCGCCGGGGTGAAGTGGTAGGCGAAGCAGTTGTGCAGGATGTCGCCGCGCCGCAGCCCGCTGGCGTGCAGGGCGCGGGCCATGCGGAAGGGGTCCGCCCCCTCCCCCTGCGGCTCGAAGATCGGACCGGGCGAGACGAAGATTCGGGCCAGCGCCCCCACCGGCACGCCGTTCAGCCCGGCGAAGGGCGGATCGGCGGCCTGGGCGGCGATCAGGTCGGACTTCCGGGTCAGCGGCAGGGCGGCCAGGGCGGCGGGGCCGGTGACCGTGGCGGGGTCCAAGCCCGCCAGGACGCGTGCCGCATGCGCCGAGCCGGCCATCGCCCCCGCCAGGAAGCGCGGCAGCCGCTCCGCCAGGTCTGCGGCGCGCTCCTCGGCGCTGCGCGTCTCGCGCGCGTCGTAGTGGTCGCTCACAGCCAACGCTTCCGGCGCTTGTAGCTCTTGAGTCCCTTGAAGGATTTCCGCTCGGCGCCGTGGCCGCCCAGGTAGAACTCCTTCACGTCCTCGTTCTGCGCCAGCGATTCCGCCGTCCCGTCCAGCACCACCTTGCCCTGCTCCATGACATAGCCGTGGCTGGCGACGGAGAGCGCCATGCGCGCGTTCTGCTCCACCAGCAGGATGGTCACCCCAAGCTCCTGGTTGATGCGCCGGATGATGCCGAAGACCTCCTGCACCAGCAGCGGCGAGAGGCCCATCGACGGCTCGTCCATCAGGATCAGACGCGGCCGCGCCATCAGCGCGCGGCCGATCGCCAGCATCTGCTGCTCGCCGCCCGAGAGGTAGCCGGCGAGGCCGGTGCGCTCCTTCAGCCGGGGGAAGAAGCCGTAGACCTTCTCGATGTCGTCCTTCACCTCCCGGTCGGTGCGGGTGAAGGCGCCGAGGCGGAGGTTCTCCAGGCAGGTCATGTCGCCGACGATGCGGCGGCCCTCCATCACCTGGAAGATGCCTTTGCGGACGATCCGGTGCGGCTCGATGCCGTCGATGCGCTCGCCGTCGAAGCGCACCTCGCCGCGCGTGACCTGGCCTTCCTCGGAGCGCAGCAGCCCGCTGATCGCCTTCAGCGTGGTGGACTTCCCCGCGCCGTTGGCGCCGAGGAGCGCCACGATCTTCCCCTTCGGCACGGCGAGCGACAGGCCGCGCAGCACGAGGATCACGTCGCTGTAGACGACCTCGATGTTCTCGACCGCCAGCAGCGGGGGGGCGTGGTCCGCCTCCCCGCCCGCCGGCCGCATCGCCGCCGCATCCAGCACGGGGCTACCAGCCCAGCCACTCGCGCTTGCGCTCCAGGTTCACCACGCCCACCGGCTGCAGCGCCATGGTGCCGGCGCGGATCAGCTCCTCCACCGAGCCCTGGCTGGTGTCGCCCTTCACCACGGCGCGGTAGAGGCCGATGCGCATCGTGCCGCGATGGTCCTCGGCGGTGAAGGTGGAGGGCTCGCAGACGCCCTCCATCCCGCGCGGCACCCAGTTCTGCCGCGCGTAGAAGCCGTCGCGGATGCGCGGGCCGGTGAGCTGGCCGCCATCCTGGGCGGCATTCTCCATCGCCTCGGCCATCAGCAGCGCGGCGCAGGTGCCGGCGAGGTAGTGGACGTTGCGGTAGGCATTGCCGGACTGGTCGGACACGCGGCTGATCTCGCGGACCTGCCGCATCCCCGGCGCGTCCTGGCCCCAGACGATGGAGGTGCGCACGGGAAAGACGACGCCGTTGGCGGCGGTGCCGGCGGCCTTCATCGCGTTCTCGTCCATGCCCCAGACATTGCCCAGGAACTGCACCGGCACGCCCGCCGTCTGGCAGGCGCGCAGGACGGAGATGTTGGAGCCCGCCGTGTTGCCCAGATAGGCGTAGTTCACCCCCTGCTGCTTCAGCGTCAGGCACTGCGCCGTGTAGTCGCCGGGCGCGAGGGCGAAGGTGATGGCCGGCAGCACCTCGAAGCCCAGCTCGCGCGCCATGGCCTCGCCCGCCTCCTTGGGCGAGTTCGGATAGGGGTGGTTGCCGCCCATGTGGACGTACTTCGGCTTGCCCGTCTGGCCGCGGTCCTTCCAGTCCTGCGCCGCCCATTGCAGCATGCCGCGCAGCGCGTCGGAGTAGGACGGGCCGTAGAAGAAGTTGTAGCCCGTCGCCTCCGCGTTCGGCCGGCCGGACTTGCCGGCGGCATCCGTCAGCGTCGCGGCGTAGGAGCCGGAGATGAAGGGGATGCGGTCGCGCGTCACGAAGCGCACCAGCGCCTCGGTATCCGCCGTGCCCCAGCCGTAGATGGCGACGACCTTGTCGCGTCCCGTCCAGCCCTGGTACAGGCTGACCGCGCGCGGCGCTTGGTAGCCGTAATCGGTCGCCAGCACGTTGAGCGGACGCCCGCCAATGCCGTTGCGGCTCTGGTTCAGCCAGGCGAGCGCGTCGTTGACGCCCTGGGAATAGGGCGTGCCGACATCGCTGGTGGCACCCGAGAGGTCCATCAGGTGACCGACCGGGATGCGCTGCTGCGCGGCGGCGGGGAAGGTGAAGGCGGTGGCGGCGACGGCCGCGAGGAGCATCTTGCGCATTCTTGTCCGTTCCCTGTGCTTGTCGTTGTTCAGTGCGAGTAGGGGTAGAGCTTCCAGTAGGCCTTGATCTGCCGCCAGCGATGGGCGAGCCCATCCGGTTCGAAGACCAGGAACAGGATGATCGCGGCGCCGATCGTCATCTCGCGCAGGAAGGCGATGTTCGGCCCGATCTTCAGCAGCCGGTCGATGGCGCCGCCGGAGAGCGCGTCCGCCAGGGTCTGCACCACCTCCGGCAGCAGCACCATGAAGGCGGCGCCCATCAGGCTTCCCATGATCGAGCCCAGCCCGCCGATGATGACCATGCCGAGGAACTGGATGGAGAAGAGGATGTTGAACGCCTCGACGGAGACGAAGAGCAGGTAGTGCGCGTAGAGCGCCCCCGCGATGCCGGCGTAGAAGGAGGCGATGCCGAAGGACAGCGTGCGGTAGTAGGCGAGGTTGATGCCCATCATCTCGGCGGAGAGGTAGTGGTCGCGCACCGCCACCAGCGCCCGGCCGTCGCGCGTGCGCATCAGGTTGGCGGCGGCGACGAACAGGACGATCACCGCCAGCAGGACGAGGTAGAAGTACCGCTCCTCCCCCTCGATGCGGAAGCCGAACAGCGCCGGCGGCTCGGTGATGCGTCCCGCGACGCCGCCGGTGAACCAGCCGGCGCGGGCGAAGAAGTCCTCCAGGATGAACTGCGCGGCGAGAGTCGCGATGGCGAGGTAGAGCCCCTTCAGCCGCGCCGCCGGCGTGCCGAAGAGCAGCCCCACCAGCGCCGTCATCACCCCCGCAAGCGGGATCGCCAGCAGCACGGGCAGGTGGACCGTGTCGTGCAGCCAGGCGGAGGCGAAGGCGCCGAAGCCGAAGAAGGCGGCGTGGCCGATGCTGATCTGCCCGGTGAAGCCGACCAGGATGTTCAGCCCCAGCGCCGCGATGCCCATGGTCCCGATGCTGATGAGCAGCCCCAGCGCGTAGCGGTCCAGCACCAGCGGCGCGAGGCAGAGCAGCGCGATCCCCAGCCACAGCGAGAGCCGGCTGTTGCGCGTGGGGAAGATGGTGGTATCCGCCCGGTAGCTGCTGCGGAAATCCCCGGTGGGGGCGGCGATGCCGGCCATGCGTCCGCTACACCCGCTCGATGTTCTTGGTGCCGAACAGCCCGTAGGGCTTGATCAGCAGGATGAGGATCAGCGCGTAGAAGGGCGCGACCTGGGTCATGTTGCCCCAGTTCAGCCATTGCGCGTCCAGCCACTGGGCCACGTTCTCCAGCACGCCGACGATCAGCCCGCCCAGCACGGCGCCGAGCACGGAATCCAGCCCGCCCAGGATGACGGCGGGGAAGACCTTGATGCCGTAGAAGGAGAGCGCGGAGGACACGCCGTTCACCACGCCGACCACGACGCCCGCCACGGCTGAGACCATGGCGGAGATCGCCCAGGACATGGCGAAGACCTTGGGCACGGAGATGCCCAGCGACTGCGCCACCTGCTGGTCGAAGGCGGTCGCGCGCATGGCGAGGCCGTGGCGGGAGGCGGTGAAGAACCAGGCGAAGCCGATCATGATGAGCACGGAGACGGCGAGGCTGAGCAGGTAGATCCCCTGCACCTCCAGCCCCAGAACGTTGACGCTGCCGCCGCCCAGGATCGGCGGGAAGGGCTGGGCGAAGACGCCGAACATCCACTTCATCAGCGCCTGGAAGAAGATGGACAGGCCCACCGTCGCCATGATGACGCTGATCACCGGCTCGCCGATCAGCGGCCGCAGGACCACCACCTGCAACACGATGCCGAAGACGGTCATGAAGGCCAGGGTGAAGAGGAAGCCCGCCACGAAGGGAAGCTGCCACGTCGTCAGGAACCACCAGCAGACCCAGGCGCCGACGAGGAGGAACTCGCCCTGGGCGAAGTTCACCACCTGCGACGCCTTGTAGATCAGCACGAAGCTCATCGCGACCACGCCGTAGAGGGCGCCGACGATCAGCCCGTTGAGGATGAGCTGGAAGAGCAGCGTCATGGTCAGGCCGCCTCCCGCGCCCGGGCCGCGGCGCCCAGCCGGGAGACGGCCAGGGTGGTGCGGATGCGCTGCTTCGTGCCGTCCTGGAAGGTGATGGTGGTGTCCACCGGGATCGCCTCCTCCCCTGCGTAGATGGCGTCGATGATGTCGCCGTACTTCGCGTTGATCACGCCGCGCCGCACCTTGCGCGTGCGCGTCAGCTCGTCGTCATCCGCGTCCAGCTCCTTGTAGAGCAGGACGGCGGCGCGCAGCCGCTGCGGCTCCGGCAGGGTGGCGTTGACCTGCTCGATCTCCCGCCGCAGCAGCGCCTGGACCTGGGGCTTGGCGGCGAGGTCGGAATAGGTGGTGAAGGCGATCCGCTCCCGCTCGGCCCATTTCGACACGATGGAGAAGCGGATGCAGACCAGCGCGGCGAGGTGCGGCCGCCCGTCGCCCAGCACCACCGCCTCCGCGACATAGGGGCTGAACTTCAGCTTGTTCTCGATGTACTGGGGCGAGAAGCGGTCGCCGCCGGCGGTGGTGGCGATGTCCTTGATGCGGTCGATCACCACCAGATGGCCCGCCGCGTCGAAGTATCCGGCATCGCCCGTGTGCAGCCAGCCGTCGCGCAGGTCAGGGTTGTCGGCCATGCCGTGGTAGCCCGCGAACATGTGCTCGTGCCGGGTGACGATCTCGCCCACGCCGTTCTGGTCCGGCTCATGGATGACGATCTCCGTGCCCTCGAAGCCGCGGCCGACCGTGTCCAGCTTCACCTCGCCGGGCGCGTGCAGGGTATAGGCGCCCAGCGTCTCCGTCTGGCCGTAGAGCTGGCGCAGCGGCACGCCCATCGCCTGGAAGAAGCGGAAGGTGTCCGGCCCCAGCGCCGCCCCGCCGGTCGCGGCGGAGGTGAGGTTGGAGAAGCCCAGCCGGTCGCGCAGCGCGCGGAACAGCAGCAGGTCCGCGATCCCCGAGCGCCCGCCCTTCTCCAGCGCGGCGAGGCCCAGCCGCATGCCCAGCTCGAACATCCGGCGCTTCAGGGGCGAGGCGTCCATCACCTTCGCCCGCACCTCGGCGGCGAGGGATTCCCAGACGCGCGGGGCGAAGAGCACGAAGCTCGGGCCGATCTCGCGGAAATCGGCCATGGTGGTCTCCGGCTCCTCGACAAAGGAGACGCGCATCCGGGCGACCATCCCGAAGCCGAGCACGTAGATCTGCTCCATGATCCAGGGCAGCGGCAGGACGGAGACGTATTCGTCCTGCGGGCCCTTCGGATCGGCCTTCAGGTAGCGCTCGACATGGCCGATCAGCGCGCGGCCCTGCAGCATCGCCAGCTTCGGCCGCGCCGTGGTGCCGGAGGTGGTGCAGAGGATCGCCACCTCCTCGCCGTCGGTCGCATCGACCAGCCGGTTCCAGGCGTCCGCATCGGCGGCATGCGCGGCCTCGCCCTCGGCGACCAGCGTCTCCAGCGGCAGCAGGCGCGGGTCGTCGTACTTCCGCATTCCGCGCGGATCGGCATAGGCGATCAGCCGCAGCCCGGGCACGCGGTCGGCGATGCCCAGCAGCTTGTCCACCTGCTCCTCGTCCTCGGCCAGCACGGCGACGGCGCCGGCGAAGTCGAGCAGGTAGGCCACCTCCTCCTCCAGCCCGTCGCGGTAGAGGCCGAGCGAGCGTGCCCCCAGTGCATGCGCCGCCACCTCGCCCATCACCCAGTCCGGCCGGTTGTCCCCGATCAGCGCGACGACCTCGCCCCGCCCGATCCCGCGCGCGGCCAGGCCCAGCGCGATGGCGCGCGTGCGGGCCTCGGCCTCCGCCCAGGTCAGGCTGTGCCAGATGCCGAAGCGCTTCTCGCGCATCGCCACCTCCGCGCCGTGGTGGCGGGCGTTGCGCCGGAGCAGGCGCGGCAGCGTCGCCTCGCTCATGCCGCGGCCGTCTCCGGCTCGGGTGCCCCGGCCTCCTCGCCCAGATAGGCGCGGCGGACCTGGGGATGCGCCAGCACCTCCTCCGGCGTGCCCTCGACCAGCTTGCGGCCGAAATCGAGCACCATGACGCGGTGGGACATGTCCATCACCACCCCCATGTCGTGCTCGATCATCAGCACGGTCATGCCCCATTCCTCGTTCAGGTCGAGGATGAAGCGCGCCATGTCCTCCTTCTCCTCCAGGTTCATGCCCGCCATGGGCTCGTCCAGCAGGATCAGCGAGGGGCGCAGGGCGACGGCGCGGGCCAGCTCCACCCGCTTGCGCAGGCCGTAGGAGAGCGTGCCCGCCGGCGCCTTGCGGACGTGCTGGATCTCCAGGAAGTCGATGATCTCCTCGACCGCGCGGCGGTGCTCCAGCTCCTCCCGCTGCGCGCCGCCAAGCCAGTAGGCCATCCCGCGCAGGAAGCCGCTGCGCAGCAGGTGGTGGCGGCCGACCATGATGTTGTCCAGCACGCTCATGTGCCCGAACAGCGCCAGGTTCTGGAAGGTCCGCCCGATCCCCAGCGGCGCGCGCTTCGCGGGGCCGAGGCGCGTCACGTCCCGCCCCTGGAACAGCACCCGCCCCTCGGTGGGGCGGTAGCGGCCGGAGACGCAGTTGACCATCGAGGTCTTGCCCGCGCCGTTCGGCCCGATGATGGAGAAGACCTCGCCCGGCCGGATCGCGAAGGACACGTCGGTCAGCGCGCGCACGCCGCCGAAGCGGAGCGAGACCTTCTCGACCTCCAGCACGGGCACGCGCGCATCGGGGCTGGCTGACACCACCCGGACGGTCTCCCCACGTAATATTCTTGCGGGGAAGCTTAGTCGTCACACGAAGCGGAACAAGCCCCTATCCTCGCAGGCGCAGCGCGAGCACGGGATCGTCGGTCGCCATGGCGTCGATCCCCAGCGCCAGGGCGCGCCCAATCTCCGGCGCGTGGTTGGCGCCCCAGGCGGCCACCCGCAGCCCGGCGCCGCGCAGCGTCGCAAGCAGGGCCGCGTCCAGACTTGGCATGTTGGTCTCGACCATCCGCAGCCCGTGGGCGCGCGCCACGCCGACGATGCCTTCCGCCCCCAGCGCACGCAGCATCGTGCCGTCGAACAGCCAGGCGACATGGTCCAGCCCGCCGGCCGCCTGTGCGGCCGCCGCGGTGGGCGCATGGAAGGCGATGATCCCCGACCGGGCCCGCAGCCCTACCGAATCCAGCACGGCCAGGGTCGCGCCCAGCAGCGTCGGCGGCGGCTCGCCGGAAGGGCCGGACTTCACCTCGACCTGGAGGCGAACCGGCGTCGCCGCCACCAGGGCCGCCAGCTCCGCCAGGGTCGGAATCCGGTCGCCGCGGGCACCGCGCAGGCGGAGGCTGGCCAGCTCCGCGGCCGTCAGGGCGGACACAGGCCCCTTCCCTTCGCTGGTCCGCTCCAGCACGGCATCGTGATGGATGACGGGCACCCCGTCCCGGGACAGGTGGACGTCGCATTCCACCATCTCCAACGGCAGGGCCGCGCTTTCGCGGAAGGCCGTTAGGCTGTTCTCGGGCCAGAGGAATGCGCCGCCCCGGTGGCTGATGATCGGAACCATCCCTGCTATGCCCTCCCCCGATCTTGATGCCGCGAGGCTGGTGCTGCCGTGCGGCATCCTCTATTGTCCATTTGTTTCGAACACGGATAGAATCCATGCCCCTCTGCTTGGTCCTCTTCGATCTGCCGGAAGGCGGTGCCGAGGCGATCGAGGCCGCCGTCTGGGAGCTGTCCGAGAGCCACTGGATGCCCATGGCACACGCCATGTTCGTATCCTGCAGTGTCTCGGCCAGTTACCTCTCCAGCCATCTTAACGCCGCTCTCCGGCGCGCCGGGCTGGAAGGCCCGACCTTGGTCGCCCGCGTCGACAGCCCCGTGGCCAATGCAGCGGTGCCGCCGGAGGCCATCCGCTGGCTGCAAGAGCAGGCCACCCCCGAAGTCGTATCGGAATAGAACCAAAACAGCACCCCGGCCGCGGGGGCGCTCCGCCCCCTGCGGCCGGGGGCTCATGGCAGCGCCGCCAGCCTCTCCTCCAGCAGCGCGAAGAACGCCTCCGCCTCCAGCACCTCGGCCAGCCCCGTCCGCGCGGGCGCGCCGGTGCGGCCCCAGCGGTCCAGATGGGTGCGCCCCCGCCCCGGCCCGGTGCCGCATTCCACCACCGCCGCGACGTCGCGCACCGTCATCAGCCCCGGCACCGCCGCCAGCGCCACGGCGCAGGGGTCGTGCAGCGGATAGCCCCGCCCGCCGAAGCGGCGGGAGGGCGGGATGCGGGAGAGGATCTCCACCGCCGCCGCCAGACAGCGCCCGCCGGAGCGGCCACGCAGGGCCGCCACCCGCTCTGGCGTCACGAAGGCCTGGGCGGTCAGGTCCAGCGTCACCAGCGACACCCGCGCGCCGGAGGCCAGCACCATCGCCAGCGCCTCCGGATCGGAGGCGGCATTGAACTCGGCGCCGGGGGTGATGTTCCCCTCCCCCCAGGCGCCGGTCATCAGCACGATCTCGCGCACCTTCTCCACCAGCGCCGGCTCGCTGCCCAGGGCGAGGCCGAGGTTGGTCGCGGGGCCCAGGCCGATCAGCGTCACCTCCCCCGGCCCAGCGGCGCGCAGCAGGTCGCGGATGGCGTCGCAGGCGAGGCCGGGCGCGGCGGGCGGCCCCTCCGGCAGGGTGACGCCGCCGACCCCATTGCCGCCATGCACCGCCGTCTCGCTGACATACTCGCCCAGCAGCGGCTTGGCCGCACCGGCCACCACGGGCACGGCCTTCCCGGTCAGCCCGACGATGGCGCGCGCATTGGCGAGCGTCAGCCCCAGCCCGACATTCCCCCCCGCCACGGTGACGAGGCGCACCTCCAGCTCCGGCGAGGCGAGCGCCAGCCAGAGGGCGAGGGCGTCGTCCGTGCCGGGGTCGCAGTCGATGACGGTGGGGATGGGCGCGGTCACGACAGCTCCGTCTCGACCAGGCTGCACCAGAAGGCGGCGCCGTGCTTCAGGACGGCATCGTTGAAGTCGTAATGCGGGTTGTGCTGGTAGCCCTCGGGATGCGCGGGCGGGCCCATGCCGAGGAAGACATAGGCGCCGGGCCGGGCGTTCAGCATGAAGGCGAAGTCCTCGCCCGGGGTGATCGGCTCTGGGTCGTCGATGGTGGCGTCCGGCCCCACCGTCGCGGCGGCGGCGCGCAGGGCGACCTGCACCTGCTCGGCGTGGTTGATCGTGGGCGGGGTGCGGTGGTGGTAACGCGCCTCCACCTCCACGCCGAAGGTGGCGGCGATGCTGCGCGCGATGGCGGGGATGCGCTCGGCCAGCATCGCGCGCTCCTCCGGGCGGAAGGCGCGGGCGGTGCCATTCACGAAGACCTTCGAGGGGATCACGTTCGGCGCCTTGGCGTCGCCGGCGGCGATGTGGCCGACGCTGACCACCGCGCTCTGCAGCGGATCGACCTGCCGCGCCACGATGCTGTGCAGGGCGGTGATGAACTGCGCGGCCGCCAGCGGCGCGTCGGTGGCGAGGTGCGGCCGCGCCCCGTGCCCGCCCTTGCCGGTGAAGGTCGCCTCCCAGGTGTCGGAGGAGGCGAGGGCCCGGTCCTTCGGCACGGCGATGGAGCCCAGCTCCTGGTCCAGCATGTTGTGCATGCCGTAGACGGCATCGACCGGGAAGCGGTCGAACAGCCCCTCCTTCACCATCACGTCCGCCCCGCCCAGGGATTCCTCGGCCGGCTGGAAAATGAAGTGGACCGTGCCCGAGAAGCGGTCGGGATTCGCCGCCAGCCACTTCGCCGCGCCCAGCAGCATGGCGGTGTGCCCGTCATGGCCGCAGGCGTGCATCTTGCCGGGCACGGTGCTGGCATAGGGGAGTCCGGTCACCTCGGCCATGGCCAGCGCGTCCATGTCGGCGCGCAACCCGATGGCCCGGTTGCCGCCGCCGCTCCCGCCGCGGCCGCGCAGGGTGCCCACCACCCCGGTGGTGGCCAGCCCCTCCGCCACCTCGATCCCGGCGGCGCGCAGCTCCTCCGCCACCAGCGCCGCCGTGCGCCGCTCCTCGAAGCCCAGCTCCGGATGGGCGTGGATATCGCGGCGCCAGGCGGTCATGGCGGGGACGAGGGCGTCGAGGTCGTCGGGCGAAGGCATGGCGGCTCCGGGGGTCTGGGGTGGGGAGGGCCGGAATTCCGGACAGGGCCGGATCATGCCATCCTCCGCCGCGCCAAGCCACCGCACCCCAGCGATCGGACCCCCCCGCCATGCGCCTGCGCGCCGCCCTGCTTGCCACCGCCGCCCTGCTGCCCCTCGCCCTCCCCGGCGCCCGGCCGGCCGCGGCGCAGGAGAACCTGCGCATCGGGCTGGAGGGCGGGCCGACCAGCCTCGATCCTCATTTCGCCAGCGTCATCACCAACTACGCCTTCGGCCGCCACTACTTCCAGCCGCTGATGGAGCAGGATGCGAGGCAGGTGCTGCGCCCGGCCATCGCCACGGAATGGAAGGCGGTGGACGACACGACCTGGGAGATCGTGCTCCGCCCCGGCATCCGCTTCCACGACGGCACGCCGCTGACGGTGGACGACATCGCCTTCTCGCTGGCGCGGGCCGGCGACGTGCCGAACTCCCCCTCCTCGCTCAACACCTACACGCGCCAGATCCGCGCGGTGGAGGCGATCGACGCCAACCGGCTGCGCATCCGCACCAGCGAGCCCACACCGCTGCTGCCGAACAACCTCTCCATGGTGATGATCGTCTCCAAGAAGCACGCGGAGGGGGCGAGCACCGCCGACTTCAACTCCGGCAAGGCGATCGTCGGCACGGGGCCCTACCGCCACGTCTCCTGGACGCCCGGCGGCATCGCCGTGATGCAGCGCTACGACGGCTTCGCCGGCGAGCGCCCAGCCTTCGACCGGGTGGAGTTCCGCCCCATCCCCAATGCCGGCTCCCGCGTCGCGGCCTTGCAGGCGGGCGACGTGGACCTGATCGAGGTCGTCCCTACCGAGCAGTTCGAGAAGTTCCGCGCCGACAACCGCTTCGCCGTGGCGGAGAGCCCCTCCAACCGGCTCATCTTCCTCCAGCTCGACAGCTACCGCGAGGAATCCCCCTTCGTCCGGGCGAAGGACGGCTCGGCCATCCCCAACCCGCTGCGCGACCGCCGCGTGCGCCTTGCCCTGTCGCGGGCCATCAACCGCGAGGCGCTGGTCAGCCGCGTGATGCAGGGCCAGGCGCTGGCCACCAACGACCTCGCCCCCCCGGGCTATTTCGGCGCCTCGCCGGAGCTGGCGCGGCCGGAGCCCTTCGATCCCGAGGGCGCGAAGAAGCTGCTGGCCGAGGCGGGCTTCCCCAACGGCTTCGCGGTGCAGATCAACGGCCCCAACGACCGCTACCCCAATGACGAGCGCGTCGTGCAGGCGATCGCGCAGTTCTGGACGCGCATCGGCCTCGCCGCCACGGTGGAGACCAAGCCGCGCGGCACCTGGCTGAGCGAGGGCGCGCAGTACCGCTACTCGGTCAACCTCTCCGGCTTCTCGCCCAACCCGGAGATCCTGGGCATGCTGGAGACCCAGGTGCACACCCAGGACCGCGAGAAGGGCTTCGGCGCGCAGAACCGCGGCCGCTTCAGCGACGTGGCGATCGACCTGCTGATCGAGAAGATCCGCGTCACCATGGACAATGCCGAGCGCGAGAAGCTGAGCCAGCAGGCGACCCAGGCGGCGATCCGCGAGCAGACCTCGCTGATCCCGCTCTACTTCCAGGTCAACACCTGGGCGATGCGGCGCGGCTTCACCTACGAGGCGCGGACGGACGAGATGACGCTGGCCACCAGCGCGGGACGGGCGCGGTGAGCGCGCCGCTGGGACTGGAGGTACGCGCCCGCGCCATCCGGGCAGCACGGGGGCTGGAGCCCTTTGACCTGCTGCTGACCGGCGGCACCGTCGCGGACGTGGCGACGGGCGAGCTGCGCGCGGCGGATGTGGGCATCGTGGGCGGGATGATCGCCTCGCTGCATCCGCCGGGAACGCGGAGCGACGCGGCGGAGGTGCACGACGTCGCCGGCTGCGTGCTGGCGCCGGGCTTCGTGGACAACCACTTGCACTTCGAATCCTCCTTCATGGCGCCGGCGGACTACGCCAGCGTGGTCGTGCCGCAGGGCGTCACCACCACCGTCTGGGACCCGCACGAGCTGGCCAACGTGCTGGGGGTGCCGGGGGTGCGCTGGGCCGTGGAGGCCGCGCGCGGCCTGCCGCTGCGGGTGCTGGTGGCCGCGCCCTCCTGCGTGCCCTCCGCCCCGGGGCTGGAGTTGGCCGGCGCGGAGATCGGGCCGGCCGAGATGGCGGAGATGCTGTCCTGGCCGGAGGTCGCGGGGGTGGCCGAGGTGATGGACATGCAAGGCGTGCTGAACGGCCGCCCGGTGATGACGGGCATCGTCGGGGCCGGCATGGCATCGGGCAAGAACGTCAACGGCCACGGGCGCGACCTGGCGGGCGGCGACCTGCAGGGCTACGTCGCGGCGGGCGTGACCAGCGACCACGAGATCACCAGCGGCGAGGACCTTCTGGCCAAGCTGCGCGCCGGGCTGACGGTGGAGCTGCGCGGCAGCCACGACTACGTGCTGCCGGGCGCGGTGGCGGCGATCAACGCCCTGCCGCTCTTCCCTGCCACGCTGGTCGTCTGCACGGACGACATCTTCCCCGACGAGCTGGTGGCGAAGGGGGGGCTGCGCGACACGCTGGCGCGTCTGGTGCGCCACGGGCTCGACCCGATGAAGGCGCTGCGGATGGCGACGCTGAACTCGGCGCTGCGGCTGAAGCGGGACGATATCGGGCTGCTGGCGCCGGGACGCGCGGCGGAGATCGTCGTGCTGTCCGACCTGCCCGGCTTCGTGGTGGAGCGGGTCTATGTCGGCGGCCGGCTGGTGGCGCGGGACGGGGCGCTGCTCGAACCCCTGCCCCGCGACCTGTCCGATGCCCCGCGCGACACGGTGAAGCTGCCCATCCAGCCGGTGGAGGCCTTCCGCCTGCGGGTGAAGGGGATCGACAACGGCAATGCCCGCCTGCCCGTGGTCGGCGGCGCCCGCGTGGTCCATTGGGCCGAAGCCACGGTCGCCGTGCGCGACGGGGTGGCGGAGCTGCCCGCCGGCCATGCGCTGATCGCCATCCTGCACCGGCACGGGCGGCGCGATCCCGGGCCGATGGTCTGCCTGGCCGATGGCTGGGGCGAGCCGGAGGGCGCCATCGCCACCACCATCGCCCACGACAACCACAACCTGCTGGTGATCGGGCGCGACCCGACGGACATGGCGGCGGCGGCGAACGCGCTGATCGCCTGCGGCGGCGGCATGGCCGTGGCCGCGGGCGGCGAGGTCACCGCGCTGATGCCGCTGCCCATCGCCGGGCTGCTGGCCGAGACGCCGCCGGCAGAGACGGCGGCCGCCTTCGCCAGGGTGCGGGCGGCGGCGGATGCGGTGATGCAGTGGCAGCCGCCCTACCGCATCTTCCGCGGCATCACCGGCATCTCGCTGGCCTGCAACCCCGGGCCGCACCCGACCGACCTGGGCATCAGCGACGGCGGCACCGGGGCGCTGGTGGACCCGGCGGTGCCGCTGGCGGCGTGACGTCGCGGGGGCCGCCGCGGCGGCCCCGCCCCGCCCCGCGACGGGCTATTCCGCCGCCTGGGCCTCCCGGGGGGCCTGCGCCTCGTGCTGCCGCAGCAGCGCGAGAAGCTGGCGGCGCATCATCACCCCCGGCTTGTCGGAGGGCATGTTCATCTCGCGCCCCGTCTGGTCCAGCGGCACGTCGAACTCCGTCGCCTCCAGGATGCCGCGGTCCTCCTCCGTCACCTGGCGGTCGAACTCGATGATCTTGGCCGCCGGCGCCTCCTCCTCCGTGTCGGAGCGGTAGACCCACTGGCAGATCTGGCAACTGCCGTCGTCGATCGGGGTCGCGGCGGTGACGATGCTGTGGACGATGCCGTTCGGGTAGGTGATCCGCAGCTTGCGCAGGAAGGGCAGGTACCAGCGCGCACGCATGCTGCGCACCGTGTCGTCGCTGTCCATCTTCAGCAGCTCCTTCTGGAGCGCCGGGTTCTTCACCGGCACCTCGGAGCGGAAGAGGAAGCCGTCCTCGAACTCGTCGATCTCCAGCTTGGCGGGCTCCGGATGGCCCTGGTCGCCGAAGGTCGCGCGATGGACGAAGGCGAAATGCGCGTTGTCGAAGGAGTTCTCCATCACCCGCAGCGAGGCGCAGTTCCAGACGTCGTAAAATTCCTGGATGCGGCGGAAGCCCTCGCCCTCCTCCTCGAACTCGGGGAAGGCGAAGAGCGGCTCCTCCAGCGCCACCCAGGCATAGCCGTAGCGGTTCGCGGTGCGGTAGGACGGCACGGTCATCTTCGTGCGCCCCTGCCGGTCCACCGGACGCTGCGGCACGCGCACCACCGTGCCCTCGGTGTCGAACTCCCAGCCATGGTATCCGCAGGCGAGCACGCCGTTCGCGTAAAAGCCCTTGGACAGCTTGGCGGTGCGGTGGCAGCAGCGGTCGTCGAGCGCGGAGAGCTTGCCCTCCCCGTCCTGCCAGATCACCAGATCCTGGCCGAGCAGGCGGAAGGGCTGCGGCCCGTCAGCCAGCTTCTCGACCGGCATGACGGGGTACCAGAAGCGGCGGAGCAGCGGCGTCTGGGTCTGGAGCATGGGGGGACCTCCATCGGGGGTCGTGCGTCGGGGCCGGGTTCCTGCAACGTCCTTGCAACGGCCGAGCGCGGTCGGGACCACGGGGCGTGCCCCGTGGGGCATCGGGCCACCGATCCTACCCGGCTAGTCTAGCAAGAATCACGCCATGAACAAGAGGGAACGGTAGCGGGGTGCCGCCCGGCGGTCGCTGGCGCGGATCGCCGCGGCAGCCAGTGGCCATGGGCGCCGCTGGCATGGAATATGATGGGGACCGGCGGCGGCCATGGCCCTCCGGGACCGTGGCCGCCGCCTGCCTCACCGATTGGACGCCGATCACCCATGTCCCTCCGCACCCGCTTCTGGGCCGAACTGCGCTGGCCCGAATTCCGCGACCTGCCCGCGAACACCGTAGCCGTCCTGCCGGTGGCGAGCATCGAGCAGCACGGGCCGCACCTCCCCGTCTCCGTGGACACGACGATCAACCAGGGAGTCGTGGCGCGCACCCTCTCGCTCTGCCCGCCGGAACTGCCGGTGCTGGTGCTGCCGACCCAGTGCGTCGGCGTCTCTGTCGAGCATCTGAGGTTCCCGGGCACGCTGACCACCACGCCGGAGACGCTGCTGGCCCTGGTGACGGATATCGGCGCCTCCGTGGCGCGCGCCGGGGTGAAGCGGCTGGTCGTCGTGAACAGCCATGGCGGCAACGTCGCGACGCTGGACCTCGCCTGCCGCCGCATCCGCATCCAGAGCGGCATCCTGGCGCTGAACGCCATGTGGGCGCGGATGGGCAAACCGGACTCGCTACGCGATCCGGTGGAGAGCAAGTACGGCATCCATGCCGGGCAGAGCGAGACGGCGCTGATGCTGCGCCTGGCGAAGCAGGACGTGGACATGGGACAGGCGCGCAACTTCGTCAGCAACTGGCAGCGGATCGAGAATGCCTTCCCCGCCCTGGCCCCGGACAAGGGCGCGCCGCTGGGCTGGCAGGCGCAGGACCTCAACCCGGCCGGCGCGGTGGGCGATGCCTCCAAGGCGACGGAGGAGCTGGGCGAGGAGGTCCTCCAGCATGCCGGCACGCTGATGGCCGGGCTGTGGCAGCAGGTCGCCGCCTTCGACGTCGAGGCCTGGCTGGGCAACGCGCCGGATGCCGGCTGACGCCGCCGCGCACGACATCGCCGGCCTGCTCGCCGCCCTGCCGGGGATCGAGGCCAGCACCGACCGCGCCCTGGTCCGGCAGAAATCACGCGACTTCTTCTGGTACTCGCCGATCCTGAAGGCGCAGCTCAACGCGAAGTCGGGCGAGGCGGTGCTGCGCCCGCGCGACGAGGCGGAGGTGCTGCGCATCCTGACCGAGGCCCGCGCCCGTCGCATCCCCGTCACCGCCCGCGGCGGCGGCACCGGCAATTACGGCCAGTGCGTGCCGCTGGCGGGGGGCATCGTCCTCGACATGACGGCGATGGCGGCTCCCCTCTCGCTGGAGGGCGGGGTGGCGGAGGCGGAGCCGGGGATCAAGCTGATCGACCTCGACCTCTGGGCGCGGGAGCGGGGGTGGGAGCTGCGGCTCTGGCCCTCGACCAAGCGCACCGCGACGCTGGGCGGCTTCGTCGGCGGCGGCGGCGCAGGGGTCGGCGGCCTTGCGCATGGCACGATGCGCGAGCGCGGCAACCTGCACTCCGTCCGCGTCGCCACCATGCAGGACCCGCCGGCGGTGCTGGACCTGGCGGGCGACGCGGCGGCGCCGGTGAACCGGACCTACGGCACCACGGGAATCCTCACCCGCATCCGCCTGCCCCTGACGCCCGCGCAGGACTGGCGCGACGTGGCCATCGCCTTCCCCGACTATCCCTCGGCCGGGCGCTTCGCCCTCGCCTTCGCCCATGCCGACGGCATCCCGAAGAAGATGGGCGGCATCTTCGACGCCATCCTGCCGCCCTACTTCAGGGCGCTGGCGCCCGTGGTGCCGGAGGGGCACTCGCTCGCCCTGGTCATGGTCGCGCCTTCCGCCCTGATCGCGCTGCGCGAGCTGGCGGCGGATCACGGCGGCCGGATCGTGGCGGAGCAGGACACGGTGGCGGCGGAGCGCGACCCGGACGCCACGCCCTTCTACGAATACTGCTGGAACCACACGACGCTGCAGGTGCTGAAGCAGGACAAGGGCGTCACCTACCTGCAATGCCGCTTCCCCTTCGAGGACCCGCTGCGCGCCATGGAGGCGGTGCGGACGCGCTTCGCCGGGGAGGTCTGGATGCATGCCGAATGCAACCGCTTCGGCGGCCGCATCGCGCTCACCGCCCTCCCCGTGATCCGCTGGAAGGACGAGGCGCGGCTGGGCGAGATCATGGCGGCGTTCGAGGCGGAGGGCATCGCGATCGCCAACCCGCACACGGTCACCATCGAGGACGGCTCCGCCTATCGCCGGGTGGAGGGCGACCAGCTCGGCTTCAAGACGATGGCCGACCCGCTCGGGCTGCTGAACCCGGGCAAGATGCGGAGCTTCGCGCCGTGAGCGTCGCCGCCGCGATGGCCGACCTGCCGGGCATCGAGTGGCTGACCGATCCGGCGCTGGTGCGGCAGAAGTCGCGCGACTTCTTCTGGTACTCGCCCGTCCTCAGGCGCCAGCTCAACCGCGTGACGGGCGAGGCCGTCGCCGTCCCGAAGGACGAGCGCGAGGTGGCCGATCTCCTCGCCGCCGCCTGGCGCCACGACGTGCCCGTGACGGCGCGCGGCGCGGGGACGGGCAATTACGGCCAGGCCATGCCGCTGCGGGGCGGGATCGTGCTGGACCTCTCCGCCATGGACCGGGTGCTGTGGACGAAGCCGCATGCGGTGCGGGTGCAGCCGGGCGCGAGGCTGATCGACCTGGACGCCGCCACGCGCGCGGCGGTGGGGGGAGAGCTGCGCTTCCACCCCTCGACGAAGCGCACCGCCACCATCGGCGGCTTCGTCGCCGGCGGCTCCTCCGGGATCGGCTCCGTCACCTGGGGGACGCTGCGCGAGGCGGGGAACATCCTCGGCCTGCGGGTGCTGACCTGCGAGGCGGAACCGCGCGCGCTGGAGCTGCGCGGCCCGGAGATCCAGCAGGTCAACCATGCCTACGGCACCAACGGCATCATCACCGAGCTGGAGATGCCCCTCGCGCCCGCCGCCGAATGGATCGACCTGGCCGCGGCCTTCCCCACGCTGATGCAGGCAGCGCGCTTCGCCGACGCCTTCACCCGCCTCGACGGGGTGGTGAAGAAGCTGGCCTGCGTCGTCGGTGCGCCGATCCCGCAGGACCACTTCCGCAACCTGGGCGCGGCGGTCCCGGCCGGGCACAGCGTCGCGCTGCTCATGGTTGCGGCACCCTTCCTCGACGACGTGCTGCCGCTGCTCGCCCCCTTCGGCGGGGCGCTGTTGCGGCAGGTGCCCACGGAAGAGGCGGAGGTGCCTCTCTACGAGCATTCCTGGAACCACACGACGCTCCAGGTACTGAAGACGGACCGCTCCGTCACCTACCTCCAGACCCTCTGCCCCGCCCCGGACCACCTGGCGCGGATCGCCGCGCTGGAGGCGCGCTTCGGCGACGAGGTGCCGCTGCACCTGGAGTTCGTGCGGCTGGGCGGCGAGGTCTGCGCCTTCGCCCTCCAGCTCGTGCGCTTCTCCGGCGAGGAGCGGCTGGCCGAGATCATCGCGGGCGTGGAGGCGGAAGGCTGCCCCGTCTTCGACCCGCACGCCTTCACCCTGGAGGCGGGCGGGATGAAGCGGGTGGACGAGGCGCAGCTTCGCTTCAAGCGGATGACCGACCCGAAGGGGCTGCTGAACCCGGGCAAGATGGCCGCCTGGGACGACCCGGAGTGGCGACCCGGCCGACCGCAGGCGATCCATCTGTTCGAGACGAACCTGCCCGCCCCGGCCGAGGAACCCGGGTAGCGACGGGGGTGCCTCCTACCCCTTCTCCTCCACGCTGGTCTGGGCGATCTGGTACGCCCCGCCGTTGAGCCGCGCGGCGGTCGCGTGGCCCAGCGCCACGGCGCCGATGCACAGCACGGCGGAGGCGACCACGTTGATGGCGGCCCGCCCCACCGCGCCGCCACGCAGCAGGTCCAGCGTCTGGAGGCTGAAGGAGGAGAAGGTCGTGTACCCCCCGCACAGTCCGATCATGACGAAGAGCCGGAGGTTCTCGGAGACGGGGAAGCGCCCCTGCGCCAGGGTCAGCGTGCCGAACAGGCCGATGACGAAGGATCCGGTGACGTTGATCAGGATGGTGCCCCAGGGCAGGTCGCGGCTGATCGGCAGCGTCAGGATCGAGACGAGATAGCGCGCCAGGGTGCCCAGCGCGCCACCGAGCATGACCAGCAGGCAGGTGGTGAAGGACATGCGCGCTCCTGTTCCATGACGGGCACGGCCACCCGGCGGACGCAGCAGGAGTCACCGACCCGGCGGGCGGCTCCGGGCGAACCCCACCCCCTTCCCACGCATCATGGCGCCGGGCCCGGGGGCGGGCAAACCGGGCCTGTCCGCGCGGCTGCCGCCTCCGCCACGCGGGACGGTGCCGCCCGGTTCAGAACCTCGCCATGGCCGCGCGCACGCGGCCCAGGAAGGCGTCGCAGCGTTCCGGGGTGGCCCGGTTCATGTCGTACAGCGCGTGGTACCGCACCCGCGCCCGCCCGCCGGTGATCATCCGCAGGTAGCGCGTGACCACCTTGCGCGGCGGGTCGCCCATGGCGATGGCGGTCAGCCGCGGCCGGCCATAGGTGGAGATGCCGGCGATGCGGCGGATGTTGGTCAGGGCGGGCCGCGCCTTGCCGTCCACCAGGTCGAAGGACACGCCGGGGATCATCACCCGGTCGAGGAAGCCCTTGAGGATGGCGGGCAGGCCGAAGCACCAGGTGGGGAAGGAGAGGACCAGCGCCTCCGCCCGCTCCAGCCGCTCCACATAGGGCGCGACGGGGGCGCGGTTGAGCGACAGGTCGTGGTAGTCGCGCCGCTCGGCCGGGCTCAGCACGGGGTTGAAGCCCTCGGCATACAGGTCGCAGAGGTCGACCGCATGCCCCGCCCGCCCCAGCCCCTCCAGCGCCGCATCGCGGATGGCCGCGTGGAAGCTGTCCGGCAGCGGATGGGCGTAGAGGTAGAGGACGCGCATCAGCCGCGCCGGCCCCGGATCACCGCGATGTCGTCCTCGCCCAGCGCCACCGGGGTGCCGCGCCGGATCAACTCGGCGAAGCCCTCGTTCGGCGCCATCAGCGTCAGGCAGTAGAGCTTGCCCGGCCCGGGGTTGCGCACGACATGCTCCACCCCGGGGCGCAGCACGAAGGAATCGCCCGGCCCGATCGGCTGCTCCACGCCATCCGCCACGGCGACGCCCTGGCCGGCCAGGACGAAGAACATCTCCTCCGCCTCGGCATGGGAATTGGGCGGCGTGGCGCCGCCCGGCTCGAAGATCTCCACCACCAGGGTGAAGGAGACGCCGTCGGCCAGCGGATCGTAGAGGCAGGCGAAGTAGTTCGTGTCGCCGGGCGAGATGCGGAAGGCCTCCAGCGCGGCGGGACTCTTCGCGACGAAGGGCTGCGTCATCATGGCGCGCCGGCGCCCCGGCCGTTGCCGGCGGTCCCGCCGTATCGGATGATCTGCGGCAGCATGCGCGTCCTCCTCGTCTTCAGCCATCCGCGGGCCGACAGCTATTCGGCGGCGCTGCGGGACACGGTCCGTGGCGCCTTGCAACGGGCAGGCCATGCGGTGGAGCTGCGCGACCTCTACGCCGAGGGCTTCCAGCCGGCGCTCACGGCCGCGGAGCGCGGCCGCTACCACGACATCCCCGGAAACCTGGCCGGGGTGGAAGACCACGTCGCCGCCCTGCGCGAGGCCGATGCGCTGGTCCTGGTCTACCCCACCTGGTGGTACGGGATGCCGGCCATGCTGAAGGGCTGGTTCGACCGGGTCTGGGCACCGGGGGTGGCCTTCCACCTCGGCGAGGGGGCGATCCGGCCGGGGCTGGCCAATATCAGGCGGATCGCGGTGGTCACCACCTATGGCTCGCCACGCTGGCTGCTGTGGTGGATCGGCCGGCCGGACCGGAAGGTCATGGCGCGGGCGATCCGGCGCCTGCTCGCCCCGGGCTGCCGGATGGACTGGCACGCGCTGACCGACATGGACCACAGGAAGCCGCCCGACCTCCGCGCCTTCCTGCGCCGCGTCGATGCCGCGTTCTCCCGCTGGTAGGCGCAGGATCCGGCAGATCATCCACACGTGATCGGCGGGCCCGGCCCTGATCCCGTCCCTCGGCCGGGCCAGCGGTTTCCCATGGCGGTGCCGCTCTGCTAGAGCCGGCCCCTCTCCCGGTGCCGAAGATCGCCTCCCTGCCCCTGGCCTGCCCCCGCCCCTCCATGACGCCGGCGGCCGACGGCGTGGCCCCGGGCGCGGGCTGATGCCGTGACGGTGCCGGGGATGGAAGCCGATATGCCCTGGACCGAGCCGGAGCGGCTGGCCGCGCTGCACCGCACGGGCCTGACCGGCACGGCTCCCGATGCGGAGCTGGACGCCCAGCTCCGGCTGGTGGCCGAGTTGCTCGACATGCCGCTCGCCGCGCTGCTGCTCGTGGCGGCGGACCGCATCTGGTCCAGGGCGAGCTTCGGCCCGGGCGCCGCAGCGCTAGCCGCCGATCCCCGCCTCGCCCGGGCCGCGCTGCACCGCGCGGACGGGCTGGTCGTCCCGGACCTCCGCGCCGCCGGGGCCACGTCCGGCCCGCGCTTCTGGGCCGCCATGCCGGTGCTCTCGGAAGGCATGCCGGTCGGCGTGCTGTGCGTCGCCGACACACGCCCCCACCCGGGCGGGCTCGCGGAACGGCAGGGCCGGCTGCTGGCCAACCTCGCCGACCAGATGGGGCTGCGCGTCGCGCTCCGCCGCGCCACGGCGCAGCAGGACGCGCTGCCGGCCGAGGCGGCGGAGGACGGCTCTCTGCAGCAGCAGACCATCGACAGCGCCATCGACCTGGCGATCATCAGCACCAGCCTGGACGGCCGGATCAAGGGGTGGAACAGCGGCGCCTCCGGGGTCTTCGGCTGGACCGAGGCCGAGATGCTGAACCGCCCCTTCGAGAGCCTGTTCAGCGAGGAGGAGCGGGCGGCGGGCACCCCTGCCGCCGAGATGCGGACGGCCCTCCGCGACGGACGCAGCACCGACGAGCGCTGGCAACGGCGCAAGGACGGCAACCGCTTCTGGGCTTCGGGCGAGCTGATGCCGCTGCGCGACGCGCAAGGCCGGCATATCGGCTTCCTCAAGGTGCTGCGCGACCGCACGCGGCAGCATCTGGAAGGCGAGGCGGTGGCAGCCCTCAACGAGCGTTACCGCCTGGCGCAGCGCGCCACCCGCGATGCCATCTGGGACTGGGACCTGCGCAACAACTTCGTCCGCTGGAACGAGGCGCTGGAGAGCGCCTTCGGCTGGCCGTCCGACACGGTGGAGCCGAGCGGGAGATGGTGGCTGCAGCAGATCCATCCGGACGACCGGGACGGGGTGGACCGCGGCATCCATGACGTGATCGACGGCGCGGGCACGAGCTGGACGGACGAGTACCGCTTCCGCCGCGCCGACGGCAGCTACGCCCATGTGCTGGACCGCGGCTACCTCATCCGCGACCCCGCCGGCCAGCCGCTCCGGATGATCGGCGCCATGCTCGACCAGACCGCGCAGCGCCGCGCCGATGCCGCTCTGCGCGACCGGGAGGACCGGCTGCGGCTGGCGACGACGGGGGCGCGGATCGGCACCTTCGACTACCGGGTCCGTCGCGACGACCTGACCTGGGACGACCGCTGCCGCGAGCTGTTCGGGGTGCCGCCGGGCGCCCCGGTCAGCTACGCCGGCACCTTCCTGGCCGGCCTGCACCCGGAGGACCGCGCGATGGCGGATGCGGCGGTCCGGCAGGCGCTCGACCCCGGAGGAAGCGGCCGCTTCGCCTGCGAGTACCGCACCATCGGCCTGACGGACGGCATCGAGCGCTGGGTCTCCGCCAATGGCGAGGCGCTGTTCGAACATGGCGAGCCCGTCCGACTGATCGGCACCGTCCTCGACATCACCGACCGCAAGCGCGCCGATGCGGCGTTGCGGGAGAGCGAGGAACGCTACCGCACCCTGTTCAACTCGATGGACGAGGGCTTCTGCGTCATCGAGTTCCTCGACGGCCCGCACGGGCCGCTGAGCGACTACGTCCATATCGAGGCCAACCCGGCCTATACGCGCCACGCGGGCATCCCGGACGTGGTGGGGCGAAGGCTGCGGGAGATGGTTCCGGCGGAGGCGGATGGCTGGATCGCGCTCTACAGCCAGGTGCTGCGCACCGGCACGCCGATCCACTTCGAGCGGGAGCTGGCGACGACCGGCCGCCAGCTGGAGCTCTCCGCCTTCCGCATCGAGCCACCGGAGCGGCGCCAGGTGGCCGTGGTGTTCCAGGACGTCACGGACCGCAAGCGGGCTGCGGTGGCGCTGAGGCGGATGAACGAGACGCTGGAGGCCCGCGTCGCCGCCGCGCTGGCCGAGCGCCGGATCCTCGCCCACATCGTCGAGGGCACGAACGCCTTCGTCCAGGTCATGGACCGGGACTTCCGCTGGCTGGCCATCAACGGCGCGGCCGCCGCCGAGTTCGAGCGCCTCTTCGGCGTCAGGCCGGAGGTCGGCGCCAACATGCTCGACCTCCTGGCGGATCGGCCCGGACCCCAGGCGGCGCTGCGAAAGGTCTGGGCCCGGGCGCTGGCGGGGGAGTCCTTCATGGAGGTCGTCAGCGTCGGCGAGCCGGCCCGGGCCTACGAGATGCGCTTCAACACGCTGCACGATCCGGAGGGCCGGCAGATCGGCGCCTACCAGTTCGTCTACGACGTCACCGAGCGGATGCAGGAGCAGGAGCGGCTGCGCCAGGCCGAGGAGGCGCTGCGGCAGAGCCAGAAGATGGAGGCGGTCGGGCAGCTGACGGGGGGTATTGCGCACGACTTCAACAACCTACTGACGGGAATCATCGGGGCGCTGGAGCTGCTGACGAACCGGCTGGCGCAGGGGCGGGTGGGGGAGGTGGAGCGCTACGTGCTGGCGGCGCAGGGGGCGGCGCGGCGGGCGGCGGCGCTGACGCACCGGCTGCTGGCGTTCTCGCGGCGGCAGACGCTGGACCCCAAGCCGACGGACGTGAACCGGCTGGTGGCGGGGATGGAGGAGCTGGTGCGTCGCACGGTGGGGCCGGCGATCGAGGTGGAGACGGTGGGGGCGGGGCGGCTGTGGCCGGTGCTGGTGGATCCGCCGCAGCTGGAGAACGCGCTGCTGAACCTGTGCATCAACGCGCGCGACGCGATGCCGCGGGGCGGGCGGCTGACGATCGAGACGGCCAACCGCTGGCTGGACGAGCGGGCGGCGCGCGACCTGTCCCTGGCCCCGGGGCAGTACGTGTCGCTGTGCGTCTCGGACACGGGGACGGGGATGAGCCGGGAGGTGAAGGCGAAGGCGTTCGACCCGTTCTTCACCACCAAGCCGCTGGGCCAGGGGACGGGGCTGGGGCTGTCGATGATCTACGGCTTCACCCGCCAGTCGGGGGGGCAGACGCGGATCTACTCGGAGCCGGGCCAGGGCACGATGGTCTGCCTCTACCTGCCGCGCCACCATGGCGGGGCGGAGGCGGCCGAGGCGGCCGCCGCCGCCAGCCCGCCGCCGCGCGCCGGGGCGGGGGAGACGGTGCTGGTGGTGGACGACGAGCCCACCGTGCGGATGCTGGTGATGGAGGTGCTGGAGGAGCTGGGCTATGCCGCGATCGAGGCGGGCGACGGGGCGGCGGGGCTGAAGCTGCTGCAGTCGGAGGCGCGCATCGACCTGCTGGTCACCGATGTCGGCCTGCCCGGGGGCATGAACGGGCGGCAGATGGCCGACGCGGCGCGGGTCACCCGCCCGGGGCTGAAGGTGCTGTTCATCACCGGCTATGCCGAGAACGCCGTCGTCGGCGATGGCCACCTCGAACCCGGCATGCACGTCATGACCAAGCCCTTCGCCATGCAGGCCCTCGCACAGCGCATCCGAAGCCTCACCGCAGACGCCTGACGCCGGCTACAGCATGTCCTCGTGCCGGCAGTTCACCAGCAGTTCCGCCACCACGGCCTCGTCCGGCAGGGTCAGGCAGGTCTCGATCAGCCGCGCCAGGTCGGCGGGCTGCGTCATGCGCTCGCGCGGCCAGCTGGTGACGTGGCCCGTCATGTCCGTCGCCACGAAGGAAGGGCAGACGGCGGTCGCGCGGATGCCCTGTTCCCAGCCGGCGCGCCGGACCTCGTGTGTCAGCGCCACCACGGCGAACTTGCCCATGGCGTAGCCGATGTTGCCGTTCTTCACCCGCTTGCCGGAAAGCGAGGCAAGGTTCACCACCCGCCCGTGCCGCGACGCCGCCAGATGCGGCCAGGCCAGCCGGATCAGCCGCAGCGGCCCCTTCACGTTCACCCGCCAGTGGGAATCGAGCGCCGTCTCGTCCGCATCGAAGAGCGTGGCGGGCGTGTTGATCCCCGCCGCGTTCACCAGCCCGTCGATCCGGCCGTGCCGCGCCAGCGCCTCCGCGACCCAGGCCTCCGCGCTCGCCAGCTCCTCCGCCTCGTAGCGGTACCGGGTGAGGCCGGGCCGCTCCGGCAGCGCCTCAGGCCGCCGGAGGCCGGCGGCGACGGTGAAGCCGCTCTCCAGCAGCCGCTCGACCACCGCCCGGCCGATGCCGCGCGCCGCGCCGGAAACCAGGACCACGCGGCCCTTCGGATCGAGCATCGGACCACTCCCCCGGATGGCGGGCCCGCCGCCACCTCACACCCGGAACACTGCGGCGCCGCACAGTGTCGCGGCAAGGCCGGGCGCGGGGTATAGCAGCCCTACACCCCCAGCACCGCGTCCAGCTCCCGCCAGTCCGGCAGCGCCGTCCTCACCACCCGGCCGCGCCGCAGCACGACCCGGTCCGATTGCGGGCGGGAGAGCAGCTCCGTCATCCCGCGCGCCCCGAACAGCACGAGGTCCGCGGGCAGGCCCGGCGCGATGCGGCCCCGCTCCGGCAGGCCCATCGCCTCGGCCGGGAAGCGCGCCGCCGCGGCGGGCCAGTCGGCGAAGGGGTGGTCCAGCTGCAGGATGCGCGCGCTCTCGCGGAACACCTCCAGCATGTCGTGGTCGCCATAGGCGTAGAACGGGTCGCGGCAATTGTCCGAGGCGACGGAGACCCGCACCCCCGCCGCGCGCAGCTCATGCACCAGCGTCACGCCGCGCCACCGGGGCGTGCGGCCCGGGGCGCGATCCTGCAGGTACATGTTGCACATGGGCAGGACGATGACGGACAGGCCGGCATCGGCGCAGGCGGCGATGGTCTCGTGCTGGTAGGCCTCCGGCATGATGGAGAGCGAGCAGCAATGGCCGCACTGCACCGGCCGCCTGAAGCCGCGCCGGACGATGGTGCGGGCGATCTCGCGCAGGGCGCGGGCGCCCGTCTCGCCGCTCTCGTCCACATGCAGGTCCAGCTCCAGCCCGCGCGCCTCGGCCAGGGAGAAGAAGCGGTCCAGCATCGGCTGGAAATCGGCGGGCAGCTCGTCATGCACCCCGCCCTGGAGGCGCGTGACCATGCCCAGCACGCCGCCGGATTCCGCCACCAGGTCGGCGATGGCCTCGCCGCTCTCGCCCAGGAAGCGGTCGAGCGGGGCGATGGAGGAGGCCTGGATCTCGATCCGCCCGGCCCATTCGTCCCGCAGCGCGCGGAAGACCCGCCAGGAGGTCGGGTTCTCCGGGTTGTAGGTCTCCAGATGGGTGCGGACCGCCACCGTGCCGTGGTGCTCGGCGCAGCGCAGGCCGAACTCGAAGCGGGCGCGGATGTCCTCGGCCGACCATTTCGCGCCGCGGTCGGACATCACCGCGTTCATCGCGCCGGCGAAGTCGCCCGTGGCATTGGGCATGCGCGGCCAGATATGGCCCTTGTCCAGGTGCTTGTGCCCGTCCACGAAGCCGGGCCAGACCTGCCCGCCGCGCATCGGCACGGCACCCTCCTCCGGCGCGGTGCCGGCGGGTTCGACCGCGGCGATCCGGCCGCCCTCGATGCGGAGGTCGCGGCGGACCAGCCCCTCGCGATCGGCCTCCGCCGCGTCCGGCGCGTCGAGGAAGCCGATGGAGACCCGCGCGTCGCGCAGCCAGTAGTCGCCGGTCGCGGGGATGACGTCGCGCAGCATCAGGGGGCCTCCCGCTTCATCGCGCTCTCGTGCCACGACCGCAGCAGCAGGTGGGAGACGAGCGACAGGACGAGGTAGATGGCGATCCCCGTCCCGGAGACCAGCACCAGCGCCGCGAACATGCGCGGGATCTGGAGCTGGTACCCCGCCTCCAGGATGCGGTAGGCGAGGCCGGAGGCGCGCCCGCCCGTGCCGGCCACGAACTCCGCCACGATGGCCCCGATCAGCGCCAGCCCGCCGGAGATTCGCAACCCCGCCAGGAAGTAGGGCATGGCGGAGGGCAGGCGCAGCCGGGTCAGCACCTGCCAGCGGCTGGCGCGGTAGAGGCGGAACAGGTCCAGCAGGTTGTGGTCGGCGCTGTTCAGCCCCAGCGTCGTGTTGGACAGGATGGGGAAGAAGGCGACGATCCAGGCGCAGATCAGCAGCGCCACCCGCACGTCGTCCACCCAGATGATGATCAGCGGCGCGATGGCCACGATCGGCGTCACCTGCAGGATGATGGCATAAGGAAACAGCGACAGCTCGATGATGCGCGACTGGGCGAAGAGGATCGCCAGCAGCAGCCCCAGCCCCGCCGCAACCACCAGTGCGGCGAAGGTGATCTGCAGGGTGGTCAGCAGGGAGACGGAGAGGGTGCCCCAGTCCCGCACCAGGGTCTGCGCGATGGTGAGGGGGCCTGGCAGGATGTAGACGGGCACCTGGTAGGCGGTGACCGCCCATTGCCATCCGCCAAGGAAGATCACGCCCAGCAGGGTGGGCGCCAGGATGCGCAGCCAGTCGTTCCGGTTCATGCGCTCAATGGTCCATCATAGGGACAGGCTGCCCCATCGCGGCGGAGAGGGCGTGCGACGCCTCGCGGCAATGCGCGGCATAGGCGGCCGAGGTGCGGAACTCCTCGCCGCGCGGATAGGGCTCGTCCACCGCGACATCCGCCGCGATCCGCCCCGGCCGGGCCGCCATGACCACGACGCGGCGGGAAAGGTAGACGCTCTCGAAGACGGAATGGGTGACGAAGACGGCGGTGAAGCGGTCGCGCTCCCACAGGGTCAGCAGGTCGTTGTTCAGCTTGAAGCGGGTGATCTCGTCCAGCGCGGCGAAGGGCTCGTCCATCAGCAGCAGGCGCGGCCGGGTGACGAGGGCGCGCGCGATGGAGACGCGCATCTTCATCCCCCCCGACAGCGCCCGGGGATAGGCACCCTCGAAGCCCGCGAGCCCGACCGAGGCCAGGGCGGCGGCGGCGCGCTCGGCCGCCGCCCCCTTGCCGATGCCCGCGAGGCGCAGCGGCAGCATCACGTTCTTCAGCGCGCTGGCCCAGGGCATCAGCGTCGGCTCCTGGAAGACGAAGCTGATCCCCTCCGCCCCGCCGCTGGCGGTGATGCGGCCCTCGCTGGGCGGGCTCAGCCCCGCGATCATGCGCAGCAGGGTGGACTTGCCGCAGCCGGACGGGCCGAGCAGCGAGACGAAGTCGCCATGCGCGATCTCCAGGTCCACCCCGCTGACGGCCAGCGTGCCGTTGCGGAACCGCTTGGCGACGCCCTGGGTCGAGACGGCCGAGGTGGCGCTCACGCTGCGCAGCGACCCGTCAGCCAAGGCCGACCTTCTTGTTCACGAAGTCCAGGCTGTAGGCCTTCTCGACATCCACCCCGGCGGGGATCACGCCCACGTCGCGCATGGTCTCGTAGAAGCTCTTCCACCGCGCCGCCGTCATGGCGCCGATGCCCGCCGTCAGCGCATCGCCCGACTGCACGATGCCCCGCTCGTTCATCACCTTGACCGCATAGGCGATCTTGGCGTCCGTCATCTCCGGGTTGTCGCGCCGGATCATCGCATTGGCAGCATCGACGTTCCTGCCGGCCAGGTATTCCGCCCAGCCCTCGATGCTGGCATCGACGAAGCGCTGCACCAGCTCCTTCTTCTCGGTCGCCATCTTCCGCGAGATGTCGATGGTGGTGTTGTAGTTCTCGTACCCCGCATCGGCGATCAGGTGGACCACCGGCTGCACGCCCTGCTCGATCGCGAGGAACGGCTCCGACGAGACGAAGCCCTGCATGATGGTATTCTTATCCGCCAGGAAGGGCGCGACGGAGAAGGTGTAGGGCCGGATCTGCTCGTCGGTGAAGCCGAACTTCGCGCGCAGGAAGGGCCAGTAGGTGACGCGGCCGGAGGCGCCGATCAGGATCGGCTTGCCCTTCATCGCCGGGAAGCTGTCGTTCCCCACCCCGGGATGGGCCATCAGGATCTGCGGGTCCTTCTGCATGATCGCGCCGATGCAGAGGAAGGGGATGCCCTCGCGCGCGTAGCTCAGCGCCTGGAAGCCGTTGGACATGATCATGTCCACCCGGCCGGCGAGGAGGAGCTGCGCCGGGTTCTGCTGCGGCCCGCCCATGCGCAGGTCGCACTCGATGCCGTGCTTCCTGTAGAGGCCGTTGGCGACCGCATGGTAGTAGCCGCCATGCTCCGCCTGGGCCCGCCAGTTGGTCTGGAAGCTGACCTTGTCCAACGCCTGGGCGCGCGGGCGGCTGGCGCCCACCGGCACCAGGGCGAGCCCGGCCGCGCCGGACAGCAGCGCGCGTCGTTCGATGCGGTAGCGCATGGATGGTCACTCCCCCAAAACACCCTGGCGAAACACCCAGGGCGACCTGCCCCCGGCCGACGCACGGCCGGCCGGCTCCCCGCCGTCGGTCCGGACAGCCTAGCAGGCGGCATGCCGCGCACCGCCCAGCGGGATGGGCACCGCACCCGGAACGGAATGGCCCGCACCCGGCTCATCCGCCATCCTGGGCGGCATTTGCCTCTGTTTTCATCACAGGTCGAGGGCGCCAACCTTGAACCCCCACCCGGCTATCCCTGGCACGCTTCTTGGTCTCGGATCGCGCCGTGCCCGACCTGTCCCTGCAACACCTCATCAAGCGTTACGGCGCCCAGACCGCCGTGGACGACCTCTCCCTCGACGTGGCGGAGGGGGAGTGCATCGCCCTGCTCGGCCCTTCGGGCTGCGGCAAGACGACCACGCTGCGCATGGTGGCGGGCTACATCACCCCCGATTCCGGCCATGTCCGGCTGGGGGGCCGGGCCATCGAGCGCGACCCGCCGCACAAGCGCAACATCGGCATGGTCTTCCAGGCCTATGCGCTGTTTCCGCACATGACGGCCGGCGGCAACGTCGCCTTCGGGCTGGAGACGCGCGGCCTCGGCCGGGCGGAGCGTGACCGGCGCGCGACGGCGGCGCTCGCCATGGTGGGGCTCGACGGCTACGCCGACCGCTACCCGGCGCAGATGTCGGGCGGGCAGCAGCAGCGCGTCGCCCTGGCCCGCGCCCTGGTGATCGAGCCGGACCTGCTGTTGCTGGACGAGCCGCTGTCGAACCTCGATGCCGGGCGGCGGGCGGAGATGCGGGCGGAGATCGCACGGCTGCGCCGCCGCGTGCCGGTGACGACGCTGTTCGTGACGCACGACCAGGAGGAGGCGCTGGCCCTCTCCGACCGGGTCGCGGTGATGCAGGCGGGACGGCTGGTGGAGCTGGCCGACCCGAAGACGCTGTCGGAACACCCGGCGCGGCTGTTCACCGCAGGCTTCCTCGGCGCGCGCACCGTGCTGCCGGGGCACGCGGAGGCCGGCCGCTTCGTCACCGCCGCCGGGCCGGTCGCCAGCCTGCCGGACGACGCCCCGCCCTCCCCCACCCATCTGGTGCTGCGCGCCGCCCGGCTGCGCCTGGCGCCGGCCGCGACGGAGGCGGTGGACGCCCTCTTCGCCACCGAGGGCACGGTGGCCGAGGCCGCCTGGCTGGGCGATTCCGTCTCCTACGAGATCGCGGCGGGCGAGGCGCGGCTGCGCGTGCTGCGCCCGACCACCGAGCCCGCCTTCCCCCCCGGCGCCCCCGTGCGGGTCTTCGCCGGCCCCGGGGCCGTCGCCTTCCTGTCCGAATCCGGAGAGAACCGATGACCGTCTCCCGCCGCCTGATCCTGGGCGCCGGCGCGCTGGCGCCGCTTCATTTCATCGCCCCCGCCCGGGCGCAGATCGCCCGCGGCAGCGAGCTGACCGTGGGCGTCTGGGGCGGCGAGCAGGAGCGCATCCTGCGGCAATACGTGGTCGGCCCGCTGGAGCAGCAGTACGGGGTGAAGTGCAACCTCGTCCTGGGCGGCACGTCGGAGCGGCGCGCCAAGGCCTATGCCGAGCGCGGTAACCCGTCCTTCGACATCATCTACCTGAACATCTCCGAGAGCCGCCGCGCGGTGAAGGACGGCGTCACCCAGGCGGCGACCGACCGCGTGCCGAACGCCGCCCACCTCTACGCGCCGGCGAAGCTCGGCGGCTACGGCGTCGCCTTCAACCCCGTGACCATCGTCTACGACAAGCGCAAGGTCGCGGCGCCGATGACCTCGTGGAAGGACCTCTGGCGCGACGACCTGAAGGGCAAGCTGATCTGGCCGAGCTATCCGGGCGCGCAGGGCACCTCGGCGCTGCTGATGGCCGCCAAGATCTGGGGCGGCAGCGAGACGAACATCGACCCCGCCTTCAAGCAGATCGCGGCGCTGCGGCCCTTCGCCGCGATCCAGGGCGGGCAGGACCAGCTCTATGCCATGTTCGACCAGGAGGTCGGCGCCGCCTCGGTCGAGTTCGGCTCCTTCACCCAGAAATACGCCGAGACGCGCAACCCCAACATCGTCATCGCCGACCCGACCGAGGGCCAGGTGATCGCGATGAACGTCGCCTGCATCACCGTGGGCAGCAAGAACCAGGCGCTGGCCGAGGCCTGGGTGAACCTGCATCTCGCCCCCGACTGCCAGCGCGCCTATGCCGAGCGCATCTACTACTCGCCGACGGTGAGCAACGTGGAGTTCCCGCCGGAGCTGGCGAAGAAGCTGGTGCTGGGCGAGCAGGTGAAGAAGCTGGTCGATTTCGACTGGGAGGTGGTGGCGCAGCAGGAGCCGCGCTGGTCCTCCCGCTTCACCCGCGAGATCGCCGGCTGACCCGGCGCTCCCCGCCCTTCCCGCCCCCGCCGGGGCTCCCGGCAGGCGCCGGTCCCGCCTGACGGACGGGGTCCGCCCCGTCGCATGAGAGGCTTCGCATGAAAGGCCGCCCATGAAAGGCCCCCGGGCCGCCCTGTTGGCGGCCCCCTATGCCCTGTGGCTGCTCGCGGCCTTCGCCGCGCCGCTGGTCGCCGTGGCGCTGATGTCCGTGCAGGACGATCCCTCGCCCTTCGCGCCGCTCTCCCTCGCCCCCTCGATGGCGAATTACGCGGAGGCGACGGGCGACCCCTTCCTGATCCGCACCTTCCTCTCCACCCTCGGGCTGGGGGCGGCGGTGACGGCCGTCTCGGCCCTGCTGGCCTATCCCTTCGCGCTGTGGCTGACGCGGCTCTCGCCGCGGGCGCGGCCCTGGGGCTTCGCCCTGGTGCTGGTGCCGCTGCTGACCAACGTGGTGGTGCGCTCGCTCGGCATCATCCTGCTGCTCTCCCCCACCGGGGTCGTCAGCGGCGCCGTGGCGGCGCTGGGCTTCCCCCGGCCGGAGCTGCTGTTCGGCTGGTTCGCGGTGGCGCTGTCGCTGTGCCAAGTCTTCCTGCCCTACATGGTGCTCTCGCTCTACGACGTGCTGGAGGGCCAGGAAGCCCGGTTGCAGGAGGCGGCGGACGGCCTCGGCGCCGGCCCGGCGGTGCGCTTCCTGCGCGTGACGCTGCCGCTCTCCCTGCCTGGGCTGCGGGCGGGGCTGGTGGTGGTCTTCCTGCTCGCCTCCACCGCCTATGTTTCCGCCACGCTGGTCGGCGGGCGGAAGGTCTGGGTCACCGGCATGGTGATCTACAAGGAGGGGCTGGAGATCCTGAACGGCCCCCTCGCCGCAGCGCTGGCCATGCTGATGCTGGCCGCCAGCATCCTGGTGACCCTGCTGATCGGGCGCGCCATCGCCGCCGCCATGCCCTGGGTGGCCGGGCGCCCGCCGCGGCGCCTCTCCCTCCCTCCCGCCCTGCGCGCGCCGCTGGTGGCGGCCGCGGAGGCGGTCGGCCCCTGGCTCGGCCGGCTGCTGCTGGCGCTCTCCGTCGCGCTGCTGGTCTTCCCGCTGCTGCTGGTGATGGTGGCGAGCGTGAACGACACGCCCCAGGCCTCGGTCGCCGCGTTCCACGGCTTCACCTGGAAGTGGTACGGGATGATCTTCGAGAACCCGCGCTATCTGGGCGATGCCTGGACCTCCGTGCGGCTGGCGCTGGCGACGGTGGCGATCTCCCTCCTCCTCGCCCTGCCCGCCGCCTTCGCCCTGGTGCGCGGCCGCTTTGCGGGGCGGGAGGCCCTGGGGGCGGCTTTCATGCTGCCCCTCGCCCTGCCCGGCATCGCCATCGGGCTGGGAATGCTGCGCCTGCTGCAATGGTTCGGCGCGCTGCCGCCCTTCCTGGGCATGCTGGCGGTGCACGTGGTCCTGGTCGCGCCCTTCTCGCTGGCGCTGCTGCGCGGCTCGGTCGCGGGGCTGGACCGGTCGCAGGAGGAGGCGGCGGCCGGGCTGGGCGCCCCGCCGGCGCGGGTCTTCCGCCAGGTCATCCTGCCGCAGCTCGCCCCGGCGCTGGCGGTGGCGGGCATCCTGGGCTTCCTGATCTCCTTCGGCGAGGTGACGGTCTCCGCCTTCCTCACCAGCGCGCGTCTCCAGACCCTGCCGGTGCGGATCTATGCCGAGGCGACCTTCAGCCTGGAGAACACGGTGAACGCGATCTCCACCCTGACCATCCTGCTCACCATCGCGCTGCTGATGCTGGTGAACCGCTTCGTGCGCCTCGACCGCGCCTGGAAGCGATAGGGCCGGCGGGCCGCCTGTCGGCTTCGTGCGCCGGGGCGCAGGCAACCGGCCCCGGCCGGGGCCTGTTCCTCCCGGCGGACCGGCGGGCGCGGGGCATCCCGCCTCCGCCCGGCCCGGCGCCCGGATCGTTCCGTCGCATGCCCCTGCCTCGCCGCCTGCTGCCGCTGCTGGCCCTGCTGCCCGGCTGCTCGCCCCTGTCGCTCGCCAATGCGCTGACGCCGCGGGGCGACGTCGAGGTCCGGCCCGATCTCCGCTTCGGCGATGGCCCGCGCGCCCTGCTCGACCTCTATGCGCCCGCGGGGCTGGGGCCGCAGGCGCCGCTGCTGGTCTTCTTCTACGGCGGGCGCTGGCGGGACGGCTCGCGGCAGGACTACCCCTTCGTCGCCCGCCCGCTGGCGGAGCTGGGCTGCCTCGTCGCCGTGCCGGACTACCGCCTCTTCCCGGAGGTGCGCTGGCCGGCCTTCGCGGAGGACGGGGCGCGCGCCGTCTCCTGGCTGCTCGATGGCCCCGGCGCCGGGCGGCCGGTGTTCCTGATGGGCCATTCCGCCGGGGCGTTCATCGCCCTCGCCCTCGCCACCGACCCGCGGTGGCTCGGCGAGGGCCGCCGGCGCCTGCGCGGCGCGATCGGACTCGCCGGCCCCTACGACTTCCAGCCGGACGAGCCGGGGGATGTCGCCACCTTCGCCCCGGCGCCGGGTGGCCGGGCCCGCGCGGCGCCCGCCGACCCGGCCGCCCTGTCCGGCGCGCCGCCCCTGCTCCTGCTGCACGGCCTGGCGGACGAGACCGTCTCGCCGGAGCGGTCGCGGGAGCTGGCGGCGCTCGCCCGCGCCGCCGGCGTGCCCGTGCGGCTCATCGAATATCCCGGCGTGGGCCATATCGGCATCATCGCCTCCCTGGCGGCGCCGCTGCGCGGACTGGGGCTTGCCGGCGCCCCGGTGCTTGCGGACATCCGCGCCTTCCTGGACGCCCCCGCCCCCGCGCCGCGCGCCTGATCCGCCAGCCGGCGGCCACGGCCGGATACGGATGACACGCTCATGGCTGGCGCGCGACCGCGCGAGACGGCAAGATGACAGGATGACGTCGTGCCTTGCCCCGGGGGGCGCAGGCCCCTCCGGTGGCCACGCGCCCTCGACCGCCCCTTACCCCGCCTCCCGATGACCCGACCGGTCGATGAGATGGTCGACGGCCATGGCCGGGTGCGCGCGCACTGGCGCGGCGTGCTCGCCGCCCTGGCCTCCCTTCCGGAGGGCGAGCTGGCGGACCGCGCCCTGCGCCTGGATCGCGCGCTGGAGGAGGAGGGCATCACCGCCCTCCTGCCCTCCGAGGAGCGCGTCTCCGCCGCCTGGCGCTGCGACCCCGTCCCTTTCCCGATCGCGGGGACGGAGTTCGCGCTGCTGGAGCAGGGCCTTGCCCAGCGCGCCGCGCTGCTGGAGGCGATCCTGGCCGACCTCTACGGCCCCATGGCGCTGCTGGCCGAGGGGCTGCTGCCGGCCGAGCTCGTCTTCGCCAATCCCGGTTTCCTGCGCCCCGCGCGCAGTGCGGACCGGCCGCCCCGACTGCCGCTGATCCAGGCGGCCGCCGCCGACCTGCGACGTGGCAGCGACGGCCACTGGCACGTCGCCACCGATTCGACGGGGCGGATGGCCGGGCTGGCCCAGGTGCTGGGCAACCGCCGCTTCCTCGCCCGCCTGGTGCCGGAGCTGTTCCGCAACACCCCCCTGCGTCCGCTACGGCCCTTCCTAGAGGTCTGGCAGGACGCCCTGCGGCGGGCAGCGCCCGAGGGGCGGGAGGGGGACGGCATCGCCCTGCTCACCCCCGGCGTGGGCGACCCGACCTGGGCGGAGAACGTCGTGCTGGCCCGCGAGCTGGGCTGCACGCCGGTCGAGCCCGGCGACCTGACGGTGCGCGGCGGCGACGTCTACCTGAAGACCCTGCGCGGGTTGCAGCCGATCGCCGTGCTGCTGCGGCGGATGGAAAGCCGCCTGCTCGACCCGCTGGAGTTCGGCGCCTCGGCCGCCCAGGGCGTGGTGGGGCTGATGGATGCCGTGCGCAACGGCACCGTCCGGGTGGTGAACGACCCCGGTGCCGGCGCGGTGGAGGCGCCCGCCCTGGCGGCCTTCCTGCCGGTCCTCTGCCGCCGCCTGCTGGGGGAGGAGCTGCGGCTGCCCTCGCTGCGCACGCTCTGGCTCGGGACGCCCGGCGCCCTGGCGGAAGCGGAGGCCGAGCCGGAGCGCTGGGTGCTGCGCGACGCCACGGACCCGCGGGCACGGACCGTCCGGCTGGACAAGGCGGATGCCGCGCTGCGCGCCCGCGTCGCCGCCCGCCCGGCCGGATGGGCGGTGACCCGGCTCGAGCCGCCGTCCCTGGCCCCGTGCTGGACGGGGGGGGGCAAGCAGCCCTGCCCCATCTCGCTGCGGCTCTTCCTCATGCAGGATGGCACCGCCTGGCGCGTCCTGCCCGGCGGGCTGGCCCATGTGGTGGAGGAGGGCGCGCCCCTGCTGGGCCGGCTGCCCAGCGCCGGGCTGGCCAAGGACGTCTGGGTGCTGGAGGAGGAGCGCGGCGAAACCGTCGGTCCCACCGCCCCGGCGCCGCTGTCGGGCCGCCGCTACGTGCGGGCCGCCGCCGACCTGCCCTCCCGCGCCGGGGACAACCTGTTCTGGCTGGGCCGCTACGTGGAGCGGCTGGACGATGCCGCCCGCCTTGCCCGCGCCGCGCTGCAGCGGCTGGAACGCGACGCGCTGCTGCCGCACGAACTGGCGGAGCTGGCCGCGCTGGCACGGTGCCTGATCCCCGCGGGCCTCGCGACCGAGGAGGACGCGCCGGTCGGCGGCCAGACGGCGCCGCTGCGCGCCGCCCTGCTGCGCGCGGCCAAGCCGGGCGGCGCCCTGCCCAACGCCTTCCAGCGCATCGCGCGGCTGGTGGATGCGACCCGTGACCGCCAGACCAGCGAGATGCACGATGCCTTCGTGACCCCGCTGCGCGAGATGCAGGCGGCGCTGAAGGAGATGCGCGACCCCTCCTCCCTGTCGCGCCTGCTCGGCGCCGCCCTGCGCTACGGCGCCATGGTCGCCGGGGTGGCGGCCGAGAACATGGTGCGGGGCGGCGCCCACACCTTCCTCGACCTCGGCCGCCGGGTGGAGCGCGCCCAGTCCATCGCCTCGGCCCTGGCCCTCGCGCTCGACCAGCCGCCGGCGCGGCAGGAGGCCGGGCTGCGGCTGGCGCTGGAACTGTGCGACAGCGTCATCACCTACCGCACGCGCCATCTGAACGCGCCCCAGTCGGGCCTCGTGCTGCAGCTCGTGCTGGCCGATGGCGGCAACCCCCGCGGCCTCGGCTTCCAGCTCGCCCGCATGCGCGGCCTGCTGGAGCATGTCGCGGGCGGGCCGGACACGCTGTCGGACGAGGCGGGCCTCCTGCTGAGCGAGACGATCAGCATCGCCCAGGCGGACGGGCCGAACGCGCCGGCACGGCTGCGCGGGGTCTGCGAAGGCTGCGGCAACCTCGCCAGCGCGATCTCCCGCCGCTATTTCACGCTGCTGGCGCCGGTGCACACGCTGGGACCGGAGCCGGCGGTGACGCCGCTGCGCGGGGCGGCCTGACCATGCTGCTGCGGGTCCGCCACGTCACCAGCTACGCCTATGGCCGCCCGGTGGACATGGCCACGCACATGCTGCACCTGACGCCGCGGGCCCTGCCGCACCAGCGCGTCATCAGCCACAGGCTGGACAGCACGCCGGCGCCCGCCCGCATCACCCACGGCGAGGACCACTTCGGCAACGGCGTCGCCTGGATGTTCCTGGACGACCCGCATGCCCGGTTCGAGGTCGTGGCGCGGGCCGTGGTGGACGTGTCCTTCCCCGCCCCGCCCCCGGTCGAGGCCACCCGCCCCTGGGAGGAGGTGGCGGCGCTGGCCCCGCGCGAGCCGCAGGCGGCCGAGTTCACCTTCGACAGCCCGATGGTCGCGGCCAGCGCCGTCGCGCGCGACTTCGCCGCCCCCTCCTTCCCGCCGGGCCGGCCGATCCTGGCCGGGCTGCTCGACCTCAATGCCCGCTTCCGCAAGGAGTTCCGGTTCCGCTCCGGCGTCACCACCATCGCGACGCCGGTGGAGGAGGTGCTGCGCCGGCGGGAGGGCGTCTGCCAGGACTACAGCCACGTCATGCTGGCCGGGCTGCGCAGCCTGGGCCTGCCGGCGCGCTACGTCTCCGGCTATCTGCGCACCTACCCGCCGCCGGGCCAGACGAAGCGCCAGGGGGCGGACATGTCGCATGCCTGGGTCGGCGCCTGGATGGGGCCCGGGCTGGGCTGGATCGACCTCGACCCCACCAATGACCTGGTGGTGCACGAGGAGCATGTCGTGCTCGGCTGGGGGCGGGATTTCGGCGACGTCTCGCCGCTGCGCGGGGTGATCCTGGGCGGCGGCAGGCACACGCTGGAGGTCGGCGTGGATCTGGAGCCGGTGGAGGAGGAATAGGGCGGGGCGCAGGGCCCGGAGGCGGCGATCCGCCCCGGGGCGATCCCCCCGCCACGGCCCGGTTCTTGCCCGGGGCGGCCCACCAAACGGGAGAACCCACGGGATGCCCAACGGAATGCAACGCCGCACGCTTCTGACCGCGGGCGCCGCCGCGCTGTCGCTGCCCGCCCTCCGCACCGCCGCCGCGCAGGCGCCGCTGCGCTTCTGCCTGGACTGGGCACTGCAGGGCAACCACGCCATGTGGGCGCTGGCCGAGGACCGCGGCTACTTCAAGCGCGAGGGGCTGGCGGTGCGGATGGACCGCGGCTTCGGCTCGGGCGACACGCTGATCAAGGTGGCGTCGGGTGCCTATGACATCGGCTTCTCCGACCCCTCCGCCGCGGTGAAGTTCAACGCCGAGAACCCGGACAAGCGGCTGGTCTCGATCTACCAGGTCTTCGACCGCACCGCCGCCGCGCTGGTGACGATGAAGGGCCGTGGGATCGAGAAGCCGACGGATGTGGCGGGCAAGAAGCTCGGCGCGCCGGAGAACGAGGGCTCGCGCCTGATCTTCCCCGCCTTCGCGCGGGTTGCGGGCATCGACACCTCGAAGATCCAGTGGAACTCGATGGCCGCGAACCTGCGCGACACCATGCTGGCGCAGCGGCAGGTGGATGCGGTGACGGGCTTCCTCTTCACCGTGTACTTCAACCTCGTCGGCCTGGGCGTGAAGGAGGAGGACATCCTCGGCTGGCCCTATGCCGAGAACGGGCTGGACCTCTACGGCTCCGCCGTGCTGGTGCGCGCCGACTGGCTGGAGAAGAACCAGGAGACGGCGGCAAAGTTCGTGAAGTGCTCGATCGAGGGGCTGAAGGCGCTGCTCGCCGACGTGCCGGCCGGCATGGCCGCGCTGAAGAAGCGCGAATCCCTGTTCGACGAGGCGCTGGAGGCGCGCCGCTTCGCCATGACCCGCGACCGCGCGATGATCACGCCGAACACGCGCGAGCACGGCCTCGGCTACCTCAACATGGAGCGCGCCGCGCTGCTGGTGCGGACGAATGCCGAGGCCTACGGCATCGCCAACCCGCCCACGGCCGAGAGCATGTTCACCGACCGCTTCCTGCCGCCCGCCAGCGAGCGGAAGATCTGACGCCATGGCCCGTCTTCTCCTGGCCGGCGCGCGGGTGCTGGCGGCCGACGCGCTCTCCGCCCCGCACGCCGACCTGCTGGTGGAGGACGGGCGCATCCTCGCCGTGCTGGAACCCGGCACGGCGGTGGAATCGGCCGAACGCTTCGACGCCGCGGACCGGCTCGCCATCCCCGGGCTGGTGAACGGCCACACCCATGGGCATGGCGGGCTGTCCAAGGGCATGGGCGACAAGTGGGACCTCGCCCTGCTGCTCGCCCATGCGCCCTGGGTCGGCGGCGGGCGCGGGCTGGAGGCGAAGCGCATCGCCACCACCCTGACCGCGGTGGAGATGCTGAAGAAGGGCTGCATCGGCGGCTACGACCTGCCCGCCGAGTTCCCCGGCCCGACCGAGGACGGGCTGCTGGCCATGGCCGAGGCCTATCGCGCCGTCGGGCTGCGCATGGTCATGGCGCCGATGATCGCCGACCTGACCTTCTTCCAGGCGACGCCCGGGCTGATCGAGGCCCTGCCCGAGGAGCACCGCGAGCGGGCCGCCGCCATGCGGATGGGCGACCCGGACGCGACGCTCGCCGTGATCGACACCCTGGCGCGGCGCTGGCCGCATGCCCCGGACGCGATCCGGCTGGGCATCGCCCCCACCATCCCGCTGCACAACACCGACGCCTTCCTGCGCCGCTGCGGCGCCCTGGCCGAGGAACACGGCCTGCCGATGCAGAGCCATGTCGGCGAGGCGCGCTACCAGATGGCGGGCGGCGAGATCCGCTACGGCGCCACCCTGCTCGCCCACATGGATTCGCTGGGGCTGGTGGGGCCGCGCTTCAGCGTGGCGCATGGCGTCTGGCTGACGGAGGCGGACCTCGCCCTGCTCGCGGCCCGGGGCGGGGCGCTGTCGCACAACCCCGGCGCCAACATGCGCCTCGCCTCCGGCATCGCGCCGGTGCGCAAGGCGCTCGATGCCGGGGTGGCGGTGGGGATCGGCACGGACGGCTCCGGCTCCTCCGACAACCAGAACATGTTCGAGGCGGTGCGCCTCGCCGCCTTCGCCTCCCGGCTGGTCGAGGATTCGGACTGGCTCGGCGCGGCGGAGACCCTCCGCCTCGCCACCGCCGGCTCCCGCCGGGTGCTGGGCCTGCCGGGCGACGGCACGCTGACCGAGGGGCAGCCGGCCGACCTCGTCCTGCTGGACCTGGGCCATGTGAACTGGGCGCCCTTCAACGACGCCGCGCAGCAGATCGTCTACACGGAGGACGGCTCCGCGGTGACGGACGTGATGATCGGCGGCGCCTGGAAGCTGCGCGACCGCCGCGTGCTGGGGGTGGACGAGGCGAAGCTGGCCCGCGAGGCGAACGCGGCCGCCGCCGCCATCCGCGAAGCGACCGCCGGGGTGCGTCCCTGGTGCGAGGCGGTGGCCCCCTTCGTCGCCTGCCACTGCGCCGGGCTGGCGAAGCGCTTCACCGGCGCGCGCCGGCTGCTCCCGCTGACGTGAACGTGACCCTGGGCTGCGCGTGGCGCTGAGCCAACCGAACCGCCGCGCGGTGTAGGAGCGGCGTCATGCTCGACCATCTGAAGGCGAACAACCGGCGCTGGGCGGCCCGCAAGGTCAGTGCCGACCCTGGCTTCTTCCAGCGTCTGGTGGGCCAGCAGGCGCCGGACTACCTGTGGATCGGCTGTTCCGACAGCCGCGTGCCCGCCAACGAGATCGTGGACCTCGACCCGGGCGAGCTGTTCGTCCACCGCAACGTCGCCAACCTCGCCCCGCCGCAGGACGCCAACTACCTCTCCGTGCTGCAATTCGCGGTGGACGTGCTGAAGGTGAAGCACATCCTGGTCGTCGGGCACTATGGCTGCGGCGGTGTCGCGGCCGCCATCGACGGCCGGCGACGCGGCCTCGTCGATCACTGGCTGCACCCGATCCGCGAGCTGAACCGGGAGTTCCGCTGCGAGCTGGTGGAGATCGGCGAGGAGCGGAAGCGGCTGGACCGGCTGATCGAGCTGAACGTCATCCGCCAGGTCCGCAACGTCGCCTCGGACGTCTTCGTGCAGGATGCCTGGGCGCGCGGCCAGCCGCTGTCCGTCCATGGCTGGGTCTATTCGATCGAGAACGGCCTCGTCACCGACCTGGAGGTGACGGTGCGCACCCCGGAGGATGCCATCCGGCTGGAGGAGACCAACGTCCCGAACGGCAGGCCCCGCGGCGGCGACGCGCCCTGACGCCGTTCAGCCCGGCCGGAGCCGGGCGAGGGCCTCGAGCATGCGGGCGTAGAAGCGCGGCGCGTCGCAGTGCCGCAGCCAGGTGCAGTTCCGGCGCCGGTCCGTGACGTGCCACCAGTCCACCACCGTCATGCCCAGCGTCAGCGGCGAGGCGGTCTCCACCTCGACGTTGCACAGCTGTCCGGTGAACAGCTCCGGCCAGAGCAGGTAGCCGACCGCCAGCGCGTCGTGCAGCGGGCGCGTCTGGGTGCCGTACTTCTCGTTCCCGTAGCGCTGGAAGAACCGCAGCATCCCGGCGCAGGCGTCGCCCACCGGCGTCCCCAGCGCCGCCAGCGCATCGTCCCAGCCCGGCGGCGTCGGGGCGCCATAGGTGCAGTCGATCGGCGCGGCGACGAGCGGGATGCCGGCACCGAAGACGATGCCCGCCGCCTCCGGATCGACGAGGATGTTGAACTCGGCGGCCGGGGACATGTTCCCGCCCTCGAAGAAGCCGCCGCCCATCAGCACGATGCGGCGGACCTTGCGGGCCAGGCCCGGCGCACGCCGCAGCAGCAGGGCGATGTTGGTCAGCGGTCCCAGCGGCACCAGCGTGGTGGCGCCGTCCGGCCGGGCGGCGAGCGTCTCGACCATCCAGTCCACCGCATGCGCCGCTGCCACCGGGCGCCGTGCCGCGGGCCAGTCGTAGCCGTCGAGCCCCGTCCGCCCATGCACCTCGGCGGCGTGGCGGGCGGGACGCAGCAGCGGCTGCTCCGCACCGGCGAAGACCGGCACCTCCGCCCGGCCGGCGAGCTCCACGATGCGCCGGGCGTTGGCGGCCGTGGTGGCGACGGGAACGTTGCCCGCCACCGTGGTCAGGCCCAGCACCTCCAGCTCCGGCGAAGCCAGGGCGAGCAGGATGGCGAAGGCGTCGTCCTGACCGGGATCGGTGTCGATGATGATCGATTCAACCATCCCTCCAGCATAGGGGCCCGGCGCCCCGACGCGATCCCCGGAACGTCATCCCGGCCGGCGCCGCGCCGTCTCGTCCAGCGCCGCCTGGGCCGCACGCCCGGCCCGGCGGGCGGTCGCCGCGGCGCGCAGGTCGCGCAGCCGCTCCACCGCCCGGTGCGCGGCCCGGGCCCCGGCCAGCGCCTCGCGCGCGGCCTCGGCGCGTGCCGCGGCGCGCTGCTGGCCCGCCAGGGCCGCATCCCGCTGGGCGAGGCCAGCCGGAAGCCAGGCGGCGTAGTCCCCCGGCGGCTCGGCCATGCCCTCGCTGACCAGCGCGGCCTCCGCCACGGCGTGGCGCAGCTCCGCCGCCTGCAGCCTGCCCAGCGCCTCCCCCAGCGACTGCCTCGCCTGGTCCAGGTGCAGTCGCTGAAGCCGGTCCAGCACCGCCAGCGGGTCGCGGCTCACGCCTCGGCCTCCGACATCGCCTCGGCCAGCGCGGCGAAGGCGCCCCGCACCGAGTCCCGCTCGCCGCGATCCTGGCGCAGCACCTCCTCGATCCGGGGCGCCAGCCGGATCGCCTCGTCCACCGCCGGATCGGTGCCGGCGCGATAGGCGCCGAGCCGCACGAGGTCCGCCATGTCCCGGTGCAGGGCGAGGATCGCCCGGGCACGGGCCAGCAGCGGCCTCTCCTCCGGCTCCAGGCAGCCCGGCACGGTCCGGGACAGCGAGCGCAGCACGTCCACCGCGGGATAGCGGCCCCCCTCGCCGATCGCCCGGTCCAGCACGACATGGCCATCCAGGATGCCGCGCACGGCGTCGGCAACCGGCTCGTCATGGTCGTCCCCCTCGACCAGCACGGTGAAGAGGCCGGTGATGCTGCCCTCGCAGCCCTCCGCCGCGGGCCCGGCGCGTTCCAACAGGCGCGGCAGCTCGGCGAAGACGCTGGGGGGATAGCCGCGGGTCGTCGGCGGCTCGCCCGCCGCCAAGCCGATCTCGCGCAGCGCCATGGCGAAGCGGGTCACGCTGTCCATCAGCATCAGCACGCGCCGCCCGGCATCGCGGAAATGCTCCGCCACCGTCATCGCCGCCAGCGCTGCATCCCGGCGCAGCAGCGGCGAGGCGTCGGAGGTGGCGCAGACGACGACGCTGCGGGCCAGCCCGGCCGCCCCGAGGTCGTCCTCCAGGAACTCGCGCAGCTCCCGGCCGCGTTCGCCGACGAGGCAGACCACGGTCACGTCGCAGCCCGCGCCGCGCGCCAGCATCGCCATCAGGCTGGACTTGCCGACGCCGGATGCCGCGAAGAGACCCAGCCGCTGCCCGCTGCGGCAAGTGGCGAAGGCATCCAGCGCCCGCACGCCGAGATCAAGCCGCGGGCCGAGCCGTGCCCGCAACCCCGCCTCGGGCGGAGCGGCGCGCAGCGGGCGGGCGCGCGGTCCCGGCGGAAGGGGCCCCTTGCCATCCATCGGCCGTCCCAGCGGATCGACCACCCGGCCCAGCCAGTGGTCGCCCGGGCACAGGAAGGACGGACCGACGGACACGGCGGCCTGGCCGGGAGCGACGCCCTCGGGAGAGCCCTGCAGCGACGCCAGCAGTCGATTCGGCGCCCCGCCCACAACCTCCGCGTGCAGGACCTCGCTCCCGCGCTGCAGCCGTACCCGGTGTCCCACCGCGAGAGAAGGCTCGAACCCCGCGAGATCGACCATGGCGCCGCGGACGGCGGCGACATGCCCGGCCGCCCGGACCTGTGGAATTGTCAGCAGGTTATCGGCCGTGGTCCTCAGCAAGGATGAAATCGGCGCCAAAGGAATGTTTCCTTTTTAAATCCTGTCTGAATCTTTCTACAGCACGAACCGTGAAAACCTCTTTACCGGCGTGCCGTTTGCGCTTTTATACACGCATAAGGTGTGGAGAGCCGAAAATGCGGGTCTTGTTGGTTGAAGATGATCTCACCACCGCTCGCGGCATCGGGCTGATGCTCAAGGCATCGGCGATGATCGTGGACTCCGCCGATACGGGGGAGGAAGCGCTGGAGCTGGCCAGGGTCTACGACTACGACATCGTGATCCTGGACATCATGCTGCCGGACATGGAGGGCTACGAGGTGGTGCGTCGCCTCCGCGCCGCCCGGGTCGGCACGCCCGTCCTCATCCTCTCCGGCCTGTCGCAGCCCCAGGCGAAGGTGAAGGGGTTCGGCGTCGGCGCCGACGACTTCATCGTGAAGCCCTTCAACCAGCAGGAGCTGATCGCCCGCATCCAGGCCATCGTCCGCCGGGCCAAGGGCTTCAGCCAGCCGACGGTGACGGTGGGGGAGCTGAGCCTCGACCTCGGCTCGCGCGAGGCGACGGTGAACGGCACCCCGGTCCATCTCACCGGCAAGGAATACGCGATCCTCGAGCTGCTGACCCTGCGCAAGGGCCAGGTGCTGACCAAGGAAGCGTTCCTGAACCACCTCTATGGCGGCATGGACGAGCCGGAGGTGAAGATCATCGATGTCTTCATCTGCAAGCTGCGCAAGAAGCTGTCCCAGGCCGGCTGCTCCGACCTGATCGGCACGGTCTGGGGCCGCGGCTATGTCATCCGCGATCCGCGCAGCCTCCCGCCGAAGCTGGCCGCTGGCCTCTCCCCCAGCCCGGGCCCGGACCCCTCCGGCGGGGTGGCGGCCGCCGCCTGACACTCCGTGGCAGGGGCGGCACCCCGCCCCTGCCCGACACCGGCAGATGCACCGGACGATCATGGCCCCCCGCCCTCCGGCCCTGCGCACGGATGGGCCCGCTGCGACCGCCCTGCCCTGAGCCTCAACCGGCCAGGCTCAGCGACGATGCGAGGACATGCGGGCCGCGCTCGCCAGGCACGGGGACCAGCCGCGTCCCCAGGCCCAGGACCGTCTCCGCGCCGCCCAGGTAGAGCACCCCATCCGGCGCCAGCCGGTCCGCCAGCATCTCCAGGACGCGGCGCTTGGTCGGCGGGTCGAAGTAGATCAGGACGTTGCGGCAGAAGATCACGTCGAAGGTCCCGCGCCCGCGCTGGTCATCCAGCAGGTTGCCGACCTCGAAGCGGGTCATCTCCCGCAGGGGGGCGGAGATCCGCCAGCGTCCCCCCTCCTGCCGGAAGTGCTGCACCAGCATCTGCACCGGCAGGCCACGCTGGACCTCGAACTGGGTGAACAGGCCCTCCCGGGCACGGGCCACCACCTCCCGGCTCAGATCCGTCCCCAGGATCTCGGCGCCGCGCCCGCCCAGCAGCGGGGCGAGGCCCCGCAGGATCATGGCGGCCGAATAGGCTTCCTGCCCCGTCGAGCACGCCGCCGACCAGAGGCGCAGCCGCTGGCCGGCCGGCCGCGCGGCGGCCAGCTTCGGCAGCGCCGAGCGCAGATGCTCGAACGGCCGGCCGTCGCGGAAGAAGGAGGATTCGTTGGTGGTCAGGGCTTCCGTGACCTCGGTCGCCAACGGGCCGGAGAGCGGGGCACGCAGCCGGGCCGCCAGGGCATCCAGGTCCGCCAGCCCATGTCGGCGCAGCACCGATCCCAGGCGGGTGTCCAGCATGTAGCCCTTGTCCTCGGTCAGCACGATGCCGGCCCGCGCACGGACCAGCGCGGCGATCTCCGCGAAGGCGGCGCTCATGCGCCAGCCGCCAGCAGCGGCGCCGGTCCTGTCCCCCGCCGGACCGGCGAGGCGCCCGTCGAGGCATCCCAGGGGCCGGCCATCAGCCGCGCCGCCAGGGCGTCCGGCGGCAGCAGCGCCTCCGCCAGGCCGGCCCGCGCCACCGCCCCCGGCATGCCCCAGACCACGGAACTGGCCTCGTCCTGGGCCAGGACCCGGCCGCCGGCCGACACCAGGGCCCGGCAGCCCGACAGCCCGTCCGAGCCCATGCCGGTCAGGATCGTCGCCACTGCCGCCCCGGCGGTGGCCCGCGCCAGGCTGCGCAGCATCGGGTCCACGGACGGCCGGCAGAAGTTCTCCGCCGGGTCCCGGGTCACCCGCGCCACCAGCTCCTCCGGCCCCGCCTCCACCAGCAGGTGATGGTCGCCCGGTGCCAGGAACACCCGGCCCGGCCGCAGCGGGCTGCCATCCACCGCCTCTGCCACCGGCAAGGCACCCACGCGCGACAGGTGGTCGGCCAGCATGGCGGTGAAGCCCGCCGGCATGTGCTGCACGACGAGGATCGGCACCGGCGGCGGCGCGGGTGCCAGGGCCCGCAGCAGCGCCGCCAGCGCCTGTGGTCCGCCGGTCGAGCTGCCGATCGCCAGCACCCGCGCCGCCCGCCGCGGAGCCTGGCGCGGCAGGTCGGGCGCCGCCGGCCGGGACTCCGCGGCCGTGGCGGGGCGGGCAGCGGCACGGTCCGCCCGGCCCCGCAGCATCCTGCCCCACCCCCGCACCTTCTCCACCAGCTCCGCCTGGAAGGCGCCGCCGCCGGACGCCGCGTCCGGCTTCGGCAGCACATCCGAAGCCCCGGCCCGCAGGGCCTCCATGGCGATCGCCGCCCCCCGCCGCGTCAGGGCGGAGGCGACGATGACCGCCGGCCGCGGCGTGCAGGCCAGCAGCAGGGGCAGGACCGTCATGCCGTCCATCACCGGCATCTCCAGGTCCAGCAGCACCACCTCCGGCCGCTGCGCCGCGGGCATGGCGGCGAAGGCGGCCAGCGCCGCGCGGCCGTCCCCCGCCCGCGCGACGACACGGATTCCGGCATCCGCCTCCAGCATGCGCGACAGGGCGGCGCGCGCCGTCAGGCTGTCGTCGCAGAGCATCACCCGCACCGGCCCTTCCGCCGGCGGCAGCGCACCCGTCATGCGGAACCGTCCGTGACGAAGCCCAGCAGCGCGAGCTTGTCGCGCAGGATCGCCGCGTCGAAGGGCTTCATGATGTATTCCTGCGCGCCGAGGGTCAGCGCCTCCAGAATCCGCTCGAAGCTCGCCTCGGTGGTGCAGAGCATGACCACCGGGTGGTCCGGGCCGAACTCGCGGCGCGCATGGCCGAGGAATTCGAGGCCGTCCATCACGGGCATGTTCCAGTCGAGCAGCACCAGGTCCGGCATCGCCTCCCGCACCGCGCCCAGCGCCTTTGCGCCGTCCGGCGCCTCGCGCACGGCGAAGCCGTGCCCCTCCAGCAGGCGGCGGGCCAGCTTGCGCACGACTGCGCTGTCGTCCACCACGAGGCAGCTCCGCGCCGCCCCCGGAACCGGCTCCATCCCCGTCAGCCTCCCACCTCGTGCAGCGCCATGATCCAGGGCACGTCGAGCAGCACCAGCAACCGCCCCTCCCGCCCCGGCACGTCGCGGTGCACGGCGCGGCAGGCGGCACGCCAGGAGGCCGCCAGGGTCGGCGGCACCGCGTCGAAGCCGGCTTCGGCCAGCCGAACCACGTCGCCCACCTCGTCCGCCAGCAGCGCGTAGAACTCCCCGCCATGCTCCATCACGACCGGCATGGGGGCCGCCTCCGCATCCGGCAGGCCGAGGCGCCGGCGCAGGTCGATCGCCGTGACGATCCGTCCGCGCAGGTTCAGGCTGCCGGCCACCGCCGGGGGCGCCAGCGGGATGCGCGAGATCGCCTGGGGCGCCAGCACGTCGCGCACGCCCTGCACCGGCACGCCGCAGAGCTGCCCGGCCACGCCGAGGGTCAGGAAGACCTCCGTCTCGCGGGCATGGCCCGGCGCCTTGTCCGACATGCCGTCAGCCCTCCCCCCGCATCGCCGCGGCGCCGGCTTCCAGCCCCCGCGCCTCCAGGCATTGCCGCAGCGAGGTCAGCAGGGCCTCGCGGTCGAACTTCGCGACGTAGTCGGTGAAGCCCGCCTCCTGCCCGCGGCGCACCGCCGCGGGATCGGTCTGCGCCGTCAGGGCGATCAGCGGCAGCCCCGACCAGGCACCGGACTGCCGCACCGCCCGGGCGAAACCGAAGCCGTCCACCCCCGGCAGGCCGATATCGGAGATGATCGCATCGAAGCCGATCCCGGCCTCGCGCAGCCGCAGCGCCTGCTCCGCGCTTTCCGCCGCCGTGACCGCGTAGCCCGCGGCGGAGAGCGCCGGCACCACGATGTGCCGGAAGAAGCCGCTGTCCTCCACGACGAGCACGCGCGCCGATGCCGCCGCCGTCGCGCCGAACCAGTCCGCCGTGCCCCGGCGCAGCCACCAGACCGCGTCCAGCACCTCCGTCGCCGCGCCGGCGACGATGGCGGTGCCCAGATAGCCCGGCCGCCCTTCCCCGCCCTCGATCCGCAGCGGCTGCTCCACCACGTCGAGGATCGCGTCCACCATCAGCCCCAGCGAACGCTCGCCGTCGCGGAAGACGAGGACGGCCTGGCGGGTGCCCGGCGCGCCCCGCCGCCAGTCCGGGTCCACCGGAACCAGCGGCATCAGCACGCCCCGGTCCTGCAGGACCGGCCCGCCCCCCGTCTGCTCGATGCTGCCGGCGTCGATGTCCTCCAGCCGCGCCACCAGCCCCAGCGGCACCGCCTTCGGCGCGCCGCCCCCGGCCGCGACCAGCAGCAGCGCCGTGCCGTCCGAGGCGCGCAGCCCCGCCGCCAGGTCGGGCTCTGCGGCGCCCTCCGCCTGGGCCCGCCCGTCGCCCAGCCCGCCCGCCCGGGCGACGCCATTGGCGTCCAGGATCATGATGACCGAGCCGTCGCCCAGGATCGTGCTGCCGGCGAAAACCGTGACATGGCGCAGGATCGGCGCCACCGGCTTCACCACGATCTCCTCGATGTCGAAGACCCGGTCGAGGATCAGGCCGAATCGCTGCGCGCCCACCTGGGTCACGGCGATCACGCCGTCGCCCTCGGGCCGGGCCGGCCCCGCCGCCGCGCCAGCGGGGCCGGGGGCCTGCTCCAGCCGCAGCAGCCGGGCGAGGGAGACGAGCGGCAGCAGGTGGTCGCGCAGCCGCAGCACCGGCGCGTCGCCGATCCGCTCGATCCGCGCGCCTTGCCCGGCCTCGCCGAGCCGCACCAGCTCCACCACGCCGGCCTGCGGCAGGGCGAAGCGGTGCCCCCCCGCCGCCACGATCAGCGCGGAGATGATGGCGAGGGTCAGCGGGATGCGGATGGCGAAGCGCGTGCCCCGGCCGGGCGTGGACTCGACCTCGATGGTGCCGCCGATCCGCTCGACGTTGGTCTTCACCACATCCATGCCGACGCCGCGCCCGGACACCGCGGTGACGCTGGCCGCGGTGGAGAAGCCGGGGTGGAAGATGAAGCGCTGGACCTCCCGCTCGCCCATGGCGGCCAGCTCCGCCTCGCCCGCCAGCCCCTGCGACAGCGCCTTGGCGCGGATGCGGGTCAGATCCAGCCCGCGCCCGTCGTCGCTCAGCCGGATCAGGATGTGCCCGCCCTCGTGGCAGGCCTCGAGGAGGATGCGCCCGGTCTCCGCCTTGCCCGCCGCCCGCCGCGCCGCCGGGTCCTCCAGCCCGTGGTCGGCGCTGTTGCGGACCATGTGGGTCAGCGGGTCCTTGATCAGCTCCAGCACCTGGCGGTCCAGTTCCGTGCCTTCGCCGCGCAGCTCCAGCGCGATGCGCTTGCCCAGTTCGCGCGACAGGTCGCGCACCAGCCGGGGCAGCGTGTTCCAGGCATGGCCGATCGGCTGCATCCGCGTCTTCATCACGCCCTCCTGCAGCTCGGAGGTGACGTGGCTGAGGCGTTGCAGCGCGGCGGAGAGCGCGGCGTCGTCGCGGTCCCGCGCCAGCTGCAGCAGCTGGTTGCGGGTCAGCACCAGCTCGCCCGCCTGGACCAGCAGCTCCTCCAGCACCTCCACCGAGACGCGGATGGTCTGCGGTGCCGCGGGACCTGCCGCCTCCGGGACGGCGGCAGGCGCCGCCGCCCCGTCCCCGGCGGCGGCGGCATCGGTGGCGCCGGGCGCGGCGCCCGGTGGCGGCGGGGACCATTCGCCGCGTGTCGCCGCCTCCAGCGCGCCGATCAGCGCCCCGTCCTCGCCCGCCGGCTCGGCACCCGCCGCCTCGATCGCGGTGATCAGGGCCCGGATGCGGTCGATGGCGGACAGCACCAGCGTGACCGCATCCGGCGTGGCGGCCAGCGCCCCGTCGCGGATCTGGCCGAGCAGGCTCTCCGCCGCGTGCGCCACCCGTTCCAGCCGCGCCAGCCCGAGGAAGCCGCAGGTGCCCTTGATGGTGTGCACCAGCCGGAAGATCTCCGAGAGGGTGGCGGCATCGCCCGGCGTGCTCTCCAGGCGCACCAGCGCCACGTCCAGAGCGGCGAGTCCCTCGTGGGTCTCCGTCAGGAAGTCGGCGATCAGCTCGTCCATCGTGGCACCCGCGCTTGCTCACGGCAGGATGCGGGGGCGAGGGAAAGATTCGGTGAAAGGCCGGCGGCAGGCGGGGCCGCGCCCCGGTGGTCAGGCCGCGCGCAGCACCAGCGGCGCGGCCTCGGCCGAGGCGCCGAGCAGCAGTTCCACCCGCATCCCGGCCTGCGCCGCCAGGCGCAGCAGCAGCGGGGCCAGCACGGTGCGGGGGCCGCAGACCGGCTCCCCCGCGAGGGCGGCGGTCAGGGCGGGGGACCAGGCGGAGCCCCGCCCCTCGGGCCAGACGGCAACCCCGCTCGCATCGCCCGCCACGTGCACCACGCCGCCGCGCGGCAACGCCTCCCCCCCCAGCAGGGCGGCGGCCAGGAGGGCCCGGACCAGCTCCGCCGACAACTCCTCCGCCGGCAGGCCGGAGACGTCCACCTGCGTCCGGCCGCCGGGCAGGGCGCCGCCCAGGACCAGGCCCAGCTCCTCCCGGGCCAGCGCCCCGCCGCCGCCCATGATGAGCCGCCAGAGCCGCAGCCGGTGGCCCATGGCCTCCGCGCTGTCGCGGGCGACCGAGGCGGCCTCCGGCTCCTGCTCCAGCAGCTCCAGCGCGCCGGTCACGCTGCCGAGCGGCCCACCCAGGTCATGGCACAGCCGGGCACACAGATCCTGGGCGAGGCCTAGGTCGCCTGCCGCGGCGAGATCCTGGTGCATCGGTCCGGCTCCATCCTGAACGAGCGTAACCTCCTGGCAGACTTTTCCTTGACCAATGGTTTACCTTGCCACTGTGACACAATTACGCCGGGCGGTCGGCGGCCAGGGGGAACCCCTGGCATCCGCCGCGCGGCTGGCGCAGCCTGCCATCCCATGAACGAGCTGATCGAGCCCGGCATGCGCGTGCGTCACCCCGGCCGCCCGGACTGGGGCCTCGGCCAGGTGCAGTCGGTGGTCGGGGACCGCATCACCGTCAACTTCGAGAATGCGGGCAAGCTGCTGATCCAGGGCCGCCAGGTGGTGCTGGAGATCGTCGAGGACGCTGCCCGCTGACGCGCCGGCCGCCGCCCCGTCCGCGCCGGGGCGAAAGGGTCTTGCGGGGGCCGGCGCGCCCGGCCACATCGGCTTGGTGAGCACCGACCTCCTGTCCCCGGATCTGGCGAATCCGCGCGCGGCCATCCCCGGCATGGCCGCGCGGCCGGGGCCGCTGGTGGATCCCTTCGGCCGCCGGGTCAGCTACCTGCGCGTCTCGGTGACGGATCGCTGCGACCTCCGCTGTGTCTACTGCATGGCGGAGGACATGACCTTCCTCCCGAAATCCGAGGTGCTGAGCCTGGAGGAGCTGGAGCGGCTCTGCGGCGCCTTCATCGATCTGGGCGTGGAGCGGATCCGCCTCACCGGCGGCGAGCCGCTGGTGCGGCGCGGCGTGCTGTCCCTCTTCCGCGGCCTCGGCGCCCGGCTGAACGGCGGCGGGCTGCGCGAGCTGACGGTCACCAGCAACGGCACCCAGCTCGCGCGGATGGCGGGCGACCTCTTCGCCGCCGGGGTGCGGCGGATCAACGTCTCGCTCGACACGCTGGATCCCGACGCCTTCGCCGCCGTCACCCGCTGGGGCAAGCTGGACAAGGTGCTGGAGGGGCTGTTCGCCGCGAAGGCGGCCGGGCTGGCGGTGAAGCTGAACGCCGTGGCGCTGAAGGGCGTGAACGAGCACGAGTTCGACCGCATGGTCGAGTGGTGCGGCGAGCACGGCTTCGATCTGACCCTGATCGAGACCATGCCGCTGGGCGACATCTCCGGCGACCGCACCGACCAGTACCTGCCGCTCTCCACCGTCCGGTCCCGCCTGCGCGAGCGCTGGACGCTGACGGAAAGCAGCCACCGCACCGGCGGTCCGGCGCGCTATTTCGACGTGGCGGAGACCGGCCGGCGCCTGGGCTTCATCACGCCGCTGACCCATAATTTCTGCGAAAGCTGCAACCGGGTCCGACTGACCTGCACCGGCACGCTGTACATGTGCCTGGGGCAGGAGGACGCCGCCGACCTGCGCCGGGCGCTGCGCGACCCCGGACTGGGCGAGGAGGGCTTGCGCGACGCGATCCGGGAGGCCATCACCCGTAAGCCGCGTGGTCACGATTTCGTCATCGACCGCCGACAGGCCCGCCCCGCGGTCGCGCGCCACATGTCCGTCACCGGAGGCTGAGCCGCCCCATGACCGCCGATCTCGTCGCCCGCCTGGCCATCCCGGGGCTGCCGGAGTGGAGCGGTCTGATCGTGCTGCTGCTGGCGCTGCTGGCGGCCATCGCCTTCCTGCTGATGCCGTTCAGCGTCTTCGGAGTGAAGGGGCGGCTGGAGGGGATCGAGGCGCAGCTGGACGAGATCCAGCAGGAGATCCGCCTGCTCGCCATGCGACTGCCCGAGCCGGGCGGGCGCCGGCCGCCGATGGACGAGGGCTGGGAAGAGGCGCCGCCCCGCCTCGGCCCGGTGCGGGACACGCGGCCGCTGCGCGCCAGCCCGCCCATCCCGCCGCCGCCCGTCACCCCGGACGGGCGCGGGATGCGGCAGGAGCCGCGGTTCCGGTAGGGGTGCCCGGCCGGGGCGGCTTTTCACGGCGGCATCCTGCGGGAGGACGGTGCCGGGCCAGGGGAACGGGCGTCCCCGCCGGTGCGTCCGGTGATCGTTCAAAATGGCGCTGTTTTCAGGAGCATCCGGGAAGGGTGCTCGCAGCGCTCGCGGGGATGAACCGCCGCCGTCATCGTGGTCCCGGCAGGCCCCATCATGTTCCGTGCCCCATGACCACCCCGAGCAGCATCCGCCCATATCCCCCGATCCGCACCCCCACCTATCCCCCCGGAATCGCCCCTCGCCCCCTCCTGCGCTAACCTCCCCCATCATGCCGCCCACCAAGCGCGCCGGCCCCGCCCCCGACCTCTTCGGCCCGACTCCCGGCGCGGAGCCCGACCCCGCCGGACCCGCCCCGGACATCGCCCGCCCCCTCGCCGACCGGCTGCGCCCACGCACGCTGGAGGAGGTGGTGGGCCAGGACCACCTGCTCGGCCCCCCGGGGAACGAGGCTGGCGCCCTCCGCCGCATGCTGGACCGGGGCGCGCTGGCCTCGCTGATCCTCTGGGGGCCGCCGGGGGTGGGCAAGACCACCATCGCCCGGCTGCTGGCCGAGGCGGCGGGGCTGCGCTTCGCCCCCCTCTCCGCGGTGTTCAGCGGTGTGGCCGACCTCAAGCGCGCCTTCGACGAGGCCCGCGCCCGGCGCCAGAACGGCCAGGGCACGCTGCTCTTCGTGGACGAGATCCACCGCTTCAACCGCGCCCAGCAGGACGGCTTCCTGCCGGTGGTGGAGGACGGCACCGTGACCCTGGTCGGCGCGACGACGGAGAACCCCTCCTTCGCGCTGAACGGCGCGCTGCTCTCGCGCTGCCAGGTGATGGTGCTGCGCCGGCTGGACGATGCCGCGCTGGACCTGCTGATCGACCGGGCCGAGGCGGAGGCCGGCCGGCCGCTGCCGCTGGACGAGCCAGGGCGGGCGACGCTGCGCGCCATGGCGGATGGCGACGGGCGCTACCTGCTGAACCTGGCGGAGCAGCTCCTCGCCCTGCCGGAGGGGACGGCGCCGCTGGACCCGGCCGGGCTGGCCGCGCTGCTGGCCCGGCGCGCGGCGCTCTACGACAAGGACCGGGAGGAGCACTACAACCTCATCTCGGCGCTGCATAAGTCGCTGCGCGGCTCCGACCCGGATGCGGCGCTGTACTGGTTCGCGCGGATGGTGAAGGGCGGCGAGGACCCGCGCTTCATCGCCCGGCGCCTGACCCGCTTCGCGTCCGAGGATGTCGGCGCCGCCGACCCGCGCGCCCTGCCGCTGGCCATCGCCGCCTGGGAGACCTACGAGCGGCTGGGCTCGCCGGAGGGGGAGCTGGCACTGGCGCAGCTCGTCCTGCACCTCGCCGCCGCACCCAAGTCCAACGCCGCCTACCTCGCCTGGAAGGCCGCCCAGGCGGCGGCGGCGGAGACGGGCAGCCTGATGCCGCCCGCCCATATCCTGAACGCGCCGACGAAGCTGATGAAGCAGATCGGCTATGGCCGCGACTACGCCTACGATCACGACACGGAGGAAGGTTTCTCCGGCCAGGACTACTTCCCCGAGGGGATGGGGCGGATGCGCTTCTACCGTCCCACGGGCCGGGGCGCGGAGGCGGCGGTGGGCGCGCATCTCGAACGGCTCGACGCCCTGCGGCGGCAGCGCCGGAGCGGGGACTGACCGGCCGCCGGTCCCCGCATCGGCCGGGGCGGGGGCAGCGTGGCGGGAACGGTGCCGGGCGAAGCCGCGGTTCCGGGGGGCGAACTGGTCGCTGCGGCGCGCAACCATTATGCTAGCGCCATGTCCGTTGCCACCCGTACCGTCTCGCCGGATGAGGCCGACACGCGCCTCGACCGTTGGTTCCGCCGTCACTTCCCGGCCCTGACCCAGGGCGCGCTGCAGAAGATGCTCCGGACCGGCCAGATCCGCGTGGACGGGCAGCGGGCGGAGGCAAACACCCGCCTCGCCGCCGGCCAGGCGGTGCGCGTGCCGCCGATGCCGGAGTCGCCGGCACCGGTCGCGCGCAAGGCGGTGTCCGACCGGGACGCGGCGATGCTGGAGCGGCTGGTGCTGTACCGCGACGATTCGGTGATCGCGCTGGACAAGCCGCACGGCCTGGCGGTGCAGGGCGGGCCCGGGATCACCCGCAACCTCGATGCCATGCTCGATGCGCTGCGCTTCGGGTCGGAGGAGCGGCCTCGCCTGGTGCACCGGCTGGACCGCGACACCTCCGGCGTCCTGCTGCTGGCGCGCACCCCCGGCGCCGCCGCGAAGCTCGCCGCCGCCTTCCGGGGCCGCGACGCGGAGAAGACCTACTGGGCGGTGGTGGTGGGCAACCCCACCCCGCAGGACGGGCGCATCGACCTTCCGCTGACGCGGCAGGGCGGCCCACGCGGCGAGCGCACCGCCCCGGCCACCGAGGGCGAGGAGGGCACGCGCGCCGTGACGGATTTCCGGACCCTCGACGCCGCGCGCGGCCATGCCGCATGGCTGGAGATGCAGCCGCTGACCGGGCGGACCCACCAGCTCCGCGTCCATGCCGCCGCGGCGCTGAAGACCCCGATCCTGGGCGACGGCAAGTATGGCGGCGCCGCCGCGCATCTGGAGGGACTGCCCGGCCAGCTGCACCTGCACGCCCGCGCCATCGCGGTCCCTCACCCGGAGGGCGGGACGCTGGAGGTGACGGCGGCCCTGCCACCGCACATGTCGGAGACCTTCGGCTTCCTGGGCTTCGACCGGCCGAAGACACCCAAGCCCCGCCGCTTACGCTGATGCGCCGCCGTCTCTGGCCCTGGGTCCTGCTCGGGCTGCTGCTCGGGCTGCCCGTGCTCGCCGTCGGTGCCGGCTGGATCCTGCTCGACGGGGAGATGCTGCGGGCCCGGGTGGAAGCGGCGGTCACCCAGGCGACCGGCCGGACCTTCACCCTCTCCGGCCCGGTCCGCTTCGTTCCATGCTTGGTGCCCACGGTGACGCTGGAGGGGCCGAGCCTGGCCAACCATCCGGGCGGGGCGGACCCGGCCCTGTTCACGGCGCAGCGGGTGGAGGTGCAGGTGGCGCTGCTGCCGCTGCTGCACCGGGAGATCGAGATCCGCAAGCTGTCGCTCGTCTCGCCGCGGCTGATGCTGGAGCGCGACGCCGCCGGCCGGCCCAACTGGCTGCTCGCGCCGACGCCGCGGCAGGCCGTGCCGGGCGGCCCGGGGAGGAGCGACCCGGGCTCCGCCCCGCGCGGCGGCTTCAGCCTGAACATCCGTCAGGTCGCCGTCACCGACGGCACGGCGACCTTCAGGGATGTGCGGACAGGGCTGGTGGAGACGCTGGCCCTGCCCCAGCTGACGCTGGAGGCCCAGCCGGACGACACTCTCCAGGGCCAGGCCGGGATGGTGCTGCGCGGGCTGACGCTGCATGCGCAGCTGCGTGGCGGCACCCTCGCCGCCCTGCTATCGCCCCAGTCCGGCCCGCCCTGGCCCTTCACTATCGCCGTCACCGGTGACGGGCTGCAGGCGGGGTTCGACGGCAAGCTGGCCGGCGGGGCGCCTCAGGGCCTGTTGCAGATCGCCGCCGACCGCCTCGCCACCCTGGCGCCGCTGCTGCCGCCCTCGGCCCCCCTTCCGGTCGCCGAGGGCATCACCCTTGCCGCCTCGCTCAGCCCCGGCGGCCCCTCCGACATGCGGCTCGGCGTGCAGCGGCTGGCCCTGCCCGGCCTCGCGCCCGATCTTTCCGTCGGTCCGCTGGAGGCCAGGGCAGCCGGGCTGGGCGCGCCGCTCTACGCGCGCGGTGCCCTGCAGCTGGCCGAGCTCGGGCTGGACTGGAGTGCCGACCTGCCGCCGATCGATGCCCTACGGCGGAATGGCCCACTCTCCTTCCATGCGCTGTTGCGGGGGGCTGGCCTTCGGGTCCTTGCCGAGGGCGGGCTGCCGGGGATGCGGTCCCAAGGCCTGTCGGCGCGCTTCGAGCTGACCGCCGAGGACCTGTTGCCGGTTGGCGTGGCGGGCCGCCTCCCCCTGCCGGGGCTGCGCAACCTCTCCGCCTCCGCCCGCGTCACGGGGCAGGCGGACGGCGCCATCCGCATCGACCGGTTGCGCCTGACCGCCGATCAGGCGGAGTTGCAGGAAGGCCAGGTGCTGCTGCGGCCCGGCGCGCCCGTGCATCTGGAGGCGTCCGCCGCCCTCGCGCGGCTCGACCTGGATGCCATCCCCCTCGCCTCCCGCCCGCCCGCCCGCGACCCGGCAGCCGATCCCTCGGCCCCTATCCCGGCCGCCGCCCCGCCCTCCCCGCGCCGGGTCATTCCCGCGACGCCGCTGCCGGTGGCGGCGCTGCGGCAGGCGTCGGGCACCGCCTCGCTGCGGATCGCCACGCTGCGGGCCGGCGGGCTGGACTGGTCCGGGCTGGAGGCCCACGCCCGGCTCGAGCAGGGGCGCCTGACGCTGGAGCCGGCGACGGTCACCGGGCCCGGCGGGACCCTCAGCCTGACGGCGCAAGCGGATGCGGCGCAGTCGCCCCCGGCCCTGTCCGTGTCGCTGCGTTCCGGCGCTCCCGGGCTGGAGGTCGCACCGATCCTGGCCGCGCTGGGGCAGCCGCCCCTGATCGAAGGGCGGCTGGAGCTGGAGGCCGACCTCTCCGGCCAGGGCGCCGACCTGCGGCAGTGGGCCGCCACGCTGGACGGCCCGCTCGGCCTGACGATGGTGGATGGGCGCCTGGCCGGCGCGCTGCTGGACCGCTGGGGCGGGCTGCGCCGGCAAGTGCTGCCGAACCTCCCTGCCAATGGCTGGGTGCCGCTCCGCTGCCTCGCGGTGCGGCTGGAGGCACAGGACGGCGTGGCGCAGGTGCCGGTGCTGCTGCTCGACACGCCGCTGGGCAGCGCGGGCGGCGCCGGCCGCATCGACCTGCGAAACGAATCGCTCGACCTCCGGCTGCTGCCGCGCACCCGCATCGGGCGGGTGGAGGTCAGCGCCCCGCTGCGCGTCCTGGGCACGCTGGCCGCCCCGCAGCCGCGCGTCGATCCCGAGGCGGCCGGGGCCGCCGCGGCCGCGGCGCTGGGCGGGCTGGCGGCGCGCCAGGGCGGGCAGGCCGGTGCCGTGCTGGGCTCGCTGCTGGGCGCCACGGCGGGGAGCGGGCCGGTGGACTGCGCCGGACCCTTGCGCGCCGCGCGCGGCGGGCGGGAGGGGCCGTTGCCAGCCGGGGCGGCCGCGCCGGATGCGGCCGCCCCGGCGGCCCCCAGCAGTGGCGTCCCGGCGCCCCGGGTCCAGGATCTGCTGCGTGGCCTGCTCGGGCGCTGATCGCGGGGAAGGTTTCCGCTTTGCCGGCCGGCACCCTACATCTGCCGCCATGAAGCGTTTCTGGGATGATGCCGCGGTGGCCGAGCTGCCGGACGGCTTCGGCGTGGCGCTGGACGGGCGGCCGCTGCGGCTGCCGGGCGGCGGCGGGCTGCGACTGCCGCGCCGCTCCCTGGCGGAGGCGGTGGCCGAGGAATGGCGCCGCGCCGGCGGTACCCGGGGTGGCGAGGCCTCGCTGGAGGAGCTGCCGCTGACCCGCCTCATCGGCACGGCGCAGGACCGCATCGCACCCGATCCGGCGCCAAGCGTGGAGGCCATCGCCGCCTATGGCGCGACCGACCTGCTCTGCTACCGCGCCACGGAGCGCGCCCTGGCGGAGAAGCAGGCGCGCGACTGGCAGCCGCTGCTGGACTGGGCGGCGCTGGAGCTGGACGCGCTGCTGCGGGTGACGACCGGGCTGATGCCGGTCGACCAGGACCCGGCCTCGCTCGCGGCGCTGCGCCGGGCGGTGGTGGCGCATACCCCGCTGGAGCTGGCGGCGCTGGGTGTCGCGGTCCCGGCCCTGGGCAGCCTCGTGCTCGGCCTCGCCCTGTCGCGCGGCCGGCTGGACGCGGCGGAGGCGCACCGGCTGGCCACGCTGGACGAGGCCCATCAGGAGGCCTTCTGGGGCGTGGATGCCGAGGCCGCGGCGCGGCGCGTGCGGGCGGCGGCGGATGTCGCGCTGGCGGATCGCCTGCTGCACCTGGCCAGGGCGGCATGAGCGCGCGCCGGCTGCGTATCCGGGGCCGGGTGCAGGGCGTGGGCTACCGCGACTGGCTGCTGGGGACCGCGCGGGCGCACGGTCTGGCCGGCTGGGTCCGCAACCGGCTGGACGGCTCGGTGGAGGCGCTGCTCTCCGGCGACGAGGATGCCGTGCGGGAGGTGGTGAATGCCTGCCGCCGCGGCCCGCCCCTGGCCCGGGTGGACGAGCTGGACGAGAGCTTCGCCGATCCGCCGGACGGCCCTGGCTTCCTGCGTCAGCCCACCGCCTGAGCCTCCTCCGCTCGCGGCGCGGGGCTGGGGCGCGGCCGCATCGCCGGGCTTGCATGCCGCACCGCAGCAAGCCATCTTGGCGACACCGGCGATTCGCGCCGGGTAGCTCCCCCGGACGCGTGCGGGCCCCTGTTCCGGGCCCCGCGGGGGGATGACGACACCAGGGCCGCCGCTCGCGTCGTATGCGGCCCGCTCGAGGCACTCCCGGCCGCCGAAGGCCCGGTGCCTCCCGGACCGCAAGACACCTTATGACCGAATTCGCATCCCTCGGCCTCGCCGCGCCGCTGCTGCGCGCGCTGGAGGAGGAGGGCTACTCCACCCCCACCCCGATCCAGGCCCAGGCCATCCCGGCCGCGCTGGAAGGCCGCGACGTGCTGGGCATCGCCCAGACGGGCACCGGCAAGACGGCGGCCTTCGCCCTGCCGCTGCTGCACCGGCTGGCCTCCGACAAGCGCCGCGCCCAGCCCACCGGCTGCCGCGCGCTGATCCTCTCGCCGACGCGCGAGCTGGCCTCGCAGATCCACGACAGCATCCGTGCCTATGGCCGTCACCTGGGCCTGCGCACCGCGCTGGTCTTCGGCGGCGTGCCGGAGAACCCGCAGAAGCGGGCGCTGGCGCAGGGCGTGGACATCATCGTGGCGACGCCGGGCCGGCTGCTCGACCACATCAACACCCGCCACTGCCGCCTCGACGGGCTGGACGCCTTCGTGCTGGACGAGGCGGACCAGATGCTCGACCGCGGCTTCTGGCCCTCGATCCGCCGCATCGCGGGGATGCTGCCGAAGCAGCGGCACACGATGTTCTTCTCGGCCACCATGCCGGAGGCCATCGCCTCGCTCGCCAAGGACCTGCTGCGCGAGCCCGTCAAGGTCGAGGTGACGCCCGTCGCCACCACCGCCGAGCGGGTGAACCAGCGCGCCATCCACGTCGACCGCGACGGCAAGCGCCGCGTGCTGGCCGACCTGCTGCGCGGCGAGGGCGTGGGCCGCGCCCTGGTCTTCTCGCGCACCAAGCACGGCGCCGACCGCATCGTGAAGCAGCTGGAGCTGGACGGCCTCGCCTCCAACGCCATCCACGGCAACAAGAGCCAGGGCCAGCGCGAGCGCGCGCTCGACGCCTTCAAGCGCGGCACCGCGCCGATCCTGGTCGCGACCGACATCGCCGCGCGCGGCATCGACGTCTCCGGCGTGACGCACGTCATCCAGTACGACCTGCCGGACGTGCCGGAGACCTATGTCCACCGCATCGGCCGCACCGCGCGCGCCGGCGCCTCGGGCGAGGCGGTGGCGCTGGTCACCCCGGACGAGGTGCCGCTGCTGCGCGCCGTCGAGAAGCTGACGCGCCAGTCCGTGCCGGCCGAGGGCGACATCCCCACCGGCCCGGCGCCGCGCATGCCGCACCGGGTGGCGCAGGGCCAGAACCAGCGTCAGGGCCAGCGCCAGGGTCAGGGGCAGCGCCCCGGCCAGGGTCGCGGCGCCCCGCACCACGGCCGCGGCGCCGACCACGCGCCGCATGGCCGTGCCGCCGAGGGCCGCCGCGGGGCCGGGCCTGCCGGCCCCCGCCCGGCGCAGGACGCCCGGGCGATGCGACGCGAGGAACCCCGGCGCGACGACAGCGGCAAGGACCGCCGTTGGCGCGACGGCGATTTCCGGGACAGCGGCTCCGGCCGCCACTGACCGCTTGCGGCCCGCCCCCGCGGCGGGCCGGCATGGCGCGGGACGGCACCGCGCGGGGCTGGCCGCCGGCCCCGCCGGCAGGCTTCCCTTCCATACCGGGACTCCTGGCGGCCCGGGGGCGGCCCGGTCAGGCTGACGCCGCCGGGGCGAGCCGTTCCTGGCGCCGGCTGTCCTGGTGCGCCGCGATCAGCTCCGTTCCCACCGGCAGGGGCGGCTGCACCGCGAAGTCGCCCTTCGTCGCCGGGGCCGGCCCCTGGACGCGGCGCCAGACGCCCCAGGCGACGATCATCAGCTGCGCGGCCACCACCATCCAGACGAGGCTGCGCGGGCCGACGGCGGACATCGCCGCCCCCGCCGCCACCGGCCCCAGGGCCGCGCCGGCCCCCTGGACCATCAGCATCCCGGCCGAGGCGGAGACGAACTCCTCCGGCCGCACCATGTCGTTCACATGGGCCAGCACGACGCTGTAGGTCGGCACCACCACGCCCCCGAAGACGAAGACCAGCGCGTAGAGAACCCAGCTATCGACGCCGCCGGGGGTGAGCAGCACCATCGCGCTCAGCACCCCCGCCGCCACGAGCGCGATCGCGACCACCAGCGTGCGGCGGTCCACCCGGTCCGACAGGTGGCCCAGCGGCCAGGTCATCAGCGCCGCGCCGGTCGCGCCGGCCGCCATGAAGACGGCGACCCCCGAGGACGACAGCCCGCTGCCCTGGGCGAAGACCGGCCCGAGCGAGAAGAAGGCCCCCGTGCTGGCGCCGCAGAGCAGGGCCGAGACCAGGCCGAAGGGCGACTGCGCGTAGAGCCGGAACAGGTTCGCATGGGTCTCCGCCGGCGGCACCGCCGGGGCCTGCGCCTGCGACAGCGCCACCGGCACCACCGCGGCCGTCAGGAGGATGGAGACGAGGCAGAACAGCGTGTAGCCGCCGGGATCGGCCACCGGCAGCAGGAGCTGCCCCACCACCCCGGCGGCCAGGCCCGTCATGCCGTAGACGGACAGGATGCGGCCGCGCACCTCGTTGGCGGCGACGCCGTTCAGCCAGCTCTCCACCGCCATGAACAGCCCGGCGAAGCAGAAGCCGGTCAGGGCGCGCGCGATCACCCAGGCCGCCGGATCCCGCCACAGCAGGTGGATCAGCGGCACCATGGAGGCGAGCGAGGCCAGGGCGGCGAAGCTGCGCGTCTGCCCCACCGCCCGGATCATCCGCCCCGCCACCAGCGACCCGGCCATCATCCCGGCGAAGAAGCCGCCGCCGATCAGCCCGATCACGGTGGTGGGGAACCCCTCCATCCCGCCGCGCACGGCGAGCAGCGTCCCCTGCAGGGTATTGCCCATCTGCAACAGGCCGAAGCCGGCGAGCAGGGCGGCGACGACGGGCAGGGTCGAGGCCAGGGAGGCTGGCGGGGACTGGCGCGGCATCGCCCGGACCTTGCACGCCGCGGCCGGCTCTGCAAAGCCGCGACGGCCATCGCCCCCGGACGCCCCGCAGCCCGGGCATCGCCGGAAGGAGCCACCCCCTGAGCGCCGCCCCGATCATCCCGCCCGGCATCGTCAGCCTCGCCGACTACGAGGCGGCGGCGCGCGACCGGCTGGACCCCGGCACCTGGGCCTATATCTCCGGCGGGGCGGCGGACGAGCTGACGCTGCGCTGGAACCGCGCGGCCTTCGACCGGATGCGGCTGCGCGGGCGCGTGCTGGCGGAGATGGCGGGCGCCCATACCCGCCTGACCCTGCTGGGCGAGGCGCTGCGGCACCCCGTCCTCCTCGCCCCCACCGCCTTCCACCGCCTGGCCCATCCGGAGGGCGAGGCCGCCACGGCGCTGGGTGCCGCCGCGCTGGGCGCGGGGATGGTGCTGAGCACCCAGTCCAGCCTGCCGGTGGAGCAGGTCGCGGCGCGGCTGCGGGCCGGCGGCGCGGGGGCGCCGCTCTGGTTCCAGCTCTACCTCCAGCACGACCGCGGCTTCACCCGCGCCCTGGTGGAGCGGGCGGAGGCCGCCGGCTGCACCGCCCTGGTCCTGACCGTCGATGCCCCGGTCAGCATCCGCAACCGCGAGGCGCGGGCCGGCTTCGCCACGCCGCCGGGGATCGAGGCGGTGCATCTGCGCGGCCTGCCCCCTGCCCCGCCGAACCGGGCCGGCATGACCGAGAGCGCCGTCTTCGCCGGCCTGCTGGACGGCGCCGCGACCTGGCGCGACGTCGCCTGGCTACGCGGGGTCACGCGGCTGCCGCTGCTGCTGAAGGGTGTCACCGACCCGGAGGATGCGGAGCGCGCCGTGGCCGAAGGCGCGGCCGGGATCGTCCTGTCCAACCATGGCGGACGGGCGCTGGACGGGCTGCCCGCCACGATCGACCTGCTGCCGCCCCTGGCGGAGCGGGTCGCGGGGCGGGTGCCGGTGCTGCTCGATGGCGGCATCCGGCGCGGGACGGACATCCTGAAGGCCCTGGCCCTCGGCGCGCGGGCGGTGCTGGTGGGGCGGCCGCAGCTCCATGCCCTGGCCGTGGGTGGGGCGGTCGGGGTGGCGCACATGCTGAAAATCCTGCTGACCGAGCTGGAGACGGCGATGGCCCTCACCGGCTGCCGGGACCTGTCCGCGATCGGGCCGCAGGTGCTCTGGCGCGCCGCCGGCGAACCCTAGGCCACGATCCCCGCTCGCGGGAGCGGGGATCGTGGTCCAGCCTTTGTCTCGGCGCGTGACTCACGCTCCAGGGCCGGCCGCGATCAGCCGGCCCGGAGGCTGCTCCCGGGATCGCGGCCCGGCGCCCGCGCGGGTTCCGGCGGCAGCACCGCATCCGGCTCCCGGCCGTGCCGCAGGCAACCGCGCACGATGGGCGCGCAGACTCCCTCGCGGCCGAAGGTGTCGTCGTTGTCCCCGGTGTAGCGGACGCCCGTCACCCGCCCGTCCGTCAGCCGGAACAGGGCGGTGCAGTAGGAGCCGCTGCCACCGATGGTGAAGCCGCCCAGCATGGGCAGGCTCATCGACACGCCGCCCCGGTTGTCGTTCTTCTGCTCGTAGCTGAACAGCTCCGTCCGCGGGTCCAGGCGCTTCGTCCGCGTCGGGATGCCGGCGCAGGATTGCAGGTCGTCGGCCTTCATGCCGACCAGCTGCTCCCGGCCCTCCTCCGCGACATGGGCGCCGCAGGAGGCGAGCAGCAGCAGGGTGACGGGGATCAGGTTTCGCATGGCGTCTCCGGGCTGGTTTCCGGCGGTTTCCTCCCTGGCCGCGGCAGGCGCGGCCCGGCGGCCGCCCGCTCCGGCCGGCCTGCCCTTCGCCGCGGCAGGTCGGGGCGGGACGTCCCGGCCGCAACCCCCGGCGGCGACCCCTTCCGCCGGCGGAAACTTCCCCCCGCCGCGCCGCGCTGGCGTGTCCGGGGCCCGCGATCCGGCGGGCCGCCCCGCACACGGACCCCCGCATGGCCGCCACCCCGCTGCGCTACCAGCCCGCCTTCGAGACGCCCGAACCGGACGAGGCGGAGACCCAGCGCGAGCTGGTGGAGACGCTGGAGGGCATCATCCGCACCGTCTACGAGGACAGCGGCCATGCCCTGCGCAGCGTCCATGCCAAGAGCCACGGGCTGTTGCAGGGGGAGTTGCGGGTGCTGGGCGGCCTGCCAGAGGCGCTGGCCCAGGGACTGTTCCGCCACCCGGCGACCTATCCCGTCATCCTGCGGATCTCCACCAACCCGGGCGACATCCTGGACGACAGCATCGGCCTGCCGCGCGGCCTGGCGATGAAGGTGCTGGGCGTGGAGGGCGCGCGGGTGCCGGGCGACTCGGGCGGCACGGTGCAGGATTTCGTCATGGTGAACGGCCCCGCCTTCGCCGTGCCGAACGCGAAGAAGTTCCTCGGCACGCTGAAGCTGCTGGCGAAGACCACCGACTCCCCGCAGGTGCTGAAGAAGGCGGTGGCCGCCGTGCTGCGGGGGGCGGAGGCGACGGTCGAGGCGGTGGGCGGCGAGAGCGCCACGCTGAAGACCCTCGGCGGCCATCCACGCACCCATCCGCTGGGCGAAACCTTCTACACCCAGGTCCCGATCCTCTACGGCCCCTACATGGCGAAGCTGTCGCTGGCGCCGGTCTCGCCTGCGCTGAAGGCGCTGAAGGACCAGGCGGTCGAGACCGGCGGCCATCCGGACGCGCTGCGCGAGGCGATCAACGCCTACTTCGCCAAGCAGGGCGGGGAATGGGAGCTGCGCGTGCAGCTCTGCACGGATCTGGAGACGATGCCGATCGAGGATGCCTCCGTCCTCTGGCCCGAGGAGGAGAGCCCCTACCGCGCCGTGGCGACGCTGAGCGTGCCGCGCCAGACGGGCTGGAGCAAGGGACGGGCCAAGGTGGTCGACGACCGCCTGTCCTTCAGCCCCTGGCACGCCCTGGCGGATCACCGCCCGCTGGGCTCGGTGATGCGGGCGCGCAAGCCAGCCTATGAGGCCTCGGCGGCGCTGCGGTCGCGGCTGAACGGCTGTCCCCTGCATGCCCCGGCGCCGTCGGAGCGGCTGCCGGCCTGAGCAGCCCCCACGGCGGGAACGATTCGCGCGCGGACCGGCCCCGTCGCCTGGTTGACAGAGGTTAGGGACCGAAGGGACCCTCCACCACCGTCGCCGGCGAGCGGCCGGCGCCGGGCCGGCCTGCCGGGGCGACGGGGAACCCGTCCGTGCCCTCTGTACCCTGCCTGCCCTCTCCTGCATCGCCGGCGCGCCGGCGCCATGCCGCCGTCGGCGCCTTGCTGGCTTCCCTGGCGCTGGCGATGCCCGCCACCGCGCAGGTGCTGACCTTCGGCAACAACGCCACCGTCACCAGCATCGACCCGCACTTCTACACGGCCACGCCGAATGTCGAGGTGACGCGCCAGATCTTCGACGGGCTGACCGCCATGGCGGCGGACGGCTCGGTGATCCCGGGCGTCGCGGAATCCTGGCGCCAGGTGGAGCCGGAGATCTGGGAGTTCCGGCTGCGCGAGGGTGCGCGCTTCCACGACGGCACGCCCTTCGCCGCCGAGGATGTCGGCTTCACCCTGTCCCGCGTGCCGAACGTGGCGAACAGCCCCGGCTCCTTCGTCATCTTCACCAGCACCATCGCCCGCGCCGAGGTGGTCGATGCCCGCACGGTGCGGCTGCACACCAAGGGTCCCGATCCGCTGGTGCCGGTGAACCTGGCCTGGGTCGGCATGCTCAGCCGCCGGCTGCACGAGGGTGCGACGACGGAGGGCTTCAACGACGGGCGGCTGGCCGTCGGCACCGGCCCCTTCCGCTTCGGCGCCTATGTGCCGGGCGAGCGTGTGGAGCTGCTGCGCAACGAGGGCTACTGGGGTGGGAAGCCGCACTGGGAACGCGCCGTCAACCGCACCATCCGCAACGCCGGCGCCCGCACCGCCGCCCTGCTCTCCGGCGACGTGGACGTGATCAACGGCGTGCCCACCGCCGACCTCGCCCGGCTGCGCGCCGATCCGCGCGTGACCGTGGAGGAGACGGTGGGGCTGCGCATCGTCTACCTGATGCTGGACACGCTGCGCGACGAAACCCCCTTCGCCTCCGGCCCGGAGGGCGAGGTGCTGGCGCGGAGCCCGCTGCGCGACCTGCGCGTGCGCCGCGCCCTGTCGCTCGCCATCGACCGCGCGGCCATCACGGAACGGATCATGGAGGGCTCGGCCGTGCCGAGCGCGCAGCTCGTGCGGCCCGGCCTGGCCGGGCACGTGCCGGGGCTGGAGCCGGCGACGGACCCGGCCGAGGCGAGGCGCCTGCTGGCCGAGGCGGGCTTCGCGCGCGGCTTCCGCCTGACCCTGCACGGGCCGAACGACCGCTATCCCAACGACGCCCGCGTGCTGCAGGCGGTGGGCCAGATGTGGCAGCGCGTGGGAGTGCAGACCCAGGTGGAGGCGATGCCCTGGGCCGCCTATTCCGCGCGCCAGGCGAAGCGGGAGTTCTCGGCCTACCTGCTCGGCGGCACGGCCACGACCAGCGAGGCCTCCTATCCGCTGCGCTCCATCCTGAACCTGCGCGACGCGGCGCGGGCGAACCGGCGCTACGACAACCCCGCCTTCGAGGCGGTGCTGGACGAGGCCGGCCGCACCGCCGACCCCGCGGCGCGGGAGACGCTGCTGCGGCGGGCGGTGAGCATGGCGATGGAGGATGTCGCCATCCTGCCGCTCTACATCCAGAAGGCGACCTTCGCCCTGCGCCGCGGCCTCGCCTACCCCGCCCGGGCGGACGAGGCGCTGCACGCGGCCGAGGTCCGGCCGGCGCCCTGACCCGCGATCCGCGACATCACCCAAGGAGACGAGACGTGACCGGGACACGAGAGGGCGCGCTGGAACGGGCGCGCGGGCTGTTCGACGACGGGTCCTTCCTGGACCGGCTGGCCGCGCTGGTCGCCGTGCCGACGGAGAGCAACCCGCCGGAGCACAAGGCGGATCTGGAACGCTACTGCCACGACGTGCTGGGGCCGATGCTGGAGGAGATGGGCTTCGCCGTGCAGGTCCTGCCCAATCCGGAGCCGGTGCACGGCCCCGTGCTGCTGGGCACGCGGATCGAGGACCCGGCCCTGCCGACGCTGCTCTTCTACGGCCATGGCGACGTCGTGCGCGCCATGCCGGAGCGCTGGCGCAAGGACCTGAAGCCCTACGAGATGACGATCGAGGGCGACCGCATCTACGGGCGCGGCACGGTGGACAACAAGGGCCAGCACCTGCTGGGGATCGACGCGATGCGCGCGGTGATCGCCGAGCGCGGGCGGCTGGGCTTCAACGCCAAGGTGATGGTGGAGACGGGCGAGGAGGCGGGCTCGCCCGGGCTGCTGCCCTTCCTCCGCCAGCACAGGGACCTCTTCGCCGCCGACCTCTTCGTGGCGCTGGACGGGCCGCGCGTGTCGCGCGAGGTGCCCGATGTCAGCCTCGGCACCCGTGGCGGGGTGGCGATGGACCTCGTGGTGAACCTGCGCGAGGGCGGCCACCATTCCGGCCACTGGGGCGGTCTGCTGAAGGATGCCGGGGTGGTGCTCTCCCACGCCATCGCCAGCATCATCTCGCGCGACGGCCGCATCCTCGTCCCCGGCTGGCGGCCGGAGTCCATCCCGGAGGCGGTGAAGCGCGCCGCGCGGAGCGTGGTGGCGGAGCCGCAGGCCGGCGCCCCGGTGCCCGAGCCGGAATGGGGCGAGCCCGGACTCAACAACGCCGAGCGCATCTATGCCTGGAACAGCGCCATCGTGCTGGCCAGCATCTCCGGCCAGCCGGAGGGGCCGGTGAACGCGGTGGGCGGCACGGCCCGCGCCCGCATCCAGCTGCGCCACATCGCCGATACGCGGAGCGAGGACGTCGTCCCCGCCCTGCGCGCGCATCTGGACGCGCAGGGCTTCCCCGAGGTGGAGGTGGTGCCGGTGACGGAGCGGGACATGTTCCCCGCCTCCCGCACCGACCCCGAGAACCCCTGGGTGCGGCTGGTGGTGGAGAGCTTCGCCCGTACCGTGGGGCGGCCGCCCAACCTGATCCCGAACATCGGCGCCTCCGGCCCCTCGGAATACTTCCGCGAGGTGCTGGGCGTGCCGGTGATGTGGATCCCGCACTCCTACGGCGGCTGCGGCCAGCACGGCCCGGACGAGCACGGGCTGGGCAGCCTGTTCCGCGAGGGGCTGGGGCTGATGGCCGGGGTCTGGTGGGACCTGGGCGAGCGCGGCGCGGCGGTGAAGGCCGGCGCCTGAGACGGCGCGGCGGGCCCTGCCACCCCCGGCGGGGCCCCTGCCGCCCCTGCCACCCCTGCCCCGGGGGGGCGGCCGGTCAGCCGAAGACCTCGCCCCAGGCGGCCATCAGCGCCGAATCGGCCTCCTCCATCGTGGCGGGGATGCCCAGCGCGTGCAGGCTGGTCACCCCATGCTCGCGGATGCCGCAGGGGACGATGCCGCCGAAATGCGACAGGTCCGGGTCCACGTTCAGCGCGATGCCGTGCCAGGAGACCCAGCGCGTCACCCGCACGCCGATGGCGCCGATCTTGGCCTCCGTCCCCGAGGCCCGGTCGGCCACCCAGATGCCGACCCGCCCCTCGCGCCGCTCCCCCTTCACGTTGAAGCGGTCCAGCGCCCGGATCACCCATTCCTCCAGCCCATGGACATAGGCGCGGACATCCCGCGCCGCGACGGTGCCATGCGGCCGGGTCAGGTCCAGCATGACATAGGCGGTCCGCTGGCCAGGGCCGTGGTAGGTCCACTGCCCGCCCCGCCCCGCCTGGAAGACGGGGAAGCGCGCCTCGGTCAGCCCCTCGGGCGTGGCGGAGGTGCCGGCCGTGTAGGTGGGCGGATGCTCCACCAGCCAGATGCGCTCGCCCGCCCCGCCTGCCCGGATGGCGGCGGCGCGCGCCTCCATGGCGGCCAGCGCGTCGGGATAGGGCAGGTATCCCGGCTCCGCGACCCATTCCGGTCCATCCGGCGACAGGATCGTGCCGGGGGCCGTTGCTGTGCCCGCGCTCATCGGCTATAGGCCCGCCCGCGGAGCGGCCGACCGGCCGCCTGCCGCCTGCGGTCGTGGCGGAATGGTAGACGCGCCAGCTTGAGGTGCTGGTGGGGGCAACCCCGTGGAAGTTCGAATCTTCTCGACCGCACCACTCTTCCCTCGAAGGCGATCGCCCGTCACGCTGGCTCCCGACACGCTGGCGCAACGGGCGGTGTGAACCGGAACCCTGTGGGGGAAGTGCCGATGGACGAGGATTTCCGCAAGGCCGCGCTGGACTATCACCGGCTGCCGCGCCCCGGGAAGCTCAGCATCGAGCCGACGAAGCGCATGGCGACCCAGCGCGACCTGGGCCTGGCCTATTCCCCCGGCGTCGCCGCGGCCTGCGAGGAGATCGCGGCCGATCCCGACACCGCCTGGGACTACACCACCCGCGGCAACATGGTCGCCGTCATCACCAACGGCACCGCCGTGCTCGGGCTCGGCGCCATCGGCGCGCTGGCGTCGAAGCCGGTGATGGAGGGCAAGGCGGTCCTCTTCAAGAAGTTCGCCGGGCTCGATTCGGTGGACATCGAGGTGGACCAGCTCGACCCCGAGAAGTTCGTCGACGCGGTGGCGGTGCTGGAGCCCTCCTTCGGCGCGATCAACCTCGAGGACATCAAGGCGCCGGAGTGCTTCGAGATCGAGCGCGCGCTGCGCGAGCGGATGCGCATCCCCGTCTTCCACGACGACCAGCACGGCACCGCCATCATCGTCGCGGCGGCCGTGCGCAACGGCCTCCTGCTCCAGGGCAAGGACATCGCGAGCGCGAAGATCGTCACCTCCGGCGGCGGGGCGGCGGCGCTGGCCTGCCTCAACCTGCTGGTGGAGATGGGCGCCAAGCGCGAGAACATCACCGTCACGGACATCAAGGGCGTCGTCTGGATCGGCCGCAACGAGCTGATGGACCCCTACAAGGACCGCTACGCCCGCCACACGGAGGCGCGCACGCTGGCCGATGCGCTGCCGGGGGCCGACGTCTTCCTGGGCCTCTCCGCGCCGCGCGTGCTCAAGCCCGAATGGCTGCCGCTGATGGCGGAGAAGCCGCTGATCCTGGCGCTGGCCAATCCCGAGCCCGAGATCCTGCCCGAGGCGGTGCGCGCCGTGCGCCCCGACGCCATCGTGGCCACCGGGCGGACGGACTATCCGAACCAGGTCAACAACGTCCTCTGCTTCCCCTTCATCTTCCGCGGCGCGCTGGATGCCCGCGCCACCACGATCAACGAGGCGATGAAGGTCGCGGCGGTCGAGGCCATCGCCCGACTCGCACGGGCCGAGGCGAGCGAGGTGGTCGCCGCCGCCTATGGCGGGCAGGCGCCGGTCTTCGGGCCGGACTACATCATCCCCAAGCCCTTCGACCCGCGGCTGATCCTGGAGATCGCGCCGGCCGTGGCCAAGGCCGCCGCCGAGAGCGGCGTCTCGCTGAAGCCGATCGAGGACCTCGCCGCCTATCGCCGCTCGCTGGAGCGCTTCGTCTACCGCTCGGGCGACCTGATGCGCCCGGTCTTCGAATCCGCGCGCAAGGCGCCGCGCCGCGTCGCCTATGCCGAGGGCGAGGACGAGCGCACGCTGCGCGCCGTGCAGACGGTGCTGGACGAGGGCATCGCCGAGCCGGTGCTGATCGGCCGGCGCGCGGTGATCCAGGCCAAGGTGCAGGCGATGGGCCTGCGCATGGACCTGGAGGAGAGCGTCACCATCCTCGACCCGGAGGCGGATGCGGAGACCTTCGCGCCGCTGACGGAGCTCTACATCCGCAAGGTCGGGCGCCGCGGCACGCCGCCGGAATCCGCCCGGCGCCGGGTGCGCACGCGGCCCACGGTCGCCGCCGCGCTGCTGCTGGAATCCGGGCAGGTGGACGCGGCCATCGTCGGCGGGCTCGGCGAATGGATGACGCAGTGGCACCACGTCAACGACATCATCGGCAAGCGCGAGGATGTCGGCCGCGCCTATGCCCTGACCGGCGTCATCACCCAGGCGGGCGTGCTGTTCTTCGTGGACACCCACCTGCTGCTGGACCCCAATGCCGAGCAGGTGGCGGAGATGACGCTGCTGGCCGCCGAGCAGGTGCGCGCCTTCGGCCGCACGCCGCGCGCGGCGCTGCTCTCCCACTCCTCCTTCGGCGCGTCGCAGGCGCCGTCCGCCAAGAAGATGCGCGACGCCCTGCGCCTGATCCGCGAGCGCGCGCCCGACCTGCAGGTGGATGGCGAGATGCATGCCGACGCCGCGCTGATCCCCGCCATCCGCGAGCGCGCGGTGCCGGACGGCAAGCTGGAGGGCAATGCCAACCTGCTGGTCATGCCCAACCTCGATTCCGCCAACATCGCCTGCAACCTGGTGAAGGCGGCGGCGGACGGTCTGCAGGTCGGCCCGATGCTGCTGGGCATGCGCAAGCCCATCCACGTGCTGGTGCCGTCCGTGACGGCGCGCGGCATCGCCAACCTCACCGCGCTCGTGGTGGCGCAGGAGGCGGTGGCGGAGAGCGCGGGCGGCTGACGCCACCGGCCGCGCCGGGAGGGGCGTTCCCGCCCCCTCCCCCTGCGGCTCACTCCGCGGTGGCGGTCAGCCCCAGCACCCGGACCGGCCCGCCGGGCGCCATGACGGCCCCCTGCATCTCTCCCAGCCGCAGCGGCTGCGGCGGGTTCAGCGCCAGGGTCAGGCGGCCGGGCTGGCGCAGGAAGCGGGCCACCGCCTCGCGCACCGCCCGCTCCTCCGGCGAGGGGCCGCCCATGGCCACGCCGGCGCCGCCCTTGGGCGCACCCGCCCCCGGCTTGCGCGCCGCCGGGGCTCCGCCGGCCCCGGGTCCGGACCAGGGCGCGGGCATCGCCAGCACCCCCGCCGCCAGGCTCTCGCGATACTGCTGCTCCGGCACGCCCGACAGGGCGGCCTGCTGCGCCATCAGCCGGGGCGCCAGCCCGGCATCCTGGTAGGAGAAGGTCAGCCCGACCAGCCGCGCCTGGGGATAGGCCATCAACTGCCCGATCGGGTCGATCACCTGCCCGGGCTCGCGCGGCGGCAGCTCCGTCATCTCCATCCGCAGCTCGAGCCGGCCCATTTCCGACAGGTCGATCTGCAACGGTTCCAGGAACAGGTGCCGCCCCGAATCCTCGGTGCGCGCCGCCATGGTCAGCCCGCCAGCCACGCCCTTGTAGCCCAGCTCGTCCAGCTGGGAGCCGCCCAGCTCGTCCGGCAGGTTCAGCCGCAGCCCCTCCAGCGCCAGCCGGCCGGTCTCGCTCCCCGCCCGCGACGGATCGGCGCCGCCTTCCAGCCGAAGCCTGTCCAGCGCCGCGAGGGGCGCCGCGTCGAGGGTGACCGCCAGCCCCCCCATCTCCAGCCGGGATCCCTGCGCCGTCGCCGGCGGGCGGGGCATTACCCCCGCGGCCATGGCCGCCGCCGTGCCGGGCAGGTCGAAGCCCGACAGCGCCACCTCGCGCACCGACAGGTCGATCGCCCCCACCCCGTCGGACGTCCCGCGCACCGACAGCCCGTCGAGCCGGGCGTCGCCGGGGCGGCCGCCGCCCCACTGCCGCACGGCGACGCGCTGCAGCCCGGCCTGGATGTCCGCCTCCTTGTCCTCCAGCGCCACGCCTTCCACGCCGGCGGAATCGAGCGTCACCGCCGTCCAGTCGAAGGGCTGGCCCGCCGGGGGCAGGACGAGCTCCGTCACCTCGAACCGCGCCATGGCCAGGTTCAGCCTGTCGTCCGGCACGGTCACCCGCAGCCCCTGGCCCTCGGCCGAATCGACGCGCTCCGCCGAGGCGCCCTGCAGCACCACCTCCTCGATCCGCGTCTCCTCCCGTCCCTGCCGCAGCACCACCGCGCGCAGCCGGGTTACGCCGCCCGCCTCGTCCAGCCGCTGGCCGATCTCCAGGGTCGCGTCCTTGGGCAACGCACCGCGGATGCGCTCCAGCAGGGCGTCCACCGCGGCGGAGGGGGCCGCCTGGGTGGCGGCCGGTGGCGTCGCCTGGGCCGCTGCCTGGCCGGGCCAGCCGAGCGCCGCCACGAGCAGGGCAGCCAGCGGACGGCTGGCCCGGGCCATGGCGCGGCCACGGCCGGCGAGCCGCGCGGCGCGATGATGGGACATGGAGCCTCTCCCTGGTTCTGCGTCCTGCGGCAAACGACCGCCCGCTCCGGCCATCCTTCCCCGGACGTCCTCACGCAGCCGGCCCGAATCGGCCTGCCGCGATCTGCTCTAGGCCGGATCGCGCCCCGGCGCCTCCACCCGAATGCGTGAGATGACAAGGCGCAAGCCGTCCTGGCGGCGCTGGCGTCCTGGCGCCGGCCACCCCATCTTGAGGCCATGGCGAAGCCGCCCTCCCTGCCCGCCGGAAGTGCCGTCCAGGCCTTCCTGCGGCGCGCCGAATCCCTGCCCGCCCTGCGCCCCACGGCCCGCCCGCCGGAGGCGCGGCTGCTCTTCGCCGTCGACGCCACGGCCAGCCGCCAGCCCGCCTGGGACCGGGCCTGCGCCGTGCAGGGCGAGATGTTCCTGGCCGTGGAGGGGATGGAGCGCGGCCTGGCGGTCTCGCTGGCCTACTACCGTGGCTTCCGCGAGTTCGCCGCGACCCCGTTCCTGACCGACGGGCGGGAGCTGGCGCGGCGCATGGCGGGCGTCGCCTGCCTCGGCGGCCAGACCCAGATCCTCCGCGTCCTGGAGCATGGCCTGCGGCTGGCCCCCTCCCGGGCGGCGGGAGGCGAGGCGCTGCGCGCGGTCGTCTTCGTCGGCGACGCGGTGGAGGAGGCGCCGGATGCCCTCTGCCACGCGGCGGGCCAGCTCGGGGCCGCTGGCCTGCCGGTCTTCGCTTTCCAGGAAGGCCATGACCCCCTCGCGCGGGAAGTCCTGCGCCAGGTGGCACGGCTGTCCGGCGGCGCCTGGGCACCCTTCGATTCCACCAGCCCGCGCGCCCTGGCGGAGCTGCTGCGGGCGGCGGCGACCTATGCGGCGGGGGGCGCCACGGCGCTGCGGAGCCTTGCCGGCCCGCTGGCCGCCGGGCTGGCCGGCCAGCTCCCTGCCCCCCGGCGCGGCTGAGCGGCCGATGGCCTGGCTCATCCTGGGCAGCCTGGCGCTGCTGCTGGCCCTGCTGGGGCTCAGCGCCTTCGCCCGCGCCTCGGTGGCGCAGATCCGGCTCGGCCTCGCCTGGTTCGCCGGGCTGCTCGGGGCGGCGCTGCTGGTGCTGGCGCTGCTTACCGGGCGCCTGCCGCAGCTCCTGTGGCTGGCCGTGTTCGTCGGGCCGCTGGCCTGGCGCTGGTGGCAGGGGCGGCGCCTCGCCGCGCGCTTCGCCGGCCCGCCGCCTGGCGATGCCGGGGTGGCGGCCGCGGACCAGGTCGAGACGGCGACGCTCTCCATGCGGATCGATCCCGCCGCGGGGACCCTGTCCGGCGAGGTGCGGCGGGGACCGCTGGCGGGGCGCGACCTGGCGTCGCTGCAGCGCGGGGCCGTGCTGGACTTGCTGCGCGACTGCCGGGGGGCGGATCCGGAGAGCGTGCCGCTGCTGGAGGCCTGGCTCGACCGCGCCCATCCCGGCTGGCGCGCGGCGGGCGATGCCGGCCGCGCCGCCGGGCCGATGAGCCGAGACGAGGCGCTGGCGGTGCTGGGCCTCGGCGAGGGGGCCGGGCCGGACGCGATCAGGGCCGCCTACCTGCGCATGATGCGCGCCGCCCATCCGGATGCGGGCGGGTCGGACTGGCTGGCGGCCCGGCTCAACGAAGCGCGGGACATCCTGCTGCGCGAATAGGGCCGCCACCGGGCCGGGCAGCCGTCCACCCGTCATATAGACCTGTGCATGTTGCTGTCCTCCCGGTCACGCGGGCAGGAAATCCGGCCGCCAACCGGGCGGGAAGGTCGTTTCGCCCGGACACGGAGACGCATCCCTGCAACTATGGGTTGCCATGGCTGCCGGGCTGACAGGGCCGGCTCCGCGTGGCAATGCTTCGCAGCGTTTCGGGGGAAGGACCCGCATCATCGTGACCAAGCCGCTTCGCAAGGCCGTCCTGCCGGTTGCCGGAATGGGCACCCGCTTCCTGCCCGCCACCAAGGCGCTGGCGAAGGAGATGCTGCCGGTGGTGGACAAGCCGCTGATCCAGTATGCCGTGGACGAGGCGCGGGCCGCCGGGATCGAGCAGTTCTGCTTCGTCACCGGCCGCGGCAAGACCGCCCTGGTCGAGCATTTCGACATCGCCTTCGAGCTGGAGCGCACCCTGGCGGAGCGCGGCAAGCAGAAGGAGCTGGACCTGCTCCATTCCATGGCGGTGGAGCCCGGCTCCATCAGCACGGTCCGGCAGCAGGTGCCGATGGGGCTGGGCCATGCCATCTGGTGCGCCCGCACCTTCATCGGCGACGACCCCTTCGCCATCCTGCTGCCCGACGACCTGATGATGTGCGACGTGTCCTGCACGAAGCAGCTCGCCGACGCCTATCGCGAGACGGGCGGCAACGTGGTCGCCATCGAGGAGGTCCCGATGGAGCGCGTGAACAAGTACGGCGTGCTGGACGTGGCCGAGGACAAGGGCCGGCTGGTGTCCGTCAAGGGGCTGGTCGAGAAGCCCAAGGTGGAGGAGGCGCCCTCCAACCTCACCGTCATCGGCCGCTACGTGCTGATGCCCGAGGTGATCGGCCACCTGTCGAAGATGGAGAAGGGTGCGGGCGGCGAGGTCCAGCTGACCGACGGCATGGCCAAGCTGATCGGCAAGCAGCCCTTCCACGGCCTGCGCTACGAGGGCAAGCGCTTCGACTGCGGCGACAAGGCGGGCTTCCTGGAGGCCCAGATCGCCTTCGCGCTGAAGCGCGAGGACATGGCGCCGGCGGTGCGGAGCTTCCTGCCCAACTACGTCTGATCTTCGACGGCTGAACCAGGGGACCGCGCGTGCGCATTGCCATGATCGGGGCCGGCTATGTCGGCCTCGTCTCCGGAGCCTGCTTCGCCGAGTTCGGCGTGGATGTCCGCGTCGTCGACAACGACGCGGACAAGGTCGCCGCCCTGCGCGACGGGCGGATCCCGATCTACGAGCCCGGCCTGGACCGGCTCGTGGCGGAGAACGTCCGCGACGGGCGGCTGACCTTCTCCACCGACCTGCCGGCCGCGGTGGCCGGGGCGGATGCGGTCTTCCTCGCCGTCGGCACCCCGACGCGGCGCGGCGACGGCCATGCCGACCTCAGCTATGTCTACGCCGCCGCGGAGCAGGTGGCGAAGGCCGCCAGCGGCCCGCTGGTGCTGGTGACGAAGTCCACCGTCCCGGTCGGCACCGGGCGGGAGGTGCAGGCCATCGTCCGCCGCGTGCGGCCGGAGCTCGAGATCTCCATTGCCTCGAACCCGGAGTTCCTGCGCGAGGGCAACGCGATCGGCGACTTCATGCGCCCCGACCGCGTGGTGATCGGCGTGGAGGACGAGCGCGCCGAGGCGGTGCTGCGCCGGCTGTACCGCCCGCTCTACCTGATCGAGACACCTGTCGTCGCGACCCGGCTGGAGACGGCGGAGCTGATCAAGTACGCCGCCAACGCCTTCCTGGCCGTGAAGATCAGCTTCATCAACCAGATCGCCGACCTGTGCGAGAAGGTGGGCGCGGATGTCCACGACGTGGCCAGGGGCATGGGGCTGGACGGGCGCATCGGGCGCAAGTTCCTGCATGCCGGGCCCGGCTTCGGCGGTTCCTGCTTCCCCAAGGACACGCTGGCGCTGGCCCGCACCGCCCAGGACAAGGGGGCGCCCATGTCGCTGGTGGACGCCACCATCGCCTACAACGACGCCCGCAAGGGCGCGATGGCCGACCGCATCATCGCCGCCTTCGGCGGCCGGGAGAGGGGCCGCAGGGTCGCCGTGCTGGGCCTGACCTTCAAGCCCGAGACGGACGACATGCGCGAGGCGCCGTCGCTCGACATCCTGCCGCGGCTGGTCGCCGCCGGGCTGGAGGTGTGTGCGTACGATCCCCAGCCCGGCCATGCGCGCCAGGTCCTGCCGGCGGCGGTGCGCTTCGCCGACAGCGCGATGGAGGCGGTGGCGGGGGCCGATGCCCTGGTGCTGCTGACGGAGTGGAACGAGTTCCGCGCCCTGTCGCCCGAGAGGCTGAAATCCGCCATGGCCGGGGATATCGTCCTCGACCTGCGCAACGTCTGGGAGCCGGAGGCCATGCGCGCGGCCGGCTTCCGCTACCACTCCATCGGCAGAAACTGAGGGAAAGCCCCCGGATGTTCCAGCATCGCTTCGACCCGACGAGCCTGCGCGAATACGACATCCGGGGGATCGTCGGGAAGACGCTCTCCGCGGAGGATGCCTTCGCCATCGGCCGCTGCTTCGGCTCCATCGTGAAGCGCCAGGGCGGCGCCAAGGTGGCCGTCGGCTATGACGGCCGCCTCTCCTCCCCGATGCTGGAGGAGGCGCTGGTCAAGGGCCTGACCGCCTGCGGGCTGGCGGTGGTGCGGGTGGGCTGCTGCCCGACGCCCATGCTCTATTTCGGCGCCGTGGACCTGGCCGCCGATGGCGGCGTGATGGTCACGGGCAGCCACAACCCGCCCGACTACAACGGCTTCAAGATGGTGCTGAAGAACAAGCCCTTCTTCGGCGCCCAGATCCAGGAGATCGGGAAGATGGCCGCGGCGGGCGACGTGGTGGAGGAAGCCGCCGGCTCCGCCAGCAGCGTCGACATCGCCGACAGGTACGTGGCCCGCATGGTCCAGGACTACGACGGCGGCACGCGCGAGCTGACGGTGGTGTGGGACCCGGGCAACGGCTCGGGCGGCGCCATCACGGAGAAGCTGGCCAAGGCCCTGCCCGGCAAGCACGTCATCATCAACGCCGAGATCGACGGCCGCTTCCCCAACCACCACCCCGACCCGACCGTGCTCAAGAACCTCGAGCAGATCATCGCCGAGGTGAAGGCGCAGGGCGCCGACCTGGGCATCGCCTTCGACGGCGACGCGGACCGGCTGGGCGTGGTGGACGACGAGGGGCACATGCTGTTCGGCGACCAGCTCCTGGTCGTGCTGGCCCGCGACGTGCTGAAGCAGCATCCGGGCGCCACCATCATCGCCGACGTGAAGGCCTCCCAGGTCCTGTTCGACGAGGTGGCCAAGGCCGGCGGCAAGCCGCTGATGTGGAAGACCGGCCACTCGCTGATCAAGCAGAAGATGGCCGAGACCAAGGCGCCGCTGGCCGGCGAGATGTCCGGCCACACCTTCTACGCGGACAAGTGGTACGGCTTCGACGACGCGCTCTACTCCGCCGTCCGGCTGCTCGGCATCGTCGCGCGGATGCCGGAGAAGCTCTCCGACGTGCGCAAGGCGCTGCCGCAGGTCATCAACACCCCGGAGTTGCGCTTCAACTGCCCGGAGGAGAAGAAGTTCGTCACGGTGGCCGAGGTGAAGGACCGTCTCGCCAAGGCCGGCGCCAACGTCCAGGACGTGGACGGGGTGCGCGTGCTGACCGACGACGGCTGGTGGCTGCTGCGCGCCTCCAACACCCAGGCGGTGCTGGTCGCGCGCTGCGAGGCCAAGACCGAGGCCGGGCTGGAGCGGTTGAAGGCCAGCCTGTCCGAGCAGCTCATCGCCTCCGGGCTGGAGGCGCCGGACTTCTCGGCCGAGAACGCGGGGCACTGACCCCGCTCTTCCTCTACGGCACCCTGCTCGACCCCGCCGTGCTGCGGCGGCGGTCGGGCGATCCCCGGCTGACGCATCGCACCCGGCCGGCCGTGCTGGAGGGCCACGCCCGCGTGGCCTTCCGCGGCACCCCCTATCCCACGCTGCTTCCCCGGCCCGGCACGCGGGTCCCAGGGTGGCTGATCCGCCCCTCCCCCGCCGCCCTCCGGCGCCTCGTGGAATACGAGGGCGCCTGCTACCGCCTCGTGCCCGTGCGGGTGCGTGCGGACGGGCGCCTGCGATGGGCCAGGGCCTTCGTCGTGCCGCGGCGGATGGCCGATGCGTTGCACGGATGGCCAATGGAGAGAAAAAGTCCGGGGGAGTGAACTTCCCCGAATCCTCCTCCTTCCTTCAGGAGTCCGCGGGTACCCGGACCTGTACCGAACCCGCGGGCGGAGCCCGCGTGGCACGGGTGCTGTCCCTGGTCCCGGGCGGACTCCCGAAAGAGGGAGGGGGCGCGGAGGAGGTCACTCCCCGCCCCTGTCCCGGAGCCGCCCATGCTGCAACCGCCCCCCGCCGAGCCCGGCATGCGCGAGGAGGAGGTGGACACCCCTGCCCTGCTCCTCGACCTCGATGCCTTCGAGTCGAACCTCGACGCCATGGCCACGGCGCTGGCCCCCACGGGCGCCAAGCTCCGCGCCCATGCCAAGACGCACAAGTCGCCGGTGATCGCGCGGCAGCAGATCGCGCGCGGCGCCATCGGACAGTGCGTGCAGAAGGTGGCCGAGGCGGAGGCGATGGCCTGGGGCGGGGTGGACGACATCCTGGTCAGCAACGAGGTGGTTTCGCCGCGCAAGCTGGCGCGCCTCGCCGCCCTGTCGCGGATCGCGACGATCGCTGTCTGCGCCGACGACGCAGCCGCCCTGCCCCTGCTGGAAGCGGCGGCCGAGGCCGCGCGCATCCGGCTCTCCGTCCTGGTGGAGATCAACGTCGGCACCACGCGCTGCGGCGTGCCGCCCGGGCCGCCGGCGGTGGAGCTGGCACAGCGCATCGCCGCCTCGCGCCACCTGCGCTTCGGGGGCTTGCAGGCCTATCACGGCAGCGCCCAGCACCGGCGCAGCCCCGAGGAGCGGCAGGCGGCCATCGCGGGCGCGGCGGACGGCGTGCGGCGGACGCTGGAGCAGTTGCGCCAGGTCGGTCTGGACTGCCCCGTGGTGGGTGGCGCCGGGACGGGCACCTTCCCGCTGGAGCTGGACACCGGCCTCTGGACGGAGATCCAGGGCGGCTCCTATGCCTTCATGGATGCCGACTATGCCCGCAACGAGGCACCGCCGCCCTTCCGGCAGGCGCTCTTCGTGCTGACGCAGGTGATGAGCGCGCAGCCGGGCACGGGCCGCGTCGTGGTGGATGCGGGCCACAAGGCCGTGCCGACGGACAGCGGCTTTCCCCTGGTCCATGCCCGTCCGGGGCTGGTCTATGCCGGCGCCTCGGACGAGCACGGGGTCATCGTCGCGGAGGATGCGGCGGTCCCCGCCTGGGGAGAGAGGCTGCGGCTGGTGCCGGGCCATTGCGACCCGACAGTGGATCGCTACGACTGGTACGTGGGGGTGCGGGGCGGCCGGGTGGAATGCCTCTGGCCCGTCGCCGCGCGTGGCGCGATGGCCTGAGGCGGCTGGGGCGCCATGGCGGCCGGGACCGCGGCGCCCCGGACGTCAGCGCCCGGCGACGCGGGTCCCGGTGCCGCGGCTGGTGGTGGTCGTGACCTGCCGGACCACCGGCTTGGCCTGGCGTGCGGCGGGCTGGCGGGCCGCCTGCCGGGCCGCACGGGCGGCGGGGCCGCCGTCCCCCTGCTCCACTATCCGTCCGCCACGACCGGCCGTGCGGACGGGTTGCGCCGCCCGGACGGGCGCGCCCGGGCGGACGGCCGTGGCGCGGACGGGCCCGGCCGAACCCGGCACCCGGCCGGAGGAGCGGGCAGCGTTCGCGGCCCGGGCCGCGCGACGGTTGACCGGGACGGGCGCCGGCAGCGTCGCCGCGGCGGCGCGCCCCGCCATCTGGGCACCGCGCGCCGCCACCAGCGTCGGCAGGGTGGGGGCGCTGGGGGCCACGCCAAGTCGGCTGAAGCCCTCGTCCAGCAGCATCGCCGCGTGGCGGTCGCGCTCGACCCAGGAGGAGCCGCCGAAGACCGCCGCCACGACCCGCTGTCCCTGGCGCTGGGCGGAGGTGACGATGTTGAAGCCGGAAGCGGTGATGTAGCCGGTCTTGATCCCGTCCACCCCGTCGTACTCGCCCAGCATGCGGTTGTGGTTGCGCAGCGCGATGCGGCCGATCCGGGCCGTGGTGGTGGCGAAGTAGTGGTAGCGGTCGGGGAAATCGAGGTAGAGGCGCCGGCCCAGCGTGGCCATGTCGCGCGCGGTGGTCATCTGCTCCAGGTCCGGCAGGCCGGAGGCGTTGCGGAAGGTGGTCCGCGACATGCCCAGCGCCCGGGCGCGGAGGGTCATCATCTGGCCGAAGCGCTCTTCCGTGCCGCCCAGGGTCTCGCCGAGCAGGGAGGCGATGTCGTTGGCCGACTTGGTGACCAGGGCCATGATCGCCTGCTCGACGGTGATCGAGACGCCCGGCGGGATGCCCAGCTTGGACGGCGGGCGCGACGCGGCCTCGGAGCTCATCACCAAGCGGCTGTCCAGCCCGATCCGGCCGTCCCGGATGGCCTCGAACAGCATGTAGAGGGTCATCATCTTGGTCAGCGAGGCGGGGTAGCGCGCCTCGTCGGGGCTGGCGGCGGACAGGATGTTGCCGCTGCGCGCGTCCAGCACGATCGACGCATAGCGGTCCGAGCCGATCTGCGCCGCTGCCGGCGTGGCCCCCCAGGCACAGGCCGCAGCGATGGCGGTGGCCGCGAAGCAGGCGCGGCGCAAGCCTCCCCAGAACTCTCGCATGTCGTCGGTCCCCCCTTCGGACACGGCAAGCAGGCTGCCGGCCCTACCCCCCAGCAGGGCCGAACAACCGACGATAGAAGCGGAAGCGGTCCGCTGTCCACGCGGGGGTGGTGCCAAGCGTCCAAATATTCCGCGGCTTGCCCCCGCAGAAATTTTGTGCAGTGCAAAAAAACTGCTTGGCATGTGGAACGGTTCTGTCGCATAAGACCCATGTTGCATCGCAGCAATCACGCAGATCGGCCGTTTCCCATGGCCGGCAACCACGAGGAGATACGGACATGGCGAACGAGAAGGTGGCCCGGCTGGCGAACGACGCGGTGGCTCAGGGCACGCAGGCGGCCGAGGCCGGCACCGCTCAGTTCAAGAAGATCGCCGACGAGGGCATGGCCCAGGCCAACAAGGCTGCCGAGAGCATGTACAAGGTGACCGAGGAGGCCATGGCCTTCGGCCGGGGCAATGTCGAGGCGCTGGCCAAGGCTGCCCAGACCTACCTGACGGGCTCGCAGGACCTCAGCAAGCAGGCCTTCGCGGTCATGCAGTCCCTGTCCGAGCAGGCGATCGAGAACGCCAAGGCCCTCGCCGCGGTGAAGAGCATCAAGGAGGCCGCTGACCTGCAGACCTCCTTCGCCCGCACGGCGATGGAGAAGCTGGTCTCCGAGACCGCCAAGC